>CAZYYD010000052.1:0-29925 GCA_964651225.1 uncultured Ignavibacteriaceae bacterium
TGGATGTTCACTTTTCTTCTTTCTTGAATCTGTTTATCGAGGCGCGGTATACACACGGGTTCTCCAAAGGTCTCGGGACGGCTTATATCCCGATCACCGCCGGGGTAAGGATGCACTTGTAATGCCACTTCTTGCCCTATATTACATTTCAATACAAGAGGCATTTCATCTATAATTTCATAAACGTCTGAGCAATACATTTGAGAGCATAGCAACATTGAAAAAAGGAAGTTCATAATCTTTATTGTAAGGCAAGTCGTTTATTTATCCACCCTCAACTAAAATTTCTGGAGGTTTCTATGAGATACAAATTACAGTGTTTGTTGATCGTCGTCTTTGTCATGGCAATGACGACCTTCGCTTTCGCGCAAACAACATATACCAGTACCGGTGATGGGACTTGGTCAGCGATGACCTGGAGTCCGGCAGGCACCCCAGGTTCATCGGACGCAGTTATTATTGCTGATGGTCATACTGTGACGATCGATCAGACAGTTTCGGCGGCAAGTTTGACTGTGGGACAAGGGACGAGCGGTGTCTTAACATTTGATGGTGTCTCTGCAAGAGCAGTTACAGTTACAGGTGACATAATTATTGCTGCTGGTGCGCTATTTGTTGTTCAGGCAAGCGGTACGTTTACCAATACCCTCTCCATCGGAGGGAATCTTGTGAATAACGGTACATTCGACATGTCGTTAGGAACAACAACCACAATTTGCAACGTAACCTTTACTAAAGCTGGAGATCAAACAATCAACGGATCCGGCACAACAACACGATTCAGAGGAATTACTCTCTCAAAAACTGCAGTTGGCAATAAAGTCATATCGACGATAAACGTTACGGCAGACGGCTCCGTATTCCCTTCATCAACAGGTACTTGGGAGCAAAACGCTGGTACGTTCACAACTGGAACAACCATTACCACAGTGACGACATGTGGGATAAGTATAACTGGCTCAGGTAACTGGACTCAGAATTCATCTAATTTGAATATTGCAGGACCGCTTAATATCAATACCTCGGGGACATTTACACTCGGAGGCGGAACTAGTAATAAACTTGATTTATCAACAGCGGGTGGAAATGCTACATTCCAATCCGGTACAATCAACGTGAATGGGAAAATAGCGATCGCATCGGCTTCATCAACAGTCGCTATGACCGGCGCAAATATAAATGTCGATTGTTCAAACCTTGGAGCGTCCGATTACGGATTCAGAGTTACGAATGCAGGGACCGGCTTTTCATTCAGTGCTGGTACTCTAACAATACTCAATCCAAATCCTGCTGGAAGCGCCCAGACAGAGTTTAATGCTGCTGCCGGTTTTAATATGACAGGGACTGCAAAGATAGTGCTTGGCCAGGGGGGTGCTACACCGGCTGGTGGGTCGGGTGGATTTAGGATAGGTGGTCCCGGTCTCGCAAGTATAACTAATCTAACAATAAATACAGGGACAACGAATACTGCAATTCAGGCCAATACTACGATCGCCGGTACGCTTACGCTAACAAGTGGGAATATTACGACAAGTACATATAAAATTCTTATCGGAAGTGCAGGCTCAGTATCTCGTACAAGCGGCCATATTATCGGTAACCTCGCAAAAACTATCGCTACAGGTGCAACGTCTCGTACATTTGAAATCGGTACAGTCGCTGGATATTCCCCTGTCACGGTGGCATTTGGCACCGTGTCTGCAATAGACACTCTCATCGCAAGCGTCACGGAAACCATACACCCGAACGCTGTAGCGCCAGCAAACATTCTAAAACGTTATTGGTCATTTACAGCCGGTGCTTCTTTAGCATTTGACAACTACTCTGCGACCTTAACCTATCTGCCGGTTGATTTCAACACTGGTGTGGTCGAAGCTACGGATGAAGCAACTCTTACTGTCGGTCAATATTCGTCAGGTTGGACGTTCCCAACAATTGGACTTCGAACGCCTGGAGGATCCGCTGATGGCGGAAGCATCCAAGTGACTGGATTAATTTCCTTCTCAGATTTTGCTATAGGAAAAGATGCAGGCTCTCTCCCCGTGGAGATGACCTCTTTTACAACCTCTATGCAGAATGCAAACAGTGCCATATTGAGGTGGTCAACAGCAACGGAAGTAAATAATAACGGATTTGAGGTGGAGAGGAGAGCAGTTACGAGTGACGAGTCCCGCCAAGAAGCCGGCGGGCAGGTACGAGTGACGAGTTGGGAAAAGATCGGCTATGTTGCTGGGGCGGGAACGAGTACTTCCCCTAAGGAGTACAGCTTTACGGATGTCAATCTTGCCCCTGGTGTGTATGTCTATCGTCTCAAACAGATCGATAACAGCGGGGCGTTTAAGTACTCTGCGAGCACTCAGGTCGACATTGGAGTCTCCAGAGGATTTGAACTTCTGAACAATTATCCGAATCCATTTAACCCGGAAACCAACATTCGTTTCGCGGTCCCGGAAAATGGATTTGCGACGTTGAAGGTGTTTAACGTGCTCGGTCAGGAAGTTGCGACATTGTTCAGCGGCATGGCACAGGCAGGCCATTACATTTCTGCGACATTCAATGCAAGCAAATTAGCGTCTGGCGTCTACTTCTCACGCTTGGAGTATAACGGGAAGAGCATTGTGCAAAGAATGCTGATGACGAAGTAACAAAGTTACTTCGTCAGAAGTCCCGCAGTCGTTTATGCGGGGCTGATGGCTAGAAATCCCGATGTTGTTTATCGGGATTGATGACGAAGTAAATTACTTGCCCCTATCTTCCCCCTCTAAAAAAGGGGGGAAGGGGATTCGTCTTAAAGATCAGACTAATCCTGCAATATTTCGCGTAGGACTTATGACGAAGTTAGAAATTGATTTCCCCTAACTCTCCTCCTTTGCAAGGAGGGGATGGGAGTGGTCTAATGAAACGAATCCAATGTCGTTCCGCAATTTTTTGTATTCCATGCGTCCAGCCGTATTTGAGCAGGAATGCAGGACTGATGGATCAGTTTGTTAATCACAAAGTTCAAATATTTCCAATCACTATTCTATGGAGGATCTCATGAAAGATAAATTACATCTTCTCTTCATCGCTGCACTTATTATAGCGATGTGCGGTGCTATAGGTTCCACCGCCCTTGTAGCTGCTACAATTACATCGACAGGGACCGGTGGAAATTGGAGTGCAACAGGAACATGGGTAGGAGGAGCAGTTCCAGGCGCCGCTGATGATGTTATCATAGCAGATGGCGCGACGGTTACCATTGATGCTGCGGTGACGGTGGCATCCATTACCGTTGGACAAGGTACAAGCGGAATACTCACCTTCGATATGGTGGCGCGACGAAGTGTGATTGTCACTGAAGATGTTACGGTTGCAGCAGGAGCAACATTTATCGCACAAAATGCAATTAGTACGACTGGAGATGTTGCCGTTAGCGCAACGCAAGTAACCAACGTGGCTTCCACTGCTGGCGTGGTGGTCGGAATGAATATCGGAGGTTCGGGTATTGCAGCAGGCACAACGGTGGCGTCATTCACAGCGAATACCATTACATTTTCTGCACCGCTGTCAAATACTACTGCGTACGTAGGGGCTATTATCAATATCGGATATGACGATACGCTCACCATTGGCGGGAATTTAACAATCAACAATACCTTCGATATGTCGCGGGACAACACCGCAGGAATTTGTAACGTAACATTCAACAAAGCGGGGGACCAGTCTATCAGCGGATCTGGTACAATGATAAGATTTAGACAAATTACGTTAGATAAAACTGCAATAACGAACAAGGTGATTTCAAGTGTTAATGTGTCGACAGGGAGTCCATTATCGTATGTTGCAGGTACGTGGGAACAAAACGCTGGCAGACTCACTGTGACAAGCGGGAGTATCGCTCTTGGGGCAACAGGTGGTTCCCCTGTTGGATTGAGTATCACAGGCACAGGTGGCGCGTCCATTTATGGTAATATCAATGCTATGGGAACCTTGCTTGTGAATACAACTGACTCTCTCATTGTTGGGGCTGGAACGGGAACTAACAAGATCGATCTGACCAATGGAATCGCATCTGCCACCTTCACCAAGGGGACAGTGCTTGTTTATGGAAAGTTTAATATGGCCAGTATTGCCGCAGTGACTATTGACGGCGCTAATATTGTTGTCGATCCGAAAAATTTCACTGCTACGGATTATGCTTTCAGGTATACCTCTGGTGGTGGCACCAATCCTTTTACTTTTACCAGCGGAACATTTACAATTCTCAATCCTAGCGGATCTTCCCAACCTGAATTGGCTATGTCATCGAGTACTCCTGCGAATATTTCAGGAACTGCAGAATATATCTTAGGTCAGGGTGCCAGCACTGTGCCGAATACAGCAGGCTATAGAATTAGTTTAAATGCCATTCATCAACTGAACAACTTGACTGTCAATACGGGAAGTGTTGGAGTCACTTTGGTACAAAATCTCACGGTCAAAGGAAAATTGACTGTCACAAGCTGTGGTACACAAACTGGTGCTTTCACCTGGACAGCCGACAGTTATCTGTTTAATGGAACCACTGCACAGGAGACTGGAATATTTATGCCTGCAACCGTAAGAAAAGTGATCATTAATAATCCGGCTGGTGTAACTGCTACGAATGCCCTCACCATTACGGATACATTACAGCTCCTGAACGGCAGCACTTTATCAGGCACATACACAGCCGGTACCACGATTACAGGCACCGTCACGGTTGAAGAAAATCATTTAGGAATGCCGCGGGAATACTCTTTACAGCAGAACTATCCCAATCCGTTCAATCCGAGTACAAACTTTACATATCAGGTTGCTCGAGAAGGATTTGTTTCGGTAAAGGTGTACAATATTTTGGGTGAAGAAGTTGCAACACTCGTGAATGAAGTCAAGCAAACCGGTACATATCCTGCGACATGGAATGCGGCTGGTTTTGGATCCGGTATTTACTTCTGCAAGATGCAGACTGGTTCCTTCACCGCAACCAAGAAAATGTTACTCGTCAAGTAAAATTATGGTTCCGAGGAATCCCGCTGTTGTATGGCGGGGTTACTCGTCAAGTAATAAAGTTTCGAATCGGATGATGAAGGTGGAGCTTGCACAGGGGGCTGATACTTGCTATCAGCCCTCGTATTAAATGATAACCATGCCGGATAAAATCGATTTATACAGAGGGAAGATATTGATGCATATTCGTTTCAGCATATTCTTGATGTACTCGTTTGTGGCTCCGCTTGTGTCGCCACCGGCACAAGGGACTGATAATGCCCCCGATTCAATCGCTCTTGAAAATGAATACGTACGGGTTATGCATAATGCTGTTCTTTGTACGAATGCCCGGACACCAGATTATGGCTCACGGGTGATTGTTGCTTTAACAGAAGTGAAGATAGAAAGTAGCAGAGGCACTCTGACTCTCCAGCTGGGAGACGTTGCCGTGTTCCTCGAAAACGAATCATATACGTCGCCAACCGGCGAGTATTTTGAAGTTGCATTTAAAAAGGACCATCCACCTCTCAAATCCCCGGAACAGTGGATTGAGCCGATAAAGAATACCATGGTGTATGAGGACAATCAATTTCGGGTTTTCGAAGAACGGCTTGCCCCTGGCGATACACGGAAGCTTCACAGCCACGCTCAGAGGATTGTTGTTCGTCTCAATCCAGCCCGGTTGACCGATCCACGGTTCCACGAACCTGGATCGACAAAAGGAAGCCTTCAGGTTCCTAATACCGTGAAATTCGCAGAATCGATTATCCATGTTGTTCAGAATGTGAGCGAGGTGCCGCTGTTCAATATTGTTATTGAATTTCAAGTCCCGCACTGAGTGATTCGACGATTAAAAAAAATGAATTGAGAGGTTATCGGCAAAACACCTGCAGATGAATTTCGATTCCCGCGATCTTCTGAATCTGTCAGCAATATTCCGGAAATACGATAAAGCAGAGACACAAAGAAATTTATGACCACGAGAAACATACCATTCATCAGTAAATTTGCGGCATCCGTTAGTCTCGCAGCTCAGGTTGGAATGAGCTTGACGCCGCTTTCTGCCCAGGATAGAAGACCCAATGTACTGTTCATTGCTGTCGACGATCTCAAACCGGTGTTGGGCTGCTATGGCAATACACTCGTGAAGACTCCCAATATCGATAAGCTTGCGTCGAAGGGAACAGTTTTCATGCAGAGCTACTGCCAACAGGCTGTATGCGGGCCGACCCGTGCAAGCTTATTGACGGGGCTGCGTCCTGATAAAACAAAAGTATGGGATTTGAAAACCCGGATGCGCGATGTGAATCCGAATATCCTCAGCTTGCCTCAATACTTCATCGGTCAGGGCTATTCTACACAGGGTATCGGGAAGGTCTACGATCCGAGATGTGTCGATAAGGATTTGGACAGTCTGTCGTGGAGTATTCCGTACTATAAGGAATCGAAAAAATATTTCGCAAAAGAAATCGGACTGCCCGAGCTTGATTACCAGCTTCCGGGCACAAAAAAAATTATCTGGAAATATCGAACAGAAGGGGAGAATCAGGGGATCGAAGGGAAGGACCTGACTGAGTATATACAAAAGAATATCAAACCTTCTGTCGAGTGCGCTGACGTCCCGGATAACGCATATGGAGACGGGGCAAATGCGTTGCATGCAAAAGATATTCTCGTGAAACTTTCAAAAGAGCAAAAGCCGTTTTTCTTTGCCGTCGGATTCAGTAAACCCCATTTGCCCTTTGTCGCACCAAAAAAATATTGGGATCTCTATAATCGGGAAGAACTTCCTCTTGCTTCGTTTCAGCAAAAGGCCAAAAATAGTCCTGATCTAGCTTATCATCGGGCATCCGAATTATATTCATACTCTGACATTCCGCCTATCAGTTCCTTCTCCGATCAAAGGGGAGGCGGCCTGGACATACCACTCGATAAACAAAAAGAGCTGATTCATGGCTATTATGCGGCAACCTCCTATGCCGATGCCCAGGTTGGAATCTTAATGCGGGCACTTGATTCGCTGGGGTTGACGAAGAACACCATCATCGTTCTCTGGGGAGACCATGGCTGGCATCTGGGTGACCATAATCTCTGGTGCAAACATACGAATTTCGAACAGGCAACTCATGCACCGTTGCTGATCTCTGCGCCGTGGATAAAACCATCCAGAACATCTTCGCCTGTCGAATTCATCGATATCTTCCCGACAATATGCGAGTTGGCAGGCGTGCCAGTTCCAGGTACTCTGGATGGGAAAAGCCTTGTTCCCCTAATGAAAAAACCAGAGACGAAGGTGATAGAATTTGCAGTCAGCCAATATCCGAGGACACAGAATAAATTAGAAACTGAAAGACTTGGATATTCCGATGGTCAATATATGGGTTATTCGATCAGAACTTACCGGTACCGTTATACTCTCTGGATGAAAGAGAGTTTCCGGAGTAATACGCCTTTCAGGAAAGAATTAGTGGTTGCCCGTGAACTGTATGACTATGACATTGATCCCGATGAAACAATCAATGTCGTCCTGGAGAACAACTATACAGTAATCGCCAAGGAATTGCATGAGAAAATGCTTCGTTTCTTGAAAAATCAAGTCAATGAAAATTAATCCATAGATCAGACGTCTATAGGTATTATCGAAATGGAGATCAATAAGTGTTAAGGAGTAGTCTGAATAAATCGTTGCTGTTTTTCGTTGTTATTCCGCTTGTTTCGGTGATGGCACAAAGGAATGTCCATGTAAGGACTGTAGAAGAGCTGCGGGCAGTACTGAAGAAAGCCGTGCAGGGGACAAACATTATTCTCTCTGCCGGCGATTATGATTTCAAGGGCGAATTGAACATCTCTCTGAAAGCAAGGGGAACCAAGCCCATTGTTATCCGCGCTGAGAATCGCGGGAAATCGAACATTGTGAACGAGTCCAGTTTTCTTTTAACAGCAGCAGAGCATATCGTCATCGAAGGGTTGAACTTTATCAGTACCAATGGTCCGGCTGTTAAACTTTGCGGTTGCAGCTATGTCCAAATTACGCGGAATACCTTCCACCTGAGAGAGACGAAACGAGGTTCATGGATCTTGATAGACGGTATAGAGGGAGACTCGGTTCGTCTTAGTCATCACAATCGGATAGATTATAATATCTTTGAGAAGAAGTCCCAGCCAGGGAATTTTATCTCCATTGGCGGAACGATTCGCACACAGCCGCAGGTATCGCAATACGACCGCATCGATCACAATCTTTTCGCTGATACCGGACCCCGGGTAGAGAATGGAATGGAAGCCATTCGTGCGGGTTCATCGTTGTTTTGGTTCTCGAGCGGCTTTACTATTATCGAAGATAATCTTTTTGAACGGTGTGACGGCGACCCGGAATATATTACCATTAAATCCTGCGATGATACCATCCGTTACAATACTTTTCGTGAGTGTTTCGGGTCGCTCTCCTTGAGGCGAGGGAATCGAAACACAGTAGAGGGCAATTATATCCTTGGTAACGGAAGAACAGGAACATTTCTCGATAATAACGGAAAATCTCACACGATCGGAACCGGCGGTGTACGGTTCTACGGTATGGGGATGCGTATTATTAATAATTACTTTGAAGGGTGCACCGGAAAGAATTGGGATGCGACATGTGCCATCCCGAACGGCAATGCAGAAACCGGCGACCTTCGACCAATAACGATGCACTACCGGATTCAGGATGCATTGATTGCAGACAATACCCTGGTGAATAATGTGAGCAATATTGAAATTGGATTTGATGGTGGAGGATTTCAAAATAACTGGTGGGGTTTGGCACCAAGGGGACTGCATTTCCAGAATAATATCATCGTGGGCGCACAAGATACCCTAATAAAGATGTTTACGCCTCCCATAGACTCCCATTGGGAAAACAACATAGCCTGGGCAACTGCGCCTGCGGTTGTTTCACGTTCACCGATCGAGGGAATCCGGGCAGTTCAGCCGAAAATTGTTAAGGATGGAGAGATCTGGCGTTTATCCAATCAATCTCTCCATTCCCGCCCTTTAGAGAGAAAGGATGTTGGTCCGGATGTGGAGTAATCGGAAAAACAGATTTTCTTCAACAAGAAAGATCTAGCAGGGTTACTTTCCCTTACGACATGAAAGCGAAAAGGTTTTTATGAAATTATTTCAGCTTGTTTTAATTTGTAATCTATTAGGCAGCTCGCTCTCATTTCAAGCCAACGCATCAGAGGTCCATGTCTCTTCGGTCGCGGCTCTGCAATCTGCAGTGAACAGCGCTTCGGCAGGTGATATAATTATTCTAGATAATGGAACCTATCTTAACAATAATCTCAGTATCGGAACAAGCGATATCACTGTAAAAGCAGCAGCACCTGGCGGTGTCTATTTAAATGGGACGAACGCTATCACGATATCGGGGAGCTCTGTGACCTTCAGCGGATTTCAATTCACTTCCGGCTCCATCTCCGGTATTATTATCACCGTGAGCGGCAATAAAGACACTCTGACGCAGCTCAACTTCAACGGGTATTCAGCTCAAAAATATATCAATCTCCAGGGCCAGTATGATGTGGTCTCGTATTGCAATTTCCAGAATAAACCCGCAACGGCTCCCATCGGAAATCTTATTCATATTGCCCCTAACGGCTCGGCTCCCAATTATGCCAAGATCCGATATTGTTCCTTTCAGAAAATGCCCGGTGCTGGCGGGGATAACGGGAATGAATGTATCAGAATTGCCAACGGCGCACAGTCATTGTACGTCTGTCGAACGGTGGTCGAATTCTGTTATTTCGATAGCACGGGATACGGGGATAGCGAATGTATCTCGAATAAAAGCAGAGAGAATGTGATCAGGTATAATACGTTTAAGAACAACCAGGAAGCGATGCTCTGTTTCAGGAATGGCGATAGTGCAGTTGCCTATGGTAATTTCTTTATCAATGCGGGTGGGATCAGAGTCAAAGAGGCAAACAGTATCTATTGCTATAACAATTATTTCGAAAACTCTGGATCCACAGGTTCACAGGGCTGTATTCGGTATGTGTACTATACCGCGAATACGACCAAGATTCTTAGAAATATCAACTTTATCCATAACACGTTTGTCAATTGTGGAGAAAGCGATTTGGATAAAGGTGCGACAAATAATACTTGGGCGAACAATTTATTTAAAAGCAGTTCTGGGAAAATCTTTACGGCGAGTTCATACTCGGGAATCTCTTGGGCAGGAAATATCTATCAAGGTACATTGGGTCTTTCTATTCCCTCGGGGATGACGAATGCCGACCCGAAGCTTGTGCTCAATGCTGATGGCTACTACGGATTATCTTCCACAAGTCCCGCAATAGATGCAGCCAGTGCCAGCTATCCTGCCATCCTTGATATCGCAAACATTGATGATGATCCATCTATCATGCTTGATATAAGCGGACAAACGCGGCCGGCCTCTGCCCTATTAAAAGATGTCGGCTGCACTGAATATAATGCGACGGGGACCGTGATAAACCGTCCGCTGTCGTTAGCGAATGTTGGTCCAGTCTATTTAGGAGGTCCTGCGACAGGCGTGGCAGAGCGATCTGCGAGTAATTCTCAAGGAATAGCTTCTGGATTCGTTTTGTATGATGCGTATCCGAATCCATTTAACCCAACAACAGTTATAAATTATGTGTTACCAGTTCCGAGTTCAATAAAGCTGGTTGTTTATGATATGATTGGGCATGAGTCAGCGATGCTTGTGAATGAAAGAAAAAATGCGGGGGAATATTCTGTAAAGTGGGATGCTTCGCAATTCTCAAGCGGTGTCTATTTCTGCCGGATTCAAGCTGAGAAATTTAGTGCTATCACAAAGGTAGTTTTAATGAAATAAGGACAAGAGCGAAGTCTTTCACAAGTCGTTACTATTTCGTATGGAATGATCTATAAAAACACTGTCCTTAAATATTCTGAGAATTCTCCTGATGGTTGTTCTATTGGCAAGTTCGCGATTTGCTCTTAGTCAAACAACCTGGCAATCATCGATAGTGAAATTCGGGTCTGATGGCAAGCTTACCTATGTTTCAGATGCAGAACAAAATCGTGTGATCGATTTCAGCTATGCAGGATTTAAGAATAGTAATGTGTCTCTCCCGTTAATCACAAATATCATTACGACATTGTCTCCTGTTGCAGGCGATAACACCTCTGCGATCAATAGTGCAATACAGGCAGCAGCATCCGTTACGCCAGATGTGAATGGATTCAGAGGGGTCATTTTACTGAATGCAGGAAGTTATGAAATTCAAGGTACTATTCTATTCAATGTTAGCGGTGTCGTGTTACGGGGATCGGGAAGTGGCGCTGATGGCACAGTTTTCGTAGCAACCGGTGATACGCCACACCAACGACCGGTGATGGTTGTTGGCGGGGGAACTCATGCCCAATGGGTGAAATCAGGGTCTAAAACGAATATCACAGATCCATTTGTTGCACTAGGATCTATGTCGTTGAATATTGCAAGTGTATCAGGATTTGCGGTAGGGAATTCGATAGTCGTGTATCATCCTTCCACAGCAGTATGGATCGCGGCAGTTGATTATGGTGCGACAGATACTGATCCTGCCTGGACAGCAGGTACACAGGACATAGAAATGAATAGAACAATTACCGCCATCAATGGTAATACCATAACCATTGATGTTCCCGTGACGAATCATTTGAATCTGTCATTATCGCAATCCTATATTTATAAGATTAGCAAATCAACGACGAAGTCACTCATGGGCATTGAAGATCTCCGAATCGACATTCAAAACTGGACAAATGAATATATCGACGAGAACCATGCCTGGTGGGGTGTGCAGATGTTTGATATAGAAGATTCCTGGGCAAGGAACGTTGTTGTGATGCATTTCGGTCAATCTGGTTTTCAAATAGGGACTGCGAACCGTATCACTCTTGATAATTGTCAGGCGCTACAGCCTGTTGCATTACTTGATGGCGGTCAGCGGGATAACTTTCAGATCGTTGAATGGACAGCCAGCATCTTAATGACAAAGTGTTATGCTACCAAAGGGCGTCATCAGTTTGAGAACAGCGGTACCTCGCAGTCCGGGTATTGTGTGTTTCACCGATGCAAGTCTGTGGATCCTACCAACCCCAGTGAAGGTCATATGAAATGGCCCCAAGGGCTATTGTACGATTGTTTTAGAGATTCCGGGAGTTTGCCTACAGGACAGAATCCCGGTCTGGTGTTAACATTAACAACCAACGGGAATGGCGGGACGAGTCATGGATGGTCTGCAGCGTATTCGGTGATCTGGAATCCCGACTTGCGAAGAGCGGTCGCTCCACATGGTCGTATTTGTGTTATGAAACCTTCAACAGCACAGAATTATTGCATAGGCGGTTATGGCGAATCGGTGAATGTGAATCTCGAATATCCTCAATATGCAGTGGGGTACGTCGAAGGGTTTAATAATTACACCGCTCAATTAATACCCGAATCATTATTTGAACAACAGCTGAAAGATCGGCTAGGCAGTGGAGGCACCGCTGTCCATCAAAATAATTCGGAAATACCCAAAGAATTTTCTCTAGAACAAAATTATCCCAATCCGTTTAATCCATCAACAAGCATCGACTACAAGGTTGCAAAAAAAGAACATATAGTCTTGCAAGTAGTCAACCTGTTGGGTGAGGAAATTGTCAAACTGGTAAATGAAGAGAAATCTCCTGGTGTGTACACCGTGCAGTTCAGTCTGCAGCAATTCAATCTGCCAAGCAGTGTTTATTTGTACACACTGGTAGGACGATTCGGATCTGTAACAAAAAAAATGTTGTATTTAAAATAGGAGGTAGAGGGTGAAACGTCGAGAATTTATAACCACTGTCGGAGCGATCGCCGCTGGAACTGCGATGGCACGTAATTTATCGTTCGCGAAAGAACTTGTTTCCGGCGCTCTCTTGTCTGGCAAGAAACCGAATATCATCTTCATTCTTGCAGATGACCTTGGTATCGGAGAAGTGAGCTGCTATGGTGCGGACAATTACCGGACGCCTCATATCGACAAACTCGCACAGGAGGGCACACGATTCACCCATGCCTATACGCCGTCGCTATGCGGACCATCCCGCGCATGCATCCTGACCGGACGTTATGCGTTTCGCACTGGTGGTACAAATCAAGACGAGGTAGGTTTGCTCAAACCCGCAAACGAAACTATCATAGCCAAAGTTTCAAAATCTGCGGGTTACTTCACGTCCATGATCGGAAAATGGAGCCAGATGCCGCTCGAACCGAGCGATTGGGGTTTCGACGAATATTTACGATTTCAAGGCAGCGGCCAATATTGGAACACACAAAAAAAAGCTAAAACCTACACCATCAACGGCAAAAAGACTCCGTTGCTGGACGGCGAATACCTACCTGACATGATGCATAATTTTGCAGTGGACTTCATCACGCGTCATAAAGACGATCCTTTCTATGTCTATTACTCAATGTCGCATATCCACGCTGACATTCTTCCCACACCCGACAGCGGACCGAATAGCAAGAACATTTATGCGGACAACATTACCTATATGGACAAGCTCGTCGGCAAGTTTGTCGCCGAACTTGATCGGTTAAAACTCCGAGAAAATACAATGATCGTTTTCTTCAGTGACAACGGTACGGCCAAAGCACACGCCAATGAGGCAACCATCGGAGGAAAACGCCTCATCGGTCAAAAAGGAACCATGCTGGAGGGGGGGAGTTTAGAGCCTCTGATCGTTAACTGGCCCGGTGTAACTCCCGCAGGAAAGATTTGTGATGATATGATTGATTCTACTGACTTTTTGACGACGTTTGCTGAAATGGCAAATATAAAACTGTTTAAAACAACAATTATCGATGGTCGCAGTTTTAACGCACAGATACATGGTGAAAAAGGAGAGCCGCGCGAGTGGGTGTACATTCAACTTGCCGACAACTGGTACGTTCGGGATAAATCTTGGAAACTAACGCAGGATGGCGAACTGTTTGATATGACCAATGCTCCATTCGAAGAAAAACTCGTGGCGGCAAACACGAAAAATCTTGCAGCGATCGCCGCACGCACGCGACTTCAGGCTGCCCTCGATCAGCTCAATCCGGCGGGTGGAATCCTAGACGAAGGTGACGGCACAGGTCGACACTCAGGCAAGGGGAAAAAAGATAAAACTGGTAAAAAGATCAAGAAAAAGAACAAAAAGGATGAAGAAGAAGAGTAAATGATACGACGAGTAAGGGAGTTTGAATGAAACAAATAATATGCTCCATCATCCTGCTTCTTGGAGTTATTTCGTACGCTGGTTTCGCCTCGAACACTCGTGTTACTACTGTTTCTGGGTTTAACACCGCTCTGTCCAGTGTGGTCGCGGGAGATACGATTACGCTTGCGAATCAAACGTGGCAGAATGTACTGATTGAATTCAGTGGAAAGAACGGAACGGCATCTCTCCCCATCGTTCTGTGTGCAGAAACGTTCGGTAGCGTGATTATAACGGGAAATTCCAATCTCAGAATTGGCGGGAATTATCTGAAAGTTGAGGGACTCTTTTTCAAGAATGCGGTGAGTTCGAAGAATCATCTGGTTGAATACAGGAGCAGCAGTGGCACCTATGCAAACCACTCTCGTTTGACAAAATCAGCTTTCTTGAATTGCAATCCAGCCAGTTCTACAACGAGTTACATATGGGTCAATATGTACGGCACATATAATCGGATGGATCATTGTTACTTAAGCGGAAAAAATCACGATGGTCCCATGTTCCAGGTGACAAGAGATGTACCTGATGCAAATTATGCCCAAATAGATTTAAATTATTTTGCAAATAGACCTAATCTCGGTGTTAACGGTCAGGAAACGGTTAAGATAGGGTCAGGTCCGCTTTCACTCTTTAATTCAAATTCTGTTGTCGAATTTAACCTCTTTGAGAAGTGCAACGGGGAAGTGGAAACTATTTCAAATAAATCGTGCGAAAATATCATCCGGTATAATACATTTTTGAATAACGAAGGGACAGTCTGTCTGCGGCAGGGACGGCGGTGCCAGATTTACGGAAATTTCTTTTTAGGCAATGGTACAAGCAATACAGGCGGTATCCGTGTTCATGGAAATGATCATAGAATATATAACAACTATTTTTCGGGGTTGCGGGGAAAAGACGTCAGGTCGGCGCTCTCCATTGAAAATGGACATGAGGTTACTGATACAACAACGGAAGCCCAATACTTTCCCGTCAGACGGCTTCTTGTTGCCTTCAATACCTTTGTCAGCAATGCGAATAATATTAATGTTGGTATTGATGGTGATGGACTGAGCATAGTACCTCCGGACAGTGTCACTTTTGTAAATAATGTTATAAAAGGTGAAAACGGAATCACACAATCTCCCTTATTTACTCAGATTGATACCGCCACTCATACCATGTGGTCGGCGAATATATTTTATGGTACTTCGCTGGGAATATTTCCGGTTCCTCCGGGATTCGCAAATATTGACCCTTTATTAAGTCTCCAGGCAGACGGACTTTTCCGCCCGGCTGCTAATAGTCCTTTGATCAATTCAGCACAGGGGAGTTATTCATTTGTGGCAATTGATATGGATGGACAGCTGCGGGATGGTTTGCCCGATATCGGTGCTGATGAGGTCTCTAGTGCCCCCGTCACCATCAAACCTGTTACGTTAAGTGATGTCGGTCCCGGGAGTCTGCAGGTTTTATTTGCCAGTGAATCTGAACGAAACGATATCACTCCAAAGAACTTCACGCTCGATCAGAACTATCCCAATCCGTTTAATCCAACAACAAAGTTCGGATTTCGGATTCCTGCCCGTCCGGCAGGCGGGTCGAATTTCGAATTTGTTAAGCTTTCAGTGTATGACCTTATAGGACGTGAAATTGCAGTGCTGGTGAATGAGAAGAAGAATCCAGGATCCTATTTTGTGCTCTGGAATGCCGCACGCTATCCAAGTGGTGTGTACTTTTGCAGAATGTCCGTCGTGCCGTCGGCACAACCTGCTTCGCCGAACACGGAGCGAGGCGAGCGAGACCTCGTTCCGACCGAAGGTCGGAACGGGCATGTAAATAACAACACTGAATCACGGAAAATAATTTTATTAAAGTAACTGGAGGATCGTATGAATCAAACGCGACGCGATTTTTTAACGGCGACAGCAGCTCTTGGGATCGGAGGAATGATAGGTTCTTCTCCGTTCAATAAAATCTTTGCAGAGAATGCATCGCTTTTTACATCGATCACTGCACGGAGAAAGAATATACTCTTCCTTGCAATTGATGATCTTCGCCCGGAATTGGGCTGCTATGGTCATCCCATGGTCAAGTCTCCCCATATCGATGCGCTTGCGAAGAGCGGAGTTCTCTTCGAACGAACCTACTGCCAGCAGGCAGTATGCGGGCCGACCCGCGCGAGCCTTCTCACGGGAAAAAGACCGGATACCACCAAAGTGTATGATCTGAAAACCCACATTAGAACGACGATGCCGGATGTGGTCACACTGCAGCAGCATTTCAAGAACAACGGATATTTCTCTGAGGGAATGGGAAAATTGTTCCATTCCGGTTTAGAAGATCCAGCTTCGTATAGTGTCCCTCATCGCTATCCTAAGGGGGGTGTCTATGCACTTGAGGAGAATAGTAAACTGCAAAAATCGGGAGGAAAACCAGGCAGCGATACTTCTGAGGAGCCCGGTCTTCTGCGCGGCCCAGCGACAGAATGTGCTGACGTGCCCGACGAGGCATATCAGGATGGTAAGCTTGCCCAAATGGCAATCGAATCTCTGAATCGGCTTGCACCTAAGGCAAAAGCGAAGAATGAAAAGGATCGGCAGCCGTTTTTCCTTGGCGTCGGATTTCGGAAACCGCACCTACCGTTTTGTTCACCCCAAAAGTATTGGGATCTCTACGATCGCAGCAAGATCCCGCTTCCCTATCCTGACAAACCGAAGAATGCACCTGAGATCGCATTTACGAATTGGGCTGAGATGCGGAAGTATTCAGACATTCCTGAAGTAGGGAACTGCGACGAGGCAAAAACAAGAGAATTAATTCATGGGTACTATGCCGGTGTAAGTTTCACCGATGCACAGGTAGGGAAACTCTTGTCTGAACTTGATCGTTTGGATCTGAGAAAAGATACGATCGTGGTTCTCTGGGGTGATCACGGATGGAAACTGGGCGAATATTCCATGTGGTGCAAACACACGAATTTTGAACTGGACACGCATGTGCCTATGATTATCTCTGACCCTGATTATCCGAAAGGTGTCCGAGTCCATGCCCTGACAGAGTTTGTCGATATTTACCCGACATTGTCAGAATTATGCGGCCTTCCAGTCGCGCAAGACCTAGAGGGAACCAGTATGGTTCCCCTCTTAAGCGATCAAGAAAAACTATGGAAGAAAGCGGCTTTCAGTCAATATCCTCGTCCGCATAATATGATGGGATATTCCATGAGGACGGATCAATATCGCTACACCGAATGGATAAATCGGGAATCGAAAGAAGTACAAGAAAGAGAATTATATGATCTGAAGAACGATCCGCTTTGTAAGGAGAGTATTGTGTTCAAGCCGGAGAACAAAGAACTCGTAAAAAAATTGCATGCGCAAATGGCTGCTGGCTGGCAAAATGCAAAACCATAATGTTCTCATGAAATGAGAGTATGAAAAAACCGCTCAATTCACTGTTAATAAAACCAAGCGGCCCGGATTGTAATCTGGACTGCACGTATTGCTTTTATCTCGAGAAGGCCGAGTATTTCCCGAAGACTCAAACGCACCGTATGTCCCTTGCCGTTCTGGAAGAATTGGTGAAACAGTCTCTCCGGCAGAGCAGTCCACATATGTCCTTTGGATGGCAAGGGGGAGAGCCCACGGTTATGGGATTGTCATTTTTCAAAAAGGCAGTTCAATTTCAGGAACACTACGGCAATGGTAAAACGGTTGGTAATGGATTTCAAACGAATGGTATTCTTATCAATCAGGAATGGGCGAAGTTCCTGGCACGCTATAACTTTTTAGTTGGTCTTTCTCTGGATGGACCCGACCATATTCATGATCATTATCGATTCAATAAACAGGGAAAGGGAACATGGAAAAAAGTAAACGACAAAGCCAAACTGCTCCTGGATGCAGGAGTCGCAACCAACGCACTTATTGTCGTGAATGATTATTCTGTTCATTATCCAGAAGAGATCTATGCATACCATAAAGCACTCGGGTTGAATTATATGCAATTCATTCCATGCGTGGAAACAGACTCAAAGGACCCTGCGACGGCTTCTTCGTTTTCTGTCTCTGCAGAAAGCTATGGGGAATTTCTGAATAGGATTTTTGACCTCTGGTATGCCGACATTACGGATGGAGTTGCGGCAACGTCAGTGCGCTATTTCGATTCTGTCTTTCACAAATATGTCGGGTTATCCGCTCCTGACTGTACTCTCATGAAAACATGCGGTGAGTATCTGGTCGTAGAACATAACGGCGACGTGTTTTCATGTGATTTTTTTGTGGAAGACAGGTGGAAGCTCGGAAATGTCATGACGCACAACTTGGATGAGATGCTCAATTCGGCTCGCCAGGAAGAATTTGGAAATATGAAATCGTTGTTGCCGGAGGAATGTATCTCCTGTGAGTGGCTGCAAAAATGCCAGGGGGGATGCACCAAGGATCGGATACGCGATCCTCAGGATAACGGCTCGAATCATTTTTGCCAGTCGTATAAAATGTTCTTTGCACATGCCGACAATAAATTGCAGGCATTAGCAGGTCAATGGAAACAAAACCTTCAGAGGTGATGTATGGATAGAAGAAGATTTATCAAAGGGGCTGGAGTTGTTGCAGGGACAACTTTGCTTGGTGAGTATGTATGGGGGAAAGGAGTATTCCCGAGACCGGATACTTCGGTAAAAAAGCCAAACGTTTTATTCATCATGACCGATCAGCAATCATACACGATGATGAGCTGCATGGGAAATCCATGGCTCAAAACGCCGAATATGGACTCCATTGCCAGGATGGGATATCGTTTTGATAAAAATTATTGCGCCAACCCGGTCTGCATGCCGTCACGCTTTTCCCTGTTAACGGGACATTATGCGTCCGAAGTTGGTGTCAAGGAAAATACCTCCGCGGCAAACATTTCCAAAGTACATGCGATTACTGCAAAAGATGCATTAGGGAACATATTTCGCAAAGCGGGGTACAATACACTCTATTCAGGCAAAACACATCTCTATGGAACGAAGGATGTCTCCGAATATGGGTTTACCCTCAATGATAGAGATCCTTACGACGGTCCGGCTCTGTACGCGGAAAAGATATTTGCTGAAATCGGAAAAAAGAAACAGGAGAAACCTTTCTTCTTATTCCTTTCTTTTTTGAATCCGCACGACATCTGTTATAAGGCCGGTGCGGATAAACGCTACCCCGACGGGTTGTCAGAAGACAATGCACGTGAAACGAAAAGATTACTTGCTGTTCAAAAATCCTTAAGTCTGGAAGAATATCGGAAACAAATTCCACCGAGACCAACCAATACCGCACCCATTACCGATGAACAGCCGAGTATGGTCAATATGAGCACGCAGGGCCGGGATTGGGATGATGCTCAGTGGGATCTTTATAGCTGGATGTACTATCGATTGACGGAAAGTGTTGATGCGCAAATTGGCCGTGCATTAACTGCGCTGAAAAATGCGGGACTAGAAGAGAATACGATTATTGTCTTTACTTCCGATCACGGAGAGATGAATAGGGCGCATGGTTTGATAACCAAAAATGTTATGTTCAAGGAATGTCAGCGAGTGCCGCTGATTTTCGCCGGAAAGGGGATCAAACCTAATTATGCCGATAAGTCTACGCTCACCTGTAATGGCCTGGACTTCCTTCCAACAATCTGCGATCTGGCGGAGATAAAAATACCGAAAGGGCTTCCCGGTGTTTCACTGAAACCATATCTCACTGACAACGGGAAGAAACCTGACCGCAAATATATCGTCACGGAAGATTATAACGCATATCAAATTACTGACGGACGATATAAATTCACAATCTATGAACTGCCGGGAAATCCCGAAATGCTAACGGACTTGGAAGTGAATCCCGGTGAAACAATGAATTATTCAAACGATCCATCGTACATGGAAATAAAGGCAGCCCTAAAAAAAGAATTAATGGCCAATTTATCGCAACGCGGGCTCACACCGCTGCCGCAGGATCGCACGATTCAAAACATTCGCGCTGCTGAAAAAGCGAAAGCGACAAGGAAAAAAGAAAGATCAAAATTAAAAGTAGATTATGAGGACTGAGTAGTTCTTTTATAGACCGGAATAGGAGCAGTCTATTCTATAATGAAAATCTTAGGAGGATACCATGAAACAAAACAGACGTGATTTTATTACAACAACAGCAGCGTTAGGTGTCGGAGGGATGATCGGATTCTCACCCTTCAAAAAAATCTTTAGTGAGAATAGTTTATTCTTTTCTTCCTTCGCAGCAAGAAGGAAGAACGTGCTGTTTCTAGCTGTCGATGACCTTCGTCCTGAATTGGGATGCTACGGCCATCCTATGGTCAAATCTCCCAATATCGACGCACTTGCAAAAAATGGCATTCTCTTCGAACGAACGTACTGCCAGCAGGCTGTGTGCGCTCCGTCGCGGGCAAGTTTGCTCACCGGAAGAAGACCTGATACAACAAAAATTTATGATTTGAAAACTCATATTCGAACAACGATGCCGGATGTGGTCACTCTCCAGCAATACTTTAAAAATAATGGATATTTTTCAGAAGGAATGGGTAAGTTATTTCATCCCGGGTACGAAGATCCGCCATCATACAGCATCCCCCACCGCTATGCAAAAGCAGATCAATATGGGCTTGAGAAAAACAATCGACTCAAAAAAGAGGGGGGAAAAATAACGAAGACGAATAAAGAGGAGGCAGAAGACGAATCTCGGATGCGTGGTCCTGCAACAGAAGGCGCCGATGTTCCGGATGAGACATTTGAGGATGGATTGTATGCCCAGATGGCCATTGAATCTCTCCAGCGGCTAGCACCAAAAGCGAAATCGACGAAAGGAGGGGAGCATCACCCGTTTTTCCTCGGCGTCGGGTTTAGAAAACCGCATCTTCCTTTTGTCGCTCCGAAGAAATATTGGGATTTGTATGACCGTTCTAAGATACCACTTCCATACCCTGAACGTCCGCATCATGCACCCGATCTTGCATTCCAGGGTTGGGGCGAACTCCGTTCCTACTCAGACATTCCCGATGTGGGACCTTGTGATACGGCAAAGACAAGGGAGCTCATTCATGGCTATTATGCATGCGTAAGTTATATGGATGCCCAGGTCGGAAAGATTTTAACGGAACTTGATAGGTTAGATTTAAGGAAGGACACTATTATTATATTGTGGGGAGATCATGGATGGAAATTAGGAGAATACTCGGAATGGAGTAAACATACGAACTTCGAATTGGACACGCATGTACCAATGATTATCTCTGATCCTGATTTTCCGAAAGGAGTGAGGGTCAATGCACTGACAGAGTTCGTTGATATTTTTCCGACGTTAACAGAGTTATGCGGCCTTCCCCTTTCTGAGGGTATGGAGGGTACCAGTATGGCTCCACTCATGGAAAATCCTTCGAAGCCCTGGAAAAAAGCTGCGTTCAGTCAGTACCCGCGTGGGAAGAATAAGATCATGGGTTATTCCATTCGCACTGATCAATATCGATACAATGAGTGGATCAATATCAAAACAGGAGGGATTGTCGCAAAGGAACTGTACGATCTCAAGAACGACCCGCTCTGTAAAGAATGTATTGTGGATGAACCGAAGTATAAAGATCTGATTGCCACCCTGCACGAAATGTTGGCGAGCGGGAAAGGGTGGAAGAAATATCAACTCTAAATTCGAAATAATAGTACATTCAAAGAGAAAATGAAAGAGGTTGTTATGGATAGAAGAAAATTTATTCAAACTGCCGGTATGATTGCCGCCGGTTCAGCTGCTTTGAAAAATCAATTGCTAGCTAAGGAACTCTCACCAAGGTCTCTGTTCGGCGAGAAAAAGCCTAATATCATTTTCATCCTGGCAGATGATCTGGGCATCGGGGATGTGGGCTGCTATGGTGCGGACAACTATAAAACCCCGAACATTGATAAACTCGCCAAAGAAGGTATTCGTTTTACTCATGCATACACAGCACCCCTCTGCGGTCCCTCTCGGGCATGCATTCTAACAGGGCGCTATGCTTTTCGCACCGGTGCAACCAACCAGGATGCTACCGGACAATTCGAACCGGCAGTTGAAATCATGACTCCGAAGGTCCTAAAGCAAGCTGGCTATGTTACCTCAATGATTGGCAAATGGGGTCAACTTCCCTATGGACCAGCAGAATTTGATTTCGACGATTACCTGAAGTTCCGGGGAAGCGGTGTTTACTGGAATACAAAACTAGGTGGTGTGGAGTATGTCGTGAACGGGAAGACAAAAATTCTCCAGGATAAAGAGTACATGCCTGACCTGATGCACAATCATCTCGTGAACTTCCTTAAGAAGCATCAAAAAGATCCGTTCTATGTGTACTATTCGTTGTCACACATTCACGGCGAAATCATGCAGACCCCTGACAGTGCAACCGGCGAAAAGAATTGGTACGCGGATAATATATGGTATATGGACAAGCTCGTCGGTAAACTCGTCGCAGAACTTGAACGACTGAAACTGCGTGAGAACACCCTTGTTCTGTTCTTTGGGGATAATGGAACAGCGGGAGGGCATGCCGCGACCTCAACGATCGGTGGTCGGCGGTTATCAGGTCAAAAAGGATCTATGTTGGAGGGTGGTGCCCTTGTTCCTCTCATTGCGAATTGGCCCGGCACGACTCCCGCAGGTAAACTTTGTGATGATATGATCGATTCGACAGATTTCATGCCAACCTTTGCGGAACTGACAGGCACGAAATTGCCGAAGACCAATACATTCGATGGGACAAGTATCAATGCCCAATTGCATGGTGAAAAAGAGAATCCGCGGGAATGGATTTACATTCAGCTTGCCAGAATGTGGTACACGCGTGAAGCAGGATGGAAACTCAATCAAGCGGGAGAACTCTATGATATGAGCAACGCTCCGTTTGAAGAAATACTTGTACCTGCGGACACAACGGATCCTGCTGCAATAGCCGCGCGAAAACGTTTACAGGCAGCGCTCGATAAACTCAATCCTGCCGGTGGTATCCTGGATGAAGGAGACGGAACCGGCAGACATGCCAGCAAGCAAGCGAAGAAAGAAGCCAAGAAGAAAGTGGATAAAACGATCGAAAAAAATCTCAGAACGAAGAAGAAAGTGACACCGGAATGATCGTCTTATAATGATCGATGTGAATAACAAAGATGTAAGATAAGATTACACGAGAAAATAGTACGGTTGAGGTCGAAGGAGCTATTATTCTGGTCATGGAAAAGAGTAAGGCTCCTTCTATGTTCTATTGAAACGAGAGAAGAGGCAATGGAATGAATTGTATGGCTAAAGTACTGTTGCTGGTAGTTGTGTGTGCTACATTCTTGTTTTCGATTCCAAAGGGACCGAAAACCCTGATACTGGATTCGAAAAAGATGCTTGATTCGCGTGAACTGTTCCTCCAAAAGAAACTCCAGAAAATGCCTAGGTTCAGGATATTCATTCAAGAGGCAGACACGCTTCTTGCCATGAGGCTTCTGTCCGTCATGGATAAAGCGCAGACTCCTCCCAGCGGATCCAAACATGACTATTTAAGTATGGGACCCTATTGGTGGCCTGATACAACCAAGCCCAATAGATTGCCTTATATTCGTAGGGACGGTGAGCGAAATCCGGAATATAATGCAATAACAGATCCTTCAGAAATCTCTGCAATGGTCCATTCAACAGAGGTATTGTCTGTAGCGTATTACATTACGCATCAGACATCCTATGCTGTAAAAGCCAGGGAACTATTGCGAACTTGGTTCATTGATGAAGCAACAAAGATGAATCCCAATATGAACTATGCGCAGTATATTCCGGGAATCAATACGGGCAGAGGCATTGGCATCATCGAAACACATGAGCTGTACAAAGTACTCGATGCAGTTGTTCTTCTGAGGACTTCAAAGGATTGGAAAGGGACAGATGATAAGGCGATGACCCACTGGTTGAGAGAGTACTATCAATGGCTAACCACGCATCAATATGGATTGGATGAATCCAAGGAAAGGAATAATCATGGATCCTGGTATGATGTGCAAGTGAGTGCGCTGGCTCTTTTTCTTGGAAAGCCAAATGCTGCGAAGAAGGTCCTGGAAGCAACAAAGAAGAAGCGCATCGATATACAAATTGAGAGAGACGGGAAACAGCCGCTTGAATTAGCGCGGACAAAATCCTGGCGATACAGCAATTATAATCTGATGGCATTGATACATCTGGCGTTGCTCGGGGACCACGTGGGTGTGGATCTCTGGAATTATCAATCGGCCCATGGAGGATCCATTCTCAAGGCGCTGAAGTATCTTCTTCCTTTTGCTAAAGAACCGCAAAAATGGTCCTATCTACAGATTGAAAAAATGCAGAATGATGATATCTTCCTGAATCTCCATATTGCAGAACAAAAGTACAGTCCACAACAATGTTCTGAATGGACAACCTTGCTGTCGGGTCAAGAGTATTCCGTGGACTTTCTTGATTCACTCATCTGATGAATCAGGGATGAGACGAGAAAGGGGAAAATATCGTACAGAAATCACTTTGAGAATATGGGCAGTCCGTTTGATAGATATCTCTTCGACATGAGTACAGCTCCTTTCGAGGAGATAGTCGTACCGGCCAGCACGAAGGATCCTACAGCGATTGCCGCACGCAAACGTCTGCAAGCTGCTCTTGATCAGTTGAATCCCGCCGGAGGCATCCGGGATGAAGGCGACGGCACCGGACGGCATGCCATCAAGAAGAAGAATAAAAGGAATAAACCGGCCATGCCGGAGTAATTCGGTAAACGGGAGATCATGTGCCGACGATGAAGAACCTTCTCGCATATCTGATTGAGAGAAATTCTTCACTCATGTCATTTTCCCGCAAACCGTCAGGCCTTAAAAAGCAACCTGCCGGCGGCGCAATTGGTCGGATGCACGGGAATGAAAAAGAATTGAGAACAAAGGACCATAATATTGTATGGTGAATCCGCATTTTCAATCTTTCTCTTTATCTGATCTCTTCGTATCTTCTTGTATATGAACATAGAACATATTCAGAATTATGATAATGAAACGGAACTGGTTCGCAAGGCCCAAAAGGGGGACCAGCGCGCGTTTTCACTCCTTGTGAAAAAATATGAGTCCACCGTGTACAGCTTTGCCTTCAAAGTATGCCGCAATGAAGAAAAGGCAACAGAAACACTGCAAGATACATTTGTGAACGTCTATCGCAAGCTCGACCAGTTCAACGGAAAAGCAAAATTCAGCACATGGCTCTATCAAATCGTCACGAATAATTGTCTAATGAAACGAAGACAGAGTAAGCTGGAGAAATCTTCTGTCTCGATCGAATCTCCAGAGAGCGGCCATGGGGATTCAGAGCTTCATGGTGATGGGGCGCAGCTTCAAACACTCGTTTCGCTCAAGCAGACACCGCAGGATGAGGTGGTCAATAAGGAGCTTCGCGAGCTTCTTGACACCGCTATTTTGAATCTTCCTATGGAACAACGAATTGTTTTCATCTTGCGTGATATTGAGGGACGGTCATCAGAGGAAGTGGCCAAAATTCTTAAAGTCTCTGTTCCTGCAGTAAAATCGAGACTCCGCCGGGCACGCGTGTTTCTCCGCAAACAACTTCAGGAGTATATGGAACTATGAAAACAAATCCTGCAAGCAAAGTGCGTTGCACCGAGGTGGCAAAATATGTCTGTGAAAATCTGGATGAACAGTTGAATTCCCGAAAATGCCGCGCAATCAAAAAACATCTTCAAACCTGTCCGAAATGTTCTGCTGATCTGGACTCGCTTAAAAAAACAGTATTTTTGTATCGAACTTGCCCAACACCTGTCATTTCAGCACAATTCCATAAGAAGTTCATGGCCGACTTATTATCCTTGGTTAGGAAACGGTAGATTTTTATGAAAATTTAACGCTTTCCTACCTTTTTCCTCCTCCTCCTCATTCTTCAGAGGAAATCTTCATCTTCACTTTCTTTGTGAATCCTTTTTCTTTCATCCTGCATCCTATCTCAGGATACAAGACCCGGAAACAGCAATTTTCGTTAGAAACTGAAGGATATGTATGTACACCATTGAAATCGAAAAACGCTACACCGATCTCTCGGAGAAGGAATGCTGCCTTTCTTGCGGCGGTGCATTTGAATTAAGTCAGCCAAAAATTGGTGAAGTGTGTGTGGATCTGGGATGCGGTAAAGGTACCGACCTGATTCGGTTACGTGAGGCAGTAGGGCCGGACGGTCATGTCTTTGGAGTCGACATCTCTGAAGGTATGCTTGCTAAAGCAAAGAAAACTGTTGATAAGTTTGGCTATTCGAATATTTCCCTTGTCCGTTCGGAATTGGAAGAATTGAATTTGGGAGATGGAATAGCTGACCTTGTGATTTCGAACTGCACGATTAATCATGCAAAAGATAAACTTGCGGTCTGGATAGAGATCAAGCGTATCTTGAAAAAAGGGGGACGGTTTGTCGTCAGCGATATATACTCAACAGAACCGGTTCCTGTCGAATATGCCAATGACCCAGTTGCTGTTGCCGAATGCTGGGCCGGATCAATCACAAAAGACTCGTATGTGAACATCCTAAACAAGGTGGGTTTTAAAAATATTTCTATTGTTGAAGAGAGCAAGCCATATGAGAAGGGTAAAATCTCAGTTGTCAGCTTTACAGTCTTAGCAACGAAGTCATCGTGTAATTGCGGATCATAGGCTGATCCGTTTAATCGAGAAAGGAGGTCTCTATGAAATCTCTGATTACGAAAAAAACGAAAACAACAACCAGCACGGCGCTATGCTGTGCTAAAACGACCCAAAACGCACCAGGCTGTCATAACTAATCACAACAACCGATTTCACTTTTTTTATGGCTTTGCTTCTTCTTCCAGTATTACTATGAATTTTTCGAAACATAATATTTTTACCCGCATAGCAGATTCAGATAACTATATTCTGATGAATGTTCTCACCGGCAATGCCGATATCCTTTCTGCGGAAAAAGCAGCAGAAATCATTTCTCAGCGATATAGCGACATCAATGAGTATACCTCGAAAGGATATCTAAGCGATCCTGAAGCCGAAACAAAGCTCTATCGGCAGCGCTATGCAGATTTTATCGACAAGCGTGATCAGGAAGAAATTCAGATCTTCTTTGTTCCTTGGTATTCCTGCAACTTTGGCTGTGCATATTGTTATCAGGAAAGTTATTCCAATCAAGTAGTACTGCCAAACGGTGATGTGATCGATTCCTTCTTCGGATATATCAAAAAGGAATTTGCGGGAAGGAAAAAATATCTCACCATCTTTGGCGGTGAACCACTACTCAAGGGTGAATCGTATTTCAATGTTGTTAAGCTTCTCTTAGAGAAAGCCAAGGAAGCCGGACTTGAAACAGCCTTTGTGACCAACGGATATCATCTGGCAGAGTATGTAGACCTTCTCATCCAATATCGGATTCGGGAAATCCAGGTAACCTTAGACGGCATGCAGGAATTTCATGACCTCCGGCGCCCATTAAAAGGGGGCGGTTCGACCTTCCATCAGATAGTAGCGGGTATCGATCGAGCATTAGAACAGAAGCTGACAATCAATCTCAGAATGGTCATAGATAGGCAGAACATCAATGAATTGGTTTCTTTATCTCGCTTTGCCAGGGGTAAAGGGTGGACAAATAATCCATATTTTAAGACTCAGCTCGGACGAAATTACGAACTGCATACGTGCCAAACCGACCGGTCGAAATTATTCAGCCGCGTTGAGATGTTTCGGGAACTGTATACATTAGTGCAAACACATCCAGAGATATTGGAATTCCACAAACCGGCATTTTCTATTTCTAAGTTTCTTTTTGAAAATGGCGAACTGCCAAGTCCATTGTTCGATTCATGCCCCGGGACAAAATCAGAATGGGCATTCGATTATACCGGCAACATCTATTCTTGCACTGCAACCGTAGGCAAAGCGGCCGAATCACTCGGTACATTTTTCCCTGGTGTTCAAAAGAGGCATAAGATTATTGAGCAATGGGAAGAACGGGATGTTACCGTTATTGAGAAATGCAAAACGTGCAATCTGCAGCTGGCCTGCGGCGGTGGATGTGCCTCGGTTGCTTTCAACGCAACAGGCAGTCTTCATGCCCCCGACTGCGTTCCTGTTAAAGAACTCGTCAGCATGGGCATTTCAACCTATTTCAAACGAGAGGTAGCATAAACAATGAGTGATTCGATTCGATACATTACTGCGGCAGAGTATGATGAAGCTGTTCTTCAGGGTGGCAATGTCGCCCTCGACTTCTATTCCACTGAATGTCCACCATGCGAAGCGCTGGCCGCGAAATTTGAACCGCTGAGTGAACTCTATGGTAAGGATATAAAGTTCTTAAAGATGTTCCGCCAAGAGAATCGGGAACTTGCGGTAAGACTTGGTGTACTTTCATCTCCCACGCTACTGTTCTATAAAAAAGGTGAACGAGTCGGGGAACAATTATCAGGGGGCATCAAGCGTTCTGAGATCGTCAAGAATCTCGAACTGTTGCTTCCAAAGGAGCGGAAAACCGCACTGAAAGCATCCATCGTCCCCACAGAGACTTCTTGTGATGTTCTTGTGCTTGGTGCGGGTCCATCTGGATTAGCAGCTGCAATTTACACGGCACAGGCAAAATTGAAAACGATCGTCGTCGATAAGGAACTTCCAGGTGGACAGGTTAAAGTTACCCACCTTGTTAGCAATTATCCTGGTTTTTCAGAACCGATCGAGGGATATATGCTGATGCATCATATGTCCGAACAGGCAAAGGCGGCGGGAGCAGATTTCCGAGTTGCGGTAGATATAACGGAAATTGATCTGATCAATAAAGAAGTGGTCATCGATAGCGTCGAAACAATCCGTGCAAAGAAGATCATCGTTGCCACCGGTTCTTCTCCCAAATATCTTGGTGTGAAGGGGGAGCGTGAATATAAAGGTCAGGGGATTTCCTATTGCGCAACGTGCGACGGAAAATTTTACGAAGGAAAAGACATCATTATCATTGGAGGTGGAAACTCTGCCATTGAAGAATCCATATTCCTCACGAAGTTTGCAAGAACTGTTACCATTGTTCACCAGTTTGATAAGCTACAGGCAAACAAAGTAGCACAGGAAAAAGCCTTCGCAAATCCGAAGATGAAATTCATTTTTGGGCATGAACCACGGGAGTTTGTAAAAGAGGGAACCAGTGTCCGCAAAGTTATAGCAGAAGATTTGAAGACAAAACAACTAAAAACATTTGAGTGCGATGGAGTCTTTATCTTTGCCGGGATGAAACCGAATCTGGAAGAAATTGCATCGTCGTTTGATCTTGACCAATGGGGCTACATCAAAACCGATGCGGTGGCGCATACGAACCTGAAAGATGTCTATGCTGTGGGTGACGTTGCAACAAAACATTTCAGGCAAATCACTACTGCTGTTTCGGACGGAACTGTCGCCGCTATAGCCATTTCAAAAGAACTTGAAGCATAGGTACCCATAGTCCCCATGTCTGGAATGCGCGACACCCTGTCCAAATGGCAGTTTTAAATATAACACATAAGATATGAGAGAAAATAAAAACCATTGGTACGATGGTTGGTTTTATGATATTGTCATTGCGCCTCCTCCTCCTGAGTAACTGACACGCACAAGAAATGCGATAAACGATGTTAGAGGGTAAG
>CAZYYD010000053.1:0-29601 GCA_964651225.1 uncultured Ignavibacteriaceae bacterium
AACGTACGCTTTTTTCGCCGCAAGCGGCGGGGAATTTACCCTAAGTCATTAAAGTCGATCGTGTTTCCAGTAACGTTATACGTCACAGTTGTTGCGGAGAATGTGAGTATTCCGGATACTGTAACCGTACCCGCCGGGAATGTAATAGTGGATCCGCCGCGGTCCGTTGAAATTGTGAGGTTGTTATACGATTCAGCTGCAATCGATTGAGCACCGGTTCCGCTGTATTCGACTGTTCCACCGGAAAGATCGACACTGCCGCCGACCGTGGGGAATGCTTCCCGTGTTTCCAGTGTCCCTGCAATGATCTGAAGATTTCCCTTGGTCTGAAGTGATTTTGTCGGTTGAATCCGCAGAGTAGCACCGGCATTATTCAGCACGACATTATTTGCCCGTGCGACAGTATTGATCAGGACGGTAACAGCAGAGCTGATCGTCACCGTGTTCGTGCTGTCCGGAACCTGGTTCGGGTTCCAGTTGTTGGCATCATTCCAGCTTGACGCATCACCTCCGCCGTCCCACGTGAGCGGCGTGCCTGTCTCAGGTTCACCGATCTGGAAAACACCAAGCGAATCGATACTGGTTGCTTGAGTGCTCGTTGATGTCTTCGTACCGACCGTTTGCGATGTCCAGTTATTGTCGAGATATTTTGCAACAGCGTAATTGTTGTAGTTCGATCCCCCGTCCATATCGGAAATCAAGAAGTGTAAAGTGGCATCATACGTACCGATAGATTCAGTCGCATTGGTCAACCTCCATGTTCTGTTAACACTTTTCGATGCACTGATACCTGAGTTCAGGATGTCGGCGTCATCTCCCGATTGTGTTGATGCCGTCAATGCCAGTGGTCCTGATACGCTGTTGAACGCCACATCGATCGGAGAATATGTGGAATCATCAATGGCATCTCCGACTTCGAATGTTACACTTCCCGATCCGTTGATATATTTTGTGAGTTTGCCTGCAATGTGGCCGGCAGTGCGTGAGACGCTTCCGCCTGAAGCAATGATCACTGAATCGGAACCGGTCGAGATTCTCCCCGTGGTCAAGGTCAGTGTAGAGTTGATGGTTACTGGACCAGTGAGGGACAAACCATTGTCATTGTTGATTGTGAGATTGTTAAAGGAGAACACCCCGGTTGACTGCGCTCCAGTGCCATTGAATGAAATCGTACTGCCGGTGATCGTATGACCTGTACCGGATCCGGGTGTAAACGTTCCTGCAATGCCGATCGTCCCGGCAGGAAGCGTCTTCGCGTAATCGCTGAACTGAAGTCCGCCGTAATTAAGAGCCAGAACATTTTGTCCGGCAGATGTCTGTCCATAAACAAATATTCCGGCAGCATTACTTGAGAGTGTTCCGCTTGTGACCGTAACGGTTCCATTTGCAGTGAATGTATTGGATGCGAGAGACAATGTTCCGCCGGTAAGTGTGACCGTTCCGTTCGCGGTGGTCGATGCGGCAACATCGAATGTTCCAGACGTTATCGTCAGATCGTTCATGGTTACGGTTGTGGTGCTGCCGCCGACGCTGAGTGTCGTTGCCGATTTATCGACAAGGATATTATTAAATGCCTGGCTTGCAGCCGATCCGTTTATGGACTGCGCCGAAGTCGTACTGTTAAACGTTATCGTCCGGCTGTTGGGAGTGAACGTGCCGCCGTTGTTCGTCCAGTTCCCTTTGACAATATGATCATACGTCGATGCATCGAATATTGCTCCTGATTCAATCGTCAGATTTCCCATGACGGTACATACGCCCCCTGCCGCCGCGGCCACACCGTTTGTAAATGAAAGATTTCCGTACGTTTCGGACGAAACGGTTTGCGTTGTTCCGCCGTACTCAACCGTGCTTGTTGCTCCGAATGATTTCGTTCCGCCTCCAGAAACCGATACCATTGCCGATGTTCCGCTCAGAACAAACGTTCCGCCGTTCTCAACGGTGAAATTTTTTCCGGACGCCAGCGACATCGCTAATCCTGAATTTTGCAATGTGCCGGATTGTACGGTGATATCTCCTCCAATATTCGAACCGGTCACCGCCGCATCGAATGTCACTCCAAAGCCATTGTTGATCGTAATGTTGTAAAAACTTAAAACACTGGTATTGATAATTTGAGGCAGTATTCCTGAGTAGTCGATTGTTGAATTCGTATCAGGGGAGAGGGTTCCACCGTAGATCGCAGAATCAGGAGCGCTAAGATGGATGGTGTTCGGCGAATCGAATGCAAGCTGGAGATTATATCCGTTAAGGTTTATCTTGAACAGGTTAAAGGATCCCGTTCCATTCCATTTAGTATTTTTCGTCACTCTGAACTCGCTGCCGCTGTACATATTCAGCGATCCATTATTGATCAGCGAGTCTTTCACTCGCAGCCTGTAACCGCTGCTCAGAATCGCATTCGATACGATCTGCAAGTCACGTAAATTTGCCGTATTCGCATCGATGTACACCGAATCACCGTTTGTTGTTGCAATGATAACATGATCGTTGAGCGCTGGAACAACACCACCAACCCACGTTGATGTGCTGCTCCAGTTTCCACCTGTTGCCGTACTTAACACTGTTCCCGCAGACGATTCACCCACGACAAAATCACCGAATGACGTAATTTCGGTTCCCTGTGTCGATGTGCTCGTAACGATTCCCGGCGTCGGCTGTGACCAGCTTCCGTCATTCTGTGCGACGATGAACGCCGATGTGTTTGCGCCACCGTCAACATCGGTCGGATCGAATGTGAATGTTGCACGCAGAGAATCGAACGTGACACTGCTGTTATCCGTCAATGTCCAGTACCGGTTCACGCTGGCTGCAGGATTGACACCTGAATTCACCACATCAGGATGATCTCCCGCGGTGGTTGCTGCGGTGACAAGTCCCGAATCACTGACATTATGGAACAGTAACGAGACGGGCGTGTACACCGATGCATCACCGATGTCGAAATCAATCGTATTGTTTCCGGTAGGAATTGCTCTCTGTAAACTGCCGTTGATATATCCGCTTGTTCTGGTGACCGTTCCGTTCAATCCGATGGTGAACAAATAAGATGACGTCGAAACAACGCCGGAGGTTAATGTTAACGTTCCGGCAACGACGGTATTGCCGGTCAATGATGCGCCCGATGAATTGTTCACCGTGACATTATAGTACGGGAACACAGGTATTGATTGACTGACACTGCCGTTGAACTCTATCGTATTTGTACCGATAGTAAATGTTCCGGTGTTCGTAAGAAGCGACGATATTTTGTACGTACCGTTCCCCTGCAGTGTTCCGTTATTGATAAAGACGGTTGCATTGATCGTCCCCTGGTTGTCGATAACAGACGGGAAATTGTCGGTGATGACTGTGTCCGCGTTCACCACGGTTCCGGTCGAAACAGTGAAGACAGCACCGCCGGTAACGTTGATAACCTGGGCAGAAATATGTTCACCCGATACCATAAACAGAACAAAACAAAGCATGGCGATTCTCTGTAGAACAGAGATGCTCTTTATTTTGACCGATGGTGATATGTTCTTTCTAACGACCATCAATTGTAATTATTGAACTCTATATTTTTTAGCTATCAAAGTCATACTTATTCTAATAGATCGTTATTGTTTCCGCATTCGGAGCTACACTTGTAACACGGCAGAAAAACATCGTGCTTGAAAGTCCGGGAACAGCGTGCGTAGAAAGAGTGATGCCGGTACCAGCAACCAGTGTAACAAGCCTGGTGACGGTGGTTGAAGTGTTGACGACTATAAATGTAAAAACATCGCCGATTGCAGGCGTCCCTGGAAGATTTTGCACTAAACCTGCCGCTCCTTGGGCTGTGGGTAATGTCAGTGTGCGATTTGCCGTTGGAGAGAAACTGATAAGTCCGGCGTCAAGAATTTGCGCAACTGTCGCAGTTGTATTCGCATTCAAGCCTGTAGTGGGAGCAGTCGGATAATTCATTGTGACCCGATTAGTTCCAAAACGCACACCGTCTCCGTTTGCAGAATATGGAATACCGATAGTATTTTTTCTTGCTCCAATTGTCAGTGCTGATGCAGCGCCACCGATATTCATAGTGTTTGCGGGCACTGCATTATTAAACATATTGACTGTTTGAACGGCAGTTCCAGCGCCGACATTCCATGTTCTTGCATTCGCACTGTTACCCAGAGTGAAGTTGCCTGTGCCCGATTCAATCGTCATCGATGCCGCACCGGTCGAGCTGCCGATCGAAAGAACGTTTGCTACTGCACCAGTACCAATATTGATCGTTTTTGAATTCGTCGCACCGGTTCCGAGATTAATCGTTGTGGCACCCGTACCCGTTCCAAGATTGAGATTCATTGTTCCGCTCGATTGTCCCAATATGAAATTTCCCGTCTGTGCAGTCCCACCTATGGTGATCGTTCCGGCGATCGTTGAAGCGCCGATCGAATAGGTGGAACCTGCAACTCCGTCAAGACTGTAATTCGATGTCCCGACTCGTTCAGTGATGCCGGCCGCCCCCGTCGTACTTCCTATGGAAACGATCCCCGTTGAAGTCCCCGTATTGATATTCGTCGCGAAGTTTGAACTTGCATTTAAATTCACGGCCGCACCGATGGAAGTAATACCCGCATTAAATGTCCCAAGGGAAGAAAATGTTTTTGCTCCGGATATCGTTTGAGCTGATACATCGTATATAACATTTGCTGCAGCACCAGGATCCGGGAACGTGATGACTCTGCTTGTGGAAGGTGCCGTTGCAGAAAAAGTTATTGTATTCGTCGTACCAAGAACCAGCTGATTTGTCAGTGCGCTTAAACTGAGAGATGCACCAGTCGCCGCACCGATATTTGGAGTAACGAGAGACGGCGATGTTGCATAAACATATGCGCCAGTCCCGGTTTCAGATGTCGCTGAAGGAAGTGCGATCCAGGTCGATCCATTGTAGAAGTTTATTCTATTTGTGGATGTATTGTAAAATGACAAACCTGCAACCGTGTAGCCGATTGCAGCATTGCGAGGCATTAAAAATCCTCTTGTTGTCGAACGAAGCTCCAACACAGCCGAGGCATCCGGTGTAATGGCTATTTCGCTGATACCGACACCTTGAGCGTAAGTGACCGGACTTAACAGGACAAAAAGAAAACCCGCTACCAACAGAATGGTTTTAAAAGGAGCGATGCGGGTTTGCGCTCCAAAGATCTTTCTTTTTGCGCAAGAATTTCTTGCAGATAAAGTTCGCATCGTTTTCATAGTGTGTCTCCAGTTTTTTCTAGTGTCTTCATAACTTTTTCGACTGCTCGTGTCTGATTTCCCGATGTATCCTATGCGGCGTATGCATTTGCTGTCATCAGGTTTGCATGATATTGCTGTTCGCTGGAAAGCACCGACAACAGTGCATTCTTCATGGATGACTTTGCAATGAAACCGTCGGCAAACAATTGTGTATTCCTTTGATAAAACTCGCTGGGATCCATCGATAAGATGAATACCTTAGTATCGGGCCTGTGATGTTTAATTGCCTTTGTTGCGTCGATTCCGTTCTGTTTCGGCATATGAATATCCATAAGAACGAGATCGGGATGCAGCTGTGCTGCTTTTTCTACGACATCCTCGCCATCTGCGGACTCGCCTACAACCTCAACACCTGATTGAGCTTTCAGGAATGCCAACAGAACCCGGCGAAAACTGTCGTGATCATCGGCTAAAAGAACTTTGAGTTTATACATGATACTTCTCCTCTGCTATGATTATTGATTATTTGATTTTCGTTTGAGATTGGAATGGAATAGGACGCTGTGTCCTTTGACTACCGAATGTCGCTTCCAGTGAAGGCTTAAGCGATCCTTTGAGAATGAAGCCATCGGCCTTCGCGTTCAGTGCTTCGATTCTATATATCGGATCGTCATTGGTTGTTGTAACAAGAACTTTTATTTCTGGCCAGCGTTCTTTGATGATCCGCGTGGCCTCCAAACCATTCATATGCGGCATCGAGATATCCATCAACACCACCTCGGGTGCAAGATTCCCGACTTTTTCGACGGCTTCCATGCCGTCCATCGCCTCTCCGATGACAGAAACGTTCGGCAAACGATCGAGAAATTCATGCACTATTTTTCGGAAATCGTTATGATCATCGGCAATAAGAACTCTGATAAAGTTCATGGCCTCTTCCTCCGCGAAGAATGGATATAGTACTTTATTCACTGAGTTAATATACTTGGGTAGGATTTGGCAAAAATCGTCCAAATACCGTAATTTTGCGCCTACTGAGGTTACCGTAGACATCTACGGTAATTACCGTAGATGAAAGGCACTGAAAAACCTCGTTTTTAGAGAATAATCAGTGAAAACAAAACAAGGCCCATCTAAGAACATAGACTGAAAGGAAACTTGATCTTCATCACATCTCAATCTAAGGGGGAGGCAGTTTTTGGGGAAAAAGATGGGGAAAATGGAAACAGGGATCTTGTCTAAAGAGAGTAAGAGATACTCTTGTTGAAGATTTTATGAAGGGTCTTCATCAGAACATCAGCTGATATTTTAACTAAGAAACACTCATGAACATAAAGAGAGATTCATGACGAATCGGATTGGCTTTTTGTTTTCTTGCTGAGCGCATAGCGCACTAAATTTGCCACATCATGAATATCGAGCTTTTGCATAATGTTCGTGCGGTGGGTATCAACAGTACGGGCACTAATAAAAAGCTTTTCGGCGATTTGAGAATTATTCAATCCATCTGCAATATAGTTGAGAATCTCTTTTTCGCGTTTTGTTAACGGAACATCATCATCAATCGTGCGGTCATCCCGCGCATCGGCCTTTCGAAGATAGGCATCCACCATAATTTCTGAAACCCGGGGGCTAAAAAACCGTTCACCTTGAGCAACTGAACGAATAGCTGCTGCCAGATCATCTCTCCCGGTATTCTTCAGCATATATCCGCCTGCACCGGATTTGAAAATTTGATAGACATATTCTTCATTATCATGCATGGTGAGGACAAGAACTTTTGAGGAGGGATTACTCTTCCGGATGATCTTCGTTGCTTCCACACCGGAAAGCTTCGGCATGGAAAGGTCGATGATGACGACATCCGGTTCCAGTTTTTTGGTCAGGGCAACAGCTTCCTCGCCGTCACCTGCTTCACCGACAATAACGAATTCCTTGTACGGTTCCAGCATTTTTATCAAACCGCTTCGCACGAGCGGATGATCATCGGCAAGCAATATGCGGATCTTGGTCATAGGTTATCTGCTTTAAGTAATGGGATTTCTACAACAATCATGGTTCCGTTGTTCGGAGTGGAATCGAGAGTGAAGGTACCGCCGAATGAAGCAGCACGCTCGCGCATGCCGACAAGCCCCATCCCGCCTTTACCGGTCATGCGGACGATGTGGGGATGTATTGTAATACCTTTACCGTTATCTTCAATGACCAAGCGCAGACCGCCTGCATGGCGGATCACTTGAAGACTGATCTCGGTTGCCTGGGCATGTTTTGCGACGTTATTCAGACTTTCCTGGACGATCCTGTACAGACCGATTTCTAATTGTGGCTCAAACCGTTCGTTGAGACCGTAAGTTTGATACTGCACCTTCACATTGCTCCGGCTGCCAAATTGCTCGCATAACAATTGAAGTGCTGGAGCGAGTCCGAAATCCTCCAGAACGCTCGGCATGAGATTATAGGATATTTCCCGGGCCTCTTTCATCACATTGTCCAGCAGTCCCTTCATATCATCAATGCGTTGGCGCTCCTCCTGTCCTGCTGTAATCGTATCTTCGAGGATTTCCAAATTGAACTTAATCGCTGTCAGTAACTGTCCAAGACCATCATGAATCTCCCGCGCAATCCGTCTGCGTTCATCTTCCTGGGCCTGTACACGCGCGCCGGACAGGATTTCTAATTCTTTTTCACGCTGCAGGAGGTCTGCATAGAGTTGAGCATTGACCATGGCAAGAGAATGTTTTTCTGCCAGTGAAGTCAGTAAGCGCATTTCACGTCCTGCAAAGTCATGATAATGGTGGTACCCCACGACCAGCATCCCGCGATTCGAGTCTTCCACAGTTAACGGCATCCATGCCGTAGACACAAGTTGTTCTTCCCCAATGACCGGGACTTGAGATATTTTCGCTTGGGCTTCGGTGTTGGTTCCATGAATGACCAGCGGCTCCACATTATTCAGCATGCTGATCAGCGTATCGTTCGGGCTGAAGAATTCCAGGACATGCTGGAGTGTGTTCCCGCGGATGGCTTTCCACTGCAAGGCAGTATGAGTCTCGTCGAATAATAACACCCCCGCAAAATGCGACCGGGTCAGATTTAAGGTCTGTTGGAGAATCGCCGCGAAGATCTTTTCCAGGTCCACAACACCGACCAGTTTCCTGTCGATATCGCTGAGGGTTTCCTGTTCCCACAGCCAGAGTGCTTGTTCCCGTTCGAGCATTTTTCGTTCTGTGATATCGCGGAACGAAGCCTGCACCGCCGGACAACTATTCCACTCGACCACATGCGCATTTGCCTCAAGATCAATCATCTTTCCATTCTTTGTTAATCCGCGTAATTCATGATTTCTCAAAACTTCCTCTCCCAGAGTACGCCCCTCATACCCCATCGAAATAAAAGGCCGGCTCGGAGGAGCAACGGTTTTCATGAACTCCAGTGTCTCCATCTCCTTCGCGGAGGCATAGCCGAAGAGGCGCACTGCAGAAGGATTGGCGTACACGAGACTTCCTTCTTGAACCACCACGATACCGTCGAGCGAACTCTCAACAATGCTGCGATACTGACGCTGCGTCTCGACAATTTTCCTTGCAAACTCCTTCCGTTCCGTAAGATCAGCATGGAACGCTATGCACTCCGAGATCAAACCACGCGAATTCAGTACGGGCGAGATCAGAAGATGAGAAACAACAAGTTGCCCGTCCGGACGCATCCATTCGACATCTTCACTCCATGCCTTTCCAGTAGAAAGCACAGGGATGATTAATGCCCACAGACTTTCGGTTTGTTTCCCTGCGCCAACGATGTTCATCATACCAAAGAGATTTCTCCCGATGAGAGAGGATCGATCTCTTCCGCTCCATTGAAGAAAAGCCGGATTCACATATTGTGTAACGCCGCTGCCGTTTGTCACATGCACCGGATTCATTGAATGTTCAAGCAGAGTATGATATCGCTTCAGTCCGGAAGAAATTTTATTCTCTCGACGGATCATGAGGACAACGAGGATAATGGTAATTGCCACCAGCACACATGATGAGAGAACATACCTTATCGCATGTGCACGAATGAGATCATATTCGAGAATTTTCCGGTCTAATGCCCGCTGATACGTCCTGAGCCGTAAGGATTGAAAATCACCACTCGTAAGTCTGACAACCTGAACACGGAACGGAAGGGAACTGCCTGTCATCTCAATTGCCCCGCGGGCAGAGCCCGCCATGAATGCCGCAGTAATCTGCTGTATCAGTTGTTCGCCCTGAGAAAAATAATTTTGGGCCTCTCCAGACAACCCGTTCTCACTCAGGTCTATGACACTCTCGCTCTTCGAAAAATATTCAGCTTTCATCAAGGAGTACAACGTTTGATATCGTCTGAATTCTCTCTGCAGCGATTCGCCTCGCGGAAGAGCCGTTTGGCTTTTCTCAAAGATTGAGACCATGGTATCAAGGACATCCTTGCTCTGTAATAAGATGCTATCCCGTTGGAGGTCTATCGCGTGGAGTTGTTGGGCTTGGCGGACTGTTCTGCGAAATTCAAGGACAGAATATCCTCCTACTGCGACAAAGAGCACGAAGGAAAAAACGCTAATCAGCAATAACGCCGACGAGGGGATACTGCGTTTTGCCAGCGGTGTGAAGAAAGGTTCGTTTGATGTGCTGCGGTTCCACACAGGGTCATTCATCCCTTCGGCCAGCTCTGCGCCGGTTCTTGCGCTTGCGATCAGTGCGGCATAAACACGACCCGACCTGGGGTCACACTCGGATTATTTACCGATGAGCATTGTATATGCCTGCACATCAAGAAGAGTATTCAGTTGAGTTGGATCGGTGATGGAAATCTTCGCCATCCATCCAGCCGCGTAAGGATCCTTGTTGACGATCTCCGGATGGTTTTTCACTTCCGGGTTTGTCTCAACAATTTCACCGGTGATTGGTGCAAACAAATCGGAAACCGCCTTGACTGCCTCGATGGTGCCGAAGGATTTACCTTTTTCTACTTTGGTACCGACTGCCGGCATCTCGATATAGACGATATCTCCTAATTCACCTTGCGCATAATCGGTGATACCAATCCAGCCGAATTGACCTTCGATACGAATCCATTCGTGATCGGCCGTGTATTGAATATTCTCCGGGAAATTCATAGCACCCTCTCGATATCATAATAGTTGATTTTTTGAATCATAAATCTCTGCCGGTTTGGACCGTGCGAGCGCAAAAAGAACCGCTCTGAAGACTATGCAAAGAGATCAATCTTGAAAATCAAATGATTCGATGAATTTTGTGTCGAAATCACCGCTCCGGAACTTGTCGTTCAGCATGAGTTTCTTGTGGAATGGAATCGTCGTCTTTATTCCTTCGATAATAAACTCATCGAGAGCATGATACATTTTGATCACGGCTTCTTCCCTCGTTTTGCCTTTCACGATCAATTTCGCAATCAAAGAATCGTAGTACGGAGGAATAATATATCCGGCATAAGCATGAGTATCTACTCGCACGCCAAAACCGCCTGGAAAATGCATACTGGTGATTTTGCCGGGAGACGGTCGGAATCCGGCCGCAGGATCTTCGGCATTAATTCGGCATTCAATCACATGCCATTGAGGCTTTGCCTGTGTTTTCTTCAACCTCTCTCCGGCCGCCATACGTATCTGCATCTTCAGCAAGTCGACACCCATGACTTCTTCCGTCACCGGATGTTCCACCTGTATACGGGTATTCATCTCCATAAAGTAGAAACTCAGATCTTTATCTAACAGGAATTCAACCGTTCCCGCACCGAGATACTTAACGCTCTTCGCACCCTTGACAGCGGCGTCCCCCATAGCCTCTCGTATTTCAGATGTCAGTGCAGGGGATGGAGATTCTTCCAGCAATTTTTGATGACGGCGCTGAATGCTGCAATCACGCTCACCAAAGTGTACCACGGTTCCATAGTTGTCGGCCATGATCTGAATTTCAACGTGGCGTGGTTGTTCAATATATTTTTCGATATAGACAGAAGCATTGCTGAAAGCGGTTTCTGCTTCGTGGCTGGCTGTCAGGTAGGCATTTTCCAATTCGTCGAGCGAACGCACGATGCGCATCCCCCGGCCTCCGCCCCCTGCCGTTGCCTTGATGATAACAGGAAAACCGATCTCCTGTGCCGTTTTCTTAGCATGCACGAGACCCGTGAGGACTCCTTCGCTCCCCGGAACCACGGGCACACCGGCTCTCTTCATGGTTTCTTTCGCGAGCGCTTTATCCCCCATAGCGGCAATAGCATCCGGACGGGGTCCGATAAAAGTGATTCCTGATGAGGCGCAGATATCTGCAAAATTTGCGTTCTCTGCAAGGAAACCATAACCCGGATGAATCGCATCTGCGTTGGTCACTTCTGCTGATGCAATAAGACGCGGAATATTGAGATAACTTTCTCTGCTCGAGGGGGGGCCGATACAGACAGCTTCGTCTGCAAATTTGACATGAAGGGAATCAAGGTCAGCTTCCGAATACACAGCGACGGTTTTGATTCCCAGTTCGCGGGCTGCCCGAATAATCCGGAGTGCAATTTCCCCGCGATTTGCTATAAGAATTTTTTTAAACAAGCGATTGTGGCTCCCAGAATGAGGATCTGGCACTAGGCTTTCTCAACCAGGAATAAAACCTGGTTATATTCAACTGGTTTTCCGTTTTCGACCAGGATCTTCACGACCGTTCCATCACAATCTGACTCGATTTCATTCATCAATTTCATAGCCTCAACAATGCACATAACCGTACCTACTTTTACCGTTTGTCCAATTTCAATGTAGGGATCAGCATCCGGGGCCGGCGCCCGATAGAATGTTCCCACGATTGGCGACCGAACCTCATGGTAATTTGTTACAGCTGGAGTGCTCGGTGCTGCCGGTTTTAGATGGTCCACAGGCTGGGAGGGCGGATAAGGTAATCCTTGAGCCATCGGCATAGACATTATTCCTGCCGGCTGGGCATAAACCCCTGAATGGCGATTCCGGGCAACTTTGATTTTCGTCCCTTCTTCTTCAAGTTCCAGCTCATCGATGCTGCTATTCTCGACCAGCTTGATGATCTTCTTTACATAAGAAAGGTCCATGAGATCTCCATAATTTTTAGCATTTCTTCAGGATCCCGGGCATTCGAGCGAACCTAATTAACTATTTACTCGCTCCAAATACTTGCCAGTCCTTGTATCAACACGAATCACATCGCCTTCATTGATAAAAAGCGGGACATTGACTGTGGCACCGGTCTCGACGGTGGCTGGTTTCTGTGCACCCGTTGCGGTATCACCCTTTACCCCGGGTACTGTCTCGATAATTTTCAGCTCCACATTAAAAGGGATTTCGGCGCCAACGATATCGAGCCCTACCATTTGGAGTTGAATCGTTTCGCCTTCCTTTAGGAATTCTGCCCCTTCACCTAATGCCTTCTTATCAACGGGCATCTGTTCGTAGCTCTGTTTATCCATAAATTGATAACTGGCGCCATCATGGAAGAGGTATTGGAATTCCTTCTGTTCGACACGTATTTCTTCAACCTCTTCGCCAGACCGAAAACGGGTCTCAGTTATGCGCCCGCTCTTCAGACTGCGAAGTTTTGCCTGAACAAACGCACGAAGATTTCCCGGTGTCCGGTGAATATATTCCTCTATCCGGTGGAGTTCTCCGTTAAATTTAATAACCATACCAATACGAAAATCAGCAGTTGTTGCCATTTATTACCTCAAAACCCTCTCTTCTTGACAAAAAATGATGTCTTTTCTACATTTTTCGTGAAAAAGATACGCAAACTTGCAAGGAAAGTCAAGAAAAGCCAAAACCTTATTCATACGTCGCGACCGGTTGAAGAATTATAATCGAATGACTGCATTTAGCAGAATTTTAGGCTGTTTGAGTTGAGAAAATCAACAAAACCAACATTTTTCTATGGCACATTTGCTGTGTATATTCTTATGGTATGATTTGCAAGTACGCAGGACTATTTCTATTTTTTGATGATTGAGTTTAACAGGAAATGAAGATTCTCATGGCAAAACAAATCTTATGTATTGAAGACGATACTGATATGCGATCGACCATTGCCCTCGTGCTTGAAGGTGCTGGATATCAAATGTTACAAGCAGAAGACGGCCAACGCGGTCTGGAGATGGCACTCAAAGCTCCGCCCGATCTCATTATTTGCGATATCCGCATGCCGGGAATGGATGGTTTTGCAACTCTGCAGGAATTGCGAAACCATCAGATAACTGCTAAAATTCCTTTCATTTTTTTAACCGGTGAGGATCCTCGGAACCAGATGCGCAAGGGTATGAATTTGGGGGCGAACGATTTTATTATGAAACCCTTTAACGTCGAGGATCTCATCAAAGCTGTTGAAGTACGATTCAAGGAAGTTCAACAAAACAAAGAAGAAGCCCAGCGAGCCATCGATGAACTGAGCGAAAACATTACCCGATCCCTGCCGCATGAATTACGGACACCGATGACCAGCGTGCTGGGCCTCGCAGAACTCCTTATGAGCCAATCCCAGGAGATGACCCCTGAAGAGATCAAAGATCTTGCTCAATCGCTCTACGATTCTGCGATGCGGATGAATCAAACTCTCGAAAAATTCTGGATTCACACCCAATGTATGCTCTTGCCGCACGATCCGACAAAACTTGCTGCATCCCGCCAAACTGGTTCCAGGACAGCGCATATAAATATCGGACGGGTTGCAGAAGAACTCTCGGATATGTACAAACGTCCGCAGGAGCTGGAAAAGCATCTGAGTCCATTTGCTCTTGCGATCGCCGAACAGTATTTGGAGCACATCGTTAAACAAGTCGTCGATAACGCATTTAAATTCTCTGCAAGAGGTACGAAGGTCAAACTAACTACGAGTATTATGAACGATCGGGGAATTGTCACCGTTATCGATGAAGGACGCGGTCTATCGGAGGATCAGATCCACAAAATAAACTCCTTCATGCAATTCGGTCGTGAACAATATGAACAGCAGGGGCTTGGCCTGGGTCTGATGATCGCCCAGCGTTTAACAGAGGCCCATCAGGGGACTTTCGAGGTGATCAGCATGGAGGGCAAAGGTTCGACTGTCACACTTTCATTCCCACTCCTGCCGGTATCACTTGACAACTGAGGAGTTTGGATCCAAGACTTCTGGCGATCGATGAATTTTGAACCCGTACACTTGATCATGCCATCTGTCATTATCAGATGTTATGCAGAGTTGAACGATCTCCTTCCGCCTGACCGTCAATATCGGCCATTCACCTTCCCACTGCTCAAGGATACAAGAATTGTCGATATTCTTCTCGCTTTGGGAGTCCTGTCTGAGCAACTCGATCTCATCCTCGTCAACAATATTTCAGTCGGACTCGACTATCTTTGCCAGGAGAATGACCGAATTGCGCTCTATCCGGTCTTCGAGACCTTCGATATTTCCTCTGCTAGCCAGCTTCGAGACGTGCCCCTGCGCCGTCCGAAATTCGTTCTCGATGTACATCTCGGAAAACTCGCACGCTTTCTACGGCTCTTTGGTTTCGATGCGCTCTACGAAAAAACATACTCAGACGATCGTCTTGCGGCAATCTCTCTTGAAGAAAACCGTACACTTCTGAGTAAAGATCAAGACCTCATCGAGGGTCGCGGGCTTTCTCATGTATACCGCATCCGGAACGATAATCCGCAGGAGCAACTTGACGAAGTCATGAGTCGGTTCGACCTCTCCAGGCTTGCGGTACCATTTTCACGTTGTCTGCTATGCAATACGCTTGTGACCCCTGTCGAGTTGAATACTGTTGCTGACCGGATGCCCGATCATGTCAAGGAGTGGTGTCGAGAATATCGGAGATGCGAAACCTGCGGAAGGATTTATTGGAAAGGTTCCCATTATGCACACATGATGACAATCGTTCAAACAACTCTCGAACGTCATCGCCATCCTCTTGTGTGACACCTTGACAACGTGATATGCGGTGAGGCTCTTCCCAGCGATGCCGGAAGAACTCAGAAAGTACTTGTCAGGACTTATCATCAATCGGACGAGTGGTGAACCACCGGCCGATGTTCTTGATATGTCGGAATTCACCGGCATTGATAACTTTCAAGAATGCGATCGAAAAAGCGAAGAGGAATAGGAGTATACATTTGAGGAATAATCCGCCGATCTGGAGTGGAGCCGGACGGATCAAGAAAAAGATGATGAAGAGAACAGCTGCTGAACCGGCGATTTTTACTATCTTGACCCATTCATAATCTATCCGATAGAATTTCTGCGAAGCAAAATACATCCCGACCGCCATCACGATATAGCTGAACAGCGTGGAAAGGGCAGCGCCGAGGATTCCCAGTCTGGGGATCAGAAGAAAATTTGCCCCCACATTCAATACTGCTCCGGCTCCGGTGACGAAGGGAAGGTAATGCGTCTTTTTCTCCAGATAGACTCCAACCACGAAGACCACGTATGCGCCGGTAAACACATAAGCCAGTAAAATCCACGGAACGATTTCTACTCCCTGCCAATAGACGGGGGGAAAAAACTGCTTTCCCCAGAAGCGCATCCGCACAAGATCTTCGATGAAGAATGATACTGTCAGAAAGATCGTCATGGCGATAAGGATGAAATAGGTGAACACTTTTGCGAAGAGAGTTTTTGCTTCAGGGTCTTTTGCATGGTTGAGAAAAAACGGCCGCCATGCATAATCGAACATCCCAACAATAAGCATCATAAAAATTCCGAGACGGTAATTCAGTTGATAAATCCCAAGTGTGGCATCGTCGGTTAGAGCTTTAACAATAGGCCGATCGATCACCTGCATTGCCATCCCTGCAAGCCCGGCAGGAATGAGCGGTAATCCGAATTTCAATACCTTTTTGTACAACGAAAGGGAGAACTTGAAGGTCAGATTCCGGAAGATCATCCCGAGCATAACGATCAAGGTGATGAGAGAGGCCAGCAAATTTGCTAGAAACACACCTTCAGCATGCATACCCAATCCAAGAATCAAAACAAGATTGAGAATCAAGTTGGACGTGATGTTTAAGAGCTTCAAACCGGCAAATTGTTTTGCCCTGTGCTCCATCCGCAGCATCGCAAAGGGAAGCATGGTCAGAGTATCAAAACAGAGTATCCAGGCTGCATACTGGATAAATGTGTATTGCGTACTTTGAAATCCAATCAAGGAAGCCAGCGATGGTGCATGGAAATGAATCAGTGCGGCAAACAGCACTGAGGTGAGGAGAAGGGAAAAAAATGGGACACTGAAATTCAGCTTTTTATCTCCTTCTTCCAGGGAGGAAACGAAACGCATGTAAGCAGCTTCCATACCATAGCAAAACAGAACAAAGGTAAAGGCGATGTAGGCATAGATATTCGAGATAATGCCATTTTCGGCCGGGAGCAAAACGTTGGCATAGAATGGTACGATGAGGAAATTCAGCAAGCGGCCAAGGATAGTACTGAAACCATAGATAGCCGTGTCTTTTCCGAGTCGGAGAATTTTTTCAAACATAGATTGTCATGATCGTGAGAAAGGGAGGGAAAGAAAAGGGAGTATGAGGAGATTTCTCATATCTCATCATTGCCCTTGGAGTCCCTTTTCTATCATCTCAATAAAAAATGCCGGTGCACGCGTAGGCTTACTCGACAATGCATTGAGAAATCCGTGCACAGTGTATCCCTCTACAAGGATGTCCGGTTCACCTTCCCGTATCACGTTGTATTCAATCCGGAGTGATGCTTTGGGGATTTCTTTGATAAGCGATTCAACAATGATCATCTCATCGTACAACGCAGGCCGCCGGTACCTAGCAAAGACCTCGACCACCGGCAATAAATACCCCCTTCTTTCCAAATCACCATACGACATACCGAGCATGCGGATCAGATCAGACCTCCCCAGCTCAAAGTATTCCAGGAATCTCGCATGATGCACAACCCGCATTTGGTCGGTATCTGCATAACGAACGCGAATTTTTGTTTTGTGCTTGATCATAACACCATCGGTTTATATCAATGATCTTACGCTCTCTCATCTTCTCATTTCAGCGTTTTCAGTATAAGTCTATTTTTCTTTCCACGCCCCCATCTTCGAAAATTTCTCAACCCGCATCTGAACTAATTTATCAGGTTTTATCTTCTTGAGTGCTTTCAACTCTTCCAACAAAGTATTCTTGAGGGTCTGTGCCATAAATTGCGAGTTGCGATGGGCACCTCCCATTGGTTCCGGGATGATCCGATCGATAACTCCCTGTTCCAGGAGATCGGGCGCGGTCAGTTTTAATGCTTCCGCTGCCTGTTCTTTATATTCCCAGCTTCTCCAGAGAATACTGGAACACGATTCCGGCGAAATAACAGAGTACCATGCATTTTCAAACATCAGAATACGATCGCCCACACCGATTCCCAGCGCTCCTCCGGAAGCCCCTTCACCGATAACAACAATAATAATCGGAACAGGAAGATGCGACATTTCGAAAAGATTGCGTGCAATGGCTTCCGCCTGACCGCGTTCTTCCGCTCCGATGCCCGGATAGGCACCCGGGGTATCGAGAAAAGTGATAATCGGCCTGTGAAACTTGGCTGCTAATTGCATCAATCTCAAGGCTTTGCGATATCCTTCAGGATTAGGCATGCCAAAATTTCTATAAATATTAGAACGCGTATCTCTTCCCTTCTGATGCCCGACAATGAGTACCGTCTCCTTGCCAAGTGTTCCAAATCCGGCAATGATCGCTTTGTCATCGCCAAACCGGCGGTCTCCATGCAATTCCACGAAATCTTCCGTCATCATCTGGATATAATCCATGGTATAGGGACGATCCGGGTGTCGTGCCAACTGAACGCGCTGCCAGCGCGTAAGGCTGCTATAGACGTTTTCCCTCAATTGATCTACTTTACTTTCCAGAGTGGTTATCTCATCGGCAATATCGAGATTATCCGCATACTTTCGCATTTCCACAATCTTCTGTTCGAGTTCGATGATCGGTCGTTCAAAATCCAATATCACTTTTGCCATAGAAATATTCTCCTCGTCAAACTTCTATTTCTTCTTCGAGCCCTTTTTCCCGCCACGGTATTGCAGCCAGGTTTTAATCAATATCTCCAGATCAAGCAGGACACTCTGATTACGTGCATAATAGAGATTATACTGATCGATTTCATCTTCTGAGAACTTCCGATCCGGTTGCAGTTGCACTATCCCAGTTAATCCTGTTTTCCCCAGAAAAAGGGAGCCGTTCTCAGGATCGTGATGTTGGCGAATAATCGAAGGTCCGACGAGGCTCATGCTTCCGCGAAAGACACTCGTCAGGCCTGCTATGAATCCTCCTGATTTCTTCTTTGAAGCCATGGAGGCCAATCGAAAAATAGGATAAACCGTCATCAAGAGCAATCCCGAAAGCATGACATCAAAGACCCGCTTGGAAATTACGTGGGACGGTTTATCGATATTGTAGGCAATCTGTACCAACGGCAGATCATCAAGACTGTCCACACTTGCTTTCCCGACAATCACTTCCATGGTTGTGGGGACCAGGTGAAAGTTTACTGCCTGCTCGCGGCTCTTGCTGATAACAGAAAGAATCTGTGTATAGCTTAATGCTTCTGGTGAAAAGATCACATCACTGATCTTCTGCTCTCTGATAATTTTTCCGACATTATCTAGACTGCCCAGAACCGGTATTCCGTTCACCATTTCGGCAATATGCTTGTGTGTGGTACCTACAAATCCTACGACTTCATATCCTCCCCCGACTCTTGTTCGCAGTTTTTTTTGAAGTTCAATGGCACTCTCCTCTGTACCAATGATGAGGGCACGCTTTCCAAATAATGTTTCGCGACCATGGGTTGTCGTTCTTCCTATGAGCCGAAACATAAGCCTCCATCCCGGGATAAAGACCAATGCCAGAGCTCCAGAGATGAGCACAATCATTCTGCTGAACGCAAAGTTCCTGAAGAACGCCATAAGGGCAGCGATAATGACGTACGCGAAGAGAACAGCAACGAGAGAACGGGAAATCGACATCCGCCGCTGTGTATACACACCAACGGCAAATAAGCACCAAATAACGATGACTGCAGGAATCGAAAAAACGATCGGATACGCATAGTGCGGGTACTGAAGGATATGACCTAACCAGAGTTTTTCCGCCAGAAGAAGACTCAGACTCACCGCAAAAAAATCAAGAACACTGATTTTCAATGGTTGTAACATCGATTTCAAGAACGCTGCAAAAGAGACAAAGACGATAGAAACACGGAGGAATACTTTAAGGAGCAATGTGTATCGAAAATGTTTTTCAACGAACAGGTGCATCGCCTCGTAGAATGTACTGATCTCATCCAGCCCGCTGCGACGAGTACTCTCCCCCTTATAATGAATAATCTGCGTGGAATGGATATAGTAGATCAACCACCCTGCCTGACGAATACGATAGCACCAGTCGAGGTCTTCACCGTACATGAAAAAACTCTCGTCCAGCCCGCCTACTTTTTTAACGACTTCCCTCCGTACCATCATACATGAACCGCTCACCGCATCAACCGGATATGTTTCTTCGTTGCTTATATATGTCAGATTATATTTCCCGAACAGTTTGGTCGAAGGGAACAATGTGCTCAAGCCGCTGAGCTTTGTGAAAGCCACCCACGGAGTAGGAAAACTGCGGCGGCATGAGAGCTGAAAGCTTCCATCGGGATTAAGGATTTTACAACCTGCAAGACCGGCGTCGGGATGATTCTTGAGAAACTCGACCAAGACACGAATCGTGTCTTCCTGGACGATTGTATCGGGATTGATGAGAAGAATGAATTTCCCGCGGGCTTGCTTCAGTGCAATATTATTGGCTTTTGCAAATCCAAGATTCGCAGTATTTGAAATGAGATGGACACGTGGGAACCGCCGGCGCAGCATCTCTACGCTACCGTCATCGGAAGCGTTATCCACGACGAGGATTTCTGATCGGATCCCCCTACATGCTTTTTGCAGGGAGACGAGCGCTTGAGAAAGAAAATCGCGGACGTTATAATTAATGATAATGACCGAAACATCCGGCTGTGCCTGTGTAGAGGATCGAGCCATCCGCTCAGCGGCTTCCTTGAGAAAAGATACTTCGAAACTTCAATTTCCACACCATCCATGCAGCTTCATACACAATGTGTTTCGACATTTTCGAAGTACCTGCCCGGCGGTCAACAAACACAATGGGTACTTCGCAGAGACGAAACCCTTTTTTCCAGGCCATGAAATTAGTCTCGATCTGGAAACTATAACCATTCGAAGTAATCGAATCAAGGTCGATGTTCTCCAGCACCACGCGCCGATAACACTTAAACCCGGCCGTTGCATCGCGCACCGGCAGGCCAGTAATAATCCGTGTATAGAGATTGGCAGAATAGCTCAGGATCAAACGGCTCATGGGCCAATTGACAACATTGACACCGGCGATATACCGCGACCCGATCACCAAATCATATTCCTCCGCTTTTTCAAGAAGCTTCGGCAAAGCCTTGGGATCATGCGAGAAATCAGCATCCATTTCGAAGATATAGTCGAATCCATGTGTTAGTGCATACTTGAAACCGGCAACATACGCTGTTCCAAGCCCGAGCTTTCCCGGACGTTCAAGGAGATGAATACGTTTCTCTTCGCCCTGCATCCCTTTGACTATTGCCGCGGTCCCGTCTGGTGAGTTATCATCCACGATAAGCACATGAAATCCTTCGTCCTGCGCCAACACCTCGGGAATTATTTTGAGAACATTATCTGCTTCGTTGTATGTTGGAATAATAATGAGTGATCGTTTCATAGCATCATCCGGATTACTTCTTTAGGGCTTCTATAATGGATTGTACAATATACGTTTGCTGTTCTTCGTCAAGCTCTGTGTGCATCGGCAACGAAAGTACTTCGTCGGTGGCCTGATCGGTCACCGGGAACGTTCCTTTCGGATGGCCGTATTTTTTATATGCCTCCTGCATGTGTAAAGGAATGGGATAGTAAATGGCATGAGGGATTTTTTTGTCACTCAGGTTCCGTGCAACAGCATCACGGTGTTTCAGGCGGATTGTGTACTGGTGGAACACATGCTTACCATAAGGCGCTTCATAGGGAGTGATCACATCCGAACCGGCGAACAAACGATGATACACCGACGCCGCCCTGCGCCTGGCATCGATCCATGAATCGAGGTATCGCAATTTCACGCGAAGCAATGCAGCCTGCAACGCATCGAGCCTGCTGTTGACACCGAGGACTTCATGCTTGTACCGGACACGGGAGCCATGGACCACGATCATCCGCAATTTCTCAGCGAGAGCTTCATCGTTCGTGACGACCATGCCGGCGTCACCAAAGGCCCCGAGATTCTTGCTCGGGAAAAAACTGATGCACCCGAGTGTGCCGATACCGCCGACCTTTGTACCTTTGTAATCTCCACCAATAGCCTGGCACATATCTTCGATAACAGGAATGCCATGGTCTTGGGCAGTCTTCATGAGCGGATCCATATCGACAGATTGACCGTAAAGATGTACGGGAAGAATTGCTTTCGTTCTTTTCGTGATGGCAGAAGCCACTTTTTCAGGATCAAGATTATAGGTCCTGGGATCGATATCCACATACACGGGTTGAGCACCTAAGAGAACAATGGTCTCCGTCGTTGCGACAAACGTGAACGGTGTTGTGATCACTTCATCGCCTCGCCCAATACCAAGCGCCATTATCGCTACCATGAGCGCGTCCGTCCCGGAGGCACAGCCAATCGCGTACTGGATATTCAGATAGCGTGCGATCTCGTTTTCGAATTCTGTGACTTCCTTCCCCAGAATGTATTGCCCCGATTCGAGAACACGCAAAGCAGTTTCGTTAATTTCTGTTCGTATTTTCTGGTATTGGCCAATGACATCAACCATGTGTATTGTGTTCATTCCGCTCTCTTCTCATTTTATCTTTTTTCATTTATTCACTTTTTACTTTTTCTACTCTACCTTTTCTCTTTTACTTTTTCATTCTATAATTTTCCTCTTCTACCTTTTACTTTCTTCATTTTTCCTTTTTACTTGAATGCATCAAGCATGTCCTTTTCCGGTGATCATAACATACAATGTATTTAAGAGAATTTTGAGATCCAACCGCCATGAAAGATTTTCGATGTAAAAGAAATCATACTTGATCTTTGCTCTCACATCGTCCATACTTTCATCATATTTGTGCTTCACTTGCGCCCAGCCGGTAATTCCCGGGCGTACACGATGGCGATGATTGTAGAGAGGGATTTCCTTTTTCAGCTTGTCGACAAAAAACGGGCGTTCCGGACGCGGTCCTACCAGACTCATATCACCCACGAGGACATTGATGAACTGGGGAATCTCATCGAGGTGCGTTCTTCGAAGAAGACGTCCAAGATGCGTCACGCGGGCATCGTTCTTCCCGGCCCATACGGGCCCGGACTTCATTTCGGCGTCTGTTCGCATCGACCGGAATTTATAAATCTTGAAAAGTCTGCCATTCCTGCCTACCCGGGTCTGTCGATAGAGGATTGGTCCCTTCGAATCAAGCTTGATAGAAATCGCGACAAACATCCAGACAGGGAGACCAACCAGGAGAATGAAGAGCGAGAAAAACATATCCAAGATGCGTTTCGCCGCTTCTTCCCAGGGTTTCATTAACTGAGGACGGACTTCCATCAAAGGCAGCCCATAGAGGGAGCTGATGCGTGCCTGTCCGCTCACAATATCGTACAAATCAGGCATGATTTTCATCCCGACATCCGCAGAATCGCACTGCCGCATTAATTCTATCAACTGGGGGTGCTCTGTGGAGTCAAGACCAATCAGTACTTCTCGAATGGAGTATTTTCGAATCAGACTTGACACATTATGGACGGTGCCGAGGACGGGGATATTTTGATAAGAGTTCTTTTTCCCCTGATGCCTGCTGGAACCTTTGGCACCTTCCTTCACAAATCCGATTAACTTATATCCTAATGCCGGATATTTCAGTACCATATCGCAAAGAGTAAACGCTTTTTCAGACCATCCTACGATGAGCGTGTTCCGAAGTCCAATGCCGGCCAGAAGCAATCGCCGCTGTACAAATCGAACCAGAAGCCTTCCCGCAGTAACGAAGGACATCAAGGTCAACCAATAGGCAAGAATAAGAAGCCGCGAATGAACAATCGTCTCACTTGTTGCATCATCGAGAATAATAACGAAGAAGAGGACCAACGTGCCTACGATCGTCGCTCGAAGAATAGTAAGGATTTCGTCGATGCGGGATTGTTCATACCATAGTCGATAAAGACCGAACAGACCGAACCACATGAGCCAGTAGAGGCAAACGAGCAGTAATGGCAAGAGGATTTCCGGTTCAATAGTATAGGGAATCCAATGGGTCCGAACCCGGACATAATAGTACACGAGGTATGCACAATTGATGGTCAGGATATCCGTAAGAATTGTAACAATATGTTGACGCCGAATATTCATGACAGGGTTATTTTAGTGCATGAAGATATCAAGGATTTTTTCCGACGCATGGCCGTCGCCGTAAGGATTCTCGCCGATCGTATAGGAAATGTTCTCATCAATGGCTCGCTGAACGGCGGAGATGATCTTTCCCATATCTGTGCCGACGAGTTCGGACATGCTAAGAAGTACGCTTTCCATACGTTCTGTCACTTCCCGCATGACGATACAGTGTTTTCCGAATGATGGGGCTTCTTCCTGAATGCCGCCGGAATCAGTGAGGACGAATGCACAATGCTTCAAGAGTGTCAGTAACTCAAGGTAGGGAATTGGCTCAATCAACTGCACATTTGCCAAGCCGCCAAGGAGCTGATGTACCGGTCCTTTAACATTGGGATTGAGATGGACCGGGTAAATAAATTGATACGCTGGATAACGTTGGGCAGATTCTTTGATGGCAGTGCACAGATTCTCAAATCCCTTCCCGAAGCTTTCACGCCGATGAGCTGTGATTAAAACAAATGGTTTCCGGAGAGAGACCGAAAATCGATCGAGGTGGTCCAGAGAGTGTCGTTCCTGAATGATTCGTAACGCATCAACCACGGTGTTCCCCGTAATATACAATGTCGATGACGGAACTCCCTCCCGCTCAAGATTTGTTTTCGCCATAGATGTCGGGCAAAGATTATATTTTGACATCACACTGATCAACCGCCGATTACATTCTTCCGGGTAGGGAGCTTCCATGTTGAACGACCGTAATCCGGCTTCGATATGAGCAACTGGAACTTTCAAATTAAACGCACATAATGCAGTCATAGCTGCCGTCGTAGTATCCCCCTGCACCATGATCACATCCGGTTTGATCTTCTCAATGACACGGGGCAGTTTCGCAAACACCGATTCACAGATCATATTGAGGCTCTGATTCGGACGCATGATCTTCAGGTCATTGTCTGCCTCGACATCGAATATCGAAAGTGCTTCCATCGCCATGGTTCTATGCTGACCAGTAAGGCAGTACACGACCTTGATATTGGCCCGCTTTCTTGCTTCAATAACCACCGGCACAGTTTTAATAATTTCCGGGCGCGTACCGGCGACAATGAGGATAGTTTTCATTCTTTCCTTATTCTGAGGATTCCGACTCCATGGAGGTCATTTTTATGATTTGCTTGTACCAGGCAATATTCTTCTTAAGCCCTTCCTCAATGGAATACCGACGCGTAAATCCTAGTGATCGAATTTTTTCTGCCTTATGAAATGTTGGTGTTGCAAATTTCTTCATGCGGGCGCCGGTGATAGAAAAATCCTTCCCTGTAATTTTTGCAAGCACATCAAAAAACTTGCCTCCCATAACGGCAAGGTTCAATGGAATATAAAACCTGCGTGATTTTCTTCCCGACACCTTACGGATCAAAGAGACTAAATCCTTCGTTTTTAAATGCGGTTCATCTGCATAATTGAAGGTATGCAAACCTTTCGAACAGTGTTCCATGGCAAAGACCGTTGCGGCAACAAGATTTTCCACATACGCTACCGATTTAATATTCTCACCGTTACCTATCATCATAAATCGGCCATCGCACACCTGACGGATCAATCGAAAGATATTCGCCTTACTGTTGGGGCCAAAGACAACCGTAGGACGGATGATAATTGCTGTCCGTGAAGGATCTTCTTTACACCATGAAGTTACGAGTGTTTCCGCAGCAAGCTTCGAAGCACCATAAGGGTTATTTGGCGCTGGCGGTGTATCTTCCGTTGTACCTGATTGCGCACCATAGACGGCAACTGAGCTGTAAAAAATGAATTTCTTTATACCAGACTTCGATGCTTCCTCAAGGAGAACTTTCGTCCCCTGCTCATTGACTTTGAAATACTCTACTTCTGTAACGCCAAAATCTTTGTGCTCAGCCGCAAGATGGATGATCGTATCAATATCAACCATCGATTGACGAACAATATTTCTGTCAAGAATATTTCCTTCAACCTGTGTGAATCCTAGTTCGACGTCGGTCCGGGGATGTATGTCTAGACCTCGCACCTCACTTCCATTTTTAAGAAAAACGGACGTGAGATATGTACCAATAAATCCTGCATTACCAGTTATGAGAATCATGTATTCCTTTTAAAAATCGTGTATCTCTTTCTACAAAAATCCGCGACTCAATATCTATAACGAGGAAGGGATCACACTTCCTTAGGGCATAACTCTGCAATCAATGTATCATATTTATGAGCGATGGCTTCTTTGGAATAATTATTCTCGACGTAAACCCGGCCCTTCATACCCTCTGCCGGCAATTGATCACGTCTTTTGTATGCTTCTAAAATTGCTTCCGAAAATGCTTCTTTATCTTCTATCGGCACTGCCTTGCCACATCCAGACTGCTCAATAATCCAGCGCAATTCTGAGTCTCCATCAACAAGTGCAATTGCCGGTTTAGCACAAGACAATATAGAGTATATTTTTGAGGGGACACCATCTTTACTTCCGGCCATATTCATAGGAATAATACTGACATCACAACTGGAATTGATTTCCGGCATGAGTTCTTTGGATTGATAATCCAAAAGAATCATATTTCGCAGCTTCCGACTTGCAATATTTTCCTCCAGCCAATTCCGTCTTGAGCCATCGCCGACAACAACGAATCTTATCGGATACCCGGATAAACGTTCCGCAGCAAATAATACAGACTCCCAATCCTGCACGATCCCGATATTCCCTGCATAAAGGACAATAAAGTCGTCTAACAAATTGAACTTCATCGAAAATTCGTTTTTTCTCTCTTTCGGACAATAGAACTTGGTGTCAACAAAATCAGGGATCATCCTCAGCTTGTTTTCCGGGACTCCCCTTTTTTTGATAACCCTTTTAAATTGCTCGGCAATCGGGACGATGATCGTGTTTTTCCTGTAAACAAACTGCTCAAGCCAATTGAGAAAACCGATAAAGGATTTATTTTTTACGATACCTTGACGAATCGCAACATCGGGATATAGCTCTGCCACTTTATATACGGAAGGTGCGTTCCACAATGCTCCGAGCAACCATGTCAGTACAGCCATCGTTAACGGAGGAGAAGTAGCAATGACAATATCCTGCTTCTCAATTTTAAAGCCCGCAACGAATAATGAAATCACATGGAAACGCAGATAATCAAAAACGCGCATCCATACTCTGCTTCCTTTAGAAGGTACTTTGACATGCCAGATCGGAATATTTCCCAGTTCACTGTAATACAATAGTCCCAACCAATGCTTTTGCATCGGCTGCCGCTGTGCGATTTCTTGCAGCACGTTATAGTGCGGGGTCGTAGTAAGGACAGTGACGGAATGTCCTAATCGCTGAAGCTCGACAGCCATCTCAGTCATCAAATAAGCAGTGGAATTTCCATCAGGAGAAAACACCAATGAATGAAGAAGAACTTTACTCATGAAAACCTCTTGTTGAACTTCGTATCGTTTGCAGTATATTATTTTGTCGTTGTCACTTTAAAAGCAGCGGACGACATCCCTGGAGGAAATTCTGCATCCCTCTGGATATTACTCCAGTTATCTCGAAACCATCGAATAGTATGTTCGAGTCCCTTTTCAAATTCCATCTTCGGCTCATAACCCAGCAAATCTTTGGCTTTATCTATTGATGCGAGCAGTCTTTTTTTGGTGTCCCACACGCGCCGTTCTGCCCTGATAATACCAGCTTTATTGCCGGTTAATTCGTTGATATGCTCTGCCATTGTTAAAATATTCACTTCGCTCCCCGATGCAATATTCATCTCTTGTCCTATTGCCTGTTCATAATAGGCTGCTCTCAATAATGCATCCACGATGTCCGTAACGTAAGTAAAGTCTCGTGTCTCATCACCGCTGCCGGTAAAAGGTAACGGTAATCCGGAAAGAGCCCTATAAATAAAGTTCGGGATGACATTCCGATATTGCCCCGGAACTTCTCCAGGTCCATACGAGTTAAAGAACCTTGTCTTGACAATGGGCAATCCATAATGATGATGGAAGAAATTCGCATACAACTCACCCAGCATTTTTGTTATCTGGTAAGGCGTTGTTAGATGCATGGACATAAAGTCTTCTTTGAGAGGCAGGGGTGCAGTAGATCCATAGATAGAACAACCAGATGAGGCATAGATCACGCGCTCCACTCCGCACATCTGTGCATACTGATAAACGAGTAAAGTTCCAAGTCCATTGGTCATCAAGTCATGCTGAGGGAAATCAACTGAGTTTTGATTAGCAAAAAAAGCTGCCAAATGATAGACAATATCCGGTTTCAGGATAAAGACACGCTTCAGAGCTACTTCATCTGTAACGGATCCTCTCACAAATAAAACATTTGGCAAAGAGGGTATATTCCATTCATAACCTGCCGACATATTGTCAAAAACGATAACCATCCGTGCGCCAAGTCCGGCAATGGCACGAGTGAGATTTGTCCCTATTGCGCCGGCACCTCCGGTAATAAAAACAACTTTATTTTCAAAAACCTTTTTATAGTCTTCCATTTAAAAATCCTTTAATGTTTTTACTGATAACTGATGACTGATGACTATTTACTATTCACTACTTTCCATATACTTTTCTCATCCATGCAACATATCTACGGACTCCTTCGTGAATGTCTATAGTAGGGGCATGCTTCAGATCCCGGCGTGACTTGGAATAGTCAACGACCTTAACGCGTGTCGTGAAGCCTTCCTCTCCTTTATAGATTGCAAGCGAAGGATCGGCTCCGGTCTCTTTGAGAATAATATCGGCAAGCTCCTCAATGCTGATGACCCAGTCCTCCGAGCTCCCAATATTATAAACTTCACCCGGAATAAAGTTATCAACAATATTTGCAAAAGTCCTGCATGTATCCTCGACGTAATCAAAGATCCTTTTATGGCCTTTATAGACGGTGAACTTTTTATTCATGAGACAGTGATAGACGATAATCGGAATGACCCCGCGATACCTGCTGTAATATTCATGCGGACCATAACAGCCGACCGGTCGTACGCGCACAACCTCAACTCCAAACATTCCAGCATGGTTCAAACATTGCAATTCCCCTGCCCACTTCGTAATAGCATAATCATTCATCTGCTTAATAGGTATACGTTCCATCACATCTTCGGACATCAATCCATCATAATCGCCATAGACCTCTGCGCTCGAAAAGAAGATCATTTTAAAACGATGCTGCTCCTGAAACCGGAGCATATTCTTGGTTCCTATAACATTGGTCCGCCAGAGATTCTCGTAGTGATCTTCCCCGTTCCATCGCCCATATTCAGCCGCAAGGTGGTATACATAATCGAACTTATGCGACCTGAAAATGCTGTCCACCTGCTGATAGACCCCGGTGTCGGCTTTTATATGCTGAGGATCCTCTCCTTGCAGGATATCGCAGGTCCACACATCATGACCTCTTGTCCGCAATTCACTTGTTAAATTAGTTCCAATGAATCCTCTGCCGCCTGTAATAAGTATTTTACGCATTCACCATCTCCTTGTTCATCGTGATAAACATCTACTACCTTCTTGATAATTATATCATTTACATTGGAATTGTTTATTTTTTGCGTGTACATCTCTTGTAGACTAAAATCCTTTAAATGCCGAATACATTTACATTTTTCTCTTCTCTTATTGCTAAATATTCATCATATGTCTTTGCATTTCCCAAACGTTTAATTGTTTCTTTCATTTTCAACACAGTTTTATTCAAAGAGCTTTCTTCCTTTTATACTGTTACTACATTGATAAAAAATAATTATCGAACGAACTAGTGATGGATTCTATATAATACTTCAGCCCATCCAATCTCTATCTATTTGAATAAACCTTCGTTTTCTTCCCCCCATCGAGTTACATTCAAAGTGTGTGTAAATAATATGAGTGTTTAGACAATAAAAAAGCG
>CAZYYD010000054.1:0-29256 GCA_964651225.1 uncultured Ignavibacteriaceae bacterium
TCAATCTCAACATCTCAGACTATGCCCTTCCCCCCACTAAAAAGGATGCAACCCTTAAATCTCCACATCTTGCATTTCAGTCGATTTCTCTCTAAGTTTACTTTGGTACCACCCTAATCGAAAACGAATACTTCAATATATTTTGGAGGAAAGACAATGGCTGTAAAAGTTGGAATTAATGGCTTTGGCCGTATCGGCAGACAGATTGTGAATGTCATGGCTGATAAGGGCATTCTTGGCAAAACAATTGATGTCGTTGCCGTCGTGGATGTGAGCACCAACGCGAAATATTTTGCGTACCAGTTAAAATATGATTCCATTCACGGGCATTTTCGGGGCACGCTGAACAGCGAAAAGAGCAACCCTGCGCTCGAAATGGATGATATCCTTGTCGTCAACGGCCACAAGGTGAAATGCGTGCTGGCTCAAAAAGACCCGGCGCAATTGCCATGGAAAGAGCTCGGTGTCGATATTGTGATTGAATCGACCGGATTGTTCACCGATTCCGAAAAGGCAAAAGGACACCTAGCTGCCGGCGCAAAGAAAGTCCTCATTTCAGCCCCTGCAAAGGGCGAAGTGAAAACCATCGTGATGGGTGTGAATGACAGCGAATACGACCCCGCAAAGCATCATATCATTTCCAATGCATCGTGCACAACAAATTGCCTCGCTCCGGTTGTCCATGTCCTTCTGAAAGAAGGCATCGGTATTGAAACCGGCTTGATGACAACGATCCACTCCATCACCGCCACGCAAAAGACCGTGGATGGCCCGTCAAAGAAAGACTGGAGAGGCGGGCGTGCCGCATCTATTAACATTATCCCCTCAACGACAGGTGCAGCAAAAGCTGTCGGTGAAGTCCTTCCGGCAACTAAGGGGAAGCTGACCGGCATGTCGTTCCGTGTCCCGACAACAGACGTTTCTGTTGTTGATTTGACATTCCGTTCCGTGCGCGACACCTCTATTGAAGAAATCGATGGATTGATGAAGAAGGCATCGGAGACCTATATGAAGGGAATTCTTGGATATTGCAAGGAAGAGGTCGTCTCCACCGACTTTATTCATGATGACCGTTCGTCTATCTATGATTCTCTTGCAACGGTACAGAATAACCTTAAGGGTGAAAAACGGTTCTTCAAAGTTGTATCGTGGTACGATAACGAGTGGGGCTATTCAGTCCGCACTGTTGATCTTACATCTCTCATCGCATCGAAACTGTAGGATTTATTGGATTGTTATTCTGAGAGAGGGCATCAACAGAAATACACGAAACTCAGAATGACGGTTTGTTTGATATTCCATCGGGCTGACGACAGAGAGTGTCGAAGCCCGTTTTTTATATAGACATCTCATGAGGAATTTCCATTTCTCTTTCCGGAGGGAACGATGAATAAGAAGACAGTAGCTGATATTGATTTCAAAGGGAAGCGCGTTATCATGCGCGTCGACTTCAATGTGCCGCTCAAGAATGGCGTTATTCAGGACGATATCCGCATTCGCTCTGCATTGCCCACCATCAATTATGTTCTGGAGCACAAACCGAAGTACCTTGTCTTGATGTCTCATCTCGGCGATCCGAAAAAGGATACGCAGAAGGCAAAAGAAAAAGCGGAAAAAGACGGCAAGCCGTTCGATGAAGCGAAGTACATCGAAGGCAAGCATAAAATGAAACCGATCGTGGAGCACCTCTCCAAACTGCTGAACAAACCCGTGAAACTTGCACCTGCGGCCATAGGTGCCGATACCAAAGCCATGGTTGATGGATTGAAGGACGGGGAAATTCTGATGCTGGAAAATACCCGGTTCCACAAGCAGGAAACTTCAAAAGACGCTGCCGATCGCGAGCAAATGGCCAAAGAGCTTGCCTCGTACGGCGACATCTATGTCAATGATGCATTCGGTACTGCGCATCGGCCTCATGCATCGACAGAAACCATCGCACATTACCTGCCTGCGGTTGCTGGATTTTTGATGGAGAAAGAACTTGCCTATCTTGGCAAGGCGGTAGAAAATCCGGCAAAACCGTATGTCGCAATCATCGGCGGTGCGAAAATCTCCGGCAAGATCGATGTCATCCAAAATCTCATGGGAAAAGTGGATGCTTTGCTCATTGGTGGAGGCATGATGTTCACTTTCTACAAAGCGCAGGGAATGGAAATCGGAAAATCGTTGTTAGAACAAGATAAGGTCGAACTAGCGAAAAAAATATTAGATGAAGCGAAGGCAAAGAATGTACGGCTGCTCCTGCCGGTCGATTGTGTCGTCTCTGATAAGTTTGAGAATACGGCCGCGACAAAGACCGTGAACATCAATGCAATACCCTCCGATTGGATGGGAATGGATATCGGTCCTGAGACAATTAAGGTGTTTGTCCGGGAAATTGTGAAGGCCAAGACGGTGGTCTGGAATGGTCCGATGGGTGTATTCGAGATGGCAAACTTCGCAAAAGGGACCACAGCCGTTGCCCAGGCAATGGCGGATGCCACGAAAAGCGGTGCCATCACGGTTGTTGGCGGCGGTGATTCTGCTTCGGCGATTGCTCAAGCCGGACTGGATAAGGCTGTTTCGCATGTTTCCACGGGGGGCGGAGCTTCGCTCGAATTTTTAGAAGGAAAGGTGCTTCCCGGAGTAGCGGCGTTGAATGACAAGTAAGAACACATTGATTTCATGATTAAGAGATCGGCGATTTGGTGATGTGAAAATATGGATTCTGAAGAATTAAAGGCACGGACGAAGAGACTGGCTGGAAATGTTATTCGTTTTGTTGATACACTGCCAAAGAGTGACTCAACGTCAGTCATCAGTCGGCAAATAATTCGATCGGTGACCTCTGTTACCGCAAACTATCGCGCTGCATGTCGTGCACGTTCAAAAGCAGATTTTACCAACAAGCTGGGGATCGTGGAAGAAGAAGCAGATGAAACACTGTTTTGGCTAGAAATGTTTATCGAAAGTGGAAAAGTCAAAAGAGAGGAAATTGAAAGTTTATATAAAGAGGTTGATGAAATAGTCGCGATTTTCTCGGCATCACACAAGACAGCAAAAACGAATCGTTACAATAAATCACTAAATCACCAAATCATCAAATCATCAAATCTGAGATCGACAATCGACAATGAGTGATAATCAAGGCAATTATTATCGACCCTCCATGTTGGGAGGATTTCAGTTCTTTCCTCCTGTCATCAAAGGATTACTGATCACCAATACTATCGTGTTTGTCCTGATGTGGTTCTTTGGTGCATTTCACATCAATGGGATAAGTTTGTATGCCACCCTCACGATTTATTTTGGGCTGATGCCGCTCGGTCAGGACTTTTATCCGTGGCAGCTCATTACGTATCAGTTCATTCACGCCGATTTCTGGCATCTGTTTTTTAATATGGCATTTGGATTGTGGATGTTCGGAATGGAAGTGGAGCACATGTGGGGATCTAAAAAATTCCTTATCTACTATCTGTCTTGTGGTGTCGCCGCAGGAATAGCCCAGCTCATTCTTTCTCCGATATTTGAACCTGCGCTCGGACCGACGGTCGGAGCCTCCGGGGCGATTTACGGTGTGCTGATTGCCTTCGCAGCGATGTTTCCGGATCGATACATTTTTCTTTACTTCTTAATTCCTGTTAAAGTGAAGTATTTCGTCATGATTCTCATAGTGTTCGGCGTGATGTCCGTTGGCGGGCAGGGGAATATTGCAAATTTAGCCCATCTCGGCGGAGCACTGGCAGGGTATCTCTATCTAGTGTACGACCGCCGCAGACTGAAACAGGGAAGGAGTACGGCATCATTCCAGTCATGGATGACATCCGCACCTTGGAGCCGGCCAAAGAGTACCTCAGGCGACGTGGTGGATGCGAAGGTGTACGATATCCATGATTCAAAGTCCTTTGAAGCAAAGGAACCGCAGAACGATGCACAAAAGCAGATCGACGAGATCCTCGATAAAATCAGCCGCAGCGGGTACCAGAGTTTGACAGAAGAAGAGAAGAAACTCCTCTTTGAGGCAAGCAAAAAAATGAATTAGCTGGCAGAGAAAAGCTCTTTGTCTTGAATGAAGAAAAACAGAATCCTTAACCGGAAACTGGTATTGACATGACTCAACATCATACATATAAAATAGGATTGCGACGCACAACACGGCAGGTGAATGTGGGCGGCGTCAAAGTTGGAGGCGACGCGCCCATTTCTGTTCAGACAATGACGAAAACAAAAACGGAAGATATCGCAGGAACGGTTGCACAAATTACAGCAGCTGCAGAGGCGGGTGTTGACATTGTCCGTGTGACCGTTAATGACAAAGAGGCGGCTGCGGCAATGCCGGAGATCGTCAGGCAGTCTCCAGTACCGATTGTGGCAGATATTCATTTCAATCATATCTTCGCATTGAGGTCTATGGAAGCAGGCGTTGCGAAAGTTCGTCTGAATCCCGGCAATATCGGATCGAAGGATCGAATTCAGGAAGTCCTGACCGCAGCGAAGGAACGTGGCATTCCGATCCGGATCGGCGTCAATTCAGGGTCATTGGAAGAGGATATTCTTCAAAAGCACGGATATCCGACGGCAGAAGCCCTCTACGAGAGCGCCATGCGCCATGTGGGAATATGTGATGAGTATAACTTCAAAGATGTTATTATTTCCGTAAAATCTACAGACGTTAAGCTGATGATTGATGCGTACCGGCTTGTTGCAGAACGAACCGATATTCCACTCCACCTCGGAGTAACAGAAGCCGGACCAACGAGAAGCGGCACGATCAAATCTGCGGTAGGTATCGGCGCATTACTTGCAGAAGGAATTGGCGACACGATCCGGGTCTCCCTGACAGATGATCCTGTCAAAGAAGTTGAAGTAGGAAAAGAGATTCTACGTTCGTTGAATCTCGCTTCGCGAAACATCGAACTCATCGCCTGCCCGACATGCGGGAGGCTTGAAGTTGATCTTTTCAAGATTATGAGTGAACTGGAAGAGAAACTTGCCGGAGTGAAGAAACCGGTGACCATTGCAGTCTTGGGCTGCGTCGTGAACGGACCCGGAGAGGCAAGCGCCGCGGATATCGGCATTGCTGCCGGAAAAGGTGTTGGAATTCTTTACCGCAAAGGCGAGATGATTAAACGTGTAAAAGAACATGAGATTGTTGCGACGATCCTGGAAGAAGTGGAAAAGTTTCAACCGAAGAGTTAGGGGAGGAGAATATCCATGGCGGGATCTGGCGTGATAAAAGTGGTTACAACTGTGGGAAGAGGACTGGCTATCGTCGCCAGAGGGCACACGGTCCGTCTTGTCGCGGTCGCAGCAGCCGTCGGTATCGTAACACTATCGGTTGCCATGGCAGCTGGTATGGTTATGACGATTCGTGCGCTTGGAACGAGTTTCCGGAGAATCCCGGCAACTGATCGAAAGGATATTCCTCAGATCCCTCGATAATTTCGCTCAAAAGCTGAGGTTCTTGAAAGGTCGGACTTTTATACCGGCCTTTTTTAGTTTTGTTGAAGAGTCTAAGTTAAACCTTTCCGTCTGAGTCTCGTCAAACAAGGGAAGCCAAAGATAACTTACTAAGGAGAATATCGAATGAAAAAAATAACAGTTCTGATCACCATGCTTATGTTTGCCTTCAGCACTCTCGCACTGAGTCAGCCGGATGATGCAAAACGCATTCAGAAGTTCATGGGAAAAATGAACCTCACAGATGTGCAGAAGAAGGATGTCGAAAAGATCCACGTTGATGCACTGAAACAGACGATCGCCCAAAAAGCGAAACTTGCCACTGCGCGGGTCGAACTCCAGCAGGTTCTTAAAAGTGATTCACCGGACAAAGCGGCTATCGAGAAAAAAATTAACGAGATGGCCGATCTTGGAGTCCAACTGCACATGATTAAGGTTAATTCGTGGTTTGCAGTGAATAAGCTGCTAACAGCAGATCAGCAAAAAACGTGGAAGATCGTACTCGAAAGAGGTCCTGCACTCCAGCGGCAGAGGATGATGGGGCGGATGAGAGGGGAGCATATGCCTACTCCGCGGCCTGAGAGACCAATGCCGCAATAATTCTAAAAAATCACCGAATTCGTTCTTCACAAGGGCCGATGTCAAGAGTCGGCCCTTTTTTTTCTGGGTATTCCCCGAGCCTCCTTCTTATATCTTCTCCAAGTTTGTAGTATGAATTAATAATAATTTCTGAATCCTTTTCCGGAACCCGGCATCATACCAGTATGTTTATAGAATAAAGGAGAAAAGGTATGCCCGTATATGATTATCGCTGCACCGAGTGCAACAAGACCTACGATGTTTACCATAAAGGCCGCGAAGTTTCGGAAGATATTGTTTGTCCTTCCTGCGGATCATTGCACCATAAGAAGTTAATGTCAGTCCCCATGGTTTCGATGAGTTCCCCATCATCGAGCAGGTACGATGCTCCTGGTTCTTCATGCGAGACTGGCGGATGCTGCGGCGGTGGTTCCTGCGGTCTGAATTAGGCTTTACCACAAAAAACCAGACGATAGGAAGATCATGAAATTCGGTGGAATGAACGGGAAAAAGAACCGGAAATGACTGCATCCCAGATTATGCTGTACGCAGCTGCCGCACTGCTTCTTTTCATCTACGTCAGGCGTTGGATCCAAAAAGTAAGAATGAAAGAATATACTGCATCAGAAGTAGCTGATCGAATTCATGACAGTTCCGTTGTTTTACTAGACGTCCGTTCACTGGAAGAGCGGAACCATAAGCACATTAAGGGATCGTTGCATATTTCGGTAAGTGATCTGGTCGGCAAGCTGAAGACGCTGGAAAAATATCGTCAGAAGGAAATTATCTGCTATTGTCGTTCGGGAAGCAGAAGTTTCATGGCAACGGTCATGCTAACACAGAACGGATTTCAAGCGGCAAACATGAAGGGAGGTATGATTGCATGGAATTCTCTCGACCTGAAATAACAAAGTGGGCTCAACGAGTTCTCCCTGTCATCCTAGGTGCGGCAGGCGGTTATGCATACTATCATTTTATCGGGTGCACAAGCGGCGCATGTCCGATATCCAGCAATCCGTACATCAGCACCGCGTATGGCGGAGTCATCGGTGCATTGTTGATTCCCCGCAGCGCAAAGAGCGGTGCATCAAGCGGAGATAAGCAATGAAGTATGGATTTTCAAAAACCACACTCCTCTCATACGATCAGACGATTGTCAAGGTCACAGAGGAACTGAAGAAGGAGGGCTTCGGTGTTCTCACAACGATCGATGTTCGGGAGACGATGAAGAAGAAGCTCAACGTTGATTTTCCCAAATATGTGATTTTGGGTGCCTGCAATCCTCCATTTGCATATCAGGCATTACAGGCGGAGGAAGAAATCGGATTGCTCCTTCCCTGCAACCTTATTGTGTATGAGAAAGAAGGAATAACCACCGTCGCTGCATTCGATCCGATGGTGATGACATCGGTCGTAGATAATCCTGCGATAGTGCCGGTGGCGCAAGAAATGAAAACACGGCTTGAGCGTGTTATTGAAGCAGTATAAAGCACAAGGAAAGAACAACAAGAAAAAAAACAGAGGAAAAGATCATGGCAGAACAATTAACGAAAGACACATTTCTCAAAAAAGTGTTTAATTACGAGCAGAACAAAGAATGGAAATTTGAAGGGGATGTACCAGCAATCATAGATTTCTGGGCGCCCTGGTGCGGACCATGCAGGATGGTGGGCCCGATCATCGATGAGCTTTCAACGGAGTACGCCGGAAAAGTGGATTTCTATAAAGTGAATGTGGATGATGAACAGGAGCTTGCCGGACTCTTCGGCATTCGCAGTATTCCGTCGATGCTGTTCGTTCCCAAGGAAGGGAAACCAAAGATGTCGGTGGGTGCGCTGCCGAAAGAAGCGCTCGTGGAAGCCATAGGAGCAGAACTCAATGTCCCTGCAATACACTGACAGGAGATCAATACTTTTTGTCTGAGCGAGTGCTCTCCCGATATATCTATCGGTTGGGTACAGAAGTCGCAGGAGAATAAATCAAACACAGAGACGAACGCAACGAGGAGCCCCGTTATCACTAACGGGGTTCTTTGTTTTCAGGACCTTGCACAAATACCTCGTTGTACGGTAAAGTAACTCTGCACAGTATCACGATGGCCAAGACGAATGTGCTTTTCGATCAATCTATGATGCTTTCTTTTGAATAAATCCGGGAGAAGAGACTGAGAAAATTCCGTGAAGACAGTATTTCCCTTTCCAGAGATTATTGGTATATTATCCTCGAGTAGCGTGACCAACCGTTGAGGGACGGGATCGGTCTCTGATTGACAAGTCAAATTTGGACAACTTTTCTCCTTTTACACCAGAAACGAGAGTAAATCCTATGAGCAATATCTTCGATTTAGGCGGTAAAGTCGCAGTGGTGACAGGTGCGAGTACAGGTTTAGGTCAGGGAATGTCTGTTGGATTGGCGGAGGCTGGAGCAGACGTTGTGCTGGTGGACTATGTTCCATCTACAGAAACTGAAACCATGATCAAAAAAATTGGCCGAAAAACTTTACTATTAGAACTCAATCTGATGAAAATGGATTCGATCCCGACACTTGTGGAGAAAACGATCGCCGCCATGGGAAAGATTGATATTCTCGTGAACAATGCGGGTATTATCCGCCGGACTCCGGCAATAGATTTTTCAGAAAAAGATTGGGATGAAGTCATGCTGCTGAATTCCAAGACGGTCTTTTTCCTGGCGCAAGCCTGTGCACGCGACATGATGAAGCGGAAATATGGAAAAATTATCAATGTCGCATCATTACTTGCATTTCAAGGAGGCGTATTTGTGCCATCGTACGCAGCGAGCAAAGGGGCTGTTGCGCAAATAACAAAAGCACTTGCGAACGAATGGGCGCAGCATGGAATTACCAGTAATGCTATAGCACCCGGATATATGGCAACCAATAACACAGCAGCGTTGCGTGAAGATCCTGTCCGCTCAAAATCGATTCTTGACCGAATTCCAGCAGGGAGGTGGGGCACGCCAAAAGATCTCCAGGGAACGGTTGTATTTCTTGCGTCGCCGGCTTCCGATTATGTGAACGGCCACGTGCTTGTGGTTGACGGCGGCTGGATGGCTCGATAATCATTTTGTAGAAAAGGAAGGAAGACCATGGATATGCGATGTTCAACAGACCCGAGAGGGTTCAGGACGATGACGACCGAGGAATTGCGGAAATCATATCTGATCGATACTCTCTTTGCGCCGGATGATGTGCCGATGACATATTCTGATATCGACCGGTCGATTACCGGATCGGCTGTCCCCGTGAAGAAGAGGCTCGGCTTGCTCGCAACAAAGAAGGAAATGGCTGCGGAATATTTCTGCGAACGCCGGGAGGTTGGCGTTATCAATATTGGCGGTCACGGTACAATCACTGTCGATGGCAAAGAATATGCGATGGCGCTCAAAGACGTGCTGTATATCGGACGCGGCGCGAAAGAAATTGTTTTTTCCAGCAAGTCGCACGAATCGCCGGCAAAATTCTATTTTGTGAGTTATCCTGCGCATAAAGAATATCCAACGATACATGCGACTCTTGCGGAAGCTGAGCATGCATATCTGGGAAGTCAGAAGGATGCGAACAAGCGTACGCTGCATCGTATGATCCATGCCAAGGGGATTCAAAGCTGTCAGCTTGTGATGGGTCTAACGGAACTGGAAGAAGGGAGCGTTTGGAATACGATGCCCTCCCATACACATCAGAGGCGTTCCGAAGTGTATATGTATTTTAATATCGCTTCCGATGCACTTGTGGTTCATATGATGGGGCAGCCTGATGAGACGCGGCACATTGTAATCCGCGACGGCCAAGCAGCACTCAATCCCAGCTGGTCCATTCATTCCGGTGTCGGCACAAGGAATTATAGTTTCATTTGGGCGATGGGAGGCGAGAATCAGGTGTTTGACGATATGGACGGTGTGAAGATGGATGATTTACAGTAAGAACATCGAACAACTCAAGGAAAAGAAGACAGCATGCATTCGATACTGAAGGAAATTGGTTTAGCGGGGATCATTCCGGTTATTGCTCTTGAGAAGGCAGAAGATGCCGAACCCTTAGCGCAATCGCTTATCGAAGGCGGATTGCCTTGTGCGGAAGTAACCTTCAGAACCGGAGCAGCGGAAGAATCGATCGAACGGATGGCCAAAGCATACCCGGCCATGCTCCTCGGTGCCGGCACCGTTCTGACTGTTGATCAGGTTAAAATAGCGATGGGGAGCGGAGCAAAATATATTGTTTCTCCCGGCCTCAATCCGAAAGTTGTGGAGTACTGTCTGACAAACAATATTCCCATAACACCGGGGGTTGCAACACCGACAGAAATCGAAGTGGCATTGGGGTTTGGACTGGAAGTTGTGAAATTCTTTCCCGCGGAAGCCAGCGGTGGACTGGATTTTCTTAAAGCAATCAGCGCCCCGTATAGGAATATCAAATTTATTCCTACTGGCGGTATCAATGAGAAAAACCTTCTTTCCTATTTGAGGTTCAATCGCATCCTTGCATGCGGCGGCAGTTGGATGGTCAAATCGGATCTTATCAGCTCTAGAAAATTTGACGAGATCAAACGCCTGACCGCAGCTGCGGTACACCTTATGCTGGGATTTGATCTTCACCATATCGGTATCAATTCGGCGGGAGAGGCTGAAGCCGCGAAGATGGCTGACCAGCTCCATAATATTCTCGGATTGCCGCTGTCGGATGGAAATGATTCTCTTTTTGTGGGGACACAGTTTGAAATCCTTCAAAAGCCCTCTCGTGACGCCCATGGTCGCATCGTCATTGCCACGAATTCTGTCGAGAGGGCAATCGCACACCTTGGGCGGCGACAGATAGGAATACGACCGGGAACAAAGCATGAAAAGGATGGCATACTCCAGACCGTGTATCTTGATCTTGAGGTCGGCGGTTTCGCACTTTGCCTGGTCCAAGCATAATCCTGTAACGATCCCGGGGTTAATGTCACGAACAGAAACGGGTAAAAGTTTTTCACATCTCATATTATGAGGACGATATGAAAAAAGAATTCATCGGAAAAGATTTTTTATTGAGTTCCAAAACTGCATCAGCGCTGTATTACACGTATGCAGAGCACCTTCCTATCATTGACTATCATTGTCATATCTCACCCAAAGAGGTTGCGGAGAACCGCCAGTTTGAAAATATGACGCAGATCTGGCTTGCCGGCGATCATTACAAGTGGCGTGCCATGAGGACGTGTGATGTGAATGAGCGGTTTATCACCGGGAACGCCTCAGATTGGGAAAAATTTGAAATGTGGGCACGAACGGTGCCTAAGACGATCCGTAATCCTTTGTACCACTGGACACATCTCGAATTGAAGCATCCGTTTGGAATTTCGGATACATTACTCAACGAGAAATCAGCGAAGAAAATCTGGAAGAAATGCAACGCCAAATTGGCAACATCGGGCTTTACCACGCAAGGAATAGCAAAACAGATGAATGTCGAGGTCATCTGCACGACCGATGATCCGATTGACTCGCTTGAATATCATGAGGCGTATGCAAGGAAAGGAAATGGATTCACGAAAATGTTCCCTGCGTTTCGTCCGGACAAAGCAATGGCCGTCGAGAATGTAGACGCATTTCTTGCTTATATTCAAAAATTGGAATCGGTCTCGGGAATTGAGATCAAGGATTTTGAATCGTTGATCACAGCAGTGCGGAAACGGCATGACTTTTTTCATTCCCGCGGCTGCCGTGTGTCGGATCATGGCATCGAAACGGCGTACGCTGAAGCCTACACAGAATCCGAGATTCAGAGAATCTTCAAGCGGCTCCGAAAAGGAAGAAGCATTACGCCGGTGGACGTTCTCAAATTCAAATCTGCTATGATGTATGAGTTCGGCGTTATGGATTATGAAAAGGGCTGGGTGCAGCAGCTTCACTTTGGTGCACTCCGGAACAATAATTCCCGTATGATGCGGTCGGTCGGTCCGGATACCGGATTCGATTCGATTGGTGACTTTGAAGTAGCGCGGCCTCTGTCAAGATTCCTCGACAGACTCGACTCTCAAAGTACCTTGGCAAAGACCATCCTCTATAATCTCAACCCGCGCGATAATGAGCTGGTGGCATCAATGATCGGCAATTTCCAGGATGGGAGCATACCGGGGAAGATTCAGTACGGTTCGGGATGGTGGTTCTTGGATCAGCTTGATGGTATGCGCAATCAGATCGAAGCTCTTTCAAATCTGGGAGTCTTGAGTCAGTTCGTGGGAATGCTCACAGATTCCAGAAGTTTTCTTTCGTATCCGCGGCACGAATATTTCCGGCGGCTGCTCTGCAGTATTCTGGGATCGGAGATGGAAAAGGGTCTCATTCCGAACGACGGGAAACTGATCGGTGGAATGGTCGGGGATATTTGCTATCATAATGCGAAGAAATATTTCGGATTCTAGAAAAAAAAGGATTCAGCGATGTCATTGAAAATGAAGAGCGCTCAGGAAACGACATTTGATGTGCTCTCCCTGGGAGAGTGTATGATTCGACTCAGTCCGCCGGGACATCAACGGATCGAACTCACTCCGGTCTTTGAAGCATACGCAGGCGGCGGTGAATATAATGTCACATACGCATTAGCACGATATGGTATGCGGACGAGCTGGATTGGGCGTTTGGTCGATAATCCCCTGGGTCAGTTTATCAAGAACCATGCACGTGCAAGCGGGATGGATGTGAGTGAAGTTCTGTGGGTCCCTTATGACGGTTCAGGAAGAGCAGATCGCATCGGACTGAATTTTACAGAGGTTGGGGTGGGTGTCCGCGCAAGCGTAACGCTGTACGATCGAGGACATACTGCCACTGCACATATGAAACCGGGTGACGTGGACTGGAGGCGCATCTTCAACGAGCGTAGAGTCCGCTGGTTCCACACCGGAGGTATTTTTACCGCATTAAGCGACACCTGCGCCGACGTGGTATTCGAAGCGATGAAAGCTGCACATGAAGCCGGTACGATTGTCGGCTACGATCTCAACTTCCGCAGTAAGCTCTGGTCATCGAAAAAAGCTGTTGAAGTCACAAAAAAACTAGTTCCCTATATAGATGTGCTGATCGGTAATGAGGAAGATTTCCAAAAGGTGCTCGGGTTTGAAGTGGAAGGTACCGATGAAAGCCTTTCTTCACTTCCGGTCGATGCCTATAAGAAGATGGTGAAAAAAGTGGTTGCCGCCTATCCGAATATCCGTGCTGTTGGAACAACATTGCGAGAAGTGGTGAGCGGCCTCGTCAATAACTGGTCAGCTATTATGTATTTTGAAGGGACGTTCTACGAGTCTCGTAAGTATGAAGGTTTGGAAATCGAAGATCGTGTCGGCGGCGGCGATGGATTTTGCAGCGGATTCATCTATGGGTTGCTGCATGACATGAAACCTCAAGAGTGCATCGAAATGGGCGCGGCACATGGCGCACTGCTCCAATCAACAAGGGGAGATAGCAGTATGGTGACCATGGAAGAGATTAAACACGTGATGGGCGGCGGCAGTGCCCGCATTAATCGATGATGCCATTCCTTCATGAATGGGCAATTCCTGTCCATTTATGCTCCGATGTACATCCCCGATCAATTGTTTGACTCTTTCCGGGTTGAAACTGGTTCAATTGCGATTATTGTTGAATATATGATCATGGTATGTACTTGCATTTCTTTGCCCCATGCTGTAAATTGATTCGGAAATCAATCATTTTGAATAAAATGCACAGAAATATGACTGTGCCCAAAGTGTTTCTTGTGCGCGGTGAGGGGGATCGTTAATTCTGTAAAGATGCCTGCCATGACAAATGACACGTGTACAAACCGGACACGAGTATCGTTGTGATTCTAATATTTTCATCAAATAGAGGTTGGTATGTTTTCGTCTAAACTTTTTTGGAGAGTAACATTTAACTTCGCCCTTCTCCTTATCATCCTGTCGATTACAACAGTGCTTACTCTGAGTATTTTAACACAAATTCAGAAGAGCTATACTCAGGCTTCCATCGATGTGACGACGACAGCGAATCTGGCTGGTCTGAGAGAACTCTTGGTGGATATTCAAGCTGCGGCTGATGATTATCTCTACACGGGAATCCAGGAACGAAGATCTGTCTATGATGCGTGCTGGAGAGAATTTGACAGTGAGATCATCACGGTCCAAAAGAGTTATACCGATTCTCTGGATCTCGAAACGTTGAGACAAATCCGGACATTGGTCTATGATTGGATTGCCAATATCGGAGATAAAAAAATATTACTCAACTCTTCGGGATTGAGTCCGGAAAAACGGGCAGAGGAAATTCAGGCGCTCGGCCGTCAGCAATTCTCGGCTCGCTATATTGAATCTGCGCGGACGTTGATTAATTCGCTCTATCTTCGCAGGTTGTCCTCGGTACCTAAAAATATCGAATACGCGATTGGATTAACCAAGAACGTTGCAACCTTCATTATGGTTGTGAATGTCTTATTGGCAATCTTTTCCATCGCCCTCGGCTTCTCGCTGACACGATCGATGACAAAACCGTTGGATCGGCTTCGCGAAGGCACGCAGAACATTATCGTAGGTGTTTTTGAACCTATTGAACTCAACCGCCGCGATGAATTTGGAGCTTTAGCGAACGACTTCAATCATATGTCGCGGATGCTTCAGCAAAATTATAATCGTTTGACGGCATATTCCGAATTGATGACGGCATTGAACACGCATGAATCACTGTCGCAAGTTGAACAGGCCAGTCTGGAAATCTTATGTTTGCATACCAATGTCGCTGTCGGTGCACTCTACTTGCTTGATCATGAGACGAACATCCTCAGGTTGGTCAGCGGTTATGCCCTGAGAACAGAGAACAACAAAGCCGAGTACAGAGTCGGAGAAGGCATTCCTGGTCAGTGTGCCCTGATGAAACGAAATATTGAAGTCAATGATTTACATGCCACCAAAGATTTTGCCATTGATACTGGTTTGGTAACACTTGCGCCTACCCATATCCTTGCAACGCCGATTTTCTTCCAGGATAATCTTCTGGGCGTCATTGTCCTCGGAGCGATGCGATCCTTCGATGACCTGCGGCTGGAAATCATAAAGAATTCGGTACCGCAAATTGGTGTTGCTCTTACGAATGCGATGAATTTGGAGTCGACAAAGAAGCTCTCCAGTGAAATTGCGACGAAGAATAATGAACTCAATGGGAAGAATGCCGAGCTGCAAAAGGCATACCGTGTGAAATCTGACTTTTTGTCGAATATGTCTCATGAACTTCGGACTCCGTTGAATTCGATTATCGGCTTTACTTCTGTTCTTCTGGCAGAGTATGGAGATCCCCTCACTCCGGACCAGGCGAAGGCCCTGGAAAAAGTATTGAGGAACGGCAAACATCTTCTTGAGCTGATTAATGATATTCTTGATTTCTCGAAGATCGAAGCAGGGAGATCACCGATCAATCTCGCGATGGATGAAGTGAGTAATATTATCGCCAATGCGATGATGACGATTGAACCCATGGTCACATCAAAAGGAGTGAAGCTCGTCGACGACATTGAACCGGGGCTTCCCATAATGAATACCGATACACTCAAGGTAAAACAAATCCTCCTCAACCTGTTAAGCAATGCAGCAAAATTCACTGAAGAAGGCACCATCCATATCACTGCACGGAAACAGGGGGACATGATTGCCATCGCTGTCAAGGACGACGGGATAGGAATCGAACCGAAAAATCTGGATAAAGTCTTTGAGGAGTTCTCACAGATCGATTCAGGCAGTGCAAGAAAGTATAAAGGAACGGGTCTGGGTTTACCCATTGCCAAGAATTATGCCAAGCTGCTCGGCGGCGATCTTACGGTACACAGCGATTTTGGGAAGGGTTCAACATTTACCTTGGTTCTTCCCTCCGTCATTCCTAAAGAAAAACTTCAGAAACATGACGGAGAAACGACGCCTCCAGTCAAGTCAGCGCCGGTTTCTGCACCGTTGTCAGCACCAAAACCCTCACCGGAAAAATCTATTGCTCCATCGTCCAATATTCTCGTCCTCTGCATTGACGATGATCCGGAGGTTCTCGATCTGCTGCGCCGGTACCTCGTTCCGGAAGGGTATTCGGTTCAAGGAGCTTCATCAGGAGAGGAGGGGATGCGGCTGGCACAAAAGCTCCGTCCGTCTGTCATTACACTGGATATTATGATGCCGGAGAAGGATGGCTGGCAGGTCTTGCGCGAGTTGAAGAACAATGCTGCGACAAAAGATATTCCTGTCATTATTCACTCGATTGTGGATGATCGGCCGCTGGCGCTTTCTTTGGGTGCGCTGGACGTCGTTCAGAAACCGTCAGAACCGAAGATGGTCCTGAATGTTGTCGAGCGTGCATGCAGGTCAAAAGATCGACCCATTATGATCGTCGATGATAATCATGATTTTGCTGAATCGTTGCAGGGGATGCTGCAAGCGGAAGGGTATCGTGCTGTAGCATTATTTAACGGTGAGGATGCCCTGAGGGATATTGGAACAATCAATCCTTCGCTTCTTTTTCTTGACCTGCTTATGCCGGGCATGGACGGATTTACCGTCGCTCAGAAGCTGCGGAGTCAGGACCAATGGAGAGATCTTCCCATTGTGATCCTTTCAGGAGCCGACATTACGCAAGAGCAGCGTGATAATTTGAAAAAGCTGACCCAAGAGTTCATCGAAAAGAGTCATTTCTCAAAGGAAATTATTTCGGACACTATCAAAAAAATTATTGCCCAGTCACCTCGATAAAGAAGGAAGAGAGGCGCACCTGTATGGATACGATTGAAATGACGATCCTCGTTGTCGATGACACGGAGGATAATCTCGATTTGCTCGAGTTCGCGCTGAAGCGTAAACCGATCCGTATGCTCCGCGCGACCAGCGGAAAAGAATGTTTACAGCTTGCCGCTCAGCATCGGCCCGATGTTATTCTCCTGGATATTCAAATGCCGGAGATGGATGGCTTTGAGACTTTGAAACATTTACAGGCATCGAAAAGAACAGCAGGTATTCCGGTCATCTTCCTTTCGGCACAGCGGAAAGACGCGTTAAGTATAGAACAAGGTCTTTCCCTGGGGGCAGACGAATACCTGACAAAACCAATCGACACCGATGAGCTTTTCGTTCGCACACGTTCGCTGGTCCGATTCAAGAAGATGGAAGCTGAACTGGAGCGGACAAAAGCTGATTTTATGGCTATGCTTATTCATGATATGCGCAGTCCTATCGGCGGTATCAGTAGTATTTTAGAAATACTCGAAGACCCTTTGCTCAAGGGTGAACCGATCCAAGAAGTTCATCGGGAACTCCTTGTCTCTGCCAGAGAAGCAACCACCCGGCTGCTGCGTTTGATCAACGATATGCTGGATCTCTCGAAATTTGAAGCAGGCAAAATGAACCTTCACCGAGAGGAAAGTAACATCAATGATGTCGCAGAGAGAATCGTCAAGCAAATGCATCCGCAATTCAAGCAGAAGGATATTCAAGTAAGCATTGTTCCTGAAGAGGGGCTTCCCCTTCTTTCTCTGGATGCGCATAAAATTACACAGGTGTTTGCAAATATTTTGAACAATGCGTTGAAGTTTACCTTATCCGATGGATTCGTCAAGATCACTCTGGGGAAAATGGCTACTGTGCCCGGAGTGCCGGGGACAGGTGATTGGGTGCAGATCTCCATCAGCAATAATGGACCCGGGATCCTTCCGCACGAATTACCGACGATTTTTGAACGGTATAAACAAGGGATGGCATCACAGATTACGAAAACGAAAGGAACTGGTTTGGGACTCGCCATTTGTAAACTGATTGTTGAAGCCCATGGCGGCGTGATTACAGTAGAAAGTGAACCTGATAAGATTACGACGTTCCGGTTCTATCTTCCGGTGCATGCTCCTACACAGCAGTAAATGACGACGTTGGACTAACCTGAAAAAAAACTTTATGTGGGAACAGAAGCAGTTAGGAATAGTGAAGGAAGTCTTTGGCGCTACGGTCATTGTGCAGCTTGATCGAGACATCTCGACGATGACGAAAAAAATTGGCGAGAGGGTGTATTATATCGGCCAGATCGGTTCTTATGTGCTTATTCCGATTGGTGCTCTATATGTCATCGGTATTGTTGCGGGGATAAGAAAAGAGGAGACGAGGGAGGATGGAGTAGGCTTTATCCAATATTTTATGACGGTGACACTGGTCGGAACCATCCGAAAAGGAAAATATGAAACCGGTGTGTCGGTGATGCCGACGGTGGAGATGTTGGTCTATCTGCTGGAAGACAAGGACATTAAATCCATATTTTCAGCATATCAGCAATACGGTTTTTCTATCGGGCAGCTTTCACTCTTCGAGAACGAACGGGCCTATTTGGATCCAAATAAATTCTTCGGAAAACACCTGGCTGTCCTCGGCTCCAGCGGTGCAGGGAAATCGTACACCGTTGCATCGATCCTTCAAAAAGTCGCCCGGTACTCGGATACACATATTGTTCTTCTTGATCTGCACAATGAATACCGAGAGGCGTTTCCTGATACAGGTCAATTTTGCGAGATTGCGTCGCTGGAACTCCCCTATTGGCTGATGAATGCAGAAGAAATGCTCGAAATGTTTATCGATTCCAACGACGAAAATGCATCCGTTCAAGGAACGGTACTTCAGGACCTGATCTATGGAGCAAAAAAATCCAAGAATCCCTCGATGGCAGAGGTGATCACGGTCGATTCACCGGTTGCCTATGATATAAAGGAAATTCGTTCAAAACTTCACTTCCTGGACACAGAGAAAGTCCCCAGCAGCGGCGGAATGAAAGAGGGTCCTTATTTTGGAAAGTTCTCCCGGCTCTTAGTACATCTGGACAATAAGATGACCGATCCTCGGTATGCATTTCTCTTCCAACCAAATATGTGTGTCGAATCCGAATCGGTGGTACCGTTATTTATGACCCTGTTTGGACTTGCCAGTAAATCCCGAATTACCATTTGGGATATGAGCGGAGTTCCCTCCGATGTCGTCAAAACAATTTCCGCTCTCATTGCACGGCTCACATTCGACTTCAATTTTTGGAATCCGAAACGGATTGATTTACCCATCCTGTTGGTGTTCGAAGAGGCACATAACTACCTCTCCACATCCACCGAAGGATCCAAAGCTGCACGCCGCACTGTTGAACGTATCGCTAAAGAAGGAAGAAAGTACGGTGTCAGCTGCATGATTGTCAGCCAGCGCCCCTCGGATATTTCAGAGACCATCCTCTCGCAATGTAATAATTTTATCATACTCCGGTTACTGAATCCAACCGATCAGTCCTATATCCGCAGTCTTGTGCCCGACACCTTCACGGGGTTAGAAAGTGTTGTTCCGCTGTTACGGCAGGGAGAAGCAATCATTATGGGCGATTCCATTCCAATCCCGCAGCGGGTTCAGATTGACATGCCTCAACCGACACCGCACAGTACGGATGTCAAATTCTTTGATAAATGGAAACAAGCCGGACTGAAAACGGACGTAGGTGAAGTCATGGAACATTGGTGGCATCAAAAAAGAAGCTAAATAAGACCTCGTCCTCTGTTGGGGTTCTAGAACCCGTGGGAAGGACGAGGCGGATCTATCGTATCATATTTATCGAAAGAAAATCGTTGCACAGGAACTCCATAACAATCGACAGGATGCAAATCGCAGTGCCTAAACACCGGTGGTGTTGTACTCTGGAAAGAAGAGATAAGAGGATGGCAATGAGTTAGAGAGCTCGTTGAGGGTTTTTTTGTGATGAAGGGCTCGGCATTGCTGAGCCCTTCTCGTTTTCCGGGAACCAATGCGTGTTGAAAAGCATTATTAAAGGTATCAATGGTTAAACAGGACTGGAGTGGAAGATGATGGAGAACGAAATGGTGTATCATGATTTTGCGCTGACATTGAAAGGACGGTGGGATAATCATTCTCTTGGATTTTTATTAAAGAGGACAACTCAAGACTTTGCCGACAAGATTTTGGCGCTCTTATTCCCGCACTTCTGCAGGCAGGAGTTCACTACCTCGAAAGAATTTGAAATCCACTTGAGCGAACTCGAACGTGATCTCAAAGTCCTGCTTCGGTCTCTTTTGCAGGAGTCGTCGCTGGATCTCGGGGAGATAGCAGCCCGGTTTATGCGTACTCTTCCTGAAATTCATGAAAAGCTCTGGCTCGATGCAGAAGCAATTACCAGCGGCGATCCGGCGGCGGAAAGTATTGATGAGGTTATTCTTGCGTATCCCGGATTTACCGCAATTGCCATGTATCGTCTTGCGCATGAGTTCTATATCATGCACGTACCCATTTTCCCGAGGCTTCTGACAGAATATGCCCATCAAATAACCGGGATCGACATTCATCCGGGAGCGCAGATCGGATCATCTTTTGCTATCGATCATGGAACCGGTATTGTTATCGGTGAGTCGACCATTATTGGTCAGCATGTGAAAATGTACCAGGGAGTGACTCTGGGTGCGCTGAGCGTCGATAAAAAACTTGCAAAATCCAAACGTCATCCCACTGTCGAAGAGTACACCGTTTTGTACGCTCAGGCGGTTATCCTGGGAGGTGAGACAGTGATCGGTCACCATAGTACCATTGGCGGGAATGTCTGGCTCACAGACAGTGTTCCGCCGTATTCCGTTGTTGTTCAGGAAAACAGGGTGAACATCCGAACCAAGGAAGCGATAGAAACACCCATCAATTTTAGTATTTAAGCTTAAATGAAAAAGATATGAAGACGAAAAGTATATTAGAGACGATCGGCAATACGCCCCATGTTCGCATCAATCGGCTCTTCGGCAGGTCTGAGGTATGGATGAAAATGGAACGGGCGAATCCCGGTGCAAGTATTAAAGACCGCATAGCTCTTTCGATGGTTGAAGATGCAGAACGGCGCGGAATCTTGAAATCGACCTCGGTAATTATCGAGCCAACCTCGGGAAACACAGGTATAGGACTTGCCATGGTCGCTGCTGTCAAGCAGTACAAACTCATTCTTGTGATGCCCGAATCGATGTCCATCGAACGCCGAAAGCTGATGGCAGCATATGGTGCTCAACTCGAACTCACTCCGCGGGAAAAAGGAATGAAAGGGGCTATCGAGCGGGCACAGGAGCTTGCAGCTTCAACAGAGCATGCATGGATTCCGCAGCAATTCGAGAATCCGGCGAATATCGAAATCCATCGCAAAACAACCGCAGAAGAAATCCTTCGAGATTTCCCCGATGGATTGGATATGCTGGTGACAGGAGTCGGTACAGGCGGTCATATTACGGGAGTTTCAGAAGTATTGAAAAAGAAATTTCCCCGGCTTAAAGTATTTGCCGTTGAGCCGTCTCTCTCTCCTGTACTGAGCGGCGGTCAGCCGGGTCCGCATCCGCTGCAGGGTATTGGCGCTGGATTTATTCCCAAAAATCTTCATACCACGATCCTGGATGGCATCGTTCAAGTGACAAAAGAAGAAGCGTTTATGTTCGCCCAGCGATGCGCTCGCGAGGAGGGAGTTCTTGTTGGAATTTCCACAGGTGCATCGTTGGCAGCAATTGCGAAAAAGCTTCCTGATCTGCCTGCGGATGGAGCGGTACTCACCTTTTGCTATGATACAGGTGAGCGGTACCTGTCGGTAGAAGGATTATTTTAATCACGGGCATTAGTGGATTCCACACTCTAGATTTCTGAATCACAATGTATATTGCATCTGAAATGAGCTCCTGCTAAATTACCGCTGCAGGATTGCCAATCTGAGTGAGAGTATTCTGGATCTTTCTGTGGCAATATCCTCTGAAGGGTTTTCCTGCCTCTGATCCTCTTACCGGCCTCTTCTCCACTGTCGGCTAAGCTGAGGGATCGATAGCTGTATCACTCAAGTCCTGACTGAAGGGATTCAGAAGATCGTAGTGAATGGTAAAAATGTTACATTCTTTGATAAAAGAAGGCGATATGTCTCGGAATAATACCTTTTTTCCTCTGGTTCTATTCTTTTTTCTCTTTTTCCTAAATCCTGGATTTTCTCCAGCGCCGGAACAAACTCCTTTGCCTGATGCCGATCAAGGTTCAGACAGTTCTCGTACGATGTATGAACAGGAAATTAATTCATGGCACGAGCAGCGATTGAAGAATCTCAAGCGCGAACATGGATGGCTGAGCCTCATTGCTCTCGATTGGTTGAGTGAAGGCAAAAATGAAATTCCTGAAATTGGTTTCATAACCATCGCGAACGGAAAGGTCTCCGTCCAGCTTCTTATGGATTTGCAGGGGTTCATCGACGGCAAACCATTCACATCTGGTTTAATACGCACGGACGCAGATACGTCGGGATCTGATAAGGTTGTGTTTAGGTCGCGGGCGTTTGTTGTTATTAAGCGGGGAGAACGCTATGCGCTTCGTTTGTGGGATAGTACCGCAGAGACTCGGAAGAGCTTCAGAGGGATTGAGAGATATCCCGTTTCGCTTCCCTGGCGCATTGAAGCCCGGTGGGAGGCCTATGAAAAACCTAAGATCGTTAAAATCGCATCGGTCATTCCTGGTATTGTGAATGAATCACCCGTTCCAGGCGTTGCCATATTCACCATTGATGGAAAGGAATGCCGGCTGGAACCGGTAGCAGAGGAAGGGACTGATGAATTATTTTTCCTCTTTAGCGATAAGACCAACGGAAGTGAAACATATAGTGCTGGACGATTTCTTTATGCGGGTCCCCCGAAGAGTCATACCATTCTTCTTGACTTCAATAAGGCTTATAACCCACCGTGCGCATTTACTCCGTATGCAACGTGTCCGCTGCCGCCTGCGGGAAATCGTTTAGGTGTTCCTATTAGGGCAGGTGAAAAGAAATTTAGGGATCATTGAGTTATCAACAGTGTGGGAGAACGACGGAATGGAATTTCAAGAATTAATCAGGAGACGAGAGAGCATTCGAAGCTATGATCCGCAGCGTCCTGTCAGTAAAGATATCCTCATGAGAATTCTGGAAGCGGGACGTTTGGCTCCATCAGCAGCCAATCGACAGCCTTGGAAGTTCTATCTCATCTCGTCAGAAGAAATGTTGAAGAAGATAAAACCCTGTTATGAAAAGCCCTGGTTCCAGGAAGCACCTCATATTCTTGCCGTGGTCGGAAATAAGCAGGAAGCCTGGACGCGCCGTGTGGATAGCCGGAGCTTTATCGAAACCGACCTCGCGATTGCCCTGGATCATCTGATCCTTGCAGCAGCAAACGAAGGAGTCGGCACGTGCTGGATTTCAAATTTCAAACCCGATCTGCTCAGAACAGTACTGGGCTTGCACGAACACGAGTGTATCTTTGGGATTACTCCATTGGGTTATCCCAAACCGGATTTTATGAAGAAGGAAATGAAGGAACGAAAAGCACTCGAAGCTGTCGTTGAATGGCGCTGAGGAATCCATCAGCTCATGAACATTGGCCGTACAGGGTGAATGTTCCTCTCCCTTAGAAATTTATCCCGGAAAAACCAGACCTGCATCCTCCTGCTCATCGGATGTTTCTATGATCAATACAGGTCTTCCAGGGTAAAAAAAAAATACCCCGACGCACTACCAGACGCCGGGGTATAGGGAGGCTAACTAGATGCCGTCGGGGAGACGGCACGCCAATAATATATATGTTGACCGGATTATTGTCAAGAGGTTTAGAAAATATTTTTTGAACGGAGGGGGAGGAAAACCAGAGGTGGTAGTCGTTATCGTGCAATAATGAACCGGTAACTATTCCTGGAAGAGCTCCCAACGGGACAATTTAATTTGTGTATAAATACCGCTTGATCTTTTGTGTTGGTGTTTTTTCAAACGGTTCGGTCTGTTCGATGACACGGGCAAGACGTGAAAATGAAGAAACCTGTTCATTGACCTGCCTTTTTATCTCTTCCAACAGCAGCGTTATACGTTCGCGTATATGTGATTCAGTCAGCCCCATATAAGAAAATTCACTATCAAGCTTTTCATAATCGAGAAAGACACGTGCAGTGAGTTGTCCTTCGTCCTGATAGACAAGGGACTCGAGAACGACATCAGATCGATTGATGACAGATTCGATAGCTTCCGGATAGATGTTTTCACCGCTTGGACCTAAAATAACATTCTTCAGTCTTCCATTGATATACAGATACCCGTTCTTATCGAAACTGCCGAGGTCCCCGGTATGAAGCCATCCATCGGGAGTGAGTACCTCGGCGGTACGATCAGAGTCCCGGTAATATCCCGCCATAATGCTCGGACCGCGAACAATAATTTCTCCAACACCGGATTTTGGATCTGGATTTTCAATGCGTACTTCCAAACCGGGAACGATAGGGCCTGTTGAACGAAATCGTGTGTTCTCTGCATTTGCACCGGCAATGAGAGGCGAGGTCTCCGTTAATCCGTACCCGATGGCATAGGGAAATTCTGCCTCACGCAAGAACCGCTCTACTTCAGGTGAAAGAGCTGCGCCGCCGATTCCAAAAAATCTTAGTGCACCGCCAAATGTTCCCATGAGTTTCGTTCCCGCCAGCTTATGAATGCGCTTTCGGATGATAGGGAATTTGTACACAAGTCGTACCACTGCGCGTTTCTTGATCTCCGGGAGGATCCGTGTTTTATACATTTTCTCAATAATCAATGGAACCGTGAGCATGAGAGTAGGTTTCACCGCTGCCAATGCCGGAAGCATGACGGCTGCCGTAGGAGGTTTCTTTAAATAATACACTGAAGCGCCGCACATGATTGGCAGAACCAGGCCAAGCGTACATTCGTACACATGGGCCAAAGGAAGAATCGACAGCATGCGATCATTTTCACCGATATTGGGGATTTTCGCTGATGCCATGGCATTCCAGATAATATTCTTGTGTGACAACATCACACCCTTGGAGTGTCCGGTAGTTCCTGACGTATATATGATAGATGCCGTATCATCCTCGGCGATCTCTTCCTGGGTTAATCCGGCAAGACCTAGAACGAGATTTTTAATCTTGCGTAATTCCTTGTTCCCCTCAGCAATGAACTGCCGTACGGTTGCTTTTGAAATATCGGGGTTGATGATTGAAAAGTCGTTCAACAGAATAATGCTGTTGAATTCCGAAAAATCCAGGTCTTCGATTTTATGATAAAATCGTTCGGAAATGAAAATGACTTTGCTGTCTGAATGCCTTAAGATGTGATGAATTTCAGAGGTATGAAAATCGGGTAAAATGGGAACAACGATGGCGCCCATCGTCGTAATGGCAAAATATGCAATGCCCCATTGAGGACTATTTTCTCCCAGGATGGCGACTCGGTCACCATGAGCAACTCCTTGATTCTTAAGAAAGCCGGATAAGAGGTCGATTTGCCGTTTCAGATCAGCGTAGCTGACCGGACCTTCATCCGTAAACGTGAGCGCCGTACGGGATGAGTTTTTTTTACAGGATTCATCAAGGATATGCTGTAATGTCAAGCGCTGCTTTGCTGTGGGGTCGTAAGGTTGTGCAACCATGCTGTGTCCTTCAATATTCGGTGCCTTAAAGTAAGAAGAAAAATGATCATTGGAAAGTATATGTCGTTCAATCGCTTCACTTGCAGACTGGTCAAAATTTTCCTACCATAATCCCAGCAAACGGTACTAATCTGCTTTATATCTATTCTTCTGAGGAGGCAGGGACGGAAAAGATGTTCTCGTTATTCAACCATATCAGGAAGGACGGTTCCATGCGTAACCGATGTATTCAAATGTGTATTCTCATTCTTCTCGGGATTCTCCTGTATCAAAATATTCTTGCCGGGCAGAAAGTACGTTATCAGTTCGAAAAAGGGAATATATACAGGTACTCAACAACGGTTGAGAGTAATACTACCGGCCAGATGATGGGTCAGGAATTTTCTATGACATCCGGAGCTGCAATAGATTACTCCGTATCAGTTACCGATGCGAAGGAAGGGGTGTATACATTAACTTTGACATTTGAGAAATTCCATGTAAGGGTTAACATGCCTATGATGGGTTTTCATGACAGCACGATGGCGATGGAGGAATATGTTGGCAAACGCATGAAGGTCGTGATGACAGACCGGGGAAAAACGCTTTCGACTGCGTTGATCGATACGATCGCGCCATCACGCATTCAGGCGATGGCTGGCCTCACTCCGGCGGACTTATTCAAGCAGTTCTTGATTGAACTTCCGGAAAAGGAAATGGACAAGAACAGTTCATGGAAGAAGGATCTGCCGGATACAACGCAGCGCGGCGGGATGAAGATTGTTACCAGGAATAATATCGAATTCAACGTCGCAGGATCGGAGGAAAAACTTGGGTTTGAGTGCTGGAAGATTGCGATCCTTGGAACAAGCACAATTGAAGGAAGCGGATCGCGGCATGGGAATGATGTCACGATGGACGGCACCATCAAAGTCAGCGGGGCAGCCTATGTTGCTCCTGCAGAAGGAGTATTCGTTCTCTCTGAGCAAATCAATGATACAGAAATGACAACGATGGTCACCGGGGCTCAGACGGGTGCATCCACGATGTCTATCAGTACAACCATGAAAACCGAATTGGTGAAGTAACCGACGCTTTATCGTATCGGAGTTCACAAGGTCCGGCATTCTTCTGAGGAAACAATATGAAACCGTGTTTCTTCTTCATTTGTTTTGTCGCTTCGATCTCCTCATCGTCCAGTCAAACAACTGGAATATCGCCGTTCGCTCAGTACGGCATGTATGACACCGATAGCATAAAACCGGAGGAGTACCGCCAGAGACGGGCTGCTGTGATGGCAAGAATGGATTCCGGTGCGGTAGCGATCTTCAGAGCAAACGCTTTGGCGAGACGGAATAGCGACACGGACTATAAGTTTCGGCAGAGCGATAATTTCCTGTATCTTACCGGTTGCGAAGAACCTAACAGTACATTGATTCTGGTGCCGGAAGGCGTCGAGATAGATAGTGTCGCAAAGGCTGCAGAAATTCTTGTTGTCCCCCCCCGCACGAAAAGCTGGTCAGGTGATAATCTCGGCACAGAAGGTGCGAAAGAAATCTTCGGATTTGGTGCCTCAGGGACACCAAGCATTGCACTCGCAACAGGTAAGTTGAAAGAATTCCTCGCCCGTGTACTTCCGACAAAAAAGATTCTCTACTATACTCCATCGCTTCCGGATATTCTCTTCGATCCTGTGTCGGAGCGAAAATTTGTTACGGCTCTCGAAGTAAAGAAAGGAATCACCGAGAAATATCCCGACCTGACAGTGAAGGGATCTGGGACTCTCGTCAATGATCTTCGGCTTGTGAAATCTTCGGCCGAGCTTTCACTCATGCAGCATGCCATCGATGCAACGGTTGCGGCGCAGATCGAAGCGGCGAAAAGCTGTGAACCGGGAATGTATGAATACGAATTGCAGGCTGTGATTGAATATTGCTTTACCCGAGCCGGATGCGAATTCTACGGCTTTCCTTCTATCGTCGGTTCCGGACCCAACGCATTGAGTTTCCATTATGAGGCGAATCGCAGGCAAATGTGGAAAGGGGATCTGGTCGTCATGGATATCGGTGCCGAGTATCATGGCTACTCGGCCGATGTTACTCGTACTCTTCCCGTGAATGGAACGTTCTCCACTGAACAAAAACAAATCTATGACATTGTCTTGAATGCACAGGATTCGGCATTTGCAGAAATCAGACCTGGCGCTTTGATGAGTGCCGGAGGAAAGCGGGCGATGGAGGTTCTTGGAAATGGTTTAGTGAGGCTCGGAATCATCAAAGAGAAAAGTGAGGCGAAGAAGTACTGCCCTCATGGCATAAGTCATTCCCTTGGATTGGATACGCATGATGTTGGTTCGAGGGGCACGTTGGTGCCTGGCGTGGTGTTCACGGTGGAACCCGGGATCTACATTCCGGACAGTAGCAGTTGCGACCGGCGGTACTGGGGGATCGGTATTCGGATTGAGGACGACGTGCTCGTGACTGAGGAAGGATATAGAGTCCTTTCGGCGGCGGCTCCCCGTGCAACACAGGAGTTGGAAATGCTGATGAGACAAAAAGGAATTGGAAATATGGTGATAGGGAAAAGGGAAGAACCATCAGGTAGGAAGTAAAAAGGAAAAGACAGAACTTAAAAAGCTGGAACGCATTATTCAGTGAATCAAGGGGTTCGTCATCACACCCAGTAAGGAGGTGGCCCATGTCTCACTTGAAACCAGAAGAATGCTTGAATTTTTTTTCAGAAATTCTGAGCATTCTCAAAGCTTCTCACGAACCGGAGCGCGTGCTTTCACTCATCGTCGATCGAATCGTTCGGATCTATGGCTGTCAAACATGTGCAGTGATCATTATCGATACGGCAACCGAATATTTACGGGTGCTCTCCAATCATAATCTCTCACATCGCTATGTCAAAGATTTCCGGCGTTCCCTGGGTACAAGTGCGATCGCTCGTATGCTGTCGACCGGGCAGCCGATTCTGATTAAGGATGGAGAGCGGGAATCGCAAATTGCCGGGGAAATACAACTGGAGCATCCGTTTCGGTCCGCCGTGTGTCTGCAAATCGCGGCGGAACATCGCACTCTCGGGTACCTCCACGCTGATGCCCGCGATCCAGAGGTGTTTGTCGAACACGACCTTCGCACTCTCCAGAGTTTTGCGGATCTTGCTAGCCTTGCTCTGAACAAATCGTATTTATATGAAAAAAATCTTCGTCTGGATATCATTGACCATGAGACCGAGCTTGAAAAATATGCTCCGTTTCTGGAACGTCTCAATACCAGCATCTCGCGGGCGGAAGAAAATCATGAAAATCTTTCGCTCTTGATTATGGATATCGATAATTATAAACAGATCGGAGGGACGTATGGGTATGACGCATCGAAGCGAGTTCTCAGGGAGCTTGCCGCACTGATCAAAATGCACTTACGTCCGATCGATGCTGCCAGCCGCTACGGATTTGATGAGATCATCGTTTTGCGCGAGAATACCTCGATGGAGGAAGGCATCGCGTTTGCTGAAACTCTACGGAAAGCGATTGAAGAAAAGGGATTCACGCAGTGGGATATTCACACCACAGTGAGTATAGGTGTTGCCGCATATCCCAAAAATGCCCGTACAGAAAAAGACCTGATCCTTCTTGCCAAGGGAGCACTCTATGATGCTCAACGGAGCGGAAGAAATCGTGTGGCGTACTCGTGATGGAAGAGACCTAAAATCCAAATAACTAATGGTTGAGTGACAAATAAAAAGGTACCACCCTTTTAGCGGTAAAATTGTTA
>CAZYYD010000055.1:0-27310 GCA_964651225.1 uncultured Ignavibacteriaceae bacterium
TAAGCTACGGATTGCAGCTTAAATACTTTTACACAACTATTGACTATGTCTCTTACGTACAGCAGGAAGCAGGATATCATCAAACAATCTTCAATGCCCGTCAGTATGCCAGCGGCATGTATATCTATCAGCTTATTACCACGGATGAGCAGAACAACCGGCAGATCTTCCGGAAAGCGATGATGCTCCTGCGGTAAAAAGAAGAATTCTCGGCCAAAAATTAAAAAGAACAGGAAGTAGTTTCTCATTTCTCATCTGTCGTCGCAATACCTCTTCAGACCACAACATTCTTCTTCATTGCCTTCCTTCAAAAGGCGATGTATATTAACTGTCGAACCACGAGAAGACTTCTATGAAATTTGGCGGAATGAATGAAAAGAAAACCATTGCACTCACTTCGGTGATCGCGGCGGTTTTTCTCACAAGCTTTAAGCTCGGTATCGGTCTCTGGACGAACAGTCTTGGAATTCTTTCCGAAGCCGCACACTCCGGTCTGGATCTTCTCGCCGCCGTTATCACGCTCGTGGCTGTTACCTTTGCCGACCGTCCTGCCGATGATGAGCATCAGTACGGTCATGGCAAGCTGGAAAATATCTCAGCGTTTGTCGAAACGCTCCTTCTCATCATTACCTGCGGGTGGATCATCTGGGAGGGCATTGCACGGCTGGTTTCTCAAACACACCATGTCGAAGCGAATATCTGGAGTTTCGTTGTCATGGGAACATCCATCGTGATCGATTTCAGCCGGTCGCGGGCGCTGTACCGTGTTGCCAAAAAGCACCACAGCCAGGCGCTGGAAGCCGATGCACTGCATTTTTCCAGTGATATCTGGTCGTCGTCAGCAGTCATCGCCGGATTGTTCTTTGTCTGGATCGGATATCCGGTCTTTGATGCTCTCTCTGCTATTGCTGTCGCATTGCTCGTGTTGTTTGTCAGTTACAGATTGGGCAGGCGCACGATCGATGCACTGATGGACCGGGTGCCTCTGGATATCAAGAAACAAATTGAAGCCTCTATTCGAGCGGTGGAAGGAGTGGAAGAATTGCGGAAGCTTCGGATCCGTCCCTCCGGCGCACATATTTTTGTCGATGCCGTGGTGGCAATTCGAAGGACTATTCCATTCCAAAGCGTGCATGCCATCATGGATGCAGTGGAAAAAGCGGTCCATGGAGCACATGACCGGGCCGACGTGGTTGTACACGCGGAACCGTTTGAGGCAAAGGACGAAACACTCATCGACAAAATTAGGATGATCGTGATGGATAAGGGGCTTCGAGCACCCCATAATATCGAAGTTCATCTTACCGATGGAAAATATTTTATCGATTTCGATGTCGAGTACCGGCAGGGGCACACCTTTGCAGAGGCGCATGAGATCGCGTCGGGCATTGAACAGAAGATCCAGAATGAACTGGAGTCTGTCGGCAAGGTGACGATCCATATGGAGGAATATGAAGCGGTCGAACATCCGCTCCATGATGCCACCGAAGCACAGACCGCACTCTCTACAAAGATACGCGCTGTGACCGAGCGCCACAAAGATGTCTTTGTGTGCAAAGACCTCACCTTGCTGCGGGAAGGGAAGAAGTATAATGCGGCACTCACATGCCAGATAGGAAAAGGTAAGTCGCTCGAGGAGGTACATCAGATTATTTCGGAAGTGGAAGCGGCGCTCTACCGGGAGTTCAAACAGCTCCGGCGCATTACTATTCATGCGGAACCGAAATGAGTAGATGAGCCTATAAGTCTATAAGGATATGAGTAATGAGTAGTTGAGTGGTTGACGATCCAGTATTATGATGAAAGCCCTATTTCAAGTTCATCTTCAATTGGAGTAATTCAAAGACCTCATCAAGATTTTTGGCGTTCTTCACTGTAATAGTGATCCCTCTTGTTTTGCCAATTTTTTTGCATTCCGGAATTTAATTTTCAGTTTATTCGATACATCGCTTTTTTCTATGATCGTCTCTGCCTTAGCAGGAAAATACAAGGTCGCACGGAATGATTTGTCAATGACGTTTATCCACATGAGCGTTTTTGTTTTTCTTGTTACCTTCATCAGCCAGCATTTTCCATCGTGATAATAATGCCACTCTGTAATAATATCAGGAGAGATCTTTTCGAGGCGTGAAAATCTGCGGGAATGACAACTTTTTTCTATCCTTTGCATAACATCAATTACTCATCTGCTTATCTGCTCAACGGCTTTCCTCTTCTCATCACGTTTTCTGCTGTTTCTTCTTGGCGGCAGGGAAGAGGACGTTGTTGAGGATGAGCCGGTACCCGGGTGAGTTCTTATGCAGGATCAGGTCGGTCGGCGGGTCGCCGACAGCGTGCTGATAATCCTCGGGATCATGTCCTCCATACCAGGTGAACGTACCGCGTCCGAAGTTTCCGTGGATAAATTTGACTTCTTCTGTTCCTTCGCGCTCTGCAAGAATCGTGACAGATCTTTTGATCAAACTTTTCCTGAACGCTGTGGTCTGTCCCATAAATCCTTTGATGATGTTGATATGGTCCTGCGTCAGCATCGTGGGGACCGGATCGTACTTGGCGGAGAACTCAAAGAGGGTGAAGTAATCCGTGTTCGGATCGCGGAACGGCGGAGGATCGCTGGGCGGGATATCAATGTCGGAATATTCATACCGTAAGGGATTCATATCGAGTGTGAAGTTCTCGAATGCCAGCGTTCTGGTGAAATCCAGTTTCGCCTGCGCATTGCGGTCGGGCGGATCGCCGTCGAACATCACATCACAGATATCGACATTCTCTGCGGCGAGAGCGATGTCATAGCTGTCGGTGGCCGAGCACATCGCAAACATAAATCCGCCATTCCCGATAAATTCTTTAATAGAACGAGCCACGGCCTTTTTTTCGTCGGATACTTTTTTGTACCCAAGTCGTTTTGCTTCCTGTTCGTACGACATTTGCTGGTTTATGTACCAAGGGGCATTACGGAAGTTCGCGTAAAACTTTCCATACTGTCCGGTAAAGTCCTCGTGATGCAGGTGAAGCCAGTCGTACTCTGTCAGTTTACCGGAGAGGACTTCTTCATCCCACACTTTTGTATAGTGAATTTCCGCGTACTCCAACGCCAGAGTAACCGCATCATCCCATGGCTTAAATCCTGGGGGCGCATAGACAGCTATCTTCGGCGCTTTCTCCAGGCGGACTACATCCTGATTGTTGTCATCCCGCTGAACTTCCGCATAGAGCGAAGCGGCCTCACTGGCGGCAATCGGTTCAAAGAACACGCCACGCACACGGCATTCCTGCGCCAGCACATCGCTGTAGTCCATCAGGAACGAACCGCCGCGGTAGTTCAGAAGCCAATCAACAGTTCCGTTTTTTTCCAGAAGCCAGAAAGCGACACCGTACGATTTCAGATGATCTGTTTGCTTCAGGTCCATAGGGATGAGAAGCTTGGTTTGAGGAAAACATATCGAGAAGAAGAGAACAGCTGGAAAGAATAGGATGTAAAGACGGGAAGATTTCATGGTTAAAAGGAACTTACCAAACTTTTCAGAATCATCAAAGCTGGAAAGCATAAATACCCGGAAGACACACCGTTCTTCCGGGACAGAAGATATTGCTCACTTATTCACAGCTGTTAAAGCCCGCTGCGGATAGCGCGTCCCCGAAGCTGAACCCGGTGGCAATGCTTCGCTGATGCGGGCAATTTCATCCGGCGAAAGTGAAAGAGAGACAGCTTCGATATTTTCCTCAAGATATTTCCTGCGCTTGGTGCCTGGAATGGGAACGATGTCCTTTCCCTGTGCCAGGAGCCAGGCCAGAGCGAGCTGCGCAGGTGTGCATTTCTTTTCTGCGGCAAATTGTTCTACGCGTTTCAGCAACTCGAGATTCTTCTGGAAGTTCTCTTCCTCAAAACGGGGATGATTCCTGCGGGTATCATCTTCGGCAAGTGCGTTTCTTTGCTTGAGAGCTCCGCCAAAGAATCCGCGTCCGAGAGGACTGTAGGGAACGAACGTAATTCCTAACTCGCGAACTGTCGGGAGGATCTCCGGTTCAACATCGCGTGTCCATAAAGAATATTCAGACTGCAATGCAGCGATCGGATGAACCGCATGCGCTTTGCGGATAGTGGCTGCAGAAGCTTCCGATAATCCTAGAAAGCGAACCTTGCCCTGATGAACCAACTCCGCCATTGCTCCGACAGTCTCTTCAATGGGAACAGTCTGATCAACGCGATGCTGATAATACAAATCAATGTGATCTGTTCCTAATCGCTGCAGACTTGCTTCGCAACATGATCTGACATATTCCGGCCGGCCGTTGATGCCCAGCCAGCTGCCGTCTTTACCGCGGACATTGCCGAACTTCGTTGCCAGAATCACATTCTTCCGTCCCGATTTCAATGCGCTGCCGACAAGCAGTTCGTTTTTTCCCGTTCCATACACATCGGCAGTATCAAAGAAGTTTATTCCAAGCTCGATTGCACGATGGATGGTGGCGATAGACTCGTCATCATTTCTTCCGGAATAGAAATCAGACATGCCCATGCACCCCAGTCCAAGTGCCGATATTTTAACCCCACTCTTGCCAAGTTCACGGTATTCCATAATTATTATCTCTCTTTCTTCGTGTTAGTTTTTATGTGTTACACAACATTAAAAGAACAAATGTCATTCCCGCCAGTTTCTAGCGGGAATCTTCAGATAAGATGCCCGATTAGGACATTCGGGCATGACAACTTTATTTTGTTATGTGCCGTACAAGTTTTCATAATAAGAGTTAATAAATATATCCCGTATTCAATGAACGTTGTTTGTACAACACAAAAGGATCTCTTCCTGTTCCATTTATTCTGGCCGGAGCAGCGAACCCGTCGCCTGCTGCAAGGTATATCTGCTTAAGGCATATTGATACAGCGCTTGAAGGCTGGCGAGTTTTGCGGCCGATTCTGCTGTCTCTGCGTCGAGCAAATCGAGATTGGTAATAGCACCAATCTCGTACCGTGTCCGCGCTATAGCAACCGCTTCATGAGCTTGCTGCAATTGGACTCTTGAGATCTCCACTTTTCTCCCGGTCGCCTGAACATCTGCACATGCTTGTTCAACCTCCGATTGAATCTGCCGGAGGGTGGCGATGGTGCGTGCTTGTTCAGCTTCTACAAGCGCCTTCGATTCCTCGACTTGATAGGTCGTGCGGCTTCCATTAAATAAAGGGATTGATGCGGCTGCTCCGACCGACCAGTTTCCGCGCCATGCATCAAGGTTCGGCTCATACCCGTTCTTCACCCCGTAATTTGCAAACATACGAACTGTCGGCATATCGCCCAACGAACTCATCCGCTGCTGCAGCATGGCTGATTGTTCTGCCTCCTTTGCAAGAGTCAATTCAACGCGTGAGGTGTTCGCTATTTGAAATAAAGAATCGATATTCGGGATGAAAGGACGGTCGGTAAATAATCCAGAAACGGAGATAGGTGCATCTGTGGAGAACCCGAGTAATTGCCGCAGGAATGCCTGCTGCCGGGACAATGCATCTTGAACATCCACTTTTTGATTCTCTGCAGAAGCGACACGAACCTGCGTGGTAAGAACATCAAAATTTGTAGCCGAACCGGCAGCCAGACGTTTTTGCGTGATAGATAAATGCTGCTGGAAGGCAGCAATTTGTTCATCCTGCACAACAATACTCTTTTGCAGGAAGACGATGGTGTAAAACGTCCGGATGGTTTGTAATGCGAGATTGATCCTCGTGAGCTCCCGCGTCTTGCGAGACGATTCAACATGTGATCGTGCAAGATCGACTGCCGCACTTGTCTTCCCAAAATCATAGAGAGTGTAGAGAGCGCTGAGATGTCCGTCATAATTATTGTCGGGGGCCAGTAAAAAGCTTCCCATCATCGGGACGCTGAATGCCGGAATCGGACCAATATGTGCATATTGCAATGACCCGGAGAGATCAGGAGAGAGAAAGCTCCGAGATGCTGCAGCACGAGCTTCCGCTGCTTGAATCGCTGCTTGCGATGCCTGAAGAGCAGGATGCGTTTGGAGAACATGTTGAATTGCGGCGTCGATGGTTAAGGAGTCTTGCGCAACAACTGTTGTCGTGATTAAACCTAAAATTGTACATAATATCTGAAGTTTCATCATAATAGTGCCTTTTAAATTTTCTAATCTATGGCGATGGGTTTTTCGTGATGCACCTTTTTCCGATAACGAAGAAAGAGGATAGGAACCACTCCGGCGAGAGTAATGCCGGCGGCGACAAGAAACACATCTCCCACTGCTTTCACAAATGATTGCGTTCCGATGTGGGCGCCGATCAGTGCCTGCGCACGCATGGAAACCAGCGTCGGGTTTCCAGCAAGAGCGTTAGCGCTAAATTGAGTTAAATTCCTGGCGACAAGCTGAAAGGTGTCTGATTGCGGATTGATCACTTGACTGTACATCGCGCTATGATAAATGACTCGACGTGTCAGCAGTGAACTCATAAACGCAATGCCGAAACTTCCGCCGAGTTGGCGGATGATATTGTACAGCCCGGATGCCTGACCGGTTTTATGTCTCGGTACATTGGCAAGTGCCATGGAAGTCATGGGGGTAAAAACCAATCCCATTCCGATACCGCGGATATAGAGCGGGATCATCACCTGGTGATGTTCTGAAAAGAGAGAAAGGGATCCGTTGAGAAATAGACTATATGCAAGGAGGGCTAAACCTGTACCGGCAAGATATTTGGGATTGATCTTATCTGACAAGAATCCTGCCGACGGGGCTATGACCATTTGCAGGATACCCACAGGAAGGAAGAGAGATCCAGCTTGATATGCTGTGTATCCCAGAGAATTTTGAAGGTACAGCGGCAGCAAAAATGTACTGCCGAACATGCCAAATCCAAAAATAAATAATATGCCGTTTGCGACGGAAAAATTGAAATCTTTAAATAACGACATATCAATTAATGGATGTTTGATATTGAACTCGGTGACGACAAAGATCGTGAACGCAAGGGCAGATATGACCAGGCAGGAAACGATAAACGGCGAGGTCCATCCGCCGGTGTTCCATTTTGCGTTCGCATCGGTCAAGGCCAAAAGGAGCGTGCTGAGAAACGTTGCCATAGACAAAAACCCGACGATATCAAAGGATCGGGATCGTTCGGTTTTGTATTCCCGCTGGATAACTAATGTCGCAAACAAACCGATGATTCCAACCGGCACATTTACGTTAAAAATCGAATTCCAATTGATGTTGTCGATCAAGTAACCGCCGATCATCGGTCCGAGCGATACGGAGGCTGCTGCGGAGATCCCCCAGAATCCCAATGCTACGCCCCGTTGATGAGGAGGGAATTCCCGGGTAACGATTGCCATGCCCACCGGCATAAGCATCCCGGCTCCTGTTGCCTGAATAATGCGCGCCAGGATCAGGACGTCTTCATTCCATGCCTGACCGCATAAAAAGGACCCAAGTGTGAAAAACAAAAGCGCTAAAAAGTAGGTGCGCTTGTACCCGAAATGATCGGCAATCCAACCGGCGGTAGGGAGCATGACAGCAAAGACGAGCATATAGGCGGTAACAACCCATTCAACTTTGTCTACCCCGATACCAAATGCAGCCATAAGTTTTGCAAGAGACACATCGACGATGGTGGCATCAAGAACAGCCATGAATGTCCCAATCATGACATTGGCGAGCACCCACCACTTATAGGAGGTGTGTTCATGATGGAGCGAGGGCACAGATCGGACGAACCGTCGCTTGAGGATATGAAGAGACAGCGGCGCCATCTAATGTACTTTTACTTTTACTTCGACTGACATCCCCGGCAGAAGGTTGACACGGATACCCTTGTTCGCATCAACCTGCTCGATGGAAAATTTAATAGGAACGCGCTGAGTGACTTTTGTGAAATTTCCCGAAGCGTTGTTCGGAGGAATTAGAGAAAATTGCGATGCTGTGTTGGAACCAAGCCGCAGAAGCGTTCCGGTAAAGCGGAGATGAGGATAGGTATCGACGACGATATCGGCTTGATCACCGACATGCAAATCAGCAAGATTCGTTTCTTCCAATTGTGCAGTGACCCAGACTCCCTGGATATTGTAGACTGTTACGATTGCCTGTCCGGGCTGTACCACGTCGCCTGTCAAAGCCCACCGTTTTGATACAATACCAGACATCGGTGCTTCGATGATAGTATTCCGCAGTTGAGTCTGAATAACCCCCAGTTGTGCTTGTGAGGTGACTACTTGGGCATAGGCCATGTTCAAACGGGCTTTTGATGATTCCAGCTCATTCTGTGCATGATCGTATTGTTCTTTCGGAATGATGCTTTCATGGAACTGTGTCGCAGCACGGTGAAAATCGGTCTCTGCTTTGTCCAAACCGATCTTTGCTACTTCGATATTTTCTTTCGCGAACGCGAGGGATGCTTTTGCCTGAGCTTCTTGAGCACGCAGGTCGCTGTCGTCCAATCGAACAACGATATCACCTTGATGGACGGTATCGCCTTCATCGACTGTGAGGAGATTAATCCGTCCCAGAATCTTGGAGCTGATGGAGACACGGTCGCCATCGATATAGGCATCATCGGTTGAAACATAATCGCGCAGCTTGATGTAATATTGCCATGAAAAAATAGCTATACCCAACACAACGATAAAAAGCGGTACAACAACTTTAACATTCTTGTACAAGGGGACAGAATCAATCGCATCATCTTCTTGAGTTGACGCTGGATTCTGCCGAGGTGCAGCAGTTTGCTGAGACGGTTGTTTGTGCTGGTCTTGCGATTCGTTGTTCATATTTTTTTCCTTATACCCCGACTGACGGACGGGTTTGAATTCCGGATAACATTGTTTTCACGAACATCATATCTTGGCGTTCGAGTTCTTCATAAATTTCTTGCGAGGTATGCACCGTATGCTCTCTGAATAAACGCATCCGCAGTCCTTGTAGAACGTTGAGAATTAATCGGGCTATATCCTCAGGGGATTTGATGGAAAATTCTCCAGTTCGAGTTCCTTCCTCCAATATACGGATCAAGAGACGGCAGTTATGTTCAGTAAATTCCGTAAAGAGATCAACAATTGTCGGCCGGACAGCAATCCATTGCTGCTGCTGGGCTCCGCTTAACGTGAACAGCATGCCGCTATGTTTTACCCGCTGTTGTACGTAGAGCCGGAGTTTTTCTGATGCGGAAATTGGCCGTTCAATCATCGCATTGATCGCATCGACAAATTCCTGGTGCTCATTTTTAATGACTGCTCTGAAGATATCTTCCTTAGTCGGAAAATAGTAATAGAGTGAAGCTTTCTTCATCCCGATATCCTCTGCGATTTCGTCCATAGTTACCTTGGAGAATCCGTAAAGGACCATACGTTTTTGTGCGGCCAGGATGATTTGAGAGGTCTTTTCGTTCGAAATTTCGATGTTTTCAGTCTTCATTTTACCATTCGACTTTTATAGTAGAACAGTCGAAAGATAATAAAAAGTTCCGCATTAACCAATATTGATAATTTATGAGGTATGAGATAAGACCAGGAAGTTTACTGTACCGCTTCGTATGCCATTGCATTCAAGAGCATAATACGATTTTTCATCGGTGGGTGAGTGCCAAAAAGGTCTGCCCACCAACCTTCTTTTCCATTCACTTTCTTTCCTAAGGGATCGACCACGCACAGATGCGCAATTCCTTTCTGGAATGATGTGGTCGGTTCAACAGCCTGTTCAATTTTTGTGAGGGCACGAGCCAGTGCTTTGGGATTCCGCGTTAGTTCCGCTCCGCCCGCATCGGCAAGGTATTCTCGCTGGCGCGAAACTGCCATTGCCACAATGCGTGCAATCACAGGAGCGAAAAGAATGGTGAGCAGCCAACCGACAAAGAGCACACTTCTCAGCAGCCACCCTGCACCGGGCACCCGGCTTCCCGTAAATCCGCCAAGGAGGACGCCTTTCTTCATCCATTCGGAAAGCAAAAGCACCGCACCAAACAGGACCGTGATCATGGTCATGAACCGCGTATCAGAATTTCGGATGTGACTCATCTCATGTGCGATGACACCCTGCAGTTCCTCACGGTCGAGCATGCTCAATAATCCCGTAGTAACGACAAGAGAGCTTTCCGCCTGGTCCGTTCCGATAGCAAAAGCATTGGGATCCGAATCGTGTACGATATAGACAGAAGGGGTCGGGATCCCGGCCGCAAGGCTCATCTCTTTCACCACGTTGGATAATTCGACTGATTGTTCGGGACTCTCATCGAGGTCGGCGGCGTGCATCGACCACAGGACGGAATTGGGCCCCCACTGTAAACTGGTCAATATACAAAAGATACCAACGATGACAGCCAGCGTTGTTCCTATCGGGATATAGCGAAAAAGTGGTGTATTGAAATAGTCGGGAACGAAATATTCAAGTATGTGCGGTTCGAGAAGCAGAGGGAAAAAGGCGACAAGCACTATGGAACTGAAGAGAATGCGCATACGGAGTTTCGAAAATGACGGGTCATCATCGTCTTCAGCAAACTCTTCCGTTTTTTTCCATAATCCAGCAGCAGTCTTACGCCGAAAATTCCAGATTCCCGATGCAATCATAAGAACAACAAAGGGAAGCATGAAAAATCGGACGGGGGTTTCCACGGTGAGAAACACATCGAACCCTACGCCAATCGCTGTTATGAGAAGAATAAAACTTCCCATGAGCAGCCACGTCATCCGGCGATTATGCTTTTGCTGTTCGTAGATATTGCGTGCTTGTAAGAGAATGGGCTTTGACATTGTTTGTTTTACAATTCTGTACGGTTTTCGAACCAACAATATTGACGTGAGACAGAATATAAAAGGCGATTCAGTGGGGACTGAATCGCCTTTCCCGAGTCAAAAAATCCTTTCCTTAATTGAAGTTGTAACTCATAGATAGTACACCGAACATTGCTGTGCCGACGCCACTAATAATGTAGGGACCCCGAGCCAGCCATGATTCACACAGATATCCGTCGAACGACAACCTGTCGAAATGAAACCCGAGTCCGACAGATAAAAGTTGATCTGCCGACGTTGTGCCGTACGACGGGAAGAATTGGAAATCGGCAGTCATGGTGTACTCTTGTTTCTTTGCGGGCGACGGAGCTTCTGTCGACGTCGTCAGGCTCGAGAATGCTTTGAAGTAACCGATTCGCCCGGTAAGCCAGGATGCAACTTCAAACTCAGCACCAAGACTCACTTTTGGAAACGAGAGAATGCTTGCGGCATACGTTGTTGTTTGTGTGCCCGAATCCTTTGGAGCAACCATTGTGGCCGGTAAATTTTTAAAAGAAGTCACTTCATTTTTGAGAGAAATGGACTCCAGTGTGATCCCGGCAAATACTTTGCCTCCGGTAACGGTGATATTCGCACCGGCACCGAATTCCACCTCTGTTCGGCTATACTTATTTGGTTTTGAAAGGAGCTTCTGGGTGGGCTGCACTGCATAGGACACTTCCGGCTCGTAGCCAAATGTTGAAAAACGCGCTATGGGTACGAGGGAAAACTTGTCGCTGAACTTCATAAAGAGGCGTGCGTTGATCGCAAATTCGGTTCCTGTTGCATTAATTTCACCGTTCCCTGAAAGAGCGCCCGGAGCTGGCGGCGGCGGAGTAGTTTTTGCCGTCGCACTATTCACTCGTAATAAAACAGAAGCATCGAGCACGAGAAGGTCCATATCCAAAAGCGTGCCGACTTTAAAACCCGTCTGTCCAACAGAGGTTTCGTCAACAGTATTTGTTGCATCACCCGGAGCCGTATAATCGGATTTACTGAACCAACCGGCGCGATAAAAAGCAGCGCCAACCATGAGTCCTCCAAGTTTCAACGCACCGTAAACCTGCAAGGGGCGAGGTGTGGTCGCTGGAGTAAAAGTGGTTGAACCAAAACCAACCATATTTGATAAATAATTCATTCCGGCAACGAAATCATCGGCACGTGCTACGTTGGAACTGACCTGGGAACCATATGAATTGATTGCAAATGCTGGACCTTCTTGTTTGCCTACCGACAGGCCGACGGAAAGCCCTTTCCAAATGGCGTATGTGAATCCAACCGTCTGCTGGCTTGCACTATATCCGGCAAAATTGTAGCCAAGCTCTGAATATATGAAGTCGCTGTACATGACGGCCCAGGCCGGATTAATAAACACATTGGCGTAATCAATGGCAAAAGCATTTGTCGGACTTCCCCCCAGAGCTAGTTGACGCGCCGTACCTCCAGAAATATACTTTGTCTCTTCTGCCTGCAGGTTGTTCAAAAGAACAAATGCCAACAACATGAGAAATAATGCGTTCTTCATACGCGTCCTCCAAAAGTTGATTATGGATATGCTGCCTGGAACGTGAATTAGGGTTTGGATATTAACGTGCAAAGATATTTTTATTTACAGAAAAAGGCAAGAATATATTGCATCTGCTTCCGGTAAACGATGTTCAACAAGCTTTTTGAAAACCTTCCATGGCTGTGTACTGAAGCTTTTATCAACCCTTATTTCTTTACAGATAAGTCCACCGGTGGTGCTTCCCGTTCGTGTGCATCCTTCATGTGAAAAAGTGGGAAGAGCTTGAAGCCCAGTGACGACGCGAAGAGATTTGCAGGAAAAACCTCCAGCCTGGTATTGTACGATGTCGTAATGTCGTTGTAGAACTGGCGCGCAAAAGTGATTTGGTTTTCTGTCGTGGTCAATTCTTCCATGAGGGGTCCGATGTTCTCGTTCGCTTTCAGAGCCGGGTAGCTTTCTACAACGGCAAAGAGTTTTGAAAGAGCAGAAGTAAGATCCCCTTCCTTCGATATGCTCTCTGTCATACCGGCGGCATTCACTGCGGCAGAGCGCGCATAGATCACTCCTTCGAGCGTTCCTTTTTCGAACTCCATCTGTCCTTTCACCGCATTGACGAGGTTGGGAATGAGATCGTGACGGCGTTTCAGTTGAATGTCGATCTGTTTCCAGGCATTCCGAACCTGGTTCCGAAGCCGGATAAGAGCGTTGTACCCGAAAATGGAAATTGCGATAAGCAGAACAACGAATGCAAGAAAGATCAAGAAGAGCATGGGAACCTCCTGAATTGTGATAGCCGATCATTCAGAGTATAATGCTTTTTTTGCTGCGAGGAAAGCAGTCTCTCGTTGACAGAAGAACCGAAAGTGCTAGATCGAATCACCGCGCAGGAACCGGATTCGTTTCCGTGCTTCTTCCGCGTATAGGGAATTCGGAAATTGCGCAAGGAGCTTCTGGTATGCTTCAATTGCCTGTGCCGTATTCTTGAACACGTTTTGGAAGGTTTGAGCAATCTGCATCTGCGCCTTGTCTTTCAGGATGCTCACTTGCATGGAATCAGCAACGAACCGGAAAGAGGCAATCGCTTTTAAAGGCTGTCGGAGGCGTAAATATAATTCGCCCGTTTTCATCGTTACATCATCAACGAGCAAAGCGGAAGGATACTGGCGCACAATCTCCTGGTACCGTGTAAGTGCTTCAGCGTATTTTCTCTGACGCATCAGGAGATCGGCTTTTGCAAATTCTGCGAGCGCCTGCGGGGCAGACGATGTGTTCTCCTGGATGAAATACTGCAACTGCAGCGCGTCGTTGGCAATATCGGTGTTGAGATGCGTACCGAATCGCTGCAAGAGGGAAAGAGATGAATCGAAATGTGCTTCAAAGTATTCCAGCTCGGCAAGTCTGAAGAACGCCTGATCCTGATACATCACGACGGGTCTCGTGACAAGGGATTCATATTCTTTCCGTGCTTCAGCAAGTGCATTCCGCGCCACCTGCACATCGCCGCTTTTGAGTATTGCATCATACGTCAGAGGTACCGGCTGATGCATGGCTTTGATCCGGTTGAACGCATTCAATGCGCCATCGAGATCGAACATACGTTCAAACTTGATGATACCGATACGATATAATGCCTGCATGGTGAGATCGGGGTTGGGATACTGTGCAACGAGGGATTCATACAATTGAACAGCCCCTCCATATGTCGGCGTTGATTCTGTCTCAGGTACACTTCGAGAATTGTCGTCTGCGGGCGGAGTGTCGGCCGGAATGCTGAGTTCTTCCAGTGAGCGGGCATATCCAAAGCGCGCATACGGAAGTAGCGCCGGATTCTTCACCTGTGCGATGATTTCTTGAAATGCGTCGGCAGAGGTTCTGTAGGCATGTTCCTGCTGAAGCCTTTGGGCAAAACTGAATAACTCGTTTCCCATGGCATTTGCAAGACGGTCGATAATCCGGTACTCCTCAAGTGCTGAATCGTATTGCCGCTCCTCCAGAAGAAGCCATGCAGAGAGGCGGTGCAGTGCAATATTCCCGGGCAATCCATTTATTTCAGCACGCACGGTTTGGGAGACAATTTTAAGCGCTTCCGGTTTTAAGGTGAAAGAGCTCAGGCGCGATTGGATAAATGGAAGTTGATCCGGCGTTGCTTTGAGAATGCGCAGATATTCCATGGTGGCCGAGGCATATTGCTGAAGCGCCGCATAGAGGGTCCCCAGTTCATCGGCAAAGAGCACTTCGTTTTTACCGATTGACCGTCCTTCCAAATAGGTGCGAATGCATTGTTCATACATCCGGTGTTCCATCATTTCATTTGCAACGATTCGGTAGAATTGCAGGTTGGCGGGTTCAACAGCAAGAACCGCTCTCCACACGGAGTCGGCGACGGCTTCTTTGCCGGAGTCGTAGTATAACCCGCCCAGCGTTGTCATCATATTAATATCGCGCGGCTGGTACGAAAGCCAGCATCGGACGACGTCTATGGCTTTCTCGTACTCCTTCATCTGCGTGTATCCTCTCTGCAGACCGTCCAGAAAAATATAATTGGCCGGTTCGGATTTGTAAAGTTCTTCATAGAGTGCAACGGCTCGTTCCCACTCGCCTGCCTGTTCGAATCCCTGCGCCAGACGAAGCTTCATCATCCTGTCCACGTCCTGCTGCGGAAAAGTAATCTGGAACAGGGCAACGCTCAAGGCAAACAGCAGTGCGCTATATTCGATTTTCCTCTTCACACTCTTAGTATCTCTTCAACTTTTTTCTTTTCCTACTTTTCCCTTTTAACTTTTACCTGAATCTTGGTACACCGATAATATACAAAAAAAGGGAATGAGAGGTAGGGCGCTGACTTTCGACAACCTGAAGGGGGATTTCTTGACATGCCCTGCGAATTTGATTACCTTGAAAATACACCATGAGTCACGAGTTGAAGAATATCGCCATCCTTGGCTCGACCGGATCTATTGGCCGCAACAGCCTTTCGGTCATCAACAACCTCTCAGACAGATTTCAGATTACATATCTGAGCACCAATACCAACATTGAATTACTCCAAAGCCAGATAGAACATTTCCGTCCTCGTGGTGTTGTCGTCTTAGATGAAATCAAAGCAACAGAACTTCAACATATCGTTGATTCGAGCGTCGAAGTCCTAACCGGACGCGAAGGACTGCTGGAAATTGTCCGGCGTGATGATGTGGATGTCGTGATCAATGCTCTTGTAGGATTTGCCGGATTGAAGCCGACTGTCGAAGCCATCAAACACCGGAAACATGTCGCTCTCGCCAATAAGGAGACTCTTGTAGTGGCGGGAGAATATGTGACTGCGTTAGCAAAGGAATACGGTATCTCTCTTCTTCCCATCGACAGTGAACACAGTGCCATTCTACAATGTCTGACAGGCGAGGAATGGAGCCGGGTAGCCAAGATTATCCTGACGGCTTCAGGCGGACCGTTTTTGAATCTCCCGAAAGAAGAATTTGCCGCTATAACCGTGGAAGCAGCGCTCAATCATCCCAATTGGAAGATGGGAAATAAGATCACAATTGATTCTGCGACCCTCATGAATAAGGGATTGGAAGTGATTGAAGCCCGCTGGCTGTTCAATCTTCCGGCGGAACGAATCGATGTGGTGATCCATCCACAGTCGATTATTCATTCGATGGTGGAGTTCGTCGATGGCTCCGTCAAAGCACAGCTGGGCATGCCGGATATGAAAATTCCCATTCAGTACGCATTGACCTATCCCGAACGCTATCCGTTAAACGGCAGCCGCGTCGATTTTCCGAAATTGCATTCTATGACATTCTTTACGCCCGACCTTGAGAAATTCCGCTGCCTGCAGCTGGCATTCGATGCATTATCCGCAGGAGGAACGGCAACGGCCATTCTCAATGCCGCAAATGAAGTGGCGGTACAGGCATTTCTGGAGAAAAAAATAGCTTTCCATCGCATTCCAGAATTGATTGAACGCTCGCTCAGCCGTCCCTTGAACCATGTCAGTGCAGATCTTGAACATACGTTTGAAGCAGACCGTAAAACAAGAGAGTTCGTTCGAACTTTATTCTAGCGGTTGACGTTAGTATTAGAAAGAGAAGAAAGAAACCCAAAATCTATGGCAATTCTCAGCACCATATTCTATTTCGTTGTAACCATCGGCATTCTGGTCATCATCCATGAACTCGGCCATTTTCTTGCCGCCAAGTTCTTCAAGATGCGGGTCGATACGTTCAGTATCGGTTTCCCACCGCGCGCATTTGGGAAAAAAATCGGTGACACGGACTATTGTTTCTCATGGATTCCTATCGGTGGATACGTGAAAATTGCCGGTATGGTCGATGAAAGCATGGACACCGAATTTCTCAATCAGGAACCGCAGCCGTGGGAATTCCGTTCCAAACCTAAATGGCAGCGCGCGATTGTTCTCTCCGCAGGCGTGTTCATGAACCTCCTTCTGGCCGTTGTTATTTTCTGGGGGATCATTTATGACCAGGGAAGAACGGTTCGGCCAGTGACAGAGGTCGGGTATATCGCTGCCGAAAGTCCGGCAGCAAAAGCAGGACTGCATGTCGGCGATAAAATTCTCTCCATTAACGGTCATCCTCTGCAATATTGGGAAGAAATCGAAAGCACTATCTATACTGAATCAGTAACGCATAACCTGGTGCTGAATGTTGAACGGTTCGGTGAAAAGGTTTCGTTGACGATTCAACGGTCCGATATTCCCGATCTGACACAGGAACGGTTTGGCATTCTGCCCGCCGGTCTCGTTCCTGTTGTGAATTCCGTGGATCGCGGAAAACCAGCCGAACAAATAGGACTACAGCCGAATGATACAATTCTCGCGGTGGATGGAAGGTCGATGAGTTTTGGCTTGCTCCAGGAGACTATCCGAAGCAAGGCCGGGAAAGAGGTTCTTCTCACCTGGATGCGCGGCAATCAGCAGATGGATGCGCGTGTGACCCCTACAGCAGAGGGAAGAATCGGTATCTCGCTTGATGTTGCATATCGTGGACCGATACTTCATGAACAATATTCATTTTTTGAGGCTTTACCGATAGGTATACAAGAACTTAAAGTTACAAGTGTTCTTTTTCTTTCAAATATTTACCAGATCATTACCGGCAAAGCTTCGCTCAGTAAGTCAGTCGGCGGGCCTGTAAAAATTGCTCAGATGGCAAAAAGATCTGCAGACTCCGGAGTCTTGGAGTTCCTGGGCTTTATTGGCTTGTTAAGTATTAGTCTTGCTTTGCTGAATATTCTCCCGTTTCCGGCACTCGATGGAGGACACCTTGTATTCCTTGGTATAGAGGCGGTCTTTCGCCGGGAAGTGCCAGGTAAGGTAAAAATTGCTATTCAACAGGCTGGTTTTATCCTCTTGCTTGTGTTTATGGCCTTCGTTCTGTATAATGATGTCGTAAATTTTTAAAACCCGGCCTGTGATATTTGTCAACGTGTCTTAGTACTCCGATAGTTATTATGAAAGCAGAAAACTAACAAAATGAAGGAGTTACGCACCATGAAATGGACCATGAAGAGGGTTGCACTGACCGGAATGATTTTTCTGGCAGTTGTATTATGCAGCGCGAGTGCTTATACTCAAGATTCTGTCAAAGTGTCGCTCGACATCCAGATGTATGATGTCGTCTACCTTACGGATTTTGTTGATGTCCGAAGTCAACAGCTGAATCCCAACATTTCCGGAATATCACTCAGCCTGCAGACAGTAGGCACACCGCCGCCAAAGTTATGGGTCTATGTCTTTGTCGAAATGCGCGTGCAGCTTCGCGGTTCGTCTGATGACTGGCTCATGCGTGCATATACGAATAATTTTGACATGATCCAAAGTCCCTACTTAACAGCCCGTGATTTTGCAAAAGGGGGAAGCAGTAATATCTATATCCGGGATGGACTCGGCACCTACGAAGAAAATCCAACACTTGGTCCGGACGGAAAGACGCTTCGGAAGCGCTTGGAAGACCTTGCGTCAAGCAATCCTACAGCACCTCCCGGGAAGTACACGGTTATTATGAGAGTGTATAAGGCACCTTCTGAAAACCCAAGTGAGCGCGGAGTTCCGACTGCGACGAAAGTTTTAGGAGGCGATACTAAAACAATTGTTGTTCAATACTCGACCTCCGACGAGGTGTTTGTAGAGATCAACGATCCCAAGAACGGCAGTTTCTTTAATAACCTTGCTCCGACGTTCAGCTGGACATCCAGCGCGCCAGTAAAGGTTTCCGTCTATGAAGCCCTGCCGACACATCGCTCACCCCAGGATGCATTAACCGGAGGTAATCCAAGTTTGGTCAGAAAATCGTATGCCGATGGGAATAGACCTCCCGATTTTACCGGTACATCGCTGACGTATCCGGCAACAGCAGAACGCCAGCTCGAGCAAAACAAAGCGTACGTTCTCCAGGTGGAAGCGAAAGTATCCACAAACCGGGGGGATGTGGGACGTTCGAGTCTTCCTGTTGTATTCCGTATTACCGACGACAAGGTCGGGCAAATGCTGGACAATTTTTTGAACGCCTTCAGCGGTTCTGCCTCTGCGACGTATGCGACTCTGCGCGCCGACCCAAGTAATTGGGTAGCCTGGCCGGCCTATGGAAACATTACGCTCGATGGGAGTAACCTCTCAGCAACGGATTTGCAAACGCTCATCAATGATCTTTCAAGCCGTACCGAATTAAAGTTACAGCTTGGTGTTGAAAACCAATAAACGTTAAAGGAGAGAGCCATGAGTAAGAAGATTATAATTATCAGTGTGTTGGTGCTCCTTGGCGTGCTTTCGCTAGGGCAAAAAAAGCAGCAGGACAAACGGGATATTTCTGCCTACATTGTGAAAGTCATCCGGGACGTGAACATGAAATCACCGGCGACAGGATGGCAGAAGGCCGTTCCCCTCAGTAAATTAAAATCCGGTTATGAAGTGAGGACCGATAAAGGATCGTTAGCGATGATTCTCTTTGCAGATCAATCAAAACTGATCCTTCGCGAGAAATCGATCGTCTCGATCAAAGGTGAAGTGCGGGGAAAAGAAATTCTGAGCCGCAGCGTTCATATGGACCGCGGAAACATGATTTTTAATGTGAAAAAGGCTGAAACAGAACAATTCCGGTTCTCATCGCCGATTTCGGTTGCATCCATTCGCGGTACTGAAGGCGGTTATGTCTCCGGCGGCAATTCAGACTTTTTTACTATCTCAGAAGGGTTGGCAGAGTTTACCAATTCCATTTCCGGGCGTTCCACCAACGTCGGCACTGGGCAGACCGCGGTAGCTGACAGCTCCGGGAATCTGGATCTTCGCAAGGCGAATAAGAAGGAACTCGAAAACATTTCGGGAGGGACCTCAGATGCTGGTACAGGGAATGATAATGAGGAGACGACCACGACGAAAGGGGTCGTTGTCTCCGGCTCTATGGCATTCGATCCTTCTCCTTCGGCCGGGAATGCCACAACAATTACATTAGATTTGAGCCAGACAGACACAGTTATTTCCAGTGTGAAGTTTTTCTATCGTACCAAGGGTGCGACAGATTATACTCAGGCAGAGATGACGATGACGGGAAAAATTGCCTCGGTAGAAATTCCAGCGGACAGGGTTGTCGCCCCGGCGTTGGAATACTACTTTATAATTACGATTGGCGCCCAAAGTATCGATTTACCTTCCGGCGGCGGAGGATCTCCCGGATCGGTTAATGTTGCAGAAGCAATTACCTCTGGCGCAGGAGGAACGGTAAGTATTACAGCGACGCCGACCTTCAGTCCAGCACCAATTCGTCCGCTCTTTAACCTTCAATCAACTCTGGATCTTTCCACGGTTGCGATGGACCTGAATTCGGTCACTCTTCTGTACCGGAAAAGCGGCGCTGCTTCCTTCACGTCGGTCGATATGACACTTTCCAACAAGGTGGCCACTGGTACCATTCCCGGCGTCGATGTGCGTTACCCGGAACTTGAATACTATTTTGTTATTAAACTTCAGGATTCGGTCAACACCGAGATCACGCTTCCCTCCGATGGTATCGCGAATCCAATGAAAATCAGTGTTCCTGCACTGAAAAGAATCGTTCCGGAATTCGGCCTCTTGCGATCCAAGAGTCCGGGATCGGTTCGGGTGAATTTCTCATCGCTGCAGGCGAATGTCACCGGAGTAAGCCTCTTCTACCGCAAACTGGATGAGCCAACGTTTACAGAGCTAATACTGACGCCTTCAGGCCAGGTAGCCACCGGACAGCTGCCCGGTGATAAAGTCCGCTTCCCCGTGTTGGAATATTATGTTTTCATCCGTTTCGATAATGGCTCAACCGTGCTTGTTCCACGAGCTGGTTTAACCAGTCCGGCAGCAGCGCCAGTGCAATCGATTCAGCGCGAGCTCCGTATCCCCGGACAAACCGGATCATTGCAGAAAAAGGTACTTGTCCTCAAATGGAACGAATAACCTGATCCGGACTATGCTGAGTCTTGCATCATTCGGATGCTTTTAATACATTGAACGGCGGGTGTAATATACCCGCCGTTTGTGTTTTCTTTTCGTTGAACATCGAAACCGCAGTATACACCATGTGAAGGACTTCCTATGAAACACATCCGCCGTGTCATCCTTCTTGTCTCGTGTCTTCTTCCTGTTGTGTTTCTTTCCGCAGCATATGGACAAGTCAGCCAATATGTTGTCGAGGTGAAAATACCACAAGCCACTGAAAAGTCTCCGCTTGCAGTCAGCGTTGAACTGACACAGAACGTCCTCGTACAACGGGTGGTTCTGCTCTATCGCCAATTCGGTGAGTCAGAGTTCAAAGAACTTGACATGCTTCTCTCCGGACGTATCGCTGTTGCTGCGCTTCCGGGCAGAGCGGTCACTCCCCCCTATGTCGAATACTTTGTCCGTCTTCAGCTTACCGACGGCACGCTGGCATTTTTTCCGTCGGAAAATCCCGAAGCAAATCCTTTGAAAATTGCGGTGAAAGGTGTGGACCCGAAAGATGCCGAGGTTCGTTTCCTCAGCCCGGAACAGGGGGAAACCTTGACTGCCGAAGATTTGGCAGTTGCGGTGTCACTGATGTTTGCTTCTGACGCGGTGGATAAACAGAGAACACGCTTTTACTTTGACGGCGTTGATGTATCGAAAGACGCCTTGCTCTCCGACGATGTCGTGCTGTATAACCCTAGTAACTTTGATAAACCGTTAGTACTTGGTGCACACTCCGTGAAGGTGGAATTATACGATACATCGGGAGTTCTCTATTTTTCAAAGCAAACAGACTTTACACTCTCCACAGCTATTGCTATTGAAGAAGTGAAGAGCTCACTGCAGTACATGGGGAACGCCCAGGTTGAATTGCGCAACGAGAAGATCGATGTCACCAATACTACGTACACACGCGGTGATGTGCGGATGAACGGCACGTACAAATTTCTTGGATTTGGTCTTGACCTTCACGTGACCAATGAAGAGACTCCGGAACGTCAGCCGCAAAACCGTTTTCTTGCTACTCTGCAGGCGGCAGACTATGCAAAAGTTCAAATTGGTGACGCCTATCCGGTGTTTCCATCCCTCTTCATCAGCGGCAAGCGCGTAAGGGGCGTGACCGGTGGTGTAACGCTGGGTTTCTTCAATATCGATGTCACCTATGGAAAAACCGAGCGGGCAATTGAAGGGATTTTAGGAGGAATCGTTTCCTATAATGATTCATCCTTGGCATCATCCCGCCCGAAGGAGACTGTTTTTGAGGGATTCGGGGGACGGAATACAAATCAGACTCCGGGTTCTGCCGATACACTTATCCAAAATTATCGTTCCTACACTAATGGCACATTTGGCCGTGATTTTCTTGCCATTCGTCCAAGTTTCGGTAGCGGAGAAAATTTTCAACTGGGATTCACGTATCTCAAAGCAAAGGATGATACCAACTCTATCGTCTACGGTAACTATCCGACGGAAAACTTTGTTGCCGGGACAGATCTTCTGTTTGCATTCGACAACCAAAAAGTCCGATGGATCACCCAGGTGGCATTCAGCCTTGAGAACACCGATATTTCCGGCGGCAATTATACGGACGATGATTTCAAGGCTTTCAAATTAGCGGGTGCCACGAATGCCGCTGATTCGGCGAAGGGATTGAAAGATGCTCAGGATTTAATTGACCTGGCAAAGATGGGGCGTAATTTTATTATTGTGAATCCCAATATGTCGCCGATTGATCCTGTGGCTGGATTTCCATCACTGGCAGTCGAGTCTGAGTTAACATTGAATTACTTTAATAATTATATCCGCGCACTGGCGTTCCGCCGCGGTAAGAATTTCAAGTCATACGGGAATGAATATGTCCAGACCGACATTGCCGGTATTAATCTTTCCGACAGGATTCGTATGCTTGACAATCGGTTGATGACGAGCATTTCCTACGAAACGAAATGGAACAACCTGGCGAACGATAACAGCAAACCGGTTACGACGTTTAACACCTTCAACGGATCAGTGACAATGTATCCTGGCGTCAAGCTGCCTACATTCACACTCGGGTACGGATTTAACACGCGAAAAAATCCAATTGTTCTGAACCTGAATTACACCATCGTGGGCATCGACACAACGGCCTCCCCTTCCTCCAAGGCGGACTCCTTGAATTATGCAGATGAGAAGACCGACCGGTTCTTTTTTGCAACGAATTATGAATTCTACCTTTTATCGCGGCAAAGCCTGAATGCCACTGTCAGTATTGCGAACAAGAAGGACAATACGTTTAATCTGCGTCATCAGGATAACGTAAGCGTCGCAACAGCACTGACGACAAATTATGTAAAGCTCCCGCTCCAAACGACCATTGCGGTGATTGTGAGTCATAATGCTACGTATGCTGCGCTGCAGGATTCTATCACCAGGAACTATCTGAGCAGCACCAATCAGTTGACATTTGATTATCAGACTATTTCTTTGACTGCACGATACCGGCTGATGAACGACCGCCTCAATCTCCTGGCAACCTTAGCACCGTCGTTTGGAGATTTTCAACGGACGTTAATTCAATGCGGGGTCGATTATCAGGTGATGGAAAACCACTATCTGGTTGGGCAGCTTGATTTTATCAACAATCCCGGGAAATCAAACGATGTCGTAGCAAGCTTGATGTACCGGTTCACATTCTAACAAATTATTATAGTTCCCGCATCCCGCTTTTGTTGAAAATAAACAGGAGCGGGAGCGATCCTTCCGTTCATCGCAAGAGGAATCAGAATTATGACTTCCTACGAATTCAAAAAAAATGTGTTGCCTCTTCTCGTTAAAGGGGCCATTGGTTTAGGTATCGGTCTGTTTGTGATCATCCTTGGACAGGGATGGCTCTTTGAGCTCAGCTTCTTGAAAAATATCGATCTCCTCACCATCGATTTGCGCTACCAGAGCCGGTATGAACGGCAGGAGCAGACGCGCGATCTGGTAAAAGACGGTGATGTCGTCATTGTGGGCATCTCGGACGAAGATCTCAAAGCATTTGTTGATCCTTTTCCCTTTCCGCGTTCGTACTATGCACATATTATTGAAAACCTTAACAAGGCCGGTGCGAAAGTCATTGTCTTTGATATGACGTGGGAATCTCCCGGGAAGAGCGCAGAAGGCGACAGTCTCCTGCGGCTGGCACTTCAAGCGAACGACAATGTTGTCATTGCCACCAAGGTAGAGACGGGATCATCCAACGAGAAGGTGGAGATTCGAGCAACGGAACCTACCTACAACAATATCTTTTACGATGTCGATAAGAATATCGGTGCCGTCAATATCATCAAGGATCGTGACGATGTCTGCCGGTCATATTTTCCTTTACTGGCCATCAAAGGATGGGGAACCCCAACACTTGCATTTGCCGCCCTCAACAGATACTTCAAACTTAGGCCCGGTACGTTGGTGGACTTTCGAGATGAACAATATTTTGTTCTCAAAGACAGGATTATCCCGCGGCATGGCAGCACATTTATGCTGAGCTTTTATGGACCAGACAGGACCTTCCGCTACATTCCATTTTCTCAAGTAATTGATGATTCGACTTTCGAAACGAAGGATGAATTTGACATCAGAGAATTAGGGGAACAGATTAATGCTTTCGATGCGAACATGATGAAGCTGTTAAAGGATAAGATTGTTATCATCGGTTCCGTGATGGCAGAAGAACGCGATTATCACAATGCACCGCTGTATAAAGAAGAAGGCGGAATGAAGAATTATGCGATGAACGGAGTGGAAATCCATGCGACAGCGATTCAAAATGTCATCGACAGAAATTTTATTTCAAAAGCGGACCCCCTGATCGAAAGCATTGTCATTCTCCTTCTCTCGTTGGTTTTCTTTATGGGACTCCTAGCATTGAAACAGATTCATCTCAAATATATGTGGCTTTTGGAGATTGGTGCATTTCTTCTGACGGTTATCCTGATTGGCGTCGTGTTTGAAATAGCCATTATCATATTCACAGACAGTAATATTTTGATGAATGTGGTGAATCCAAGCCTTGCGCTCGTTTTCGCATACTTCGGTACAGCGGTGTATCAATACCTGACCGAGCGGCAGCAAAAAGCAGTCATAAAGAATATGTTCGGCCATTACATCAATCCTGCCGTGGTCAACGAGCTTGTGGCAAACCCCGAGAAAGCGAAGCTGGGGGGCGACCGCCGTGAATTGACAGTGTTTTTCTCTGACATTGCCGGCTTCACAACCATTTCAGAACAGTTCAACACCAAACCCGAAGGATTGGTGACGCTGCTGAATGAATACTTGGATGAAATGACGCGTATCGTTCTCAAGTACGAGGGGACATTGGATAAGTACGAAGGTGATGCGGTCATGGCGTTCTGGGGCGCACCCATTCCGCAAAAAAATCACGCACTCCGCACTTGCCTTGCCGCGTTAGATATGCAGAAACGATTGGCAGTGCTCAGGCCCAAATGGACTAAAGAAGGAAAACCGGCGCTCGAAGTGCGCATCGGCATCAATACCGGGATTATGATCGTCGGCAATATGGGGGGCAAGGACCGGTTCGACTATACGGTGATCGGCGACAGCGTAAACCTCGCTTCGAGGCTTGAAGGTGCCAATAAGCAGTACAAATCGAATATTATGATCAGCGAGTTTACCTATACACAAGTGAAGAGCAAAGTGATTGTGCGGGAACTTGATCTGATTCAGGTGAAGGGCAAGACAGAACCGATCAAGGTGTATGAACTGCTTGGCACAGCCGAGATGCAATTGACCGACAACCAAAAGCAGTCGCTGGAGTTGTATCACGAGGGATTGAATCTCTATCGCAGCCGTAAATGGGAAGAAGCGATTGCCTACCTGCAGCAGGCGTATACTCTGGACGAAACTTGTTTTGTTGCGCAGATTTACACCGAACGGGCAAATTTGTACCAGATTACACCGCCGCCGGAAAATTGGAACGGGGTCTTTATTATGACTTCGAAGTGAGGAGAGAGTAGGTGAGTCGCGGAGTCTATGAGCAGTTGAGCAGATGAGTGAATGAAAAAAGCCCGGTGCCGTGATAAACGGAATCGGGCTTTGTGTTTTAATTGATTATCTTTCGAAGCCAGCTCAAAAACCTTTTCGTAGGATGATAACGATACAAACGAGGTGTATAAAGCAAAGGAAGTTGTCGAGATGATAATCATAGCGAACAATCAGACGTCTGAAGTTTTGCAGCCAAGCAAACAGGCGCTCGATCTTCCATCGTCTGGTATAACGGCGCAATGGTCGACCTCGACCATCTTCGCGCAATTTGTGTTTTGGTATAAGGGGCTCTAAGCGTACCTATTGTTCGTCAGATAATTCTTCTCGTCGGGCCATAGTGTGAAAAATATACATGACACTTTGGTAAAGTACAAGTCATTTTTACATTTTTGCGATAGGTTCTATTAACTGATCTTAAAAAAATCACTTGGCGTCCTTTGCGCATTTCGCGGTTTGAATTTAACCGCAAAGCGCGCCAAGAGTCGCAAAAAAAAAATCTCAAAATGCCTTTTAATATCGCGGTGTCGGAACCGTTGACGGCGGCACTGGTTTGCCGTCGACCGTGTTTGGTTCCATGATCTCGCTGCGCGTGCCGTCGGGATCGAATAGATTACATTGCCGTTTATGATTAATGCCGGTCCGGACTTCAATCGTGCGCGTATATTTTTTTCGTTCCGGACGGGCTTCCAATGAAGCGGCAGCTTTGGAAACATCCTCTACTTCGAGGCTGAAATGATTCATCGTACCTAAGCGTTCCATCGTCGGCGGATCTTTATAGAGCATGAACTCAACATAGTCGGTTCCATCCGGCACTCTCAAATTCACCCATGAAAGCATCGAGCTGTCGCGACTGCCGCGCCACGTTTCCTCAAAGCCAAGAATATCATGGTAGAACCTCAGAGACCGGTTCAGGGAATCGACAGCAAAACCGATATGTTTAATATGTGTGGAAATTCGCGAATCGGACATATGCTTTCCGGAGTCCTGTATGGTCCATCCGGTCGGTTCATACTGAACGATCTCGACAACGCGGCCATCAGGATCCTTAACGCTGAAATTATAATTCCCAATACGCCCTTTACCAACCTTTTCCGGCACTTTGACCCCGCGTGAAGCAAGGTATGCACGCATTCCTTCTGAGTTATCTGTTATAAGGGCAACTTGATATAACCGGTCGGTGCCGGCTTCTTTTTCAGGGAAGAGTTCGACGCATTGCAGGTCGTTGACCTTGATAAAGATGGTCGACGGTTCGCCTGTCGGTTTGTTTAAACGGTACTGCTCCTGAAATCCTAGGAAATCGCGGTAGAACGCAAGCGATGAATCGACGTTATGGACATACACTGCTACATGTGATATACCGGTAATGCGCGGCCGCTTCACATCTTGTGCTGTTATCAGGAATGTACATAACAGGAGAAGGATTGCGATGGAAGAAAGTCTTTGTGTCATTGGAACCTGCCTTTTATTGAGGTGATTATCGTATTGTGGTGTCAGGACTTTCGAGACTGTGTAAAAAGTAACGTTTGTTCTTTGAAAAAATATT
>CAZYYD010000056.1:0-22879 GCA_964651225.1 uncultured Ignavibacteriaceae bacterium
GTGATGAAAATACTGTTTTTTCGCCTTGGTATCACCTGATACTAACTAAAAATAGGAAATTTCGGAACCCTTCCAAAGGTGGGGACGATACCTTCGTTTGGAAGGAATCCGTGCCGTACGGGAAGTGTTGATTTCAAATAAATCCGGATGGGACTATTTCTCATCAGAGATGTTCACGAAGTACTATTTATGAAAGGAGCACAAGCAATGAAAACTAAACAACGGTGTTCTCTCTTCTGCCTCATTGCGGTAGGTTTCTTCGTGTTGGTTCCCATGTGTGCCTTGCAGTCACAGTCGGTCGTGGACGATCTTTGGGTCACGGATGGGACGGTCCGTGCCGTCGCATACAGCGGGAACACCATTTATATCGGGGGATACTTCAATTTTGTGGGTCCCGCCACCGGGAGCTTTGCGGCCCTCAATACTTCAAGCGGCACGTATGATGCTTCTTTCCCCAAAGTTGCAGGCGCTGTGAGGGCCATTGCATCAGATGGCTCCGGCGGTTGGTACATAGGGGGGGATTTCACCGCCGTTGGCGGAGTAGCACGTAACCGTATCGCTCACATAAAATCCGACAAAACCGTTGACACAGACTGGGATGCGAATGCAGACGGCACTGTCTATGCCATTGCCATCTCGGGCTCCACGGTGTATGCAGGCGGAGAATTCACGAGTATCGGCGGAGAGGGACTGCACTACCTTGCGGCGCTCGATGCCTCAACGGGCGATTTTATAGAATGGAATCCGAATGCAAATGACATTGTCAATTCCCTTGCCGTTTCGGGATCGACGGTGTATGCGGGAGGTTGTTTCACGAGCATCGGCGGTTCGGCACGGAACCACATTGCAGCGCTCGATGCCTCAACGGGTGATGCTACAACCTGGGCCCCGGATGCGAATGGCGAGGTCTATTCCCTTGCCGTCTCGGGATCGACGGTGTATGCAGGAGGTTACTTCGAGACTATCGGAGGAGAGACACGGAACCACATTGCAGCGCTCGATGCCTCAACGGGTGATGCTACAACCTGGGCCCCGGATGCGAATGACGAGGTCGATGCCATTGCCGTCTCGGGCTCCACGGTGTATGCCGGAGGTTACTTCACGCAGATCGGCGAAGCAGATCGGAGCTGCATTGCAGCGCTCGATGCCTCAACGGGCAAGGCTACACTCTGGGATCCGTCTACAGATGGACCTGTACTTGCCCTTTCCGTCTCCGGATCGACGGTCTATGCGGGAGGTGGTTTCACGAGCATCGGCGATTCGGCACGGAACCACATTGCAGCGCTCGATAGTGTATCACCCGGGAATGCAACGAGCTGGAATCCGAACGTCAATGGTGCTGTTTCTGCACTTGCCGTCTCGGGCTCGACGGTCTATGCAGGAGGTTACTTCACGAGTATCGGAGGAGAGACACGGAACTACATTGCGGCGCTTAATGCCTCAACGGGTGTCGCGACAAGCTGGAATCCGAATGCAAATGACATTGTCAATTCCCTTGCCGTCTCGGGATCGACGGTCTATGCAGGAGGTGCCTTCTCAAATATTGGAGGACAGACACGGAACAACATTGCAGCGCTCAATACCTCAACGGGAGCAGCCACAGACTGGGATCCGAATGCAGACAACAATGTCTATTCCATTGCCGTCTCGGGATCGACGGTGTATGCAGGAGGAGACTTCACGAGTATCGGAGGACAGTCCCGAAATCGGATTGCGGCGCTCGATACCTCAGAGGGAGCAGCCACGACCTGGGATCCGAATGCAAATGACGCTGTCTATGCCCTTACGCTTGATCTCACAAATGCCAGAGTGTATGCTGGAGGGTATTATACAACGATTTACTCAGGAGCACACAGTTACTTTGCCGGACTAACAAATCCGGATGATGCGGCTCTCCCGGTGGAACTGACAGCCCTGAATGCAACGGTGCGAGGCGCCTCTTCTTCTGCTCGGTGGATTGAACTGAACTGGAGTACAGCAACAGAGAGGGATAATTATGGATTTGAGGTGGAGAGGAGAGCAGTGGTCGGTGATCAGTCATCAGTGATCAGTGCTCAATGGCTCAAGGTCGGATTTGTAAATGGATCCGGCACATGCAACTCACCCAAGGAATACAGTTTTACCGACTCGAAACTCACAACCGGCCGCTATGCGTACCGTCTCAAGCAGGTGGATGTGAACGGGTTGTTCAAGTATTCGCAAAGTGTTGAAGTGGAAGTCGGTGGAGTACCGAAAGTATTTTCGCTCTCGCAGAACTATCCTAATCCCTTCAACCCAAGTACCACCATCGAGTTTACGCTTGCCGAAGATGGATTGACAACGCTGAAGATATATGACTTACTCGGGCGTGAAGTGGCAACGCTGGTGAAGGATGAATTGAAGGTAGGGATTTTACATCAAGCAACATTCTCGGCATCGAACCTTTCGTCAGGTTTATATTTCTACAGACTGGAATCCGGAAAGCAGACGCAGGTGAGGAAATTCTTGCTGATGAAATAAAAAATATTGGCAACCTTTCGAAAGCAGAAGCGATACCTGGCGGCCTTCGGAAGGTAATCAATGTTGGGTGTGAAGTGGCGACATTGGTGAATGAGAAGAAGCCGGCTGGACGGTATTCGATACCATGGAATACGACAGGATTGTCGAGCGGAATATATTTCTACAGACTCCAAACAGAATATTATACCTTCATAAAGAAAATGATTTTATTACATCAATGCTGAGAATATTTAATGCCTTGATGCTTGTGGAAGGCAAAATGTACTTAATACAAATCCTGAAAAAAGTTCAGGTAAATTATAGCTCTAAAATAAGGAGTATAAAAATGAAAATACAAATCTGTTTGATGCTTGCAGTAATAATGTTTTCCGCAAACCTATTTGCAGACGGAACTCAACCGGGTGGTTCAGGTACTTTCGAGAGTCCCTACCAGATCTCAACATTGAATCATCTCTTATGGGTGAGTACCAATTCAAGTTCCTGGGCTGCATATTTTGAACAGACTCAAAATATCGATGCCTCGGAAACCGCCACGTGGAATTGGAATGGCAGCGTTTATAATGGCTGGTCGCCTATAGGTAATGATTACAATGGTTATTTCACCGGTGTTTATGATGGTCAGGGATTTACGATCGATGGCATATATATCAACAGGACCGGTGAATATAATTCAGCCCTATTCGGTTCTGTAAGTGGTGCCACAATTAGTAACCTTGGTGTGACAAATGTTGATATTACTGGTTATGGCTATATTGGTGGACTTGCGGGTTACTTTAGAAATGCCTCTGCCAATAATTGTTACACTACCGGCTCGGTTACATGTGTATCAGGCGGAACTTATATAGGTGGATTAATAGGGCAATGCTTCGGCGGTTCTGTTACAGTAACAAACTGCTATAGCAGCTGTACTGTAGCATCGAGTGGGAGTCAGGCCGCAGGCGGATTGATCGGAGAAATCTGGCAAGAAGGTACTATATCCGAATGTTATGCAACCGGGGCGGTAAGCGGTACCAAAGGTGTCGGTGGATTTATAGGTCAGGTTGGGTATGGTACAATCAGTAACTGCTACAGCCGCGGTAATGTAAGCCGCATCAGCGGAAGCACTGAAACTTATTTAGGCGGCTTCTGTGGATGGAATATTGGAGGGGTCACTATCCAGAAATGCTATTCGACCGGTTCGGTTACGTATATCGGCTCAACCAATCCAACCGATAAGGGATTTGTTGGATATGATGAAGATGGTTCATTTAGTAATAATTTCTGGGATAGTGAAACATCCGAACAGTCTACCGGCACCGGAGCAACTGGAAAGACCACATCGGAAATGAAACTTCAATCCACATTTCTAAATGCGGGGTGGAGTTCGTCCATTTGGTATATGGACGCCGGTATTAATGATGGATATCCAAATCTTTCGGGGACTACTCCCTTGCCTGTTGAGTTATCAATGCTGATTGCAGAATGTAGAATGAATAACGTCAAACTTCAATGGCGAACCGCAATAGAAATGGATAATTATGGATTTGAAGTGGAGAGGAGAGCAGTGGTCAGTGATCAGTCATCAGTGATCAGTGCTCAATGGATTAAGCTTGGATTTGTACCTGGTGCGGGAACGAGCAACTCACCCAAGGAATACAGTTTTGCTGACTCGAGACTTCATGCAGGCCGCTATGCGTACCGTCTCAAGCAGGTGGATGTAGACGGCTTCTTTAAGTATTCGCAAAGTGTTGAAGTGGAAGTCGGCGGAGTGCCGAAAGTATTTTCGCTCTCGCAGAACTATCCTAATCCGTTCAATCCAACAACTAAATTCGAATTTCGAATTTCCAATTTCGAACTTGTAAAGCTTTCAATATTTAATCTCCTCGGCCGTGAAGTGGCTGTGCTGGTGAACGAGGAGAAGCCGGCTGGACGGTATTCGATAACGTGGAATGCGAAAGGAATGTCGAGCGGAATATATTTCTACACATTTCGTGCAGGTGGATTTCGAGAAACAAAGCGGATGATATTCCTAAAATGACGAATTCATCCCTTGAGGACAGTTTCGAGTGATACCGGGTTTCGCTCATGCTCACTTTTTTACTGCGGAGCCGCAGGTATGATCGGACAATTACTGAATTTTTAACTTTATTAACCACATGATCTATTAGCGATGGGATTATCCACCGCAGGGAGGCCACCGCCCGGGCTGTATCGAGATATACTCTCTTCTTCTTTGCATCCCTGAGTCCTTTTCTCTTTCCGCGCATCATATCCAGGTAACAATTTTTGCGTTCGTTCAATGAAGGAGCGCAGGATAGGACAAATCATGGGTTCTGTCGAAGCATTCTAACAATTTTTGCCGCAATTGTTATCGGCAATATCTGTTTTACCGATCAGAACTCAGGTACTGCTGCATTTGGCGTGTTAGATCTTTTAGGGGGAGATGGTCCCTTGCATATTCAGCAGTTTTTAACTTTCTTGGGATAACGGATCTTGGCCGTCAAGGTCCATTACTGCCTTTAGTCCGGCACCATATTAACCGCGGGAAATTGAACAATCAATACTTCCTCACATCAAAGCAGGCTCAACAATGACAAAAGAAGTTCACATTAGACAAATTAAAGGCAACACGCTCGCTGCAAAAGCCGGTACCAATCATTGGGTTGTCATGGACACAAAACATGAGGTAGGAGGCAGCGAAGCCGGATCCGCCCCAAAAGAACTCCTCCTCATGGCGCTTGCCGGATGTACATCGATGGATGTTATCTCCATCCTGAAAAAGAAACGCTCCCCCGTCGTTGCATATGAGTGCAATGTGAAAGGAATCGAGCGGGATGAGCATCCGAAAATCTTTACCGAGATTCACATCGAGTACGTCTTCTACGGCGACGGCATCAGAGCAGAAAATGTGGAACAAGCAATCGATCTTTCAACAACAAAATACTGCTCTGTCTCCGCACAGATTGCATCAAGCGCAGCCATCACTCACTCGTATCGAATTGAGTCAACAGCAAAACTCTCCGGGTAATCTCATTTTTTCCCGATAGGTAATTTCTCACCCCGATCTCATTCCTCGAGCCTGGGGTGAGATCGTCTTTCCCCCGCACCAATACAATATTTATAAAATCGAGAAAATCGGCACCCAATCGTCTCTTTCAGGCGGCAGCCATTCCATCGCTTGCGTCTGCGAGTGCCCGCCGGGTATTTTGGCCTTGCTAAAAAAAAATATTGATTATTTGCTCTTTTTTCTGCATATCCTCGATACTGCGCTGGGGCCAAAAAGCGCAGGATCAAGTCCCGCGCCTTCCCAGGGCAAGGGTTGTTGGGGTCATAATTCACAATTTGGAGGAGTCTATCATGAGAACACGTCTTCTGTGGTATGTCCTGTTTTCCATCACCTTCTTTTTCCTCTCGCTTGCGCAAGTGCCGAAATGGAATCTGGACATCGGTGAGCAGATCAAGGATTACAGTTTTCTTCAGGAAGGAAAATTTCTTTTCCTTTCAAATTATGAATATTCCTGGCTCTTCGATGCCGCAAGCGGTGCAAAGATCTATGAACTGCGTGTAAAGAAATATGAAAAGCAAGGAGTGCATCAACTCATCGGCGAGAAATTTCTTATCGGCACCGGCGAGGGACTCCAGTGTTACGATGCATTGACCGGTAAACTGCTCTGGCAGCAGGAATATGCGAAGGTGGACCAGGATGAATACACCAATCTCAGTTTCCGAAACAACAACATCATCCTTCGGTACGGAAAAATTCATATTGGCGTTGATCTGACGACCGGTAAAGAACTCTTCCGGATGGATATTACGTACAACGGTGATTTGGTGAAAAAGGGAACCTGGAATTGGACATCTCTTGAGAAACAGAACAAGCTTTTAGTGATGCTGGATGATGATAAACTCGGACTCTTCAGCTACGATGACGGGAAACAACTCTTTGAAGCGAAGGATTACGAGGTGAACTCCAAGATCGTTGAAAAGAAATATGAGTGGTGTTATCAATCGCCCGATCAGCGGTTTGCCCTGTTCCTACTCGATTCCCATGTGGCCATTGTGGATATTTCCCAGAACAAAGAAATCGTGCGCAAGGAAATGAAGTACGACACCGACTTCCAACCGCTGATGAAAACCGATCTAGGGTGCGCAATATTGGGAAAAGACAAAGTCATGTTTTTCAACGACAATACAGGATCGCTAGTCGAGGTGCCTGCTTCGGTTGGCGATTTCCGTACATACGAAATTCTGCACATCGGAGACAAGGAGGTCTTTCTTGCCGGCATGTCCGATGCCATGTTTGCCATCGATCTTGTTGAAGGGAAAGTTCTTTGGAAGACAGCAGAAAAAGATGCCAACTTCGAGGGATACGCGCATCATTACATTAAGGTGGACGGCAATAATGTGATCGTAACCTATACAAGAGGAAGCGGTTATTCCGACGATGGTACGAATGTCCATGTTATGAGTATCCAAGCTTTCACAGGCAAGGTCAATTACCGGACGCCCGCAATTTTCAATTCGAGGCTGTACATACCCAATTGGCAGCGCTCTCTTGGAAAATTTGTTCTTTCAACTCTTGCGGGCCAGAAGAATACATTCGGTTATGAGAATATTGGATTTAGCTATACGACAGACGAATTCGAAGGGAATCTTGTATTCGGATTGATATCGACAAACCTGCTGCGCAATCCGGATACGAAGGAAGAACCGGGTGATGGTGTTGTCATTGTTGATCCGAAAACGGGACAGATTCTCCTTAAAGATTACGTGCGCGTGTCGGATTATACATCATCACCTCCTGCAGCACCAGCGATGAAACCAGTGATTATCGAAAACAAGATGTTCCTTATAGGAGATGAAAATATTGCCGGGTACGATCTGAGCGCAAAAAAAAGAATGTGGTACAGTGAAAAGCTCTTAAAGGGCAATCCTCGCGAGGCTATGCTCGTGGATAATGTTCTCTATATCAAATTCGGTGAACGAAAATTTGACATCGCACTCGAGCCGCCGAAGGGACTCTTCGGCACTCTCGGGATGAAAATAAAAGACAAATACGATATCGATCCTTATGGTTTTGCTGCGTACGATGCTGCGACAGGCAAGCAACTCTGGCGGATAGAGACCAAGGTTGACCCGAGTTTCCTGACTCCGAACTTTTCGCTCAAGAACAATTACGATCCAGCTTCCAAGCGACTGTATTTTGCCGATGAAGAGAACATTTACGCCCTCCAGATGCGCGCTGACGGCGGCAAGTTTGATTATACCGTGAACCTGGATAAGAGCGGACTGGGTGAAATGCAGTTCAAGAAGACGTATGCTATTCAGGAATGGCCGATCGGACATAAGCGGACGAGTGTCTCTTCTGGTTATGGTTATTCTGTCACCACAACAACGACAGAAATTGGCGGAGCCGATTATAACAAGTTTATCTCAGATAAAGAAGAAGCAGATGCCGCCTGCCAGTACCAGGGTTGGGGATCTACCATCTGGGGAGCAACAGCAAAGAAATGCCTCCGTGCAGTGTACGTCGGTACTCACATTTTTGCCATCGGTCAGGAAGCGATAGCCTTGCTGAATGCAGAAGATGGAAAAGTGATCTGGAAACATGCATGGGACTTTGACCCGAAGAACATCCAGTATGTTCCAAAGATCATGAACGGAAAGCTCGTCTATTGCCTCGATCGTCAGCTGACCTGTGTGGATATTGGAAATGGCAATATGCTCTGGCAGCAAAAAGAAGCAAAGAGACCGCTTTTCTTCAATTCCCCCGATGAGAACTATCTCTACACCATCGATGAAGAAGTCATTAAGGGGTATGAGCTGGTAAAACAGAAGTAAGAGACTTTTCAAGCGACTGTGAGCAGTTCCGGTTCACTGGAACTGCTCATACTCTATTTATAAATCAAGTGTGCAGTTTTTTTGATGGATATCTGTGAACAATGCTTTTATTTCCTTCGCATGAAACTTATTTCTCTAGATTATTTTTTATGGGGTATCGGAAGGGGGAAAAAATGAAAATATTATCATACGGATTTATTTTTTTCCTTTTCATGTCCTGCGTTGCTCGAGAGAAAACACAATGAAATTCTTCCATAGATCGGGTTTGCATCAACATATACTCCTTCCAGGACTCTCCGCATTTACTTTCATATTCATTCTCTTCGATGTTTGTCTGGAAGTACGGGGCACAGTACATTGTTCTATGAGAAGAGCGTAAGAAAACGGGTAATAACAGTACGGGACATAAATTGCCGCTTGCTTCTTCGCAAAAAAATTATCACCCTTGAACAGGCATACTCATACCGGCACAATTAATGTACACGCTCAGTCGTATTCTCTGTCCCACAGACTTTTCAGATGCTTCGCTGCAAGCAATCCGTTTTGCCGCATTCCTTGCACAAAACGAACAAGGGCGTATGAAGCTCTTATATGTCGACGAAAGTGAGAAGGATCCGTTAGGATTCTTTGGCCGCGATGAACCGCAGAAGACAACGTACCGGGAAACAGTGACATCCTTTGCGGAACGTAAATTCGCCGAACTGTCCAAGCGTGCTGCACTCAACCCGCAGACATTAAGTACGCATATTCATTTTGGAACGGCATACCACGAGATCATTCAGGAGGCAGAAACCAATCGGTTTTCCGCAGTGGTGATCGCTACGGAAGGATTAGGGCATGCCTCTCCTCACTTGCTGGGACGTACTGTTGAACGTGTCGTTCGTCTCTGCCGGACACCGGTGTTCTCTGTTCGTCCGCGTGAACAGGTACCGCAGTGGAATATTCAAACTATTTTGTGCCCAACCGATTTTTCGGAGTATGCCAACTATGCCATTCCTTATGCCGTCTCGATTGCCCGCCGCCATAAGGCAAAAATCATTCTTCTTCATACTGTCGATTTGATGGTTCAGCATCCGGAGCTCCTTGAAGATAAGTTTCCCGACCTGAGTCTCTATCATGAGCAGGCGGCAGAAATTCGAGTTGAGCGGATTATTGGACGCGATGTTGAACCGGAGAATACGATTGTCCGCCTTGCTGAAGAATATCAAGTCGATCTCATTGTTATGGGCACACACGGGAACCGCGGTATGCGACGTGTGCAAATCGGCAATACAACAGAAGAAGTTGTGCGCCGTACGCTTGTACCAGTTCTTACCGTTACACATCCGGTTCATAAGACCGTTTTTCCTCACCGATTTATTGAAGACTACAAGCCGCAAGACCCACACTAAGTATTGTTCAGATTTCTCTTCACGGCTTTGAATTTTTACAAAGCTTCATTATCTTGTTTTCGGTCTTTCATTGTTGATAATATTGAGAACTGTGGGAGAGAAGTTCATGAAGGCTTCAAGAGATCAGCTTTGCATCAATACGATTCGCACATTAGCGATGGATGCCGTCCAAAAAGCGAAATCCGGACATCCCGGTATGCCGATGGGTATGGCATCTGTGGCGTATGTCCTGTGGACAAAACATCTGAACCATAATCCTGCCAATATGCACTGGCAAAACCGCGATCGGTTTATTCTTTCGGGCGGTCATGGTTCCATGCTATTGTACAGTCTGCTCCATCTTACCGGCTACAACGTGACATTGAACGATTTGAAAAGTTTCCGCCAGCTTGGAAGCAAGACTCCCGGCCATCCGGAATTTCGCCACACCGACGGTGTGGAAGTCACCACAGGACCGCTGGGCCAGGGTTTTACAAACGGTGTGGGAATGGCGATTGCCCAGAAATACCTTGCCGCACGATATAATAAGCCCGGTTTCAAAGTCGTTGACTATCGTATTTTCGCAACGCTTGGCGACGGCGATCTTATGGAAGGCATTTCGGCAGAAGCTGCTTCACTTGCCGGACATTTGAAACTCGGAAACATGATCTATCTGTACGACGACAATCATATCAGCATCGATGGTCCTACGGACCTGGCGTTCACGGAAGATCGGGCAAAAAGGTTTGAAGCATACGGCTGGCATGTTCAGAAAGTGAAAGACGGCAACGACCGCCGTGCCATTGACAAAGCAATCCGGCAGGCGAAACAAGAGACCGGACGCCCCTCGATTATTATGGTCCGGACACACATCGGTTTCGGCAGCCCCAACAAACAGGATACCGCCGAAGTGCATGGCTCTCCCCTTGGTGACGAAGAGATCAAGCTGACAAAAAAGAATTATGGCTGGGATCCGGAGAAGCAGTTCTTCATCCCCGAAAAAGCCCTCGCACAATTCCGGAAGGCCCTTGAGCAGGGGAAAAAGAAAGAAGCAGCGTGGAACGAAAAGTTTGCGGCGTACAAAAAGAAATTCCCGAAATTAGCAATGGAGCTGGAGAACATCCGTCAGGGAAAATTCGGCGAGGAGTGGAAAAAAGCACTGCCTGTCTTTACAGAAGCGATGGCTACACGCGATGCTTCCGGTAAAGTATTAAATGCCATTGCTCCTTATCTTCCCTCGATGATCGGAGGTTCGGCAGACCTTGCACCGTCGAATAACACCTACGTGAAAAGCATGGGTGAATTTCAGGCAGGGAGCTACGGCGGACGGTATATGCGTTATGGTGTCCGCGAACACGCAATGGCCGGGATGATGAATGGCATGGCAGTGACAGACGGTATCATCCCTTACGGCGGAACATTTTTCGTATTCTCGGATTACCTTCGCCCCGCTATCCGCCTGGCGTGCTTGATGCACATACGGCCGATCTATGTCTTTACGCATGATAGTATCGGAGTTGGTGAAGACGGCCCTACTCACGAACCTGTCGAACATCTTGCGGCATTGCGCTGCATTCCCAATATGATTTCTCTCCGTCCCATGGATGCAAACGAAACCGTTTCCGCATGGCGTTTCGCGATTGAATACAACGATGGTCCCGTTGCCTTGATGCTGACACGTCAAAAATTACCGACCGTCGACAGGACGAAATTTCCTTCTGCGGAGAATCTGATAAAGGGCGCTTATGTCTTAGCAGGAAACTCTCCAACTCCCGATCTTCTTCTCATCGGCACCGGTTCCGAAGTACAACTGGCGCTCGGTGCATATGAGCAGCTGGTGAAAGAAGGCGTGAAAGCGCGTGTTATCAGCATGCCGTCGTGGGAGTTATTCGAACGGCAATCTAAAGAGTACCGGGATTCTGTTCTCCCGCCCGGTGTCAAGAAGCGCATTGCGGTAGAAGCTGGTGTGACCATGGGTTGGGAAAAATATGTGGGCGATGGTGGAAGGATCATCGCTATGACCTCCTACGGCGCTTCGGCTCCGGTAGATACGATCTTCAAGCACTTTGGATTCACAGTAGAGAATATTGTGAAAACGGCTAAGGAAATTTTGTAGCATTTTATCAAGCCAGTAACGGCACGGAATAGGAAAATCTGAAAAACTCTATTACATGAAGTTGGCATTATAGTTTTCCCTAAAGGATTATTCCCTTGAAAGAGAAGAAGCTTCTTTAAAAGATACTTGCCGGTTCAAAGAACATTTCATTTCGTGATTTTGTATCTTTATTGCAAGCGTTTGGATTTCGATTGGCACGTACGCAAGGAAGTCACCATATTTTTCAACATTCGGACATTCAAGAACTCATCAATATCCAACATGTTCGCGGACAAGCAAAACCCTATCAAATCAAACAGTTTCTTGAGTTAATTGAAAAATATGATCTGCAAATCGGAGGAAAGAAATGAAAGATTATCATATCAATATATTCTTCAGCGAAGATGATAATGGATACATCGCCGACATTCCCGATCTCAAGTATTGTTCAGCGTTTGGCAAGTCTCCTGATGAAGCACTGAAAGAAGTTCTGCGAGCAAAACGAGCATGGCTCGCGACTGCCCGATCTTCCGGTAAAAAGATTCCTTCGCCGAAGTATCGCCCTGCAATTTATCGGATCGCATCATAATGAAATTCTCCTGGTAGAGATATCATCAGAATTCTATGCGCACCGGCATAACTCTCTCATCACAAATCCAAAATCATTAATCTTAAAATCCTATGACCATACCCCAAGTCAGCAAACCAATCCTCAGCCCTGAATTTCGCAGACAGCGCACCATCAACTGGATGTCGCTGGGAATCCTCTATGCCTTCTTCTATATGACCCGGTACAATTATACTGCAGTGGCTCCCGCACTGGCAGATTTACTCGGCTGGAAGAATACCGAGCTTGGTGTGTTTGAAACCATGATGCCGCTCGTGTACGGATTATCCGTTGTCTTAAACGGGCCGTTTGCTGATCGGATCGGCGGAAAGAAAGCATTCCTCTTCGGCGCTATCGGAGTCGCAATCATGAATTTTCTGTTCGGTCTGGCTGGTCTGGCTGTTGTCGATCCGGCGGTGTGGGAAGGTGTAGGAATGGCACGCCATGTCGTTATTCCTGCGACACTCAAGTTCGGTCTCTCAGGGGGAATGATTCTTACCTTGATGGCAATCGTCTGGGGATTGAACGGATATTTTCAATCATTTGGTGCACTTTCGATCGTGAAGGTCAATGCACAATGGTTCCACGTCCTGGAGCGCGGCACCTTCTCCGGCATCTTCGGTGTTCTCATCCGGATGGGACTGCTTCTGGCATTTCAGGGTGTTCCGCTCATCCTTCTCTTCTTCCCGTGGCAATATGCGTTCTGGATCCCGGGCGCCTTTGTGTTGGTGCTGTTCGTCATCAATTACTACTTTATGTTCAACACTCCAAAAGATGCCGGACTGGGTGACTTTGAGACCGGCGATGAGGTTGAAGATAACAGCGACAAACCATCATCTCTCAAGTTTATTCTTCAGAAGGTGTTCGCTTCGCGGGTCATGTGGATGATTGCTCTTGGTTCAATGATGATCGGTTTTGTGCGCCGAAGTGTCGTGGATGCATGGTGGCCAAAATACTTTGTGGATTTCCACGGTGCCGATAAGACGCTCTTTGCTACGTATCTACCCTACCTTGTCGCTACCTGGGGAATTGCATTAGCCGGCATCGCCGGTGGCTTTATCTTCGGTATTACTTCCGATCGTACGTTTGGCGGCAGGCGTGCACCCGTTATTACGTTCGGATTTATCGGCATGGCTGTAGTACTGGCACTGTTTGGTATTTCGGATCTCCTTAACTTCGGTCCGGTACTCGCTGCATGTTGTCTTGTACTCCTTTCATTTTTTGTGAATGGTGCACACGGAATGATAGGTGGTGCAGCATCGATGGATTTTGGAGGAAAGAAAGCTGCTGCAACTGCAGCCGGGCTGTTTGACGGAATGCAGTATCTTGCCGGTGCTTTTGTCGGAATGGGGGTTGGATACATCACCACGAACTGGGGGTGGGAAGCGTGGCATTGGGCACCTATTCCATTTGCCCTTATGGGCGCTTATGTGATGTCCCGGTTATGGAATGTGATGCCGAAAGGTCGGTCGGCACATTAGTCTCGTGAGGTGCTCGAAAGTACCGGAACCGAGATTCAAGATGCTGTGTTCATCAAATGGAGAAATACGACGATTCATCCATGGTATGATGTGACACCGGGCGAAGATGTCCCCAAAGAATTTAACGCTCTTATCGAAATTCTGTACGGTTCCAGTGTGAAGTACGAACTCGAGGAAAAAAGCGGTTTGATCAAGCTCGACCGGGTGCTGTACTCTGCTGTCTTCTATCCTGCAAACTACGGATTTATTCCCAGACTCTTGCAGATGATGATGACCCCCTGGATGTACTGGTGTTTTGTCAGGAAGCAGTGGTACTCTTAACGATCATTCATGCGCGTACGATCGGATTGATGACGATGATCGATGCCGGAAGAAAGGATTATAAAATTATTGCTGTTGCTACGCAGGATCCGACCTATAATTCCTACCTCGAAGCTGATAAAATGCCGCCGCACCTCATGAACATGCTGCAGCGATTCTTTCACGATTATAAACAATTGGAAGGAAAGGCTGTGGAGGTGGATGAGTTTGCCCACTCATCGGAAGCATACCCCATCATTGAAAAGGCGCTGGACTCTTACAGCCAGCAGCGCCGTGCCGGCTTTCGCCACGAAGGTTAACACCGGATTGATGGAATTCGGCTTTGTCGTTTTTAACAATTGAAAAAGAAGAGGGCGAATCTGGTGTGGTAGTTTCACCATGAATTCGCCCTCGTGTTGTCTTCCTCCCCATCCCCGAAGGAGACGCTTCGCTCCAATATTCTTTAGATGAAGACCTTCCGACAGCCGCCTGCTATTATGTGATTCTTCAAATTCTCTGCTTTGCATCCCAACATTAGTATTATCTCCATAGATGAACGCTGACGATACTGCTTTAGGCAAATGGTTCCTTATGGTACGTTCAGGGGGAATGATCTTGTGCGCCGCATTGTGAACCAGACGTAGAAAATATTGCAGGATACGCTTGCTTCTTGCCGGAATTCAATATTTTTCGAATACTTTGCAGCACATCATGAGGAACATACGGTTTGGGAATATATTCACATAGACCCGCCGTGAGAAAGTCCTGTCGTTCCTCGGCTCCATAATGGTTGCTGGCGAGAACGACGCGCTGCTGGATATTCAAATCTCGCAGTGCGGCGAACACTTGTGCTCCATCCAATGGCGATGCGTCGAGATCCAGGAAAACAATATCAATCATATACTTGTTTTTTTTATAGCATTGTATTGCGGCACGTCCGTCCCGGACGAGGAGTACGTTATACCCCTTCAATTCAAAACATGTTTTCACAGCAAGAGCAAGTCCTTCATCGTTTTCGGCGAAGAGAATTGTCTCGGGTCGTTCTTGACTCCGAACCTCTTTGATGGGATGCGTAACCATCGGCGAAGAGCTAATTTGTGAAAACGGGAATAAAAGCTTGACTGTTGTTCCCTCTCCTTCTTTACTCGCTACGTCCATGAATCCATGATGCTTTTTTGTTACCATCTGAACAATAGTCAGTCCTAATCCCGTCCCTTGATTTTTTGTCGTAAAAAAGGGATCCAATATTTTCTGTGTTAGAGATGGATTCATCCCCTTGCCGGTATCTGATACTTCGATGCAAAGGTGCTGAGGTGCATCGGTTTGATGCTGCTGGATATTCACCAGGGATGTCCGAATTTTCAGCACCGGTATTGCCGAACGGGTCCTTGCCGTGTCCGCCATAGCATCGCGTGCATTGAGACAGAGGTTTAAGACCGCCTGTTGGATCTGCGTCGGATTCATAGCAACCATGGGGAGATGGTCGTCAAGTTCCAGTTCAAGTCTGATGGATTTCGGGAGAGACGCTTTGACCATTTTTGACAATCCCGTGATCACCGTGTTCACATTCATGGTTTCCATGGCAACCTCATTGGTTCGTGCATAGGTGAGAAAATTCTGAGCAAGATCAATGCCGCGCTTCAGTGCTTGCTGCATCGATGTGAGAAGTTTGGGAATTTCTCCCTCCTGCGGAAGCTTTTTTTCGAGCAGAGTACAATTCCCAAGGAGAATGTCGAGGATATTGTTAAAGTCATGAACAAACCCGCCCGTGAATAATCCAAGACTTTCCATTTTTTGCCGTTGGAGAAGACGTTCTTCCAGCATCACGCGTTCAGTCTGATCAAGCAAGAAACCACGAATCCCAACGAGTTCGTTTGACTCATTGAACATTCCGGCAATTGTCTCAATCACATGCAATACCCTGCCATCCTTCCGATGCATCGTACGTTTTCGGCCCCCGTACTTCGTACCATCCGGCAAAAGCGTATTCCCCGCTGGCAGATATGAGAGATCATCCTTCGTTCTTCCCATCGTATATGAAAGAGCATCTTCCTGCGTTGAAAAGCCTATCAACTTCACAAAGGCATAATTACACACCTGGATGCGTCCATCGAGTAAAGATTGATAATATGCAAGAGGACATTCTTCAAGAAGTGTGTTGAGCTTCTGAACCGGTTGATGAGCGGGGTCCAGGCGTACGTCGGAAAAATGAATGTCGGATCGGTTCTTAACACGACCGGGTTTCGGAGAAATTATTTTGATTTGTTCCGCACGCATTGAACACCACCTGCTTAACTATTCGTTTCTTCTGCCTTTGTCTGGAGGAAAACTTCCCTGTACTACCTACCATGAGAATAGTATCTATCAAATTAGTAATCTGTCGAAAAATTCTTGGTCGCTTGCCGATTTATTACTACACAAACTATCGCGGGTTGTTATTGAAGCAAAAGGATTGTTTTCGATTTTGATAAATAAAAAAGGGTGTTATATGTGGCTATTTTTTGATGAAAAACGGGGTTGTCCAATCTTTGGAAGGAGGGTAATAATGAGACTATCGTACAATCTCATTCTTCAATGCATAGCGGACTAAATCAAGGTGTGATTTGAAGTGAAGTTTAGTAATAATTCGTTTACGATACGAATGGACAGTACTGGTAGTAAGCTGGTACTGGCTTGCTATTTCTTTTACACTTTTCCCCTCTGCTATTCCCTTAAGGACTGCCAGCTCGCGGTTCGAAAGGACTTCATGTTTGGGGCGCTCAACGCTTTCATCAATGAGACTGGGGAGTTCTTGCTGGACGTCAGGGCTAAAATACTTCATGCCGCGGACAAGCATCCGGACGGCCTTGAGGAGCTCTTCTGCAGGTTCGCCCTTCGTCAAATATCCGGTCGCTCCTGCTTCAATGACTCTTCTGATGTATTGAGAGATGGGAACCATACTGAGGATCAAGATCGGGACATCTTTATCTATTGCTCGAATAGACCGGATGACTTCCAAACCGCTCTTTCCGGGAAGATTGATATCGAGAATGATAATATCCCATTTCCCGCTGTGGGCGTGTTCCATCGCTTCTTCATACGATCCTCCACAGGCAATTTTTGACGTTTCAAAATTGTCCGAGAGAATGCGAAGGATTCCTTCCCGTGTGTACTCATGATCATCGACAACGAGTATTCTCATGGTGATCCTTTCTCTGTCGGTACGTCCGCTGTGACCTGAGTGCCTTTGCCCAGAGTTCCGAGAATTGTCGCGCTGCCGCCAATCATTCGGGCGCGTTCTTGAATACTGAGGAGACCCAAGGATTCCGGATGATCAAGCAAGGCATGATCAAAGCCTCTTCCGTTATCTTTAATTTCTACGTGCAGTTGATGATCGCGAACTTGTAGTACAATAGTGACCTCTGTGGCCTGGGCATGCCGTGCAACATTGGTTAGCGACTCCTGAACAATCCGATAGACACCGGTGTTCGTGCTCTCATCAAGGTGAGGAAGTTCGGCCGCCAGTTGAACCTGAGTTCTTATGCCTGTGCGCTTCTGAAATTCGCTCGCCTGCCACTCGATCGCCGCTGCAAGGCCAAGATTGTCCAATATTTTAGGACGCAGCTCTGATGAAATACGCTGCACTGTTTTGGTTGTTGTATCGATGAGGTCTCTCATGGCTTTGCACCGTTGAGTCACGTTCCCTTGTCTGGAAGTTTGTTGTTCCATCCAGAGAAGATCGTACTTCAGGCTGGTGAGTGACCCGCCAAGTTCGTCATGAAGTTCGCGGGCAAGGCGTTTTTGTTCTTCTTCTCGCACCGATTGGAGTTTATCTGAAAACAACTGCATTTGACGGATTTTTTCGCGCTGGGCGGCTTCAATCTTCCGATGATTTCGCACCATCATGAGAACAAAGAACAGGAACATCCCCAGCACAACGATCGTAATGCTGAAAATAGCTGTGATTATGATGTTCGGGTCTTCTGGCATAAAAATCCTATCATGAACATTGCATGCGAAAGAATAGTAGCGATCCACGTGATGGACCATAAGCGAAAGAGATGCTCCCGGGAATATGCAAACACGATACCGGCAAACACAATCGGCAGCAAGGAACCGGTGTAATTGATGACCAGGGACAGTAAAACCCAAAAGCGATCATATCGAAGCAGAGGCTGTGCTTTTTGTTCAATGACAACAAACAACGTGTAACCGGCGCATAACGTGAGGAGCACTCCTGAGATCGTTCCACTGAGATAATATAAACCATTGATCGGCTCAAATGTACATTTTGCTACGATCCAAAAAACACTATAGAGGCCTGTGAGCACGAGAAAAACTCGGTTCATAATCTTGGACTCTTGCCATAAGGAAATTATACTCATAAGGAGGATGAATTCTATGATGATATAAACATGAACGAGCCATTGTGCAGATTGTGGACCAAAATACTCCCAATAAGAAATGAGATCGGTGACGAGTCCGATGATAAGAAAATAGAACAGAATTTTCAATTCACGGCCGAGCGAGCGGTATCTGAGCATGCCTACGGGAAGAGGCAGGACATAACTCACCACTGCAAAATAATATAATATTGGAACCGACATATCGTCGCTCTGATTTGCTATGAGTTCTGCGGCGGGACAAGTACGAGGCTACCCCACCACACAGAAAATTCACCTCAAGGTAGCAAACGTTTTTTCCCGTTGCAACACAGATGGTGCAGAGCCGCAGTCGGGAGGACATGGAAGTGCTTTTTGAAGAGCTATCCCGGCCGTCATATCATTTCCTGCACGATCAACGCCAATGATCACAAGCGTGGACGATCCATCCTTGTGCTTGCCGTAAAACATGCGCACCCCCACACAGCCCGGCTGTGCAAGTGCTTTTTCAATCGCGTTCTTGCCAAAATAATGCGCTAGTACCGTTTCCGAAGAGACTGCAAGCCGATATGCCTGGGTCAGACCGACAGCATCCTGAAGAGTAATATCGTGATTCTCATTGCCTGTGTAAAGAGACTGTTCGGCACTTACAGGATGATCGAAAGATGGGAGAACAAGAATCGCAATGACTAAAGCAGCAGCGATAAAGAGCGGGATATATAGCTTATGAGTTGACATGATGTTTCTCCTTGTTTATTAGATGATGATTCTTCACTGGTGGTTAATTATGCCTAATTCAGCGCAAGACTTGTCTGGGATGAAGTTCTTTCGCAATCTTGTTCTCTGCGAACAGAAGTACAATTCGATATTTTTACTTGGAAGAGACGGTATCACTCAATGGAAGGCGGTGAATGATTATGTCGCGACGCAAACTCTTCCGTCATCAAAGTTTTCATCTCTTTTGAGATCCTGTTCTGTTCATGCAGATTGATCCATAGCGCCTGGATCAATATAGATGGCTTGTGTTTTTTTAGTAAAAATACGAATGCTCTGTCGTTCATCTCCCTGTTATACTACATGAATTCTTCGTAGAAGTATGTCATATATTTTCAAATCGCATGTACCCAAATTTACTACAGGAGGTGACGCAAAAATGATAACTTTCTATATCCGAAATCGCAGGAATATATCAGAAATGAGCATATTGTGGAGAATCAAGAGACAAAAATGGAAGGAGAGATAATAAAGAGAGGGGGGTGTACATTCCCCTCTCTTTATAGTACCAGCAAGGATAAAGAGTTCTCCGGTGTAATAAAGAATTCTCTCAGAGAACACTAGTCAGACTATTTTTGTATCTTCCACAGCTTCGCCGTGGCACGGGCAAGCTCTTCGCCAATGAGTTTCGGATCGTGCGTCTTCTCCGGCATATTGTCAAAGACCGCATAGGAAATTTTATACCCCTTCACTTCTATGAAATTCGGGTCTTTTGCTTCCAGCTTGTCCCAATCATTCGTTTTATAATAGAAATCCATTTTTTCATCCGGCAGGGAATGATAGAGGATGGAGTCTTCCTGCCCAGGCCGTGCACGTTTGCGGTTCTTACGGACAGATTCTTCGTACGGGACTTTGATATATACCAGGGATGCTTTGCTGAGCATTTCATCAGAGAGAAATGTCATTGCATGATGAATTCCATCCTCGCCTCCGCGTGCAAACTCTACAAGCGTTGTCATTTTTTCATGATATGAAGGATCTTTGAGAACTTTCTTCTTGTAATCCAGTGCCATCCGATCCATATACAGGTCCCAGATATATTGTTCTTTGAACCAGTATTTTTCATCGCTCCAGATCCGCGGTTTCCCAAATCGCGTCATCAAATCATCGAGTTCGAATGTTTCCCACACATACAGGAAATCGTCCAGCTCTTCAAAATTCGCAATATGAAATTTTTCAAGCCGCACAATAGGATCGCACTTTTTCAGGAAATCGATCACTTCAGACTTCCCGGCCGCCGGCCGGCCTGTGATAATAAGAATAGGAAAATGGGTATTCATAGCGCTTCCTTTCGAATGATCTATTGGATGTTCTGAATTCTATGTTCTACGGTGGTAGATATTTCTTTCATGGTCCGCACTTTTTTTTCGACAACGGCAAATACCGTTTGATTGAGATAAGTAACCTTTGGCACCTCCATCCCAAAATACTTTTTCGCCTCTCCCATCATATAATCGCTGGCCGCACCGATATAGATCTTGTTCTCATCCAGTGGTTTTCCATTCACGAAGAATGATTCAAACTCTATCCTTCCGTCTGCCTTCTTCTTCCATTCGCATCGGATACCTGAAGTTTGAATGCCGGAATGTTCTGTTAGAAAGTATTCAACAACCGACTTGATTTGCTTGCCGGTCATCTCAAACGTTGTAAGAATATTGCGAAAGGGGAGGATTTCAAAGACATCGCGCTTGGTTACCGGGCCGGCCGATAGGTCTTTCCGGATTCCGGAAGAATTCATAAATCCCACATCTGCACCTGCACCTTCGCGCTGTGCGTCAGCGATAAAATTACCGATCCCGCTTTCTCCGCCTCTGCCGCGAGTCCAATCCGTTTTCAACACGGCAAGAACAGCCGAATAATCCTTATCAATACATGTTTTGATGGAATCGATAAAACTGGAAAGCACTGTCTTGGGTCGTGCACCATTGTACCAAAGTTGCACCAGATTGCCGTCATAAGAGAGGATATGATGCTTCTCAACCGTCAAATCAAGAACGCCGAGGTTCTCACAGTTCGATCCCGCCTGCACAATCAAGACACCATTAATCTTCTTAGGGTGTTTCAACCGCGTATGAGAATGCCCCCCGACGATGACGTCAAGCCCCTGAACATTCATAGCAAGAATAGAATCATCGTCAACACCTTGATGCGTAAGAGCAATGAGCAAATCGGTTTGCGGATCCAGTTGTGCTGCCAGGCGCTTCACGGTTTCAATGGGCGGGAGGATCTTGATGCCAGCGCTGCTGGGCTGGTTCACAAGCGTGTAGAATTCGCCTGACATGATACCGATAATCCCAATCTTCAAACCATTTTTCTCGATGATCACATACTCTTTATTATTCACCGGAAATCCGCCCTGTGTATCGAGGATATTGGCAGAAACTGTTGTGAACTTTGCAATTGCGGTCAACCTGCGGAGATTTTCCGAGGAAATATCGAAGTCATGATTACCCGGTGTCCAAACTTCATAGCCGACCCGGTTCATCATTTCAAACAGCGCACCGCCTTCAGCACCTTGATAGGGATATTCTGTTATGGGATCTCCCGTCATCACATCACCGTCATCAAGAAGCAGCGTAAACGGCTTGACGCGCCGGAGACTGTCGACGATAAAGGAGAGTTCATTGAATCCACCCACCAGCGGTTTTGGAGTTTCCTTTATCCAAAATGCTTCATGGGGAAGAAAATTCGCATGGATATCGTTCGTATGCAGGATCGTGATTGTTTTAGGCTGAGGAAAAAGCCCGTTCATTCCAAGACAAGAGAAGAGAATCGCCATGAGGAATCTATGGCGATGACAGCTGAAGGAATTCATAGTAGACCTTCCAAAGAAAGTGACTGATTGAGGTAAGGCAAGATACAGAGAAAAAACAACTTTTGAAATAACTCTTTCCATCTTCATAACTTTCCTCTATCTTCTTGTACACAGTTCAACGAAACATCCGCCATGCAGTCTTAACATTTCTCAACGTATGACTCATCCCCGCATTGAACATGACCTCCTCGGCGATCGGGAAGTACCCGGTGACCGATATTATGGCATTCAAACTATCCGGGCATTGGAGAATTTTCAAATCACCGGAATTCCGATCTCCCATTCCCCGCGGCTTATTCACTCGCTAGCGTATATCAAGAAAGCAGCGGCAAGGGCAAACGCGGATCTTGGCCTTCTTTCCCCTCACATCGCCAATGCGATTGGAAAAGCAGCGGATAAAATTCTCGCCGGACAATATCATCACGAATTCGCTGTGGATGTCATTCAGGGCGGTGCCGGCACCTCAACGAACATGAACGCCAACGAAGTCATCGCCAATGTAGCGCTGGAAATCCTTGGGTATGAAAAAGGACGCTACGATATTATCCATCCGCTGAATCATGTAAATATGTCCCAGTCGACGAACGATGTCTATCCCACGGCCTTACGCCTGACACTCAGTCAAAAGATGGATGGGCTGATGCGAGAAATGGCAGGATTGCAGAAAGCTCTTACTGCCAAAGGAGAGGAGTTCGCAGATGTCAATGAAGCTCCCCGCCGCAAGCAGCGGGGTATCTGTGACGCTCTAAAAGAGTGT
>CAZYYD010000057.1:0-22001 GCA_964651225.1 uncultured Ignavibacteriaceae bacterium
GCCCAAACTCAGCATCTGAGAGCAAGCCCCTCCCCCCACTAAAAAGGATGCAACCAGACGCAACTGTTAACTTGACAACCATCAAGAAAATTCATAACTAATACATGAGTTAAAAGAATCCGGAGATTATCCATGCGCGATATTCGTGAAGTCGTGTACAATCCTTACGACGCCCGGAGAGAATCCATAGCGTACCGTAGGTGTAAATCATTGCCTCTTCTTCAAATAGAGCAATCCCATGGCGAGCATAGCCTGCCAACCCAGCACCTTTATTTCACCCTCTAACAACTTCTGTTCGGTTTCCTCGATGGTAAGTTCCACAGGTTCCATTTCTTCGAGGTCGTCGATGATTGGATCACAAACTTTGTGTGCCTTCAGTGCAAGGAACAAATGTCCGTTTCCCCCTCCATGGTTTCCATTGGAGGGAAAACTTCCCAAGAAAATCCATTCAGGAGCTTCACATCCCATCTCTTCTCGAAGTTCCCGCTTTGCCGCGACAAAGGAATCTTCTCCGCGTTCGACATACCCGCCTACAGGGGCAAAGGACACTCCATGGACCGCATATTTAACCTGACGAAAAAGTAAAAGAGTATTCCGCTCTGTTACTGCCAGCACCAGAGCAAAATCCGGTGATATCACCCACGGCCAGTCATCAATAATTTGGCCATTTGGCAATTCGATGGTATGCTGCTCTACCTTCAAGAATTTGTTAACGTCGAGAATCGTCTTTTTTTGCGATGTTTTCCATTGACGCATAATGTTCCTTCAATATGAAAAGATTCATTCTATTATACAATTCCATTCGCCCAAAGTCGAGATATTGGGTTATTCTTGGACAAGAGCAAAGGGAAAGACTTTTAAGTATTTCTGACCGGTATCACAATCCATAGTTGAGAATAAGGTTCAAGATACCTATCTTGGAATGCAAAGATTCAGGATCCATGGACATATGAGAGATCTCTCACCAGATATAGAGCGGATTAACGAGATTGTCGCCTTTCCTCTGGTACTCGCTGAAGTACAAGCGGAAACCCAAAAAGACAATGCCGCCTCAGTACGTGTTGCCCAGCTTGTGGAAATGGACGCTGCATTGACGGTCCAGGTCCTTCGCGCTGCGAATTCGCCGTATTATGGATTACGCTGGGAAGTCACCTCGGTTCCGCAGGCAGTGGCGGTTCTTGGATTTGATGAAGTGGGGCGTCTTGCGCTCTTCTTTCACATGCGGCAGCAGATATTCAAACTCAACGAACACCAGGTGGATTTTCTGAATGCTCTTTGGAAACATAGCATCTCAACGGCAATTGTAGCACAAGCCCTCGTGACAAAAATCGAGCTCCGTCCATTTGGAAAGGCATTCACTTCCGGATTACTTCATGACATCGGCAAGATTGTTCTGGCGCAGTACTATCCGCTCTATCTTGATGAGATTCGCCAGATGACACTCGAAGATGGACTAGCCGATGTTGATGCTGAAATTCAGCTGATAGGTACAACACATGAAGAAATTGGCGCACGCTTATGCGAAAAATGGAAACTGCCGGCAGACTTTGTCGATGTAATCCGCAGGCACCACGACCTTTCAAAATCTGCACGATCTCTCCTTTTAACTGCCTCCGTACGCTTTGCAGATCTTTTGTGTGAATTATGGGAGATTGGGATTGGCGAACAACGGCTCACGTTTGACCTGGAACAGGAGCTGTGCTGGAAAATTCTCAAAGAGCAAGCACCCCGGCTTCGCGACGTAACACTGGAACAGCTCTGTCTTGATTTGACGAAAGATTATGAGCATCGTCTGGATTTATTGGACCTGGCCTGATCGTCATCCAGTTGCAACTTTATGAACGATAAAAAAGATCACCACCCTGTGTATTGACAATAGCCCCCCAAAAAAAGTCACGAACCGTTTATTGTATCATGGGTTGTATGCGATTCACAAATTGGATCGGCTGATTCCAGGGATCGCGCAGCATTAATACTTTATCACCGCTCGGCAGGGTTGTGACATCTTCTGCCACCTTTGCGCCGGCAGCAACGAGAATATCTTTTGCCGCTTGAATATTGTCGACGATGTACGCAATGTGAAACGACATAGGGCTGACCGTCGAAAAGTCAACAACAGGAACATCCTTGTTCTGGTACAATTCATACATCATATTTTTGCCCGCATCAGCAATGAACATCCCATACGATGGTGCCTTGCCATCGCGCATGACGATCATCCCGAGATGATCCGCATACCATTGAGCTTTTTCCCGCGAGTCGGCAACATTAATAGCAAAATGTTCAGGATACAATCCGGCAAAATTCAGCATAGGCTTCATGCGCTGAACAAATTGTATAGCCAATCCCCATGGATCACGGAGAGTGATCACAATATCGCCTGACGATGTTGTGCGAAGGCTATCGACAATGCGGGCACCAGCCGCTGTCAATTGTGCCTGCATCTGTTTGATATCGGGGGTGAAAAAAGCCAGATGGATAGAAGTAAAATGAATCTTTGAAGGTTCAAAGAGAGGAGCATTGGTGTTATGCGTGAGCTCAAACATCATATGCTTCCCGGAATCTGCAATAAAAGTAGTAAAGGCAGGCGCCGGGCCGGAGCGCATCACTTTCATTCCCAGGTTGTCGGTATACCACTTTGCCATGGCAACCGGATCGAGGACATTGAAGGCAATGTGCTCAAACCTTGCATTAATGGAGGTTGGTATCGTGTTATCCCCGCCTTTGGGAATTGAGGATTGTTGTGCCAAGGTCGCGGTGACTATGAACATCATAAGTCCCAGGCAGAACAATATTTTGAATATTCGATTTTGTAGAATACAGTGTATCATTATCGTTCCCTTCTTCTTATTCGTGAGATTTCAACATGTCCACACAATTGAATGTACAAACCATTTTTTAGAAAAACCTAGGGAAAACGAATGTTAACAGAACAAAATTTCCCTGAGAGAAAGAAGCGCTAACGGTTCCATGGAAATGCGATCTACACGTACGTGATTTTGAAGACAGGAATTGAGAAGAGTGAAAAGTTAATCGAAGAACTTCGTAAGCACGTTTCTCATGAGATGGGACCGATTGCCAAACCGGAACATATCGAATTCGTCGATTCACTTCCCAAAACCCGGAGCGGGAAACTCATGCGCCGCGTGTTGAATGCCCGCGCTTTAGATCAGGATCCAGGCAATATTATAACACTGGAAGAGTGACCTGTGAAAACGCCAACGGTGCCGTGCAGGCGCCGTTGGCGTTGTTCGATTCCCTTCGTCCGAAAAATTACTTCGCCAATTGAACTGCTAACCAGAGCGCCATCTGTTTTGTTCTTGCAGTTCCTTCAGGCGAATCTTCTCTATGGTTGCCTCCATGTCTATGGCCCCCTTGTTCGCCCCCACTCATTCCCCCACCTTCCATCGGACTAGCTCCGCTGAAACCGCCATTCATTGGGAGTCCGCCTTTCGCTTCTCCGCGCTTGAATTCTGCCGATTCGAATCCAATGCCGAGACGTCCAGGAGACGTCTGATTGATGGCATAGGGATGGTCGGGAGATTTCATCAAGGGTACGCAAAGTTCATATACCAGTGCATCGCGTGTGCGTCCGATTTTTACACGGACTCCGCGCGCATCAATTGCCGGACATCGTTGGACGTCCTCGCTTTGAGGGCCAAGAATTTCTAATTCCCCGAAGACTTGATCAAGCATTGCATGCATTTGTTCTTCATCTGCATCGGGGCGGAATGTCCGAATGTTCCCCTGTCCTTCCAGTGGGTACCGTATACCAAACGCGTGATTCTTCCCCCCTGCTTTATCAAACCAAACGGTGAATCCCCCTCTCATGATGTGCATTTGTGTTGAACGATTTTGAGTCTTGAGAAAAACGTAAACATATTCATCGTCGTTCCGCACACCGTAGACAACATCCGATTCGCTGTCATAGTAGAGCCCGTTTTGCCATTCGGCATCATTGCCGTCGATGATGATATCACCCTGACGTCTTTCGCTGGTTAAGTTTAGTCCGCTGCTGCACCCAGAAAGAACAGTGAAGAGCATGCTCAAACATACAATCCATTGTGGGTAAAACCCGGGCTTAGAGGAAAATATCATTCTCTGTTTCATCATTGATGCATAGTACACATAATTCTTGAAGAATACACCTGTATAACCGCTTGTCTTGCTTTATGTTGGACGGAGACAAGTGATGTTTGTTCCATGCGAGAAACGGTAGAATAGTTGAGTTCAAATAATATTTTGCTAACTTGAGCTATCCAAAGACACACATCGTATGAACATCGACCAGCTCCCAACGCCGGCATTATTGCTTGACATCGATATCCTCGAGTCCAATCTGAAGCGCATGCAAGAGCGCGCACAGAAATATCATGTTTCGCTCCGGCCACACATCAAAACACATAAGTGCCTTGAAATTGCCAGGAAACAAAAAGCACTGGGAGCGAACGGGATCACCGTTTCAACTTTCTATGAAGCAGAACAATTTGCTGCAGCTGGATTCAACGATATCACATGGGCATTTCCTGTTCCGCCTGTAATGGCAGAAAGAGCGATCGCACTTGCCAAGAAGATTACATTCCGCCTTGTGGTCGACAGCATGGAAGCGAAATCGGCTATCGTCAAAGCAGCCGCTACAATGGCCGGACCTGTCCATGTCTGGCTCAAGGTTGATTGCGGTGGTCACCGTGCCGGTGTCGATCCATCAAGTACGTTTGCAGAAGAAATGGCACATGCACTTGCTCAATCGGAGGTGCTGCATTTTGATGGTATTCTGACACATGCAGGTCATTCCTATCTGGCGCAAACAAAACGGGAAATTATTGATATCGCCGAACAGGAACGTTCGACAATGGTGCATTTTGCACAATGGCTTCGCGGCAATAACATTGCCGTTCCCGGCATCAGTATTGGGTCCACGCCAACGATGTCACTTGTAGAAAAATTGGATGGTATTACCGAGATACGTCCGGGGAATTATGCATTCAATGATTATACACAGGTTCAGCTGGGAGTCTGCGGGGTCAACGATTGTGCGTTAACCGTTCTTGCCAGCGTCATTTCACACCAGCCGGAGGCGCAGCATTTTGTGACGGATGCTGGTGCGTTGGCGCTTTCAAAAGATCCCGGTGCGACACATATTCGAAACGATATGGGTATGGGGATTCTCTATGAAGATTATGAACGGAAACGCCTCTTTGCGCATCTCGATGTTCACGTACAGTCGCTCTCCCAGGAACATGGAAAGGTCATGGTTGATCGGCATTCGAACATCGAGGGGAAGTTCAAAGTAGGCGAACGCATCCGAATTCTCGAACATCACTCCTGCCTTACTGCTGCAAATTTTGACCGCTATTATGTTGTTCGGGGAAACGATGTTGTAGGTGAGTGGAAGGTTTTGCGCGGGCGAGTATAAGACTCTCAAGGCACGGTACGTTTTTGATATGGCTGTTCATATTTCTTTGATAACATTCTATATGGCTGAGCGGAGTTGGAATCACCGAGTGCCATGTAACAGATTGCGGCATTCTCATACGCGCCAGCGAACGTCGAATCGAGCCTGATCGCTTTTAGAAAATAAGGCAAGGCATTCGAATAATCTTGTTCAGTTTCAACGATCATCGCCCCTATGTCACACTGAATAAGCGGGGATGCGGGATCAAGCTGTTCGGCCCTCCGAAACATCGCCAGCGCTTCAGAAAAACGGTCCTGTTGTGCCCGCTTCGCAGAACGGGCAATAAGCGCTCCCATACCTGTCCAGACATTCGCATCTTCCATCCCGAGCCGAATCATGGTCTTGTAGACGTTGAACGCTTCTCGTGTATTTCCTGCTTCCGCGTGTGCAGTAGCCAAATTCCACCACAAACGACGGTTCGATGAATCGAGCGCAACATAGCGCAAATACCATTGAATGGCCTGGGAAAAGTCTTTTCGCTCACGATGGTAGATGGCCATGACTTCGAATGCGTCGAGCTTGGCATGGGTGCTCCAAAGATTGCTCTCCTGGAGCATGTGAAACCGCGCCATCGAGCGCTCCTGATTGGCATTCACGCCGATGAACGGCGCCATATGCAGCATGGCAGCAAGCACTATTGTCACCAGCACGCGTAGTCGTATCATTGTATCCTCAGTTGCACTCATCCACAGTGTTGCAGCCGCGGCAAATATCCCCACTTGAAGAGGTGCTAGAAGATCCCAATCTCTGCTCATTCCTAGTTCGCAATTCACGAAAAAGAGAAACCCGAGTCCGCATATGGCGGAAAGGAAAACGAACCTGATCTCCGGGGTAAATGGTTTGTCTTTTTTCCAAAGAAGCAAAACAGAAAGAAGAAGAACCGTCAGCGATCCCGGAACGACCAGAAGGAGGAAGTTCAGGATATCCACGAAGTGATTCCATGAAAAGAGATGATATGCTTGATTCTTTTCAAGGATGCCTATGAACGGCAATGTGTAACTGCGCCCCCCCATGAAAACCGACTGAAGAAGGCGGGGAGTATAACCGCAGAAATACAGCACGGCAAAAACCGCCGCACACATCAGAAAAAGCGATGCGGCAAGTTCTGCGCGTTGGTTCCTTTGTCGGGCAAGAATAATCAACAATATCAATGCCGGGATAAAGGCTAACCCGCCAAAATGGAGAATCACGATAACTCCAAAAAGTAATACCGGCCAAACTAGAGAGACCTTCTCCCGGATATAAGCGATACCGAAAAACAGGAAAAGGAGGATAGACGGATAAGCGAGTGCATAGTTTTCAACATATCCAAAAAAGAGCTGGCTTGCCCCTGAGGATAACAGCAGCAGGAGGAGCAATACTTTCTCTAATCGATCCTCCGAGAATAAACGAACGAATATCCACGCCGCTGCGGCAGTTCCCATTCCTGCAAAAATACTGACCCAGCGATATGCACTTTCTGAAGGAGTTGCGGCTCCAAAAAAATCGAAGAGCCGGTAAACCTGAAATATGATAACACCGGCGAACGGTGTTCGCTTAAATGCAAAGGCTGCTTCACCTAATGCGCTTGCACTGGGAAGATTCCGCAGACAAAGATACCCATCTCCGAGGAAAAATGTTTTTGTCTGAAAGAGCCAGAAAACAAAGGTTAATCCCGACAAGAGTATGAAGATGAACGCTGTCCGCACAGGTCGATGAAAACCATCATACCGCTTCAAGAGCAATTGCATTCGTTGAACAAGGAAAACCTGAACGGGGGGTATGAGAAGCAGAAGCATGAGAAGCGGAATGATAAGCCGAACGTCGCTTCCATAGAATGACAACGCATGGATACCCCAGTTCCTTCCGGTTGGGGAAAAGGCAGACCACACATCCGCACATGCGACGATGAGGATATAACAGGAGACAAAGAAAAGAATGAGGTGCTGTTTTGGTATTCTCTGCTTCATCATGGGGAAGAATGTACCGTTCAAACGCCCAAGAAGCAATGGAAGTTTCACAACCAATATGGTTCTGTTGGTTGACATTCATTCCCTCGCTTCGTATTTTTGTCTCGTTCACTTACACATGACAAGAGGAGTACTATGGCATCGTTGACCAATTCTATTGTTCTCATCACTGGCGCAAGCAGCGGAATCGGCCGTTCATGTGCACAAAAGTTTGCAGAAGCAGGTGCCAGACTCGTTCTTGTCGCCCGCCGCAAAGAGCGGCTGAAAGAACAAGTAGCGGAATACAAGAATCGCTATAAAACCGAGACGTATATCGATGCTCTTGATGTACGGGATCGTCATGCCGTATCAAAGTTTGTTCAGAAACTTCCTGTTGAATGGCAGAACATTGGCATCCTTGTCAATAATGCAGGATTAAGCCGCGGCCTCAACAAGCTGCATGAAGGGAAAATCGAAGACTGGGAAGAAATGATCGACACTAATATCAAAGGATTGCTCTATATAAGCCGTTCAGTGATCCCCGGTATGGTCGAACGAAAACAAGGGACCATTATCAACATCGGTTCCATTGCAGGACATGGGGTGTACCCTAACGGCAATGTCTATTGCGCAACAAAACATGCCGTAGACGCTCTCACGAAGGGACTTCGCATGGATCTTGTAGAGACACCTCTTCGTGTCTGTACCATCGATCCCGGATTGGTGGAAACCGAGTTTAGCGAGGTCCGTTTCCACGGCGATAAGGAACGTGCCAAGAAAACTTATCTAGACATGACACCGCTAACACCGGAGGACGTTGCCGATGCCGTATTGTACGCTGCAACGCGCCCTCCACATGTTCAGATTGCCGAACTCATCATCATGCCCACAGCGCAGGCGTCAACAACCCTGGTGCATCGGACGCAGTAACAGCGCGGAAGGTATTGTTTTAATCCTCAGGAGTGACTATGTCAGCGGACGCAAAAGATTCGACAGCACTCGATGGAGCTGTTCAACAAGCAGAGCTTGTTCAATATCAACCGGGGGCTGTTGTCAGCCGGACACTGGTAAAAAAGTCCGGAGGAACGGTGACGGCCTTTGCGTTCGACCAGGGTGAAAGCCTCAGTGAACATACCGCCGCTTTTGATGCACTAGTACTTGTGGTAGAAGGCGATGCTGAAGTAACGATTTCAGGAATTGCTCATCGACTCACCGGCGGAAATATCCTTATGCTTCCCGCCGGTCAGTCGCATGGACTGAAGGCGGTTACCAGGTTCAAAATGCTCCTTGTGATGATCAAAGCGTGAGGGCTTTCACAACCGAGAGCCTTGTGCCTGAAGACGACTTCAGAGATTGCCGGAATGGATTGATTCTTGCGAAAATTTCTTCTATTCTACGAGCGTTCTTGTCACACAATGAAACACTTACACTATACATCCGAAATTCATGAAGTCTTTTTCCGGTGTACCACAGATACTTTTTGGCATTGCGCTCCTCTCTGCACTTCTTTCTTTACAATCTCCTGCACAAGAAAAGAAGTACTATTTTTTCAGGCCTTCCACCTACGGCTCTGATGCATTGTTTAATCCCCTGACCGTTCTGGCAAACGGCGGATTCGATTCCTTTCAGATCATTAACGACCGGGAACCGACATGGAACGATGTACACTGGCATAGTGCAAGTGCCAACGTTTGGAAAAATATCACCTCACCGTCACCCGTCATTCGTGCCTTCGGGTGGAATAAATTTCTCGGCCAGGAAATTTTTCCCACCAGCTTGAATATTGATAATGCACAGTATGCACCGAATTTCATGCTTCACACAGTGGGAGGCGGCATGGTGTATCGTAAGCTTTCAGAATGGTACGATTACCATAACGTCCCTCTCCCTTTTTTCTGCGGCGCTGCAACAGTGGTCGCCTTTGAGTACATCAATGAGATCGTCGAGAACGGACCGTTTGCTTATCCCAATGAAGACTGCATTCCGGATCTGCTGATCTTTCAGCCGCTGGGTATTCTATTCTTTAGTTTTGACGGTGTTTCCAATTTTTTTTCCTCGACACTCCATCTCAATGACTGGTCGCAGCCGGTTGGACTTTCCTTTGCACCTTTCGCAGTTCGCAACGCAGGGCAAAATTTCGTGATGAAACTTGCACTCAATCAACATCACACAACCAGCCTCTTCTTCCACTTTGGCGACTTTGCCATCTTCGGTGTTTCACGCAAGATCAACGATGAAGATGCGCTTTCATTTGGTGCAGGACTTGCTTCAACTGGAAGAAGGTCTCTCCCTATGATTAATGGCGTTCCGTATAATACCGTAACGACAGGACTCATGGCCGGTGTCTATTATGATCGCAATAATTCTCTTCTCGCTTCCATGGTCTACTCCGAGGTTCCTAGGAATGTGTTCCGGGTCAATGTCTATCCAGGAGTGCTGTCGAGCGATCGTGTGTCTCCCGGTTTTTTCTTTGCCGTTAGAGACGACGGCGCAACGGTCTTTGGTATAATAGCTCAAATTCTTCCCATCGGATTGGCGATTCATTCTCCAGGCCGCTGAAATACCCTTGATAGGTTTTTCGCTTTTCAATCCTCGAAGGAGTCTGTATTAAAAGAGAGGAGGCCGCGTTTTTCGGAGTAAAACGCATGTCCTTCTCCGTGCATGTAAAAAGCTGCACGCATTAGACTCTGAAACACGAAATGAGTATTTTCCATTATTAAGAAAAGGATTCACAGATCTCATTGACGCGTGCAATGGCCCCCAAAAAGAAATATCGTTGCGTCATGAAAGAACATGCCCGAGCATTGATCTTCCTCGTAGGGATTGTTCACACCGTACTGTATGCTCAACATTCTTCTGTTATGAGAGAAAATAAGGCTCTTCAACAGAACCCTTCCGATAAAAAAGTCCTCTACAGCCAGCAAACATCTATTCAAACCCTGGCAAGCTCCTGGTTTGATATAACCTATTACCGCCTTGAATTAGCCATCTTCACCCCTTCGGGCTACCTGAAAGGAAGGGTTACAATCGCAGGATACTGCTGCCTCGATACTGCACGTACGTTGACGCTTGATCTCATGAATCAAATGCACATAGATTCTCTCCTGGTTCATGGACAGTCAAATCCGTTTGTTCAGAATAAAAGTTCCTTCGATGTCCCGTTGCCTCAAGCGATAGTACAGGGCGATACGTTGTCGATCGATGTATTCTATCAAGGAACTCCGATACCGACTGGATTAGGAAGCTTCTATTTTGACTCTCACATGGGAGTACCATGGGTGTATTCGTTGAGCGAACCGTACGGAGCAAAAGACTGGTGGCCGTGTAAAGACGATCCAGGGGATAAAGCAGATTCTGCCGACATCATTGTGAGCTGTGACTCGACATTCAAGGTGGGCTCCAACGGGAAACTCATGTCGGTCGTGAACCATGGCAACGGAACGTCGACACATTTTTGGAAAGAACGTTATCCCATCGCCTCCTATCTTATTTCCATTGCAGTTACCAATTATGTCCAGTTTTCCAATTGGTACCGGTATGCCAGTGCCGATTCGATGGAGGTGCTCAACTATGTTCTTCCCGAACATCTGAACGACGCACTTGCAGCTCTTCCCCGCACAATCGACATGCTAAAAGTCTTTTCCAATCTCTTCGGTCAGTATCCCTTCATAAAAGAAAAATACGGACATGCAGAGTTCGGCAAGGGAGGAGCGATGGAACATCAAACCATGACTTCCACACGGACATTTGAAGAGGATGTGATTTCGCATGAACTTGCGCATCAATGGTTCGGCGACATGATCACATGCCGGTCATGGGCAGATCTCTGGCTGAACGAAGGTTTTGCACAGTACAGTTCGGCATTGTATCGCGAATACCATTACGGCATGCCGTCGTATTGGGAATACATGAACACACAGCTTGATCGGGCGCGGCTAGCGCTCGGTGTGATCGGGATCCCTGATACATCCAGCGCTCGGGAGCTTTTTAATTCCTATCGCATTTACTCAAAAGGGGCGACTGTTCTGCAGATGCTTCGGCATGTGATGGGGGACAGTCTCTTCATGCAGGCGCTTTTCGTGTATGCAAACGATCCTGCACTGAAATATGGCACGGCAACAACGCACGATTTTCAGTCGACCTGTGAGCGTGTATACGGAAAAACCCTTGGATATTTCTTCCAGGAATGGATCTATGGCGAAGGATTCCCGACGTATGATTATTCGTGGACCTGGAACGCGTTTAAGGATTCTTCCGTACTTACGGTAAATGTTGAGCAAAGGGACACCCGAAACAATCCTTCGTTTTTCACGATGCCGATAGATTTTCGTATAACATCGAACGGAAAAGATACCACGGTGACGATGTTTAATAACGCACAGCAGCAAAGTTTCACCATGAGATGTGACGTACAGCCTTCTGCGGTGGTTCTTGATCCTGAGGGATGGCTGTTGAAATTTGCTTATTCCGGGGAAGATCGGCCTCCGGAAGACTATGTGTTGGAACAAAATTTTCCCAATCCCTTCAATTCCGGGACAACAATTACGTATCGGCTTCGGAGGGGAGGCCCGGTCTCGTTAAAGGTATATGACATTCTCGGGCGTGAAATAGCAACGCTTGTAGAGGCAAAGCAGTCCCCGGGAATTTATGACTCTCAGTGGGCACCCCGCACACAGGCGAGCGGCCTCTATGTCTGTCGTCTTATCGCTGGAGACACGGCGTTACAGAAAAAAATGATATTCTTGAAATGAATTTTGAATAAAGAAGATCATCGTCCACACTGTTTGATTGTCTTCAGATAAAAATATATATTTAAATAGGTAGCGCGGGCGTAACTCAGTTGGTAGAGTGTCAGCTTCCCAAGCTGAATGTCGCGAGTTCGAACCTCGTCGCCCGCTCAAGAATGCCAGACTCCCCAATCCCATTCTGAATCGAAATGTTGAGCAATTCCATCATCGAAACGAGGATCCTCGATTCGTCAATCATTCGCTTCGCTCGTGAGCCGAATCGGGACTGGGTGTCGCGGATTTTGAGCCGAAGGCTCATGCGCCTGAGACACAAATCCTCCACCTGCCCACCGAAATGAAATGAAGGTGAGTCTCCCGCTCTTCAGAATTTGGTGCGAGTTAGTCCTGTCTGACAACTCATTTTCCTCCCTTCTCAGTAAAAGTGCTTGAATGCGTATAATACTCTAACCATAACCAGGCATTTCTATGAAACGAACATCCCTCATCCTCCTGCTTTTTGTTCTTGCAAAATTCTTTCTGCAGCTCGTTGCGCTCCTTCAACCGGAGTACGGTCTCTTCCGTGATGAGTTCTATTATCTTGCATGCGCCAAACACCTTGCATGGGGATTTGTCGATCACCCTCCATTTTCTATCGCCGTATTGTGGACCTGGGTTTTGATCGCCGGAGATTCGCTCATTTCCCTTCGAATTCTTGCCGCACTTTTCAGTACCATTCCCGTGGCAGCAACCGGACTTATCACCAGACAGATCGGAGGAGAATGGAAAGCACAAACACTGGCATGTTTTGCGGTCATGCTCGCACCGATTCAACTGGGTGTCGGAAGCTTCTATTCTATGAATGTCATTGAATATGCGCTTATGCCAGTGGCGGTATGGATGCTGCTTCGCATACTTATGAACCGGCAGTCATCTCTCTGGATTCTTTTCGGCGTCTTAGTTGGTATCGGCATCATGAATAAACATACATTTGCTGTTCTTGCGGCGTTCCTGCTCTTTGGAGTGCTGTGCACGCCGGCGCGGCATGAGTTCAAAACAAAACAATTCTGGATTGGCATGGCCGCAGCTGCGCTGATCGTACTGCCAAATCTGATCTGGCAGGTCTTGCATAACTTTATCTCCTTAGAATTTTACCAGCATGCTTCGTTATTTAAGAATGTTCCGACACCGCCGTTGAAAATAGTTGCTGATCAACTACTAGCAAACAACCTAGTAGGAGGGCTCCTCTGGATTACCGGACTGGTGTGGTTTCTGCGGGATAAAGAGCGGAGCGAGTTTCGTGCACTTGGCATAGCGTTTCTGCTTATGCTAGCCATGATGATTGCCGCGCAATCCAACCGGCTGGACCGGATCGCGCTCTTCGTTCCCGTCCTCATTGCCGGCGGTGTCGTCGTTTGGGAGCGATGGAATAACCGGCGCTTTCTGGGATGGATGGTGCCTGCTACAACGGTGCTTTTGTTGGCCATGGGTCTGATTTCGATGCCGATGGTTTTGCCGGTAATGTCGCCTTCATCCACTGCACAGTATGTTAAGCAGAGCGGCAGAGGGGGAAATTTCGAACAGGGGGTATCCGCTGAACTGCCGCAGAATCTTGCAGACCGGTTTGGATGGGAAGAGCTTGCTGATTCCGTAGCGGCAATCGTTCATCGTCTTCCAGAAGAAGAGCGTCAGAAGGCTGTTCTGATAGGACAGAATTACGGCGAAGCCGGAGCTCTGGAATATTACGGTCGTTCTTTGCAACTACCCCGTGTCATCAGCGGACACAACAGCTATTGGCTCTGGGGACCCAGAGAACAGGCAGAAATGTATATCGTTGTCGGGAATTCACGCTCACGGATGGAACAGGTTTTCAACGACGTTCAAGAAGGGGGCAGTACCTTTACTGGATGGCAGATGAATTATGAACGGAACCGTCCTATCTGGATTTGCCGCAAGCCGAAAATGCCCCTTAAAGAGGTCTGGCTTGATGCAAAGATGTTCATCTAGGAATGGACAACAGTCTAGAGCCAATAGCTTCGCAATTATTTCTGTTCAAGCTTCCAGCATATATGATTGCCTTCGGATATTGTTTTCGGTATGTTTTCATTACAAAGAGATATTTGTTAATAACCGGATTACTCGCTAAATAGTAAGGAGGTTTTTGTGAACCTTCTGCGAATATCTTGGATTGCTATCCTGAGTGCCATTTTCTTGCTTTGCTGCAAGAAGGATAATCCAGTTGTTGTCGGAAACGATCCGATACTCACTCCCGATTATTGGAACGCCTACCTCGGTGGATTAGAGCGGAGAGGAATATCTAGGAAAGTAGGAGCACGCGAAGGCATTGTCGCATGGAAAACAGCAGCCCCCGCGATACAAGAAATGATTACAGCACCCGTTGTCGATAAGAACGGTGTGATTTATGTCGTATCACAGTGGTTTCCGAGTAAACTTTTTGCAATTGAGCCTGATGGTACAGTACGATGGTCATATACACTTAAAGCTTTTAGCACATGGAATCCGCACGTAACTGAAAGTGGAACGATCTATGTCGGTGATAACAATGGATATTTCTATGCTATCCATTCTGGCGGAGATACACTCTGGACATTCAAAGCGGATAAATCACTCTCCGACCCAGGTTCAGTGGCAATAGATGCAAACGGGAATATTTATTTTTGCAGTAGTTCCGCGCAGAAACTTTACAGTCTTGCATCGAATGGAACGCTCCGCTGGAAGCTGGATCTCCCAGGTCTTGCAGGTTCACCCGCTCTTTCTCAACAGGGAATTCTTTATGTCTTGGGGCACTCTCTTTCTGCAGTCAACAGTGCGGGAGAGGTCATTTGGAATACATATATTGATTCATTGTATGCAGGAGGTTCGCCTGTCATCGCACCTGATGGGAGCATCGTGATTTATTCGCGATGGAAGATTATGAAATACACTTCACAGGGCACTCGACTATGGGAACGATCTACCGGGATATCAGCAGGAGCAACTCTATGCGCTCCTGCAGTTGATGACGAAGGAAGTATTTACTTCCTCGTTTTTGATCAGCTGGTGAAACTGGACAAAGATGGTACAGAAGTATGGCGATTCAATTGTCTTCGGCATAATCCAATTCTTTCATCTCCCACCATTGATCGCGACGGGACCATCTATTTTGGAATTGAAATGGGGAGCATCAAAAATCCAAATTTCTATGCTTTAAAGAAAGACGGAACAGTTTTATTCTCGCTGAATGTGAGAAACAATTCCAATACATTTGGCGATATTTCTTCGCCCCCGGCGATCATTGATTCTGCAGTTGTTATCAGTCTAGAAGCAGGCGGCATTGCAAAGATAAGATAGAAGTCTGCCTCAGGCTGCCGCCAGAGAGGTTCGGCATCTATTTTGGAGAACCTGAAACACCCGACTACCGGACAGGCAGGGAGTCTTCCCCTAAGAGGGGAGGAAATGAATCTAAAAGGGCATAGTCGTACAACATTCTGATATATGACCAATAATTATCCAAGGGCATCCCTCCGCTTGCAAACAAGCGTCATTTTGAGTACTCTTATAACACATACACGTTAGATCACTCATCCATAAACAATTCACAAGGAGAAACCATGAAAAAAGTGCTGATTGGTGCTGTCGTTGTGTTTGTCCTCCTGGAGGTCCTGGATATCATTATCCACGGTGTCATTCTCGGTGCTGCCTATGCGGCGATAACGAATGTATGGCGACCGGATATGATGGAGAAAATGTGGGTCCTGCATCTCGTGAAAATTGTGGTTGCATTTTTCTTTACGTTTATCTTTTCGAAGGGATATGAAGGTAAGGGAATCATGGAAGGGGTCCGGTATGGTCTCTATGTTGGGTTGATGATGGCAGTTGGCATGGCGTATGGAACCTATGCTATGATCGCGATCCCGTACTATCTTGCACTGCAATGGTTCATCTATGGCACTATTGAATATATTATCGTTGGGGCAGGGCTTGCGTTTACCTATGGAAAAATTCCTAATGCGAAACCATCTCAACCCCAATAGCAGGTTTTTAAGAGGAATGAATATCGGCCCGGTTGCATACCGGGCTTTTTTTTGTGGTGTCGCTTGATAAATGTCACTCCTTACCGTATAATAGTGTCAATCGAAGAAGGGGTCGAACCGTTGGACAAGAGCCTCATTTCTCTTGAGAATGAAATTATTGAAGTCGGAAAACGGGCCTACGCGCGCGGTTATGTGGTTGCCAATGATGGGAATATCAGTGCACGGCTGGATAAAAACCAGGTTCTGATCACGCCGACCGGTATCAGCAAAGGATTCATGAGGACAAGCGATCTCATCATTGTCGACATGGCCGGCAAGGTGCTCGTTGGGAGAAGAAAACCCTCCTCAGAAGTCTTCATGCATCTCAGAATCTATAAAGAACGCGCTGATGTCAACAGTGTGTGTCATGTCCACCCGCCGTATGCAACAGGCTTTGCTGTGGCAGGCATTCCGCTTGATCAGCCTGTTCTCTCGGAAGTGGTTATTGCACTTGGCAAAATCCCGCTCGTAAATTATGGAACTCCCGGTACAGAAGAATTCTACAAACCGCTTCTTCCTTTTCTGCACGATTACGATGCCTTCCTTCTGGCAAACCATGGCGCACTCACCGTCGGCACAGATGTTTTCAATGCATACTATAAGATGGAAACACTCGAGCACTTTGCGCAGATCATGTATATCGCAAAGCAGTTAGGGAGCGTCACTCCGCTGGATGCTGATCAAGTGCAGAAGTTGGTTGGGCTTAGAGAGAAGTTTGGCATCAGGGCGAACCTCGGTTTTCCTTCCTCCAAAAGAGATTCAGAAAAATAGCCCGCTGATTGATTTCACACAAAAGGATGGATTATAGATGTTTCCATTTATTGTAGTTCTTCTTTGCGTGCTTTGCGTATCCTTAGCGGACTTTGCGGTAAAATTCTAAACATGAAGTTCGTAAAAGAAATGCAAAGAAAATCATTTCTTCCGTTTGATCGTCCGACTAGTCGGTATTGCGGTGAGAGGATTTTCAGGCCAGATATGCTTGGGATACCGTGCGCGCAGCTGTGTGCGGATTTCGGGATACGTCTTTGTCCAGAAGCTTCGCAGATCTTGCGTAACGGCCAGCGGACGCCGGGCAGGGGACAGTAAATGAACAAGCACCGGCACCGTCCCGCCGCAAATTTTCGGTGTATCGGTTTGTCCGAAGAGCTCCTGAAGTTTTACTGCGAGTACCGGTTGATCGCTGGAATAATCGAGCGCAATGTATGAACCGCTCGGCAGCTTCAAATGGGAGGGGGTGAGATGCTCGAGCTCCTGGCGCTGCGTATAGGTAAACCGTGAATGGAGAATATCGGTCAGGGAGAGTTTCTGCAGATGAGTGCGTCGCCAGATATTGTGAAGAAATGGGGCAAGCCATTCTTCTAACGTTGTAAGCAGATTAACTTCGGTAAAATTGGGCCAGTCGGAACGAGGGCTGTGTTTGCGAAGCCATTCACTTCGCTGCTGTAGCGAGCGCGAATCCCTGTCCCAGGGCAAACACTCCAATCCCATCTGACGAACACCCTCGACCATAGCTGTGGTCACTTTTTCTCCGCGCGGCTCAATATGCTGTTCGGAAAGAATAAGCGCACCAAGACGTCCAACGCGGCGTGCAATAACAACGCTCTCATTCTCACTCCACCGGATTTCTTCTTCTTCAATGATGGCGCTGGCAAATACTGTTTGCAGATCTTGTTTTGCAATTGGATCGGCAAGGTATATTTTCACCTCCGTACCAATTCCGTCCACTTCACCAATGGCAAGAAATTCCTCACGTGCAAGAAGACTTCCGTTCGGCAGTTTTGCCGAGGTTCCGCTCGCCATTTGATACCGAAGACCATGCTTCTCGCGCTGCTGGGCAATGCGTTCGGGATAGGCGAGCGCCAGAAGAATTCCCGGTGCATGTTCTTTTTTCCCTTTTCCTTCACTATGAATCTCAGCGATCTGCCGCAATCGGCGTGCCTGAGATATCACCCGCTGCCGAATGTTTTCATCACCTGACCGTTGTTCGTGCAGAAAGTGGAGCCTCGAAGCTAAATCGATGTCGACGTCTTTCTTCCCTGCAGTCAGATCCCGTTCTTCAAGCAGTGCGGCGATGTCGCAGGCAAGCGCACCAAGACCCAATTCTTTGCCGCGCAGGATCATATGTGCAAGACGCGGATGGAGAGGAAAGTCGGCCATTGCTCGTCCATGTGCCGTAAGTTTCTCCTGAGGGTCGACGGCTTCAAGTTCTGCCAATAATATTTGTGCTTGTAAAAGATGTGCTGCGGGGGGCGGATCAAGGAATCGTAAGTTTGCACCGGAGGGTGTTCCCCATTGCGCAAAATCGAGTGCGAGCGGTGCAAGATCTGCGGTTTTGATCTCGGGTTGAGGATAGGCGGGAAGGGCTTCGTGTTCCGGTTCCATCCACAAGCGGTAACAGACACCCGGCTCCTGGCGTCCGGCTCGACCTCGGCGCTGATCAGCGACAGCCTTTGATACCGGCACTGTGACCAACCCGGACATACCCCGACGCACATCAAACCGAGCTGTGCGCGCCAATCCAGAATCTATGACGACCCGTACACCATCGATGGTTAAACTTGTTTCAGCAACGCTCGTTGAGAGAATGACCTTACGCCTGCCCGGGGGTGCCGGAGAGAGTGCCGCCGATTGCTGATGATACGGGGCATCTCCATAAAGCGAATGAACAACTACTTCTTCCGGCAATCGCTTTTCCCAAAGGAGGTTCTCTACACGCCGGATTTCACGCTGTCCGGGAAGAAACACCAAGACGTCTCCCTCCTGCTCGCTCAGTGCTCGTAGAACGGTTTCAACAACGCGCATGTCGATTGATTTCTCTGAAGCGAATCGTGCATATTGTGTGACCACGGGAAAACTCTGTCCATGACTCTCAATAATAGGTGCGTCACCCAGCAGCTGCGCCACCGCAACATCGTCCAGTGTGGCTGACATCACGAGCAGGCGCAGATCATTACGCAGGTGTTCCTGCACGTCGAGCGTGAGAGCCAGACCCAGATCGGCATGGATGCTGCGCTCATGGAACTCGTCGAAAATAATCAAACCAATATCCGGCAGTTCAGGCTCATGCTGCAGCTGCCGGGTAAGGATTCCCTCGGTGACCACCTCGATGCGCGTTGCTTTGCTGATAACAGTGTCACCCCGTACTCGATAGCCGACGGTCTGCCCTGCCGATTCGCTAATTTGGGAAGCCATGTATTCTGCCGCACGGCGTGCCGCGAGGCGGCGAGGTTCAAGCATAAGAATTTTTTTACCTGCCAGCCACTCTGCGTTCAGAAGAGTCGGAGGGACGCGTGTTGTCTTTCCTGCTCCCGGGGGTGCTGAAAGAACGATATTGTTTTTACGGCTGAACGCCGCTGCCAACTCAGGGAGGACATTATCAATAGGATATGATTGTCGCACTTTTTGCATTCCAGTGTCTGCAATATGCAAAAAGTCTTTCAGGTATGCACGAGTTTGTTGCTGCCAGATCATCTCTCCTGAAGCGATTCCAGTGTCGTCTTGAGTTTTGCGGCAGAAGATCGGAACCCTTGTTCTTCTTCTTCGCTCATCGTCAGGGTCAGAATTTCTTCCACGCCATGCTCACCGACAACACACGGTAGACTGAGACAAATATCCTGAACTCCGTACTGTCTCGTCATCAAGGTAGAAATGGAAAGTACAGAGCGGTAGTTCCCAAGGATGGCTTCTACGATTGAAAGTAACCCGAGTCCAATAGCATAGTACGTTGCCCCCTTACGTTGAATAATCTCGTACGCTGCATCCCGAACGCTCACAAAGAGCTTGTTCATTTCTTCCTGATTGTAGCGTTTGTTTTTCAGCGGAGCAAATTCTTGAAGCCGGACACCGCCGATGTTTGCCATGCTCCATAATGGAATTTCACTGTCGCCATGCTCGCCTACGATGTACGCATGCACACTGCGCGTATCAACCTCGTAGAATTGCCCAAGCAGGAATCGAAAACGGGAAGTGTCCAAGATCGTTCCGGACCCGATCACTTTCGCCGGCGAAAGGCTGGATTCCTTCAAAGATACATACGTCAGGATATCAACCGGATTTGTTGCGATAAGGATGATGCCATTCGGGTTGTGCTGAACCACTTGCGGAATAATGGAGCGAAAGATGGCAGCGTTTCTTGCGAGAAGATCCAGCCATGTTTCACCGGGCTTTTGAGATGCCCCTGCTGTGATAACGACAACCTTGGCGCCGGACAGATCAGAATACGTACCTGCTGAAATTTTCATCGGCTTTGTAAAAGAGAGTCCGTGATTCAGATCCATCATTTCACCCACAGCTTTTTGCGCGTTGACATCAACAAGCACAAGTTCGGATGCAATCCCCCTCTGCATCAAGGCATACGCAAATGATGATCCAACCAATCCTGTTCCGACCAATCCTACTTTGTGTGAAGATTCAATTTCTGCAGCCATATTCATATTCTCCAAAAATTCAATAAAAAAGTGCCCTAGGGCATCCTTAGTATTCCGAACGCGAGAGAGTATGTGTTGGTTCCTCTCCGGTGTAATCTACCGTTTCCCTTTCATTGCTTCGAGAGTGATTTCTTCTTACATTTATTATGGTTGATGTAAATGTAGATGTGAGAAAACGCCGAGCCGCCAGCAGGTTCATTTTTGAATTTGTCGCGTGGCTCGCTTCATTTTCACCGGAAAATCGGGAACAGAGGTAGCAAAATTCTCGTCTGTATACAATTGAGGACAATCGTTTATTTTTTAAGAGGAGTGAACTGTGGATATCAAGACCATCAATGAAATGATTCAGCGCGAGAGCGCCTTTGTCGACTCGCTGACATCCGAAATGAGCAAAGTCATCGTCGGCCAGAAGCAGATGGTAGACCGATTGCTGATTGGATTACTATGCAATGGGCATATTTTGCTCGAAGGAGTGCCCGGATTGGCGAAAACGCTTGCCATCAAAACGCTGGCATCCGCAATCAATGCCAAGTTTCAGCGGATTCAATTTACTCCGGACTTGCTGCCTGCCGATCTTATTGGTACGATGATCTATAATCAGAAAGACGGCAAGTTCTTCACGCGGAAAGGCCCCATCTTTTCCAACTTCATCCTGGCAGATGAAATTAACCGCGCTCCCGCGAAAGTACAGAGTGCACTTCTTGAAGCCATGCAGGAGCGGCAGGTCACGATCAGCGAGGAGACCTTTAAACTCGAGGAACCGTTCCTTGTCCTGGCGACACAAAACCCGATTGAGCAGGAAGGGACCTATCCGCTGCCGGAAGCGCAGGTTGACCGCTTTATGCTGAAGGTGAAAATCGGATATCCTTCGCGCCCCGAGGAAATGGCGATCATGCGTCAAAACGTTCTGGGGAACGACAAAGCTGTGAAGGCCGTTGTTTCCACGAAAGACATCATTTCTGCACGCGAGGTCGTGAAACAGGTATATATGGACGAAAAAATTGAGCGATATATTCTTGACATCGTTTTTGCGACTCGCGAACCAAAAAATTTCAAGCTGGACAAGCTTGCCCCGCTCATCAGTTACGGTGCTTCGCCCCGCGCTTCCATCAATCTTGCTCTGGCATCTAAAGCGCATGCCTTCATTAAGCGACGCGGGTATGTGATTCCGGAAGATGTACGCGCGATCTGTCCGGATGTGATGCGGCACCGCATTGCCGTCACCTACGAAGCCGAAGCAGAGGAGATCACTCCCGAACAGATTGTCACAGAAATTCTGAACCATGTAGAGGTGCCATAGTCAATACGATTATTTGATGGGAAATTTTAGATTTCTAATTTCATGAGTTCTACAAGGAAGTGCAACGCTCTAAAAGAATTAGTAAAATTAGAGC
>CAZYYD010000058.1:0-21306 GCA_964651225.1 uncultured Ignavibacteriaceae bacterium
ACAACAACACACGATAGTGGCTAAACTCCCTGTCCACTAAACGGGGTAAACTCCACATCGGATGAACAACACGCTCAAGAGCTTCGAACATTCTCTCAGTATGTCGAAGGAAATCTTATGGGGATGCACTATCATCCCAATGATATTCATGGTTCTGGTGTTATCGAGAAAATGGCTGATCTCGTGGTCAAGAAACGCATGAAGCGACAGGGAATGAGATGGTCCCGTGAAGGTGCCAATAATCTTCTTGTCTTGCGAGCCCAATATCTCAATGCTCAATCTCAACATCTCAGACTATGCCCTTCCCCCCACTAAAAAGGATGCAACCTTGACCAAGTGAACCATAAGATACCGAGATGAACAAAATGGATTTCACTAAAAACTCAAACAACAAATGGAGCAAACACTATGAGCCAAGAGAGTAAGTGCCCGGTAACGGGCGCCACAAGCAAAGCACCAGCTGGCCGTGGTATATCCAACCGTGACTGGTGGCCAAACCAGTTAAATCTGAACGTCCTCCACCAGCACACGCAGGCATCCAATCCGATGGACACCGACTTCAAGTACGCCGAAGAATTCAAGAAGCTTAATCTGGCCGCACTGAAGAAGGACATTTACAAGCTGATGACCGACTCACAGGAATGGTGGCCTGCCGACTGGGGCCACTATGGCGGTCTATTTATTCGCATGACCTGGCACAGTGCCGGCACGTACCGCACATCTGACGGTCGCGGCGGCGGTGGCACTGGCAACCAGCGTTTTGCACCGATCAACAGCTGGCCCGACAACGTTAACCTGGACAAGGCACGCCGTCTGCTCTGGCCCATAAAGCAGAAATATGGAAACAAGATCTCTTGGGCCGACCTCTTGATTCTAGCTGGCAACTGCGCACTGGAATCAATGGGCTTCAAGACCTTCGGCTTTGGTGGTGGTCGTATGGACATTTGGCAGCCTGAAGAGGACATCTACTGGGGCAAGGAAGATACATGGCTGGGCGACAAGCGCTATAGCGATGACCGCGAACTTGAGAACCCCCTGGCAGCTGTACAGATGGGGCTGATTTATGTGAACCCTGAAGGACCAAACGGCAATCCCGACCCTGTGGCCTCGGGTCGTGATGTGCGCGTCACGTTTGCCCGCATGGGTATGAACGACGAAGAGACGGTCGCTCTTGTTGCCGGTGGACACACCTTCGGCAAGGCGCACGGTGCAGGAGACCCAACGCTGGTGGGCCCGGAACCCGAGGCCGCCCCCATCGAAGAACAAGGCCTTGGCTGGATCAACCGACTCGGTACAGGCAAGGGCGAACACACCACCAGCAGTGGTATCGAAGGCGCATGGAAACCGAAGCCGACAAAATGGGACAACGGTTATTTCGATATGCTCTTCAGCTACGATTGGGAGCTTGTGAAAAGCCCTGCCGGAGCCAAGCAATGGCAGGCTAAAAATGTCAGAGAAGAGCACATGATTCCGGACGCCCACAACCCTTCGAAGAAACATGCGCCGATGATGACCACAGCTGACCTGTCACTGCGATTCGACCCGATCTACGAGCCCATCTCGCGTCGTTTCCACAAAGATCCGAAGGCTTTTGCCGACGCATTCGCCCGCGCCTGGTTCAAATTAACCCACCGCGACATGGGTCCGCGCTCGCGCTATCTTGGCACAGAAGTTCCAGCGGAGAACCTGATCTGGCAAGACCCGATTCCGGCCGTGAATCACAAATTGATCAACGCAAAGGACATCGCAATTCTCAAGGGCAAGATCCTCGCCTCAGGTCTGTCAGTCTCCGAGCTGGTCTCAACCGCCTGGGCTTCAGCGTCGACCTTCCGTGGATCTGACAAGCGCGGTGGGGCGAACGGAGCGCGCATACGTCTTGCACCACAGAAGGATTGGGAAGTTAACCAGCCTGCTCAATTAAAAAAGGTGTTGCAGACTCTTGAAGGAATCCAAATGGAGTTCAACAAGGCACATTCTGGCGGGAAAAAGGTATCGCTCGCCGATTTAATTGTTCTTGGCGGTTCCACTGCTGTTGAGAAGGCGGCGAAGAATGCCGGTCACGATGTGACGGTTCCCTTCATACCAGGACGAATGGATGCGTTGCAGGAGCAAACTGATGCGGAATCATTTGCCGTACTCGAACCGGTTGCAGATGGATTTCGTAACTATCTTAAAACCAAATACACCGTTTCGGCAGAGGAACTGTTGATTGATCGTGCGCAATTGCTGACACTGACCGCCCCTGAGATGACAGTTCTCATCGGTGGCTTGCGCGTCTTGAGTGCCAACTACGGCAAGTCCCAGCACGGCGTTTTCACTAGGCGGCCAGAGACACTCACCAATGACTTCTTCCTAAATCTACTCGACATGAGCACGACATGGAAGGCGATATCGGAAGAGAAGGATGTATTCGAAGGTCGCGATCGCGCGACAGGTAAACTCAAGTGGAGCGGCTCTCGTGTCGACCTTATCTTTGGTTCGAATTCTCAGCTCCGTGCCCTTGCAGAAGTCTACGCCTGTGATGACTCTCAGAAAAAGTTCGTGCATGACTTTGTGGCAGCATGGAACAAGGTGATGAACGCTGATCGCTTTGACCTTACCCGATCGTAGCATAAAGAACTTCGAGGGTTTTTGAGCTGTAACGCAACGAACGAGATGATTGGCTGACACGTTACTTCCATCACAAGACACCGGCAGGCGATACATGGGCACACTGGTTCCCTATGCCTGCCGGTTTGTTTTTCGTGACAAAGTGTTTCCTCACGCAAGAAATTTCGCGGACATCCCAACTTCGCGTAGTCGCATACGTTGTTTGCAATTTTGAGTCTGGTCAATACTTGAAAGAATCAGGTTAGACTTACTTTTCTACTATAATTCGGATAATTACATAAACGCGGTTTGAGTATCAAAATTATCACTGGATAAGAACCTTGATGTAACAGTCGATGTAAACTTAGGAATGAGCATAGCAAAAGGGCTTGGCGCGAGTGTCGATCAATTCATGCCGAAGCAATAACTAATCCCCAACAACATCATCCTCTTTGAACAAAAAACGGTTGTCAGAATAATACGATGACCGTTTTTTTTATCTTGTCAGATAGTTTTTCACCATGGCAAGACATTCCTGCACAGCAGAGGCAGAGCGTGAAGAAAGGTGTTCAGAGAAACCAAACGAAGAGGCCGGAATTCCTATACTATAGGATTGTGCGGGGACCCGCCGATATAATTGTTGACTCAGAGTAAGAAGAGATTTCGGAGAGAGAAAATGTGTGCGCGGTTGATCGGCACTATCACTTGTCGTAAGTAATCTTGCATTCGGCTGCGTGGCATTCACATCTGCATCGAGAAAAACCACAGTATCGCATTCAGCGATCTGCTCAGCCAGTTCCGGCATAAGCTGGTGTAAGCAGAGAGATTCAATTTCCGGGTGACGTTCCGCGATCAACTCGGCGGCACGAACACCTGCGGCATCATCACCGCGGAGCGTATTGCCGTAACCGATGACGAGCACTTTTTTCATCGTCGAACTTCGTCGAGTATCTCACCCTCCGCATTGATCAACTCTATGTGGAGAGGCATACGTCCGAGCGCATGTGTCGAACAGGAAAGACAGGGGTCGTAGCAGCGGATTCCCGCTTCCACCCTATTGAGAATTCCTTCTGTGATTTTTCCCTTTTTCCCGTCGATAAAATGCGCAGCAATCTGCCTGACTGTGCGATTCATCGCAATATTATTCTGGGCTGTAGCGATAATGAGATTCGCTTTTTGAATCACGCCGTCCTTGTTCACATGATAATGGTGGAACAGGACTCCGCGCGGCGCTTCGGAACACCCAACTCCTTCACTGCGGTTAATAGAAGCCAGCGAACGAACATTATCGCCAAGAAGAACCGGATCATGCAGCAGCATTTCGATTTTCTCCATTGCAAACAGCATTTCAATGCACCGTGCATAATGATAATAGAACGAGTTGTTTACAACATTGACAGCACCGTTCAGTGATTTGAAAATCTTCCGTTCAGCTTCTGCCAGCGGTGTTTCGATATAATTGCAAATATTCACACGAGCCAGTGGACCGACACGGTACATCCCTCGCGGATAGTCGAAGGGTTTATAATACGGGAATTTCAGATACGACCATGATTCTACTGCTTCGCCGAAATGTTCGGCATACGTCTTCGGATCAATTTTATCGGCGATCGTATTGTCATTACCGTCTTTGATGCGGAGAACGCCGTCGTAATATTCCAATCCGCCGTCTTTTGACACAAGACCCACAAACAACGTACGGAAATTTCCGAATTCCGGAATTTCTTTTGAGTACTTCACATGAATCTTCTTGAGCGTATCAAGAGCGAGCTGGACGGTTTCCTTCGCTTCGGGAATCCATTGCAGCATAAGTTCTTTTTTCCCGGGATCGAGTGGATCACGCACACCACCGGGAACAGTCCAAGGTGTGTGAATTCGCCGTCCTCCGAGCATCTCAATGATCTCCTGGCCGAATTTCCGGAGACGGACACCTCGTTTTGCAAACTCAGCATCCGCTGCTATCAAGCCAAAGATATTCCGCTTTACCGGATCGGAATCAAATCCAAGCAGAAAATCCGGTGATGAAAGGTGGAAAAAACTGAGCGCGTGCGATTGGAGCCATTGTGCCAGCGTGAGCAAGCGGCGCAGCTTTTCGGCAGTCTCCGGAATTTCAACCGCAAGGATATCGTCGCCAGCTTTTGCGGATGTTACCAGGTGGCTTGCCGGACAAATGCCGCAGATGCGCGAAGTAATACCGGGCATTTCCCATAACAGACGTCCTTCGGTAAATTTTTCAAATCCACGGAATTCATTCACATGGAACCGTGCATCCATGACATCGCCGTTATCGTCCAATTGAATCGTTATTTTTGCATGACCTTCAATGCGGGTGACGGGTAATATTGTTATCGTCTTCGACATATTCTTCTCATTTCATTCAATAAATATTCATCGCATAAGCTTGGAAGCCAGCTGTACGTTTTGCGTGCCTGATGTCCAGTATCCGGATTATCCATATTTCAAATATGCCGGCGGCAGATCCGGGATTCTGCCTTCGAGTAATTCTGTCACAGCAAACCAAATTTGATCTGCTGTCGGCGGACAGCCGTGCAGCCATGCATCGATTTTGATAACTTCATGCAAAGGCCTTGCTGTTTTTAAAAGCTGGGCAAGATTGATAAAATCATCCGGAATGTGAGGGTTTTTATCTGCCAATTCGATATAGGAGCGTTTCTGAACTTCTGCAAGCGGAATCGGGTTACGCATCGCCGTCACGTTGCCGGTCGTGGCACAATCACCGAATGCGATGACAATCCGCGAGTTTTTCCGGATGACGTGCGCCATTTCTTCATTTTCTGAATTCGCAATCGCTCCCTCAACAAGCGTCACATCGACATTGCTTGGAAATTCTTTGATATCAGCTATAGGAGAATAAACAAGTTCGATCTTCCCGGCCAGTTCCATGAGGCGTTCATCCAGGTCAAGGAAAGACATGTGACAGCCCGAACAACCTCCCAGCCACGCTGTAGCAAGTCTTGGTTTCATAGTTTATGTTTTTCCGTTATTCTTTTTACTTTTTCCGTGGTTCATTTTGCCTTGATCTTATTCGTCTTCCGGAGCAACGCGGACCCATTCGCGTTTCTTGCGTGCATTCACAATAAATTTCACAAAACCCCGTTCTTTATGCATCTCGCCTACGGTGGCCCCTTTTTCGAACATCGCACCGGTCGGACAGACACGGACACACTTTCCGCACGAGGTGCAGCTGGGTGATGTTCCCCAGGGCTGATTCAGATCGGCAATAATTTCGCAATTGATGCCTCGGCCCGCAATATCCCAGACATGCGCAGCTTCAACTTCATGACATACTCGAACACATCGCGTACACAAGACACAGCGGTTCCGATCCATGACAAAATCTTTATGGGTAGCATCGAGCGATTTGTTGGGATAGAGATACGGGAAGCGCACATGATCAAGACCGACTTCGTACGCAAGATTTTGAAGTTCACAATTTCCATTCACGACACACACCGCACATTGATGATTCCCTTCGGAGGCCAGCATCTCGACAATCATCCTTCTGTATTTCTTCAGACGATCAGTGTTCGTCCGAATCACCATTCCTTCAGTAGGTTTTGTTGTACATGCCGGGAAGAGTTTCGGTGTTCCTTCGATCTCCACTAGACACAACCGGCACGCACCAAAGGTTGACAAACCATCAAGAAAGCAGAGTGTCGGAATATGGATCTTGTTATCGCGGGCAATTTGAAGGATGGTTTCATCTTCTTTGGCGCTGTAATGTTCTCCATCGATAGAAAAGGTAACGACTGACATAGATTAAGACTCCTTTGTGACAGAGAGTGGTACTGGACCGTTGTCGTTGAACTCTGTTGCAGCTTTCAACTTTACTGTGTACTCCTGTTGGAAAAAACGGATAGTGGAAAGCACCGGATTCGGTGCCGATTGGCCGAGACCGCAGAGACTCGTCTCTTTCACCATCATGCACATTTCCTTCAGAAGTTCAAAATCCATTTCGGTGGCCTTTCCTTTGATGATCTTGTCTAGCATGGTATGGATATGTTTCGTCCCGACACGACATGGAATACACTTCCCGCACGATTCATCCATGCAGAATTCCATAAAATATTTTGCAACATCCACCATGTCGGAAGTATTGTCCATCACGATCAAACCACCGCTCCCCATAATCGAACCAACCGCTTGCAGGGATTCGTAATCCACTGGAAGGTCCAGATGTTCTTTCGGGATGCATCCACCGGATGGACCGCCGGTCTGTGCTGCTTTGAATTCTGTTCCTTCGGGTGTTCCGCGGCCGATATCGAAAATAATGCTCCTCAGGGGAATCCCCATTGGCACTTCCACAAGCCCGGTACGGTTGATCTTTCCGGCAAGGGCAAAGACTTTTGTCCCCGTACTTTTTGCTGTACCGATACCGGAAAACCATGCGCTTCCCTGGCGGATGATCGGAGCGACATTGGCAAATGTTTCCACATTATTAATAACGGTAGGTCTGTCCCACAATCCTTTTTCTGAGGGATATGGCGGACGCACCTTTGGACGACCACGGCGCCCCATGACGGAACGAAGCAATGCCGTCTCTTCACCGCACACAAACGCTCCGGCACCAATACGGATATCGATACGGAAATTGAATCCTGATTCGAAAATTCTATTTCCGAGAATACCGAATTTTTCCGCCTGTTTTATTGCTGTCTTCAATCGATCAATTGCCAGTGGATATTCTGCACGTGCATAGACAAATCCCTGGTTCGCGCCCACAGCATATCCTGCAAGACCCATGCCTTCCAGGACACGATGCGGATCACCTTCCAGCACACTCCGATCCATAAATGCACCCGGATCCCCTTCATCAGCATTGCACACAATGTACTTTTGATCAGCGACACCTTTTCGGACAATGTCCCATTTTAATCCTGTGGGATAACCGGCTCCGCCGCGTCCGCGCAAACCGGATTTTCTGATTTCAGCAATGACTTCTTCCGGCGACATTTCCGTCAGTGCCTTCGCAAGCGCCTCGTAGCCGTCGGCAGCGATGTACTCTTCGATACTCTCTGCATTGATCTTGCCCATATTTTCGAGGACAATCTTTTTCTGAGAAGCAAAAAACGGATCGTTGAGGTCAATCGCATGATCTGCGACCTTTTTCCCATGGCCAATATGTTCTTCCACAATCCGCCGTGCGATGTTCGCATCAACACGCTGATAGAGGGTTGGATCGGAATGCACGAACACGAGCGGACCTTCACCACACAGACCGAGACATCCGGTGCCGATCATTTCACATGTTTTTGTGAAGCCGAGATCGTCAATCGCTTTTCGTAACTCGGCTTCGACAGCATCGCACCCGCTCGAAACGCATCCGGCAGAGGAACAGTACAGAATGCGGTGTTCATATTGTGCCTGCCGTGCCTGTTCTTTTTCCGCAAGCTCGCGGAGATCTTCTAACGTCATGCTACAACCTCCTTTGTCTCTTCTTTCCATTGACTGATACGCTTCACTGCATCAGCAGCCGTCAGTTTTCCTGCGACAGCATCATCCAAGACTGCAACCGGTGCTAGTCCGCATGAACCGACACAGCGCGCCGAAATGAGCGATACTTTATTGTCTTTGGTGGTCTCGCCAAATTTGCAACCGCAATGATGTTCAACAGATTTTTGGATTTCGTTGGCACCTTTAACGTAACAGGCTGTCCCGGTACAGAGGACAAAAGTGTGCTCCCCTTGCGGTTTCAGGCGGAAAAAATGATAGAAGGTCGCCACACCATAGACACGGCTCAGCGGGAGTTTGAGGGTGTTGGCAATGTAAACGAGTAAATCATTTTCAAGAAAACCGAAGATCCCCTGTGCTACATGCAGAATTTCAATCAGTGCATCACCGCTGCTATGATGCTTGGTGATAGCGCGGTCCAGCAATTTAAATCGATTGTCGCCGCTTGGATGTTTTTGGGGTTCTGGTTGCGTCATCGTGCTCGTCTTATGGAATGTCCGTAGTACTGTGATACATCATAGATTCTTGAGAATGTTATTGATTTTTCTTTTGCAAATCTGCTGTTTGCTTCTCAAGCCAGTTGCACCATTCAGCGATTCCCTGCTTGGTGGTGCAGGATGTTTCAAATATGGTGAGGGCCGGATTCATGCAGAGTGCGTTTCCCTTTAATGCCGAAAGACTGCAATTCACATACGGGACCAGATCGATTTTATTGACGAGCAGGATCGAGGCATTCCGGAACATCGCAGGATACTTTAGAGGTTTATCGTCTCCTTCCGTGGTGCTAGCCACGACGACTTTCATATGTTCACCCAGATCATAATTGGAGGGACAAACGAGATTGCCGACATTCTCGATAATGAGGAGTTGAATACCGTTCAAATCAAGAGACCTGAGTGCATCCTGAACCAGAGACGCATCCAAATGACAACCGCCATGAGTGACAATCTGGACAACAGGGACTCCGAACTTCGCAACACGTTGTGCATCGAAATCAGTCTGCACATCCCCTTCAATCACCGCGATCTTAAGTTTCCCATTGAGAAATTCCAGTGTCCGCTCGAGAATGCTGGTCTTTCCCGAACCCGGTGAACTGACCATATTTAAAACAAAAATGCTGCTCTGGTGAAAGAGTTCTCTGTTCTTCTCGGCAAGTGCATCGTTTTTCTCCAGGACTTTTCGTTCAATCGTAACGACACTCATGGTTTTTTCTCCTCTGGTTCTTCTAGCTCGATCTCGGAAACGTGCAGTTCCGACCCGGAAAGAATTTTGGTCTCTACGCTGCCGCATTGAGAGCAGACAGCAAATCCACTTTCGCTCACTGTTGTTGTCTGACACGCATTGCACTGAATGCGGAAAGGAATAGATTCAATTTCCAGCCGTGCCCGTCGGAACGATGTGTCCGATGTGATGGCTTGAAATGAAAATTCAAGAGAATCTGAGACCACGCCAGAAAGTACCCCGACTTTCAATCGCACGGCTACAACACGATCCCAGTCAGAAGGAGGGACGTGCTGTTGGACCATCTCGACAATACTCTGCGCAATTGAAAGTTCATGCATAATGATTGCTGTGTTTTATAAGAGCATCTTCATATGGGCAAGAAATGTACCGTCTATGTATTTAACTGCATTAACGAAAAAACACCCCTTTAGCCTTTCAATAATGCAAAAAACAGTTCTCGCTTTCCTGAAATTGAATAATCCGGTGTCGTCTGAAGAAAGAGCGTTCAATCCAAATTAAGAGGACACGGCGATGTGTCTCATCTAACCATTTTTCTTTGAGAGAAAATACATCACGGAGAATTGAATTTGTAGTCGATCAATCATTGGCGAACGATGAATTTCTGATCGGTCTGAACGGGCCGGCAGCAGGCTTTCATTATGAGTTCTACTGTACTGCCAAGAGTCATTTCACCATGAAGATCGCTCGCGCGCATTTTTTCCTTGGCAAGAAATTCTTCCTAGACACTTGTCTTCCCGGTGAGAAACATTGACCAATCCGAATTTCCGATGGTATCAACTCGCGCAAGAACATTGCGCATAGCCTCTTTATGTGATATGAGCGTGAAAGAGTGTGTCTGTTCCATCTCGGAATTCCTGGCGATATCGTCCTCAATGCGCCAGAAGATGATGAAAAAAAGGAGTGGCACTCCTTCAAGACCTCTATAGGGTTTTGTAGAAACTAAACCATCTTTCACTTTGTTATTAAAGATAGGTATATTTTTAAAGAATAATAAATATGGGAGAATTTCCGGTGAACCTTAAAATGCTTGTGTTTTTTCTCATAGTAATTCTCACTTCAAGTTGTACAAAAACGGAATCAAACGCTATGGCAACAAAATTAGTAACTCAGACAAACAATGGATTGGACACAGCAACATTTGCAGGGGGATGTTTCTGGTGTGTGGAGACAGCCTTTGAAGACCTGGATGGTGTCAAAACAGTTGTCTCCGGCTATTCCGGCGGACATGTGAAAAATCCAACATATGAAGAAGTGTGCTCCGGTACAACAGGACATTTAGAGGCAGTCCAAATTGTGTACAATCCTCAAATCATCAGTTATTCGGAATTAATCGATGTCTTCTGGAAGCAGATTGATCCTACGGATGCTGGCGGCTCATTCGTCGATCGAGGTTCGCAATATCTTTCTGCTATCTTCTATCATAACGAGACGCAGAAGAAGATCGCAGAAGAGTCAAAAACAGATCTTGCCCAAATGGGAATCTTTGATAAACCGATCGCAACGTCAGTAATCCGGTATGCTTCATTCTATCCTGCTGAGGAGTACCATCAGCAGTACTGCAAAAAGAATCCCGTGCGTTATTACAGCTATCGCAGCGCATCAGGGAGAGACCGGTTTATTCTAGGAAAATGGGGAGATGTCGGAATAGCAAATTACAAAAAACCGAATCCGGAGGAACTCAAAAAGAAGCTGACCGACGAACAGTACAACGTAACCACCCAATGCGGAACGGAGCCTCCATTCAAGAATGAATACTGGAATAATAAAAAAGAGGGAATTTATGTCGATATCGTCTCTGGTGAGCCGCTCTTTAGCTCAACCGATAAGTTCGAATCGGGATCAGGGTGGCCGAGTTTTACTAAACCTATTGACCCGCGCCATATTGTGAAGAAAAAGGACTCCTCTGCGTTTATGGAACGGATCGAGGTGCGCAGCAAATCCGGCGATTCACATTTGGGGCATGTATTTGACGACGGGCCAACACCAACGCATCTCCGGTACTGCATCAATTCGGCTTCATTGAAGTTCATTCCCAAAGAAGAAATGGAGAAAGCGGGCTACGGGTACCTGCTCTGGCTCTTGAAATAAAACCAAAAGACATCCGCGTGTTTGAAGCTCTGCCAAGAAAAAATTATAAGCCATTATCATATTTCAGTGATTCTTCTTTTTGAGATTTCTTGGGCGGAGCCCCAAAATTATACGTAAGGCTCACTGAGAAGACCCTTGAATCACGCGTATTGATCATTGTCTGTTTCAAGACTGATGTGTTCACCTCAGTTTCTCGTTTTAACGTCTTGAACAGGTCGGCAATAGTCACCGTCAGCGAGAGTTTCCCCTCGATCAACTCCTGCCTTAGTCCAATGTTCACTACATAACTCGGAGCATATTCCCCTTGCGGTGTCAGCCGTGCGGAATTATACGTGGAATTCAACTGCAGCATAGTCGACGAAGTAGCATGAATGCTGACTGTGAGGGCACCGCTCCACGTAACTGTTGATTTATCCGAGCTGTACCCAAGGTTCGAGGCATCGATAGTATTTTTGAACACATTGACACTGGCATGGGAGGTTAGCAAATCGTTGAAAGTCGCCGATGTGATGAACTCAACACCTGCAGATTGATCGTTTGAGAGATTTTGCCTCGTTGTATATGAAGAATCACCAAAGACCTCTGTGACAGAAGTAAACCGGTTATAGGTATACCGATAGTAGATACTCGGAAGTATCGTGATCTCGTCGTTTTGAAATTTGCATCCAAGTTCTACCGAATGGATATACTCCGGCAAGAGACGAGGGTTACCGGCTGAAATATTTTTCGCATCTCGGTATTCTGGAAATGGATTCATTTCATCCGCTTCAGGCCGTCGTGTGCGCTTGCTGTAATTAAGCTGTAATTCAGAAACATCATTCAATTCGTAGGATAAATGAAGTGTCGGGTAAAGAGCAAAATAGTCATTCTTGATGGCGGAAAAGGTTGTCAGTGAATTGGATTTCGTAAAAACCTGTTCAGCACGCACTCCAGCCAGAAAACCGAAACTCCCAAATGATTGTTCGAATGTGGTATAGAGGGCATGAATCGTTTCATCGAGAATGAATCGGTTCGTTTTTGCATTATCCACGACAAACTTGTTTAGGATAGTATTCAGCGAATCAATTGAGAAATCGAGGTCATAATTGTTGAACTCTCCGGCATATCCGGCTTCCAAGGTTGTATGCTTGCCCAGTGGATTGGAATAATCCAGTGTGAGTTCCTTCTTCCTCTCTGTTTGTTTAATGAGGGCATTATCAAATTGAAGAGGTGCCGGCGGTACAATAAATACATTGGTATAATGATTATCTTCTACTTCCGGTGCTTCCGAAGCTTTATATTCCAACCGTACTTTATGGTCGTCTTTATCGAATAGGTGTTCAAAGAACAATGTCAATCCAAATCCTTTTTCAGATTCAGCGTCAAACCGGTTGCGATCATAGCTACCTGTAATGATCAAATTACTATTTTTCAGGATTTTTTTTGAGTAGTCGGTTCTATCGAAACTATTGAAGAAATAATCTCCTGTGATGCCGGCATTATTGGATTCGTCAAACTTGTACTCGCCGCCGAGAGCAACCATATGCGATACGGGACGAGCGTAAGAGTTCAAATCTTCGTGGTAATATTTCAAGGATCCCGCAGAGTCAAGTTCTGCCCGTGCATCTGAATTGATCCGGTTCCGGCTATTTTTTCGTATACCATAACTTCCAAAAATATTAAAACCATCCGGATTATAATTCAATTGGATATTCGCGCTGTAGCGGTCATCATTCCCCGCGGTTGCAGTCGCGCTGCCGTTGAGACCAAGGTTGGTATGTTTCTTCAACACGAGATTAATGATGCCGGACGTGCCATCCGGTTTATACTTCGCGGAGGGGTTGGTGATCACTTCGATTTTCTCGATGGAATTGGCAGGCATTTGTTCCAGTACCGTCGCACGGCTTTTTCCCATCAAAGGAGAGGTCTTTCCGTTGATCATGATCAGTACATTCGACGAACCGCGTAAACTCACGTTTCCTTCGATGTCGACTTCAATCGATGGAACGTTTTGCAGCAGTTCGCTCACCGAATTGGCTTTGCTCATAATATCCTGCTCAACGTTGTACACTTTCCGATCGATCGAATTATTAAAAAGTGCCCTTTGCGACATTACCAACACTTCATCGAGATTGACTGTCGTTTCGAGGAGTGAGATAGTGCCGAGGTTCAAAGAACGGTTTTGCGGATCGATCGCAACGGACCTGATGCTCTTCTCTTTGAAGCCGATCAAATTAAGGCGGACGTTATATACCCCATCACGGACATTCCGAAGTTCAAACCTCCCCTTCTTATCGGTCACAGTCCCTGTCACCAGCAGAGTATCGGTAGTGCTCATAAGAACGATATTGACAAATTCTACTGGACGGTGCGTCGATTCATTGACAACGACTCCTTTGATGGTTTGGGCAGAAAGACCGGAGGAAAGGAAAAAGAAAATAAAGGGGGAAATCCAAAAGTCTATTCTTTGCATATCATCGATCCATTGCGCATAATAAGAGTATAGCTCATTTCACCTCAAATATAGCAGACAAAGATGAAAGAACGATGAAAAATCTATTAATACCGTTCATTTCATCTCAGGCAAATATGACACGTCTTTTTAGAATTCTTTGCCAGGAACTCCATCCTTGGTTCGTCGTCTAAGAGCACAGAGGTATAGATAAAAAAATCTTCTCTAAAGGTCATGAATTCGTTCAACCTTCATCTGATATTCGGAGTCTAACATTAAAGAATACGGAATTCCTGACCGAAACATTTTCAACCCGTATCCGTTCTTTTATCAAGCAACCAATTGAATGTGCAGGATGACATAATATCACACCCTGCCTCTATACTTATTAAGAAAGGATTTTATATGACAACAGCTTCTCAACGAATCGCCCTGGTGCTTATCGTGCTTATGGGCGTCTCATCGGTCTTCTCCACGGTCACATACGCTCAGCGCATGAGGATGACTGTTGAAGAACAAGTCAAGATTTTAACGGATAGTCTCAAACTCAGCGATGAGCAGGTGTCCAAAATTACAAAAATCCTTGAAGATCAGCGTGAAGAAATGACCACAGCGATGGGCGAAAATCGAGGTGACCGTGAAGCAATGCGAACTGTCATGCAGGATTTAATGAAAAAAACAGATGAGAAAATGAAAGCCGAGCTTACTAAAGAACAGGCAAAAAAGTATGAATCAATGATGAAAGCGCGTCGTGACCGTATGGGACAGCGCACGAAAGGCAGCGGCAAACGGTAAAATCGTTCAACTGCTGCTTGAGAAAAAGCCGGGCCGTGGTGGATCCGGCTTTTTTTTCACCTTCAAAGACCCATCCACCACAGAATAGTAGACAAAGCTTTTAGCATACCTTGAGGTCCTCGTGCAGTAATCCGCAAAGTCTCCTGGAGCGCGGAATCTAGAGAATCGCCTCCTCTTTCATTGAATCGATGACCGTTCAAATTCATTAGTATGGTATTCTCCGGGTTTGACCATGTCTCACGTGTGCGGGGGTACTGAGAGCATTCCGCAGTGATGGAAAGCGCGCATGGGAGTACTCGTTCTTGCTTCTCTCTCCATTTCTCGGTACTATTTTTCTGGAACTATTCAGGGAAGACAATGCAATCATACATACGTTCGGCTGTTATTGTCATGGGTTTGCTGCTGCTTCATACCATATTTATTCCGTTTATCTCGCTGAGCGGATATCTTCCGGATTTGTTGCTTCTCTATTTGGTCTATCTTGCTGTACAGCGAGGACAGATTGAAGCGATGATCAGCGGATTCATTATCGGCATCCTGCAAGATATTGTCACCATCAAATTCTTCGGATTAGCTGCACTCGCAAAAACCATCACAGGATTTGTGGCCGGCTACTTTTTCAATGAGAACACCACCGAGCAGACTCTTGGTTCGTACCGATTTGTGTTGTTGGTTGGGATAAGTTCCATCGTTCACGATCTTGTGTATTTCACAATCTTTTTTCAGGGAAGTGAAGGCTCGGTGCTTCTTTCGACACTGGAATTAACGCTGGGATTGACCCTCTACACGTGCGTTATCAGTCTGCTGCCGATGTTTTTCTTCTCGCGTAAATTTCATGTTTCTTGGGCACAATGATCAACGTAGAAGAAATCGGCGCCTCATCACGAAAACGCGTACTCACGTCTATTGTACTCCTGGCATTTTCCCTGCTCTTCCTCCGCTTGTACCAGCTTCAATTCCTTTTCTATACGGAATTTGGAAAAAAGTCCGAGGAAAACAGCGTACGTGCGATCATACAAGAACCGGTACGGGGATATATATTCGATCGTACAGGACGTTTAGTCGTTGATGTAGGACCTGCATACTCGATCACTGCGACACCTGCTCTATTCGACATGAACAACAGTATTTTTTTGAGTTCCCTCCTTCAGATAGATCCGGCACTTGTTCAGGCTCGCATCAATAAAGGCCGTGCCTATTCACGCTTTTCGCCGGTCCGTATCAAACGCGATGTCGATTTCAAAACATTATCAACGGTGGAAGAAAATTTGTTTTTGTTACCGGGGATCAGTTACGAAATCGAATCCAAACGGCTTTATCCCCTCCGCATACGGGCACCGCATCTGCTTGGGTACTGCAAAGAAATCACAGATGCTCAGCTCGCACGCCTTGGCTCAATGTATCAACAGGGTGACCTCATAGGTTCATCCGGCTTGGAAGCGAGTTATGAAACATTTCTTCGGGGTGAAAAAGGATACGAATTCATCTCTGTAAATTCTAAGGGACAATTGCTGGGACCCCTGGAAGGCGGACAACGCGATATTCCATCTAAAGAAGGCTTTGATTTAATCCTGAGTATTGATTTCGAACTCCAGGCATTCGCTGAGTCCCTCATGACAAATTATCGCGGTGCACTCGTCGCCATGGATCCCAATGATGGCGGTGTCCTCGCGCTTGTCAGCAAACCGGACTTTGATCCCTCAGTGTTCAGCGGAGTAACCTCTCCTGAGATGTGGACACAGTTAAACACCGATCCTGAAAAACCGCTCTTCAACCGAGCTACGATGACACGCTACCCTCCAGGTTCCACCTTTAAAATGCTGATCGCTGCCGCAGCATTGCAAGAAGGAATAATCGATGAACATTACCGTATTATTTGCGGCGGTTCGTTTCGGTTCGGAAGAAAAGTCTTTCGAGACACCCATGTTCACGGATCTATGAATGTCGTGGAAGCAATACAGCATTCGTGTGATGTGTTTTTTTATCAGCTCATTCTGAAAGTTGGTTTAGATAAACTCAATGAGTATGGAAAACGATTCGGCTTTGGCCAACTTACTCGATTTGACATTGGAGAAGAGACCGCAGGCCTTATTCCTTCCACTGAATACTACGATCGGGTATACGGGAAAGGAAAGTGGACTCAGGGAAATCTTGTGAGTCTCGGTATCGGTCAAGGGGAGGTCGGTGTCTCTCCCCTGCAAATGGCGCAGTATACGGCGGCCTTTGCCAATGGAGGTATTCTCCTTCAGCCACATGCAGTGAATTCTATCCGTAATAAGCGGACCAACCGATTCAATCTTATTGACCACAAGGAAAGTTCTATAGGAATTGATTCCAGTATTATCAATTTAATCCGCGAAGGAATGCGCCGCGTAGTTGAAGCACCCGGAGGAACAGGCGGGCAGGCTCGGATTTCGGGTGTCGTATCCGCAGGAAAAACTGGAACATCTCAAAATCCTCATGGGGAAGATCATGCCTGGTACATCGGCTTTGCTCCATTTGATCGTCCCAGAATCGCAGTAGCAGTCTTACTGGAGAATGCTGGTTTTGGCGGAGTAAAAGCGGCACCCATTGCCGGTATGGTGATGGAAAAATACTTGTTCGGCGAAGTTCGAAGGAAAAAATATACTCCTACTCCCACTGTGCGTCGCGACACAACAACTCTCACTCTCGAAAAACGGATGCCTTAATATGTTCTCCTATTTTAAGGAATACTTTGATTCCCGTACTTTTTTTATCTGCATTGCATTAGTTGCCATCGGTCTGATGTCTATCTACAGTGCAACGTTTGACATCAACAATGCAATAAATTTTCATCGACAAGCCATCTGGGCGGGAATCGGATTTTGCGTCATGCTGGTAACGGCATTTATTCCAATTCGGACACTCCAGCGAATGTCGTTTGCATTCTATTTTATTGCACTTGCCATCCTCGTCGTCATACTGGTTATTGGTAGTACCGTTAAAGGATCGAAAAGTTGGTTCGGGATAGGCGGTCTTGGCGGACAACCATCAGAGTTTGCCAAGATTGCCACCGTGTTGGCATTTGCTTCCTACCTCTCGAAAACGGATGTTTCAATTGCTCAGATCAAGCATCTTGTCATTGCGCTCAGCATTTTCGGTGCACCGATGGTTCTGATTCTGGCAGAGCCCGACATGGGAACAACCATTGTGTTCTTTTCTACACTCCTGCCGTTGCTTTACTGGGCGGGTGCATCAAATTTTATTTTAATCGCGATTCTTGTTCCCATACTGGTTGCACTTGGTGCATTATTCGGGACCGCACAATTCCTGATTGCTACCGCTATCGGTGCAGGGTTATTGTATTTCTTCCGCGAGAACAGATTTGCCGTTGCGGTGGCTTTCGGAATTACACTCGCGATCGGGCTTTCTGTCCAGATCGTGTATGAGCGAATGCCGATGTACCAGCAAAAACGAATTTCAACTTTTTTAAACCCTGAAGCCGATCCATTAGGGGCGGGATACAACGTTGTGCAATCGAAAATTGCTATCGGCTCAGGGGGGTTTTTCGGCAAGGGTTATCTCAGAGGCACGCAGACACAGCTGAATTATATCCCTGAACAATGGACCGATTTCATTTTTTGCGTTCCGGGAGAGGAGTTTGGATTTGTCGGAGGATCCATTGTGCTCTTCCTCTTTACAGCGCTTCTGCTTCAGGGAATTCGATTGGCAAGCATTTCAAAAAATAAATTTGGCAGTCTGGCTGCTATTGGTTTGACGGGTATCCTTGCTACACATTCTATTGTGAATATCGGCATGTCCATGGGTCTCATGCCGGTGATTGGCATACCGCTTCCATTCCTCAGCTATGGCGGCTCTGCCCTGGTTGCCAATATGATGATCGCAGGCCTCCTGATGAACCTCTATGCCAACCGTAAAGCATATTAGTCTTCTCTTGCCTTAGGGAGACACACTCTATATCCATCCGACGATGGTTTAAGGGGTAAAAGACCCAAGCGCCCCCCTTTTCCCTCAAACAACTTAGGCGCTCCTCACCTGTAACGCAACTCTGTTTAGATTTTTCCCACTAAACTTAATCCGGGCTTAAGTGTTTTTGATCCGGGTTTCCAATTCATAGGGCATACTTCACCGCCGTGCTCTGCAACAAATTTTGCTGCCTGGAGTTTGCGGAGTAGTTCTTCGATGCTCCGCCCGATGCTGTTGTCGTGAAATTCATACACTTTCAGAATTCCGTCCGGATCAATCAGGAAGGTTGCCCGGAGAGATAATCCTTCATATTCGATCAGTGTACCGTATGAGGTACAGACACGGCGCGCAGGATCGGCAAGCATTGGATAGTTGATCTTCTTTATCGTTTCGGATGTATCATGCCATGCCTTGTGAACAAATCCGGTGTCAACGCTTACGGAAATTACCTCTGCCCCTTCAGCCTTAATTTCGGCATAATGATCTGCTAGTTCGCCTAGTTCGGTGGGGCATACAAAGGTAAAATCTGCCGGATAGAAAAACAGAACTACTCATGTACCGCGGTAATCCTTCAGGGAAATTTTTTTGACTTGATCGTTCACATAAGCATCTTCTGTGAAATCGGGGGCCGGTGTATTTATCTTGATCATAACTTTTCCTTCTATGAGGTTAAACATTGCTGGATGATATTGTTTTATGTTATCGCTGGAGAATCAAATTCAAAGTACATAACCCCAGAAGAAGGGAAGAAGTTCCTTTGTTTCTTTTTTCCGATTTCATCTTTTTGAACTTCTTGCGATCTTCTTTTATGGATAAAAGGAAGGGAGAAATGCCGGTGAACAATGTAAAAATTATCTTGTTTGATCTTGGAAATGTCATTGCCCATATTGATTTCGATGCTTTTTGGAGATCGCTGGGATTCTTGACTCCGGCGGCATGTACGCCTTGGAAGGAAGAGTATGCATTCTGGACGCTGAACTATGAAACCGGCCGCATTCAGTCAAATGAATATTTTAATGGATTAATAAAAGTATTCCATAACCGGTTTACTGCCGAACAGCTGTCACAGGCGGTCGACTCCATTATTCAGGAACCAATCGAAGGCATGGTGAAGCTCGTACAGCAAATTTCCTATAAGTATCAAACAGGTCTTGTCAGCAATACCAGTGAGACACATTACCGTCTCAGCCTTAAGCGGTTTGAAGCATTGCATATTCTACAAAAACATTATCTTTCGTTTCGTTTGCAGGTGATGAAACCTGATCGGAAATTTTATGAATTCATCATTCATGATTTGCTGGTCGCTCCCTCTGTTATACTTTTTATTGACGATCTTGAATCGAATGTGGAGGGAGCGCTAGGAGCGGGTATGCAGGCAATCCGTTTTGAGGGTGTAGAAAAACTCAAGAATTCTTTAATATATCTGAACGGATAACGTCGTCAAGGTTGAGAACCTCGACGGCATTGTTCAAATCTTTATAACACCAATTCCCGGCCGGTCCATCAGCATGATTTTCCCATCAACGACTTTTGTGCCGTCAAAGGCATCATTCTTAATGAGCAATGCACCGTCCAGATCCGCCCAATCTGCCATAGGCGAGAGATGTGAAGCGGCAGAAATCGCACACGAGGTTTCCGTCATACAGCCGAGCATCACTTTCAATCCAAGCGAACGGGCAAGGTTAACCATCTTTTGCGCTTCTCGCATACCCGTGCATTTCATCAGTTTGATGTTAATGCCATGATAAACACCGACCGCTTTCTTGATATCGGTAAGACGCTGTACCCCTTCGTCTCCGATGATAGGAAGCGGTGATCGTTCTGTGAGCCAGGCAAGATCGTCCATTCGTTCTTTTGGCATCGGTTGTTCCACCATGACAACATCCCGATCCTTCAGCCAGTGGATCATATCCAACGCTTGCTGTTTATCTGTCCATCCTTGATTGACATCCGTCGTAATCGGTGTACTGGTAACCGACCGTATCGCTTCGATCATCTCTTTGTCTGTTTCACGTCCGAGTTTCACTTTCAAGATTTTGAATTCTTCGGCTTCCTTCGTCTTTTGTCTCACGACCTCTGGTGTGTCAATACCGATGGTAAACGATGTACAGGGCGTTTTATTTTTGTCATACCCCCAAATATGGAACCATGGCTGCCCCATCAACTTGCCAAGGAGATCGTGGAGCGCAATATCCACCGATGCTTTTGCGGCGGTGTTTCCGGGTGCGATGGTATCGACATCATGTAAAATATTCTCAAGATCAAAAGGATCTTCGTATGTACTTAAATCAACCTTGGAGAGAAACTTCTGTACGCTTTCATGCGATTCACCGAGATAAGGGGGCATGGATGCTTCACCGAATCCAACAACTCCATTCAACTCGATCTCCGTTAACACGACAGGTGTGGTTGTTCGCGAATTTGTCGCAATAGTAAACACGTGTTTCAATTCCAGCAAGTACGGGCGATATGTCAGTTTCATCTTCCCAGTTTTGTAATGGTTTGATATGGTTCCAGGAAAAGTTTTCGCGGGGGCATCTGTAATCATGGCAGCACCGGTTACGAGAGCGGTGGATTTGAGGAAGTCTCTTCTATTCTGTGTCATAGGTTCATCTGTTCTAAGTGATGTAGTGAATGTAAACTATTGAATTGAAAGCGTAAATACAACTCCTAGCTCCTTTATGGTTGCATCCTTTTTAGTGGGGGGAAGGGCATAGTCTGAGATGTTGAGATTGAGC
>CAZYYD010000059.1:0-21278 GCA_964651225.1 uncultured Ignavibacteriaceae bacterium
ACGTACAGCGACATGAAATGTTTCATCATTAACCGACTTTTTCAGTGAGAACTAAATAGTTGGGGGTTCCTATGAAACTGTCTCGAATATCTTGGATTGCTATCCTGAGTGCCATTTTCTTGCTTTGCTGCAAGAAGGATAATCCAGTTGTTGTCGGAAACGATCCGATACTCACTCCCGATTATTGGAACGCCTACCTCGGTGGATTAGAGCGGAGAGGAATATCTAGGAAAGTAGGAGCACGCGAAGGCATTGTCGCATGGAAAACAGCAGCCCCCGCGATACAAGAAATGATTACAGCACCCGTTGTCGATAAGAACGGTGTGATTTATGTCGTATCACAGTGGTTTCCGAGTAAACTTTTTGCAATTGAGCCTGATGGTACAGTACGATGGTCATATACACTTAAAGCTTTTAGCACATGGAATCCGCACGTAACTGAAAGTGGAACGATCTATGTCGGTGATAACAATGGATATTTCTATGCTATCCATTCTGGCGGAGATACACTCTGGACATTCAAAGCGGATAAATCACTCTCCGACCCAGGTTCAGTGGCAATAGATGCAAACGGGAATATTTATTTTTGCAGTAGTTCCGCGCAGAAACTTTACAGTCTTGCATCGAATGGAACGTTCCGCTGGAAGCTGGATCTTCCAGGTCTTGCAGGTTCACCCGCTCTTTCTCAACAGGGAATTCTCTATGTTTTAGGGCACTCTCTCTCTGCTGTCAACAGTGCGGGAGAGGTCATTTGGAGTACATATATTGATTCATTATATGCAGGAGGTCCGCCTGTCATCGCACCTGATGAGAGCATCGTGATTTATTCACGCTGGAAGATTATGAAATACACTTTACAGGGCACTCGACTATGGGAACGATCTACCGGGATATCAGCGGGAGCTACTCTATGCGCTCCTGCAGTTGATGACGAAGGAAGTATTTACTTCCTCGTTTTTAATCAGCTGGTGAAACTGGACAAAGATGGTACAGAAGTATGGCGATTCAATTGTCTTCGGCATAATCCAATTCTATCATCTCCTACCATTGATCGCGACGGGACCATCTATTTTGGAATTGAAATGGGGAGCATCAACAATCCAAATTTCTACGCTTTAAAGAAAGACGGAACAGTTTTATTCTCGCTAAACGTGAGAAACAAATCCAATTCATTTGGCGATATTTCTTCTCCCCCGGCGATCATTGATTCTGCAGTTATTATCAGTCTAGAAGCAGGCGGCATTGCAAAGATAAGATAGGATTTCTGTTCTGGAATGATTTCAAGGATATTTATTTGGGCTTTCTTGTGTGTCAGTTTATATTTACGAATTAAGCATATATAATTACGAAAAAAATTTTCTTCTCGAGGAAAGAAGAGTCTCGTCATCTGCTAAATGTGAATATCCAAACTCATTTGAAGAGACAATGAAATTCAATATTACGAAATTGTTACGTTTCAGAGTCTACAGGAGAGATGAAGCCAATCATCCATGCTTGCCTTGAACTGGGAAGCGGCCAGCGCTTTGCCAGAAACCCGATAAAGAGAGCGAAGAGTAGAATTCCCGTTACACAAGAAATCTGATGTGCATAGAGTTCTCCAACATACGGCTTATAGGCAATATCGCGTAAAGCGCCGTTTACCATCGCTATGACGAGTAGTCCGAACCAGGCAAATACATAATGAAGCATCATCTCTTCTCCAGTGTATTCATGGGGACAATAATCACCCATGCAGGATGGTTACCAACATCGTAGGTTTTCAAGAGTGTCAATTGTCCCGTTCTATGGTCAATCCTATAAGCTGCAAGTTTTCCAGAACCTTGCCCGCCGACATACAGATAATTTCCATCCGGGTCGATATCAAATGCGCGTGGAGTTTTTTCCGTGGCATAGATTCCCACGGACGTGAGTGAGCCTGAAACAGAATCGACCGCAAAGGCAGCAATGCTTTCATCGCCACGATTGGAGGCATACAAAAAACGGTTGTCCGGTGTCAGGTGAATATCTGCAGCTGAGTTGTGCCCTGTGAACTGAGGCGGCAGGGTAGAAAGTGATTGAAACGCCGCAAGTCTCCCTTCAGGGTCCAACTGATAGGCTGTTACAGTGCTGCCGAATTCATTAATAACATAGACGACGTTTAACTTCGTGTGAAATGTGAGGTGACGCGGCCCTGTGAGACTATCTGTATGAACTCGATCTGGTGTGTTCGGCGTGAAGAATCCAGAAGCATCATCAAATTTGAACTGATGAATTGTTTCTCCGGTTCTGCACGGAATAAAGAGATACCGGTTGGTGAGATCCGTTAGTATGGCATGGGCATGGAGTTCCGTCGAGATTGTCTCTACCGCAGCTTCCTGCGGAATGCCGTTATCACCAAGCGTATACACTGCAGCTTTACTATCAGCAAAATATGCTGTGAGAAGAAATTTCCCCGTTCGATCGGTACTCAGATATACCGGATTTCCTGCAGCGGTTATGGTGTTTGTGAGGGACAACTTCCCTGTTGTCGAATTTATTTTATATGTAGAAATTCTGTTTTTAGATCGGTTGGCTGCATACAATATGCGATGTTTCGGATCGACGGCAAGCGCACCAAGCGATCCATCCATATCCGTTGCTCCGATCAAGTGAAGTTCGCCTGTTTTTGATTCCATGGCGTAACCGACGACAGAGCGAGCACTGTCCAAGGAGATATACACAAACGTATTACTGATCGGAGTGGAAACATCCGAAGACAACACATGTCCCTTACTGTGAAGAGAGAAATGGAAAATCAGGAGAGCAACAACGCTAAGACTGAGTGCATACTTTTTGAACGGGTTTTTCATTCTTCAGTAATAGTGAAATGCTCTTGCCGTAAAGGAAGACTCCAGGAATACAACGGTATACTCACCGGTTCATCAAGATAATGGTTTCGCCTTGCATCTACTTCCCCTTCAAACCAAGAAGTCTTTCATATACTTTTTTATTCCTCAGGATACCAAGAGAAGCCTGCAATTGCTTATCAGCCGCGAACGTTGACTCAAAGCGCGACTTATCTCCTTTCATCCGAGCAAGGATTTCGGTTTTCAGTGCAGCGCGAATTTCATCTTCATAACGATAAATTTGATGATCTTTATCGGCATTGAGAACACTCTCTAATGTATCAATACCATCCATAAAAGATTTCCCGTACCGTGATTTCGCTGCAATAGCGCGCAACTCCGCCAGTTTCACTGTTCCTTCATCCTGGTACTCAAAGCCCTTCTCCTTAATGAACGATTCAAAATCCCCAACGAAATCATTCGCGGTATCAAAATTTTCCGGAAGGATCTTTTTTTCGGCCGCATAATGGTTTGCATAACTAAAAAGAAGCGCCTTTCGATTCAGTTCATCGATATATGCACTACGAACAGTATTTTCCAACGTCGTATCCGGCAGAATTCCCCCGCTTTCCCAGACTCTTCGGCTATGGGCAGTGCGAAATTCATGTCTCATACTATCGGGAATCGTGGTTGCATTCCCATCACCATCGCGATGCCAGTAATCCATTTCCTGGATGCACCGGCCGCTCGGTGTATAGTAACGCGCTGTCGTCATTTTTAGCGATGCATTTTCAGAAAGACGCATAATAGTTTGTACCAGCCCTTTTCCAAAGGTCCGCGTTCCTACAATAACACCACGATCAAGATCTTGAATAGTACCGCCGACGATTTCACTGGCGCTCGCGCTGTAACGATTGACGAGGACAGCAAGGGGCAATGTACTGAGCATCGGTGTTTCGGAAGAAAAATACTTGCGTTCGGATTCACTTTTTCTTCCCCGTGTTGAAACTACCAAGCTGCCTTCCGGAATAAATTTTGAAACAACATCCACGGCACTTTCGAGCAAGCCGCCAGGATTGTCCCTAATGTCCAGCACCAATCCTTTCAAGTCTCCCTTCCCCTGCAGTTCTTTTATAGCCGTGCGTACATCTTCTCCTGCCGACCGTGAAAATCTCTCCAAACGGATATATCCAATTCCCTCGGTAACATATCCCGCATAGGCGACATTTCGCACGCGGATTTCTTCGCGGACCAAGGCAAAGTCGAGAGGTTTCTTTTCACCTTCTCGTTCAATCTTCAATTTCATTTCTGTACCGGGATCGCCGCGAACGAGTTGTCGAATCGATTCCAGCGTAATTCCTTTTGTCGGTTTCCCTTCGATTTCAATGATCCGATCGCCGATCTCAATCCCCTGCTTCGCAGCGGAGAATCCTTCAAGCAGGTTAATAACCGTCACATATCCATCCCGCAGCCCGATTGTCACGCCAATACCCCCATATTTCCCTGTCGTCACAAGATCGATCTCATCGTTCTCTTTTTCTCCGATATAGACCGTGTACGGGTCCAGCGTCTTGAGCATACCATCAATACCGGCACGCATTACTTCTTCCGGATCAAGTGTGTCGACATAATTGACAGCGACTTCTTTGTATACCTTGCTGTAGGTATCGATGCTTCGATATACTTTCAGGAAGAAATCAGCTTCCCCGCTTTCAGAAACAAATCCGAAGAAACCAATCGCTGCGAGGGAGAGGACCAGGATGGCTGCCATGGTCCTTCTTTTCTGAGTATTCAAATTCTCTTGATTCATTGTTCCATACTCCATCTTCATTTCTTTGGTGTCAGTGCTTCAGCAACATGCTGCCAGATCTCTTCATGAAGATCATCGATCGGCTGCAGCCCGTGAACAATACGGTACCGGGTTTCCGTCTTTGCGATCTGTAGATATCCTTGCTGGACACGTTCGTAAAATTCGATACCACTCGATTCCATCCGATCCTTGTTCGTTTTCGCCGCGGTCATTCGCTTTTCGATTTCACGGATAGGGATGTCGAGAAAGAACGTCAGATTTGGTACCAACCCCCCTGTTGCGAATGTGTTGATCGCATGAATAACTTCGAGTGAAATACCGCGTCCGTATCCTTGGTATGCCGTTGTAGAATCGTAATACCGGTCGCACAACACGACCATACCACCGTCCAAGGCTGGCTGCACCACTTCATGAATCAGCTGTGAACGGCTTGCAGAAAACAGAAATAATTCACTCGCTTCGGTCATTCCGGTGTTAGTTTTATCCAGCAGCATTTTGCGAATTTTCTCGCCAATTTCAGTACCGCCTGGTTCACGCAGAACAAGAACACGATGATCCTGCAATGTCAGCCGATCTGAAAGCAGCTGTACTTGAGTGGATTTTCCGGAATAGTCGAGACCTTCAAATGTTATCAGCATAGGTATTGATGAGTAGAAAATTTCACGTGTGATGAATTTGTAAGAGGTGGTTTTTCTCAGAGAGCTCTCAGATTGATGCGTTTTGTTCTCGATGGACCTGGTTTCTTCTTTCTCATTTCTCGATTCTCTTCCTAAAAATACCCAAATTCACACCATCATGCAAACACCCAGGATGAGGTTGTCGGTTCCTGTTTTCTTGCTCCTCTCATTAATTTTCACTACCATACTGCTGAAAATGACGCAGTGAAAAATCCTTCAGGATGCCAAAAGGACAAAAGAAACATATCCCTCCTCCTTCTTCGCCTCCTTCTTCTAAAACCTCAAACGCTCTCGAAAAGAGGCGTTTAGAATCACGTGAAGAGGATTCTCTACTCATTAAGCATGCACTGGCAGGAGATCAGAAGGCATTCCGAAGACTTCGTGTAAAGTATTACGACTCTATCTTTAAGCTCATCAATAGGATGATTCGTGACCGCCAGGAAGTGGAAGATCTGACGCAGGAGGCATTCATCAAGGCGTTCATTTCACTTGCGAGTTTCAATGAGGAATATGCTTTCTCAACCTGGCTGTACAAAATAGCGACAAATAATTCTATTGATTACGTCAGGAAAAAGAAACTTCATACGTTTTCTATCAACAAGCCCATTGAATCTGAAGAAAGCGATTATTCCTTCGAATTACCGGATATGGACCCTGAACCGGACCAGGAACTGATCGCCATTCAGCGCAAGAAAATGCTCGATGATGCCATGAACTCGCTCCCTGCAAAGTATCGCCAGGTGATCATTATGCGTCATGTTGATGAGAAAGAATATCAGGAAATTGCAAAAATACTCAAACTTCCGCTTGGTACCGTAAAAGCCCACATTTTCCGCGCTCGGGAACTTCTCTATAAGCAACTCCGCGATAAAATGCGTCATTATTGATTTAGGACGCAACTTCTTTTCCACTCCATCCGTAACAAAAAGAGGCATTTCTATAGCCATAGGAGCATGAAAAATACACGTTTATATCGAATCCTTCTTCTTGCCGGTACATTAAGCGCTACAGTAGCGTTTGCTCAGGCTTACCAGAGCAGCCATCGGGAATTCAGCCGTTCCAAAGAAAAGGAATTGAGGGTTATCCTGGATGTGTCGTTCGGTAATATTTCCATCGTGAGGGGTGAACGGGATATTATTGCAGCCGTTGATTACGATATCGAAGAGACAGACAAAAAGAAGTTCTTTATCTCGTATGATGTCTCCGACGGAACTGGTACGTTACGGATAAAACTCAAAGAATCCACCCACTTTTGGAACGATGACGAAGATCGGGCAGGACATCGTCGCAATCTTAAAATCAAACTCAGCGGTGCTGTTCCGATTTCCTTTGAAGTGGAATTAGGTGCCGGCAGCGGGGACATTGACCTTACCGACCTTCAGGTGAAAGACCTTAAAATTTCTACAGGCGCCAGCAGTGTTACTTTGAAATGCAGTAAACCCAATCCGATCTTTACAGATGACGTCACGTTCGAATCCGGTGTCAGCAAGTTTACGGCATTGGATCTCGGCAATCTTAATTTTCGGAATCTCAAATTCAGCGGCGGCGTGGGTTCTTATAAACTCGACTTCAACGGTACATTCCGCCAGAGCGCCGAGGTACAAATCGAAGTTGGGCTCGGTTCTATCAATGTGTACGTGCCGAAGACGCTTCCGACGAAACTGGTTTACGATGATAATTGGCTTTCCAGCTTCAATCTTGACGACGATTTTGTAAAACGACGATCGGGCGTTTACGAGACCGACGATTTTCAAGACGCTTTTAAACGTTTGACTATCCGTCTCGAATCCGGGCTAGGTACTGTGCGAATACGCCGTAAGTAAAAACCTCACTTCGCTGTAACGCGAATGTTCCCGATTACATATTTCATATCTGATCGGGTTTCTTCATGTTTCCTCCCCGTATCACTTCATCAACAGTACTTCGAGAATTAAGTTTCTTGAACTGCTTCTCCTCCCATCTCATCTCTGAATAGTATCGTGAAATTGGGGAAATATTGTTTATATTTTCACAACGCTTCACCTTACTTCATACAAAGGCATATTTATGAATAACCAACGATTTCTCCTTTCGAGCATCGTATTCTTTTGCAGTATTGTTCAACTTTTTCCCTGTACAACCGCATTGGTCTCGGGGAAAGCTACAAAAGACGGTCGGCCACTTTTATTAAAAAATCGCGATGCTGACGAACTGCAAAACAAATTGATGTACTTTTCTGATGGAAAATATCGGTATATCGGTTTGGTGAATTCAAGCGATAGCACCGGCAAAGAAGTGTGGGGCGGGTATAATTCTACCGGATTTGCCATCATGAATTCAGCTTCCTACAATCTTAAACGGAACGATACCACCGTACTCTCCGATCAGGAGGGTGTCATCATGAAATTGGCCCTCCAATATTGTGCTTCTCTATCAGATTTCGAGCACCTGCTGGACACTCTGGCAAAACCGTTCGGCGTTGAAGCGAATTTTGGAGTCATTGACGCGCTTGGAGGAGGTGCTTATTATGAAACTGATAATTTTCGCTACACAAAGTATGATGTCAACGATCCATCCGTAGCGCCGGATGGATATTTGCTGCGGACAAATTATTCAGTATGCGGAATTGAGGATAAAGGAGCCGGATATATTCGGTTCAATACCGAAGAAACACTCTTCAAGGAAACATATGCAAAAGGCAAATTCACGTATCGATTTCTCATCGAAACGGTTCCCCATCATCTAAAACACTCGCTTACAAAAACCGACCTATCGATGATTCTGCCCAACGACACGACGGATACACATTTCGTGCCTTTCCAGGATTTTATTCCCCGCACATCCACTTCAGCAGCTATCCTCATCCAGGGTGTGAAGAACCATGAGCAGCCATTATTGACAACGATGTGGACGATTCTTGGATTTCCATTGACTTCAATTATTATACCCGTGTGGATTGTTCAAGATGGCTTTCTTCCGCCGATCCTCGTTTCGGATGTGAGGCGTATTGCACCCTTATGCGACGTGGCATTGAAGCTCAAAGGAAAATTGTGTCCTTCGCACCAGGGAATCGGCAACAAATATCTTGATGTTGCTTTTCTTCAGAATAGAAAAAAGACAGGCATACGGCAGCAATTAATACCTGTTGAAAATGAAATTCTCAAACAGAGCGAAAAGTATTTGAGTTCCTGGAGAAAGACCGGTTTCAACGACGCCGACGCCGGTCAATTCTATCACTGGGTCAATGAGTATGTGAAAAAGGAATACGAACGACGACTCAAAATCAGCTGGCAATAGAGACTTAGTGATTCTCCACGGCCGAGATTCGCATCTCGGCGCTCTGCGGGTTTCAATCTCTTGGCCTAGCACGATTCGACACAGCGTCCGAGTCATCCGGTTCTGATTTCTTTAGCTCTGCCAGAAAAGCAACTTTCCAGATTTGATCTTGTACACAAACTGGGAAGCAAAAGAAGAATCCTGCAGATTATGTAATACCGTTCACTCTCCCGTCATTCTCTCGTCCGGAGTGAAGCGGAAAACCAACAAATTGAATTTCAAGGTACTTTTCTCCATCTTATACTGAAATATTTTTTCTCGCTAAAGATTATTCGGAAAAACTCAATGGCCACTTTGAAAAGTTTTTTTCAAGAAACACCTCAAAGGCTTCTGATTCCCTCTCAACATTTTTTCCTCCTTACTGTAGGTCTGTGTATTCTGTTTATCCTCATGCGTATCTACGAATTCATTGCTGTAGCTGTCAGTCACTCTCTCGTGCCCCATTGGTTCATCTCTTTCTTTCTGGGAAACACGTATGACATCGTCTTCGTCCTCAATTTTAGTGCTATTATCGCCATTCCATTCCTTCTTCTTTCGTTGTGGAACCTTACGGCAGCTCGGATTTTCTTCGGGCTAATGAGTGCCGTGATTCTTTGTATTCATCTTGGACTTGTCGGGTACTTTATCAATACGAACATCCCGCTGGGGGCAGATCTTTTCGGCTACTCATGGAATGAAATCACGCTCACCATAGGATCTTCCGCAAATATTTCTATTTTGACTTTTCTTCCTTTCATCATAATCCTTGGACTCGGAACCACGGCCTTTCTGTACATCAATAAAATTCACATTGTCGACAAAGCCGTTGCTTCTTTTTATGGAATCATTTTTTCCTCCGTCCTCTTCTCATCGATCCTGAGCCCGACACCCAGCCAGTTTGAGCGGGAAGCAAATTTCAACCTGGCCGTCAATAAAAGTGCTTTATTTTATCAGAAAAGCTGGACTTACTTTGCGGCCTCAGATGAACTACAGAGTTCCCCATTCCGGCAATATCCACTTTACCGCTCATTCCCCTACCGTGATGTACTTGGGAGGTTCTTTAAACAAAATCCGGAAAATCCAAATCTCGTCTTTATTATCGTAGAAGGATTGGGCAGGGATTTCATCGGAGAAGGTGCTGCATACGGCGGTTTCACGCCCTTCATCGATTCATTAACGAAGCGTAGTTTATATTGGGAGAATTTCTTAAGTACAGCAGGACGGACATTCAATGTCCTGCCATCGATGTTCGGTTCTCTGCCCTATGGTCCTCATGGATTCATGGAGCTTGGCGGACAGATGCCCGCCCACCAGACACTCATCAGCATTCTGAAACAAGCAGGATATCAGACAAATTTTTTCTACGGCGGCAACGCGAACTTTGATCTTCAAGATGTCTTCCTCGACCGGCAGGGGATCGATTTTATTCTAGATCAGCATCAGTTTGGTCCATCCTACACACGTTCTTCACCTAATGAAAAAGGTTTCAGCTGGGGGTACGACGACGGTGATGTCTTCAAGCGTTCCCTGGAAATCATCGCTGCACAAAAGAAATCGCCGCGATTAGATATATACCTGACACTCAGCACGCATGAGCCTTTCAGGCCGCCGCACCAACAATCCTACTGGGAACGGTTCGATAAACGTCTCGCCTCCCTTCCTTTGCAGGAAGAACGAAAAAGAATATACCGAAACTACAAAGAAGTATTCTGCACCCTCATGTACTTTGACGATGCCCTCCGTACATTTTTCGAGGACTATCAGCAACAAATCGATTTCTCAAACACGATTTTCTTCATCACGGGAGATCATCGGCTCATTCCTGTGCCGCTTAGCGAGCAGATTGACCGGTTCCATGTTCCCTTGATTGTGTATTCTCCTCTCATATCGGAGGCGCAGACATTTTCTTCCATTTCCACACATTCCGATATTACACCGTCGGTACTCGCATTTCTCCACGGACGATCCGGGCTCGAAATTCCCGCCAAAGCATCATGGTTAAGCAGCGGGATCGACACTGCGCGTGGATTCCGCAACATCCACTCCATGCCGCTCATGCGCAACAAAAATGAACTCATAGATTACATCGATGGTCTATACTATCTTGCCGATGATCAAGCGTATAGATTGAGACCTCCCTGGGCAGCCGAACGAATCGATAATGACAGTATTCGAACCATTCTTCAGACAAAAATGGCGCGGTTTAAACAGATGAATCGTTTTATCTGCGAACACAACCAGCTGTATCCAAATTTGCTTCCACACATGCAGCACGCGCTATACAACCCCACCGATGACTCGCTCTTTGCAGTAATGAAACTTGACAGCTTGAATGCAGATCAATTGTTTGAATATGCACGTACTATTGCTTTTCAGAAACGGTTCGGAGAAGCTCGTATTATTTGCAGGAAACTCCTCAACACAAATCCGCGGAATACCGATGTAAGGATGCTTTTAGGGCGCACGTATGCTTGGGAGGAGGATTATGCGGCTGCTCGATCGTTCTATGATGAGGTTCTCCATCAAATGCCGACCAATGTCGATGCACTCTCGGCTTTGGTAGATATTGAACTCTGGACAGGGATGAATCAACGTGCATTGGCTTTAGCTGATAGCTCCCTGGCAACGAATGCGGGGAACGAAGCCCTCCTTTTTCGGAAAGCTCAGGCATTAGCGAATCTCCGGCATACGGATGAAGCAAAAACCATTCTCCGTCAGATCTTCAAGCAAAATCCAAAGAATGAAGAAGCTCAAGCACTGAAGAATCGGCTTGCTTTATAACTTGTAAGGATATCCATGAAAAATATTCAGCGTTCATCTTGTGAACACCGTGTATCGTTCCTCATGATTGCCGTTTGCATACTCTCATTTCCCTTGCTCGCACAGGTGGATACTGCACAAATGGGTACCGATGAAATATTTGCGATTGCCCGCGAGAAAGCATTCAACAAACAGCGGGAAGAAGCACGCATGCTGCTTCGGATTGCCCTCCAAAAGAGTCCTGACTATTATGACATACGCATTCTGCTTGGCAGGACATACGCATGGGACGGAAAATATGATTCTGCACGGATTGAATTGAAACAGGTGCTTGCTGCAAATCCATCCAATCAAGATGCCTACCTTGCACTTCTTGATGTGGAATTTTGGAGCGATAGGAACGCTGAGGCACTGAACACCGCCAACGAAGCATTACGGTATTATCCCAGTGATGAGGAATTTCTCCTGAAGAAAGCGCGAGCGCTCAAAAATCTCGGCAGCGACCGCGAAGCTCTGAATGTTTTAAACACACTGGAAGATATCCATCCCTCGGCACACGGTATTGAATCGATGAGGCAGGAGATTGCCACAAAGACGCTTCTCCAGAGCATCGGAATAAACTATGCTGTCGACGCTTTTCCCGAACGGGCACCGATGCAATACGTTTATATTCAGTACAACCGCCGTACTCCTTACGGTTCCGTCTTTGCACGATTGAATTATTCCTATCGGTTTGAAGAAGCGGGGACCCAATTGGAATTTGACTTCTACCCGCGTATCGCAGACGGCAAGTACGCGTATCTCAATTACGGCTTTTCCAGCAGCCCGCTTTTTCCGAAACACCGATTCGGCGGAGAATTTTATGCCAATCTGCCAGCGAGTTTTGAGGGATCTCTCGGATTCCGATCTCTCTACTTTGGTCTGGGAAGCACCGTGAATATTTACACCGGCACTTTAGGGTACTACTATGGAAGCTTTTGGTTTTCCTTCCGGCCGTATTTCACGCCCGGGGATGCCGGCACATCGAAATCGGCAAGTGTCGCGGTACGTTACTTTTTTGGCGATGTCGAAGAATACGTCTCATTTCGTTTGGGTGCTGGATTCACACCTGACGAGCGTTCTCTCCAATCAAGTACCGGTTATGGTGCAACGGAGGTTTTTTATCTTAACTCTCAGACAATAGGAATCGGGCTGCAACGAACTGCAGGGCTTCACTATCTCCTCACTGCGTCTTTGGATTACACCAATCAGGAAAAAAGTTACGCTCCCGGCAGCTACTTGAAGATGTATTCATTTTCTGTGGGAGTGAAAGTCAAGTTTTAATTTCTTCATGGATATTTCCCAATATTCGACAGTGGAACTATTATCGCATTGGGATGATTGAATCGCACCTCGGTAGTTTTACTATTATTCTTTAAGATGGGTCGATAAATTATTCTCGTAGATTTCTTTTATTCCCTTCGATACTTCATACAAAGTCCATTCACCATGCTCACTTAGCCTCTCAATATTCCTCGTTTTCTCTATTTTCTTTTTATAAAGATCGGTTCTGAAAACAAGAAAACGAATGTGAAGATCTGCTAGTTTCGAACAATCAACATCGTTAGGGGGATTTACAATAAAATGTTCCGGATAATTTGGATTAAACCCTGAATTATAAATAAATAATTCTGGATGCTGAGATACCGTAATAACATGAAGATAATTCCATGCAGACGACTCAATAAGCACCATGTTTCCGTTTTGATTACTCACGCTTATTCTTTTTTCCAATTCTTTCCCTACATGATAGTCATTTTGTGAAAACGAAGAGAGGCTAGACATTCGTCCCATTTGAATACAAAATGAAAGTCCAATCAACAAGGATAGTATATACCGAAAATAACTTGATTTATTTTTATCAGATTTGAAATAAGTGAACAGCCAAAACACTGTAAAAGGTAGAAGCAGGCAATTCCACACTACCGCTATGCGCCAAGAGTTATGCGTGGGTAGCGTATGTGCTATAATTGAAATTACTATCATACAAATAAGCGCTGCAAATTGCAGTTCTATGACTTTCCGAAGCTCCTTACGCGATTTCCACGCAAGGATTATCGAAATCAAACCTAGAAAGTTCAATGTTAAAAGATTTTGCACGACAAATTGTGCCCCAACATTGTGCCAGATTAACTTCAAAATAGAATTTTTCGTTATCGCTGAAAAATAATGCCCTGTTTGGACAACAAATGAAATCGGATTTCCTGTTAATAATATTGAATTTGTCATCCAAAAAATCGGGAAACATGCTGATAATAGAATAGCGAACGGAATGGCCGCATTTTGATCCTTGGTCTTTTCCTTTTGATTATATATGAACTCAAGAATCATTCCTAAAATAAACATCAAAACGAACGCCCATCCTTCATATCGTATAGATGAACTCATAGTCAAACAGAAAGCTGTAAGATATAAGGAATAAGAACCTTTATATTTTGACCAACGCAGGAAAAAATACATACTCAAAACGATAAAAAAAATAAAAGTAATGTCGGGTAATGGCACATGTGAAAGAATTAATAGTGGCGGAAATAAGGTTGCAGCAAATGAAGTGATAATTGTTACCTGTTTATCCCGAAACAACTCATACGAGTAACATGCCAAGGCGAGAACAGTACAGCACCCCCAGAATAAGCATAATATTCTGGGCACAATAAATAGATTTTTCCAAAGGCTTAGTGCTAGACCGGTTGTCACTGCTGAGTAAGGCAACCAAACTTCAGATTGGCGGGTATGATCGGATGCCCATTGATAGGCATCGAGTGTCCTACCCGATTCATCGGCTGAAATTGCATAGAATCCAAAACTAAATAGAATGGCATGCAAGCAACAGGCGAGTATACATACTCCAATTGCTGAAAGAAAAAAAGAATATGACGGCCTAGACATATGAGAATTCTGTATCTAGGATCAAAGGAGAGATGATTCGAATAAAAAAATTATCAACAATTTGGGGCTATCCCACTCCAAAGTGAAAGAACTGTCCCCATGAGCGCGGATGACTGACCTCGCGTGTGCGGATGAGGTTCAGGAGCGCCTGCCGGTATGCATCTCCGGGAGCCAAGCCATTGGCAAGATGTGTAAAAAAGTATTCGCTGAAGAATTTCCCGGCTTTCCGTTCAGCCAGCCATGCGTTGAAGAATACATCCGAAGATCCATTGATACGAAGCAGCAATGCATGCTCCGCCGAAAGACCTGTACCCTGGCCATATTGATTCGATAGAATCATAACGGGAACAGCTTCATGTTCAGAGAGTTTTTCAAAGGGCACCGTGGTTGATTGTTCTACCATTAAACCATTCGACAAGACCATGTCTCCCAGCGGACGTTCAGCGCTTCGATGGCTAAACTCTGTCGAAAGCTGGAGAATATCAGCCTTCACAGACTTTAGATTATCCCATGATGCTTCCAAACCCACCATAACATCTGCACCTTTGAAGAAACTGCGGATGTCGCGAAGTTCATAGTCTACCGACCAATTTTTTCCTGTCGGATTTCCAAATGCGACGACAGCCTGCAGGCGGACAGTGGAAACCGTCCGATAATTCAGTGATGCGAGCGATGGAATATAATCGACACTTGTCAATTCGATCACATATTTCACATTTCCTTTGCTATCCTGCCGTTCGATAGCGTGGAAAGGAAATCCATCCATCTCCCGGTCGGCAACGATGACGAGGTTTCGTTCTAACAGATCATCGATCGGACGAAGGAGGATTTCATATAATTGCGTCGACAACACTGCAAAGCGTGTCATGGAAGTAACGCTGGCCTCACCGGCTTCTCCCGAATAGACAGTGGGATCTTGAAGAAGTCTTTTATATTCCGTCATCAGCTGGATGAGGTTTTCGTGCCTAATCGCTGATGATCGGACCACAAGTTTGGTGCGTGTGAGTGCAAAAATATAAAGAATATCTTCGGTTGGAAGAAATTCAACTGCTAACGTCCCGCGAGGAATATTTTTCCGGAGTGATGCTGGTTCCACCGGAGAAGACAAAACTAACGTTTCATAATTCGGATATTCTATTGTGATCTGACGGGATTCTTTGCGGATCGCCTGTTTCAGAGATTCAAGTTCTGCATGCAGGATCGTCAATTCCTTCCCATCGGACGAGCGCTGTCTGCTGGCAGACCGAGCTGTATATTCGACCTCAAGTATCTTCGCCTTTCTCAGGCGGCCGTGTATATCTTTTGTCTGTTCCTTGAACTTGGGATAACGAAGTGTAACATCGAGATTTTGGAACCTTGCCCCAAGTTGTTTTGTCCTCATAAATTCAATAATCTTTAACGCCTCTTCTTGCCGCTGTACTTTGATCAAAAGGGCGCTGAGGAGTCTGTACCAATCCTCGTGGGAAGGAACGATGCCAAGCGCTACTTGATACGGCGTGTGAAGTTCTTTGTCAGAGTATTCAGTCAGTGAATTCTGGTCAAGTATTACCGCTTTCAAATAAAAATCACGGGCACTGTTTACATCACCCGCAGCTTCATACTCTTTACCAAGCCGAGTGTATAGATACCCTTCACCGGTGATATGATGACATTCCTGAAATTTCCTTGCAATCTGTTCGTAGGACTGCCAAAGCTTTTCTCGTTGTTCCCTCTGCTGTTCCGGAGTCATCATGGCAAAATTACAGCGGACCAAAAAGATATACAGATAATTTTCCGCGATCCGATCCCCCTGGGAACGTGCTAATTCCAATGCATCAGAATAGTACCGCTTTGCTTCGATGAATCTACTGTTGATTTCATAGAGATTCCCGAGACGGAAGAGAATAACTGTCTCAAGGTCTTTGCCGGTACGAGCCCGCCGGAGGATGTTGATGGCATCACGATAATCCCGAAGCGCAGCATTGGTATTGTTCTGATTGGAGTGCAGAAGTCCGATTTCTGCCTGCAAACGGGCAACAAGCAGAGGATCGCGTGTACGACTGGTCGACGCCACCCCCTGTGTCAAAGAGTTGATAGCTTCTACGTACCGATGCTGTGTGCGATAAATACTCCCGATTCCGAGTAGTGCCGCCGCGACCTGGGAATAGTCGCCGCTCGACTGTGTCTGTGCGAGAACATTTTTGAATGTTTCTAAAGCTTCATCGATATCACCGCTTCTTTTCAACATGCCGGCAAGATTGAGTTGTGCTTCTGCGGAAGCGCGTGTATCATCAAAAGCCGTCGCGCTGGAGAACGCAGCTCGATAGCGGGCTATGGCCTGATCGGGCATAAGCATTGCAGCGTACAGATCTCCCTCCAGCAGAGCCAGCTTTATCTCACCATGGACATCTCCTTCTTTTCGCATAAACACAGATGCCTGCTCCGATGCAGAGAAGGCGGCGCGGAATTCGCCAAGTGCCAGTCTGGTTTGAACAAGGAATGTCAGAGCTTCGGTGAGCTGGTCGTTTTTTTTGAGATCACGGAACGATTGGACGGCTTGTTCTAACAGCGGCTCCGCCTGTTTGAACGATTGTTCCTGGATGAGAACGACCGCCTTTTCATACATTTCGGTCGGATCGGTGATCGGACGATCACTGATATCACATGCAAGTGAGAGGAAAATACTTATGCTGAGAAGAACCTGAGAAATGCGTTTCACTTGGCTGAGAATTCCCTTCGGTTATGTGATCCGAGCATCCATCCTGATAAAACACAACGAGAATATAAGAAACTCCTGCTCGAGCTTCAACAAAAGAATCAGCCGCTGGTACGGAAATTCTTTATGACATCAATGACATCATCCGCACTGTTTGACATAATGCCGTCTACGCCATATGCCAGCACTTTCTTTGCATCACTCACGGAATTCAGTGTATAGACATAGACGGCAAGACCATGAGAGTGCGCGTCATCGACCATGCGATGTGTCAATTCCCGTTTGGCACAGACAAAAACCGATGCGCCGACACGCTCAGCGAGTTTTGATGGCAATCGTCCGAAATCATGTGAAAAGTTGTACAATACACCGGTAACGGCTGAGGGTTTTCTGCGCTTGAGGCTTGCAAGAAGCTGATGGTCGAACGAGGAAAAAAGTACACGATCATCCATTCCGCAACTCTGGACCACCTCCAGCACTTTCTCTTCTAACACACCGGTCCGTTCCCGATAAAGCCAGTCTGATTTAATTTCGACATCCACCCAGAGTTGTTCGCCTACCTGCTGGAAAACTTCACGGAGCGTTGGGATACGTTCAGCATCGAATGCCGGATGAAACCACGAACCGGCATCGAACGATCTGATCTCTTTCAGCGAATAATTTCGCACCGGACCATTACCTGTAGAAGTTCGCTGCAATGTCCGATCATGGAGGACAACAACCTCTTCCTCTTTTGATAGGCGCACATCAAGTTCAATCATATCAATACCGGTAAAGGCAGCAGCCCGCTTAAATGCAGCGAGTGTGTTCTCCGGCGTCTTGGCCGAGATCCCGCGGTGGGCAATCACATACGGCGGTTCATTCGAGAGAGGCCTGGGCTGATACGGCTTCATCACTTCCTGTTTTTATAAAGAGCATCGAGAATCAGTTTATGAACAAAACCGATCTCATCCATGCCATTAATAGGAACGAGCCGTCCTGTTTCACGATAATACTCTATGAGAGGCTTCGTCTGCTGCTGATAGACATCCAATCTCCTTCGGACCGGGCCCTGTTTGTCGTCATCACGTTGATAGAGTTCACCGCCGCATTGAGGGCACGATTTCAAATCTGCACCGATGCGCGCGATGGTGTAGATACGGCCGCAGCCGCGGCAGAGTCGTCGCTGGTCGAGTCGATGGATGATTTCTTCATTGTCTACTTCAAGACTGATAACACTGTCCAGGGAAATGTCGAGTTTGATGAAAAGCTGATCAAGTGCTGCGGCTTGCGGCAATGTCCGAGGGAACCCATCAAGAATAAAGTTCTCACGCGCTTCATTCGATTTGAGTACTTCTTCGATTAGACCGATGACCACTTCGTCAGGGACCAGGTTCCCTGCATCCATGAATGATTTAGCTTTGATACCAAGGTCCGTCTTGTTCTTCACTGCTTCGCGCAGCAAATCGCCGGTGGAAATATGTGCCGATTGGAATTCTTCGACAAGTAATTTTGCCTGGGTGCCTTTACCCACACCCGGAGGACCAAAAAGAATGATTTTCATACGTTCGTTCGTCGTCTCTTATTTGTGAATAGCATTGGAATTACGATTGAATGTAATGTACGGGAAAAATTGTCATGGACAAACTCCCTGCGAAAGGATGCTTTAGAATACTTCCTGAAGGAATCTCGCTATTGCATCCTATAATAACGCAACAGGAGATGAGAAAGAGAGGAGTTCGTTTACTAAATGCTGGAGAAAAAATCTGTTTGAAACAAGAGATCTTTAATAGGGTATGAAAAATGAACTCATTACAATACTGCGCCAAGGGTGAAGACGAGAGTTGTTAGACCGGATCGGCGTTCCAGGCTTGGTGTAAGAATCAGGATGGGTCCTTGTACTATTCTTGTACCGATCGCAACGCCGCATCGAAGTGCAAAATCCCAGCCATGATTCTTCACAGCTAATTCAGCGCCGAATACCGGTTGAAAGAAGAAAACCTTCCAATATCCCGTCCTTCGCTGGGTGGTCACGCCTAACAGAAGAGCATTGATTTTTTGATCCTCGATCGTTGTAAATGTATGATAGGTTGCGGCTCCTAAGTCAGGTACGTAGTACGTGTTGGTCTCCCGGGATGTGTAAGCACTGTACCCTAAGGAAAGCGCTATCGTTGGTGCCCCCTGAGCATCTTCCTGTTTAAGAGGATAATATGCTATACGGGGAGTGAGAACTGCACCTTGAACCTTGCCACCATTTGCTTTCGAATATGACACATTCGCATCGAGAAACGCTCGGTAGGAATAACCTGCAGAGAAATTCCATCCCTGGACTTCACTATTCGTACTGAATCCTATTCCCGCTCCAAAATTACTCTGGCCCCGCTGGAGAAATTCACCCTGGGAAAAAGAACACTGCACCAGACCTGCAATGAGAATACATGGGAGAACGAATCGTTTCATAGTCTGCACTTTCTGCGATTTAGACTTTTGATTTCGATTTAAGAACCGCCAGCTGACCGCATGCAGCCTGGATATCCTGGCCTGAACTCCCCCGCACCATGACCGTGATATCGGCTTCACGCAATGCATCAGCAAATGCTTCAATACGCACCGGAGAACTTGGTGTGAGCGATGCACCAATTCCGGAGGGATGTGCAAATTCGATCGAGTGGAACGGGATAATATTCACTTTGCACGGGATCCGCCTGCTCAGTTTTACAAACGCTTTGATATCGGCAGCGGTATCGTTGAAGCCATCAAAGAGGATGTATTCAAATGTTGGTCGACGGCGCGTCTTATGATAATAGTATTCCAGCGCCTCAATCAGAACATCGACGGAATATTTCTTTGTGATGGGCATCAGCTTGGTGCGTTTTTCATTATCCAGCGAATGGAGTGAAAGTGCTAGCTTGACGGGTCGTTCTTCATCTGCCATTTGACGGATCCTATCGGCATACCCGGCCGTGGAAATGGTAATATGCCGAGCGCCGATGTTGAGTCCCCGGTCATCATTGATGATCTCGATAGACTTCATCACGTTGTCATAATTCAGCATGGGTTCGCCCATGCCCATATAGACGAGATTGGTGATACGCTGGAGACTCTTCCGCTGCACCTGAATGACCTGATCGATGATTTCACCTGCCGTCAAATTTCTTGTAAATCCCATCGTTCCTGTCGCGCAAAACTTGCAATCAAGCGGACAGCCGACTTGCGTGGAGACACACAATGTCAGTCGATTCTCCCCACCCGATGCTTGTTTTTTCCCGGGGATCAGAACGCTTTCGATTGCCAGTCTGTCTTCAAGCTGAAATAAAAATTTTGCCGTCCCGTCATCGGAGACTTTTTGGATTTCAGATTTGAGATTTGTGATTTGCGCTGATTGAGAGAGTGTGTTTCGGAACTCTTTGGAAATATTTGTCATTTCATCAAAGTTCTGTGCGCCAGCAGCATAGAGCCATCCATAGATCTGAGCAGCTCGATATTTCCTTTCACCCAGTCCTTCAATGAAGATCTGAAGCTCAGCAAGATCGAGCCCTTTAAGGTTTTTCTTTGTCATAGTAATACTAAGGTACGGAAAGATGCGGGGCAGAGCAAGAACCATCAACACGAAAGAAAAAGAATGCCTAGCAAAGGATGGTCTATCCCTAAATGTACTTTGGATTAAATAGATACGAACAGAGGAGCATAGAGAATGAATGATTGAGACGATACAACGCAAGGAACCAGTTGCACATTAAACCAAATGCACTAATTCCGCTGTGGTTTTCGCTCAAGACTATCCAGCGGAAAGTGCGCCCGCATGGAATCACGCATTGCTTCACACCATTGAATAATTTTCGCTTTCCCTTCCGGCAGGACAACTGCAGATCGATGAACGAGGGTGTAAGATGTCAGCGGCATTTCATTGTTATCCAATTGTTCTTCAATTTCCTTGAGCCTGCGATACTGTCGGCGGGGAGACAATGCTGAAAATTCATCAAAGTTCAATTTCCGCTTGCCATCTTTAATATGACCTGCAAGCCACCATCCGACTGGCTGGATATCTGCGTACCACGGATATCGTGTATTGTTGCTGTGGCAATCGTAGCAGGAGTTGCGGAGTATTTGATTCAGATCTTCAGGGAGGGAAAAGCGGGCAGAGATCTTTGCTCCCTTCTGCCTGGAGGAAACATTTTTTTCGGGCGGAATAAATTGCATGCCAGCCACCGCGAGAAGCAGGACGACGATGAGTATTACATGCCAGCGTTTCATGATCTTTTTTCTCTCAATGGAATTTAGGCTCTTCTCCCAACCGAGTGGGTAAAAAGAGCGAGATTTAGCTTCTAAAA
>CAZYYD010000060.1:0-20941 GCA_964651225.1 uncultured Ignavibacteriaceae bacterium
ATTTTACCGCTAAAAGGGTGGTACCTTTTTATTTGTCACTCAACCACTAATTGTTAGGATCTCGAGCTACCTCTTAGAGTTCTTAAAAACATCACTATTCTTTTTGCTACGTAGATCGCACGCCTGGTCATGATGATTTTCTTCTCCTCGGTGATGCTTTTGCTTTCACCGATTGTCCATTTGACTTCTTTATTTTTTTATGCAATGATTTTTTCGATCTTACCAGATCGGCATTAGACTTTTTCAAGTGGTTGACAATTATTTTGAACTCATCAGCTTGTCGCCTGGATTCCTCTTTGGCAATTCCGTATTTTTCCTGGAGCATTCCTACAAGCTGTTCGTGCTTCCCGGCGACGGCAGCAAGCTCGTCGTTCATGAGTTTCCCCCAATGGTGTACAGCTTTTCCTCTTCGCTGCTTCCACTGCCCTTCAATTCGATCCCAGTTCATTGTGTCAGTTCCTTTCCTCTCACGTTTCCATCTGTAAAGACCCCCCCCGGCCAATGCGGGGAGAAAAACGTCTCCTTAACCGTGAACAAGTATACCGAGGACGGCGATGAGAAGTAATAGCCCGAAAGGATGAAAAAAGAGTTAATCCTTTTCAAAGATGAAGTGCGCTCCGCTGCGATGAACACCAGACTTGCCGGGATGTGCTGATGCGGGGAAGGGGTCAGCGTATCATTCGGTGATAACATACGGGAATACTGGAAGCTCAGTTAGAAACCCAGCCTTCGACAGAATGACTACAAAGTACGTTTATTGATGAGAATCGATGGTAATGCTTGTGAAAGGGTCGATCGGAAGTGGATTAGAAGATCTCGTCGCCGCGGGAGTGTATAGCAATCTGAAGGCGGCTGTGTAATGCTAATTTTTCCATGATGTTGTGGACATGACTCTTTACGGTATGGGTAGCGATATTGAGCTGTTGAGCAATTTCTTTGTTGCTGAGCCCGTCGGCGATTAACACAATAATTTCACGTTCCCGTTTCGTCATCCGCACGGCATGGGTTATGGTCCCCTTCCCTTTCTTAAGAGCATGTTCAACAACATGGGAGAAGAGGGAACCTGTCAATGAGGGGGGGAGAACTTTTTCTCCTTTTGCCACTGTGCGAATGGTCCCGAGAAACTCCTTTACCGTTGCGTCTTTTAAAATGAATCCTGACGCCCCTGCCTCTACGAACTCAACGATATCTGATTGCGACGGTATAAAACCCATGCCGATCACTTTCGCTTCAGGGATGTTTTTCCTTACTAATTCTACAACAGACAGTTCATTAAAATTTTTCATTCCCACGTCCATCAGAATCACATGAGGCTTTGTCTGCCCTGCTTTCTGCAGCACATTATTACCGCTTCCGATGGTGGTTGCGACATGCATATCTGCCTGTCCATTGAGCATCATGGCAATCCCATCGCGCAAAACACGATTATCTTCAATGACGAGTATTCTAATTTTTTTCATTGAAAAAGGACTTTCAGTGTTCCTGTGTGCAAAATTCATCAAACCGATAGCGGTTTAACATTTAAAGATAACCAAATATAAAAATCAATTCAAAGTATTTAATTTTGACTATATTCTCCACATTAATTCTATCAGACCTCATGAAGGTTCCGTTCGGCAGGATTTATCCCTTCAGCCTGACGTTAACTCGTGTGCAACAGATTTCGAATGGCGTGGTTTTGTGGTGAAAGGTTGAGAAGAAAAGGCAACTGCTGTAACCAGGAATGGAACCTATTTCCGTAACAACGCTAACTTCCCGAACAGTTCAATTTCTTCTTCTGTCAAATGGTCGGGCAACTGAATGATGAGGGTTACATATAGATTCCCGAATTCTTTTTTTGTCCCATAGACCGGCATTCCGAGGCCCAGAAGTCTCAGCATCTTACCGTTGGGCGTTTCTTTGGGAATATCGACATTGACTGTATCCTTAAAGGTCTTGATGCGCGCCTTGCCTCCGAGTACTGCAGTATAGAGATCAACTGGCCTCTCGCAGTAAAGATCATTTCCTCTGCGCTGAAATTCGGGATGTGATGCGACTTTAACAGTGATGTAAAGGTCACCGTTTGGACCTCCGTTTGATCCGCCTCCCCCCTTGCCGGCAATTCTCAACATTTGCCGATCAGCAACGCCTGGTTTGATCGTCACCTTGATCGTCTGACCATCCAGCTGGATGAACCGCGACGTTCCATGGAATGCTTCTTCCAGCGTCAGGATGGTCTCTGCTGAAATGTCCTCTCCTTTTAAAGCGGCGCTCCGCCTTCCCCGTTGCTGGCCGCTGCGTTGCCCAAAGAGCATCTCAAAAAGATCATTGGCACCCTCGTCTGTAAACATCGAATCAGATTCACTCGGCCTCGTTCCGCGTGTTTGTCCACCGCGATCCCTTGCATACTTTGACCAATCGAATCCTCCCGGCTGCGCTCCGGCCGCTTCATACTGTTTCCAATCCGCGCCAAACTGATCGTACTTTTTTCGTTTCACCGGATCACTGAGGACTTCATTCGCTTCGTTGATAATTTTAAACTTCTCTTCGAGTGCTTTATCTCCTTTTGCTTTGTCAGGGTGATATTTGTTGGCAAGCCTTCGGTACGCTTTCTTTATTTCTGCAGGCGTTGCGGTCTTTCCAACCCCTAAATCTTTATAATAGTCTTTATAGTTCATCAGCTTTCCACCTGTACATCACTGAAGATACCCGGGATTCGGCTATAACCGAGACCATTCGGTAATGATGAGTCCTGCAGCAGCACGCTGTCCGTAATATTCCGCCATCAGATCGTTGGGAATGTTGCTTATTGCGCGTGAGCGTGTCATCGGCGCCATAACAATTCGATTTTTAATTTCAATGTTCCTCAGGGTGTAGGGACTTAATAATCCGACAGTATTCATTGTGCATCTCCCTGTTCAACATCATATCCAACACATTTCGTTCTCACCATTCTTCCTATTGCCCGTAAAATGAGACGGAATCATTTTCGCCTGTCATTCTTATGTTCTCTCGGTCAAAATGAAAAACCGAATTGCGAGACAAATAATAATCGTCCTTTTTTCTTAATGGGAATAAACGGGTCCCATTCCAATCCAATATTTACTTTTCTGGTCAACCCGATATTGGCTATTCGTATCATCTCCGCGATATCCAGAGACAACGACAAGGCAAAACCGCCTCTCCCGATGCCGACATCTATGGGTGAATTGACGCCAAACATTCCTATTCCCGCGTTGACAGGAAATCGGTTGCCGGTTATTCCATCAACAAAATAGAACCGCACCATCGCGCAATAATTTCCGTATACCGTCGGATCCTCAACCCGTGTATCGAACAACACATTGGGGATGGAGAGCGATAATGCTATTTCCATTTTCGGCCCCCTCACCCTAAAATATTGTGAGATCGTGTTCGAACGATCTACTGCGCCGATTTTGATGGTGTAGTCGGGTTCGATATGAATTCCAAGAATTGCCCAATCAGGTAGTGAGTCTACCGGGACCAGAACATGTTCAAGTTCCTCGGGACGGATATTGGCGAACACACCGTAGGCGGTGCGATACTGAATGAACATGGCACGGTCTTTATTAGGATCCCCATGACTTCGATAGGTGACGACACGTCGTTCGTATGATGGAGCCGTGAGACCTTCACGTACAAGTATCGTTGTCGTTATTCTCAGGAATTGGGGTCCCATGCCAAGCCGAATACTATCGCGTTGAAACCGCACCTCCAGATTTCGGACTTGTTCGCGATCCAGTGTCACCGCTGTCCGCATATTATTGCTGCCGGTTTCTGGGATAATGCTGATGTATCGATTCAGTTGCTCAACGTCCTGGTGTTCTTCTACCGTTACAATACAATCCGTTTCATACCGAAATCGCCGCCTGTCGGCGTCCGTTACTCTCAGCCCGATGGGATATAATCCTGGTGTTGTATTATTGGGGATGACAGTACGGTATCTCAGCCGTCCGACGGATTTGAACGTTGTTCCTTCGATCAGCAGTATCGGAGTAATGATTCCCGCTGTTGCGGTATTATCGTTTCGTTGAATGATCAAAAGAACCGTGTCACCCGGAAAGTAAATCGACTTGTCGACAGAGATATCGATCCTCTCATCCTCGTCCGTAGACTGAATGAGTACCGAAGTTTTCACCTGTGCATGGGTGCTGAGTATTCCGAGAACACAAAATAGAATATATATTATGAATTTTGATTTCAACATATGGTCTCATGAGCGATTATTATGATTGCCGCACAAGGATTCGAAACGGGTGTTCCAAACTCATCATCGGCCAATGTTACTTTCATCGTGTCCTCCTGCAGGCTAACTACGGTGACCAGCTCATTCACTTTGCAAGGCTCGCTTTGCCCCCTTGGTTTCATGGCTTTCGACTCTTGCTGCCCTTATCAGAATACCCAGACTTCGTGATGTGATTGCCCATCAATCCCTTTTCGGTATAACGACCAACAGAGTTACCCTCCGGTCCAAATGACCGCTTCACTTGCGGGACGGAACCAGACTTGTTAACCGTTACGGTAACTACGTCTTGGTCCTTGTTGCCGGCCGCACCAGTCACCTTTACCATGATCTTGTGGTTACCGTCGGAAACTTTGGCCGCTTCAAAGCGCGCTCTCCACATTTGTGTCTCGCCGATGCGATCCATCGACACTGCCAGTTCACCATCGATATGCATGGATGCCGAAACAACGCCCTTGTCATCCCAAATTTTTGCTCGAACATCTACCGCACGCTTGACGATTTGTGTATCACCGAGGAGGAGCACTTTATCTGCTGGCGTCGTGATCATCACAAACGGCCAACTCCCCAATGTTATGAATTTCCAACTGACCACACCGCTATCGAGATAGCATCGAGATCGTTATTTAGTAATTTCTCCAGGTAATGAAAAACTTTTACTTTTTGTTTCTTTGATTGTTTTTCAATTCTTTCCCACTTCATCGCGTACATCCTTTTTTTTGAAGGATTCATCAATAAAGATACACATCGATCGTGCAGAGATGAAACCCTACTCCGAACCGTAAACAAGTATACCGAGGACTGCACAGAGAAGTAATAGACCGAAAGGATGGAAAAAGGGTTAATCCTTTTTTTAGAAGAATCGACGCTTCTCCCTAGATAAAAGAAGAAATAGGATGGTGCTTTATAAAACTACGAGCAGTGTTATTGCTCTGATACAAACGCTTACTTCGTTCAACAGTTGAGACATTGGCCAACAACTGTATTTATTGGGGGGATGAAAAATCAGAACCACGCCAGACGTAGTGGAGCGCTCCAGTGAATGGGATATGGCTTCAAGTCGGATATTTTTATTCACCGCATGGCTTCCCCACCGCAAGCTCCCAGCGACAGGCATCACCAGTCTTTTTCAGATCCAACAATTGACCAAAACGTTCCTTAGACCGCTGGTCTATAATGAACTACTTCTCTTCTGCTGGCACGCTTCGGCAAATTTTCCATCGATCGAATCTCTTCATCCCATCGATGAACGGATTGAAACAACCGTATGACCAAAATCACACCGATAACATACGCAATGATTGCAATTCCTATCCACATAGTGCACCTTATTTATCCTGTAAGGCGACTGTTTGCGGTCTAGGAAGAGAAAAATCATCCCTTGAACCGTGATAAAGTATACCAATGCCTCTCTTGAGAAGTAATAGCCCAAAAGGATGAAAAGAGAATTAATTCTTTTTCCATGAGAGAAACCTCCAGAAATTACCCTCCGGAGGTTCTTTACCATCACCTATCCTTGAATCCTATTTCCCGACAAAAAGCGGTTCGATGTGCCTGGTGTAGAGGTTTTGCGTCACATTGTGTTCGATGCTGACTCGGGCAGTCAAAAGTCCTTGCCGGAATTCATCCCCGAGTTCTGCCGCCACTCGAAATGCAATATGAACCAGTTGACGGAAATTACGGTCAAGCGTTGGGCTTCCTTGTTCATGTTTCAAAGCCCCTATAAATTCTGAAGAAGACCACTGAGCAACCTTCGACGGCAATGGAAGCTTTTGTTGTTCAATTTCTACGACTGTTTCGTATGGTTTGCGGAGTTCATCAATCCGATCGAACGCCAGTGCATAGATTTTCTTTACAAGGGGCAGGGTTGTCTTTTCCGATGCCAGGCCGATCACTTCCTCAAGCCACGTTGTTCCCGCAGTCTTTACATGAACACCGGCTCCGGTCTGCTTCAATAATGAATAGATATGAGGATAGAGCGAATATTTATCACTGCCCGAGTGTACACTGAGTTTCAAATCCTTCGGAAGGGCGAATGTTTTCGTCGCAAGTGAAATAACAGCAAGGTCTTCTTTAAATTCCTTTGCAAACGCTACCACATTCCCGACATAATCAATTCCCTTGAGGAATTTTCCGGAGAATTTTGGTGCTACCGTTTGAGCAGCGATGCCCATATGCGCCAACCCTGCCAGAAAGAGATATAACTCCGAGGGAGTTTGGGGATTGTATGCTTCATCCACAGAAACTTCGGTGATGAACTTGCCCTCACCTTTTTTCTCTTTGATATGAGTGTAGGTCTTGCTTGCTTCTTGAATGGCGTACAAATATTTATTCGCAAATTTGCGAAGGTTCTCCTTCGACACTGTGAGTTCGCCTTCAAGCATTGGATGCCGTAAGGTTCCTGTAAACGGCGTAATTGCTTTGACAAATTGTTCTATCTCTTTTTCAGGCGCAGCTTTGCCGATGAAATCAGCTACATCGAGTGTAAAGAAATCACAAACATCTACAAACCGATCTACTGTTGAGAGGCCGACATGATCTGCATCGCAGAAATATGGCAATCTCCACCCTTCATCTCGGACTGCTGAGTCTGCTTCCTTTCTCGCAGCAAGGGGTTCAGTTCCTATGATTGTATGTTCGCGATTGGATTTGTTCCAGACAGGGATTACTTCCACTCCCTTATCGAGTGCAAGTTTTAAAGCCCGTACTTGTGCTCGTCCTTCCATCCCGAATCGATCGCCGATACCCATCGAAAATCGTGGGAGGTGTATTGGACTATTTTTCATTTTTCCCCTTTCATATTACGCATCGACAACATCTAAGAATTGTCTAATTTCGGTACAGATGAAACGAACATAGGAAAATGATCTGCCCGAGAATGATTCAACTGTTCTATTCAGGTTTCCTCGCTTGCGGAACAATATCTGTCAGTTCTGAAATTCGGACCGGATTTCCCGAATCAATACTTTTTCGTGCCGCAACACCAATAAGCACCGCCATGGCACCATCTCGCACATTCGCTGCCTGCTTGAGCGGGTCGGGCAATAATGGGTCTTTAAAGATTTTATCTTTCATGAGAGGATCAGCACCACCATGGTCGCTTTCGACATACGGAAGGCGGATAAACTCTGCTTTTCCGAAATTATCCGTCACCTGAATTTCATCATAGTTCTCCATGGGCCAGGGTTGTCGTTCATGCATCCAGAAGTCCAAACGCCCTTTTATTCCGTTGAATGCTATTCTGAATCCCTCATACGGGGAATAGGTGGTCAACGAATAACTGACCTGCACGTTGTTCGCGTACTGGATTTGCACAGCCATCTTGTCGAAAATATCGATGTCTTCCTTCCAGACGCAGCCATCTCTCATATAACCGTCATATTTTTCATTGGCAGCATAAAGATCCATCAATCGCTGGTCTTTCGTCATATCCCAGTAGAACTTACACTTCTCTTTGAACGGGCATGGACGGCAATGAGAATGCCGGAATTCATGATTCTTTCCGTAGAATTCGAGTGCACCAAAGGCATGAATAGCAATAGGATCTGAATCGATCCACCAGTTCAGCAAATCGAAGTGATGAGAGGCCTTATGATTCAACAGCGTGCCGGAACATTCGCGCAGGCGATGCCACCGCCGGAAATAGTCCGCTCCGTGATACACGTCGAGATACCAATGGAAATCAACCGATGTGACCCGCCCGATGCGTTCCTGCATGAGGAGTTCCTTAATCCTCGCACGAGTCGGTGTATAACGGTAGTTATGCGCCATGATGATCTTGTTTTTCGAATTCTTCTGTGCGTCGAGGATAAGCTTCAACTTCACCTCATCCGTTGTCATCGGCTTCTCTGTAATGACATCGCATCCCATCTCCAGCGCTTTTGCAATGAACGTGTGATGAGTCCCGTCCACCGTCGTGACGATTACCATCTCAGGTTTCGTCTTTGCCACCATCTCTTCAAAATTTGTAAATGTCGAACAGGAAACTCCCATCATTTTCTTTGCAGTTTCTGCACGCCCGGGGTTGATGTCGCACAAACCGACGAATTCAACGAGATCGCCATATGACTCAACGACACTTTTGCCCCACATTCCAGAACCACGATGTCCGGTCCCGACCATTGCCAGTCTTCGTTTCTTGCCAACCTGCAATGCGGAGAGTGTTGTCGGCATGTGACTCACGAGTACGGCCCCCGTCACCGCCTTGGACGTTGATGCAATAAAGTTACGCCTTGTCATCGTAAGATCTTGTCCCATTCTCATGCTCCAGGAATAATATTGTTCGTCTTGATTCCCTCTGGGGATATTTGTTCCTATCTTGTCATCACGCCCGCATGAAAAACTGCGGGACTTCTGACAGAATAATTACATTATTTGGTCATCAGCATTCTCTGCACAATGCTCTTTCCATTAAAGTCCAAGCGAGAGAAGTAGACACCGGAGGCAAGTCCGCCTGCGTTAAATGTCGCAGGAATGTAATGACCGGCCGTTGCCATACCGCTGAACAGTGTCGCAACTTCCTGGCCAAGCATGTTAAACACCTTCAGTGTCGCAAAGCCGTTCTCCGGTACTGAGAAACGGATATTGGTCTCCGGATTGAATGGATTCGGATAGTTGCTCAGCAGTTCAAATCCCTTCGATACACCGGCATCTACCTGTGTACTTGCGGAATATCTAAACGTACCGTCGTTGTCGATCTGTTTAATACGATAGATATATACACCGGGAGCAAGAGAAGCATCCTGGAAGCTATAATCCTTCGGCGAGCTGCTCGTGGCAGCACCGGCCACATAGCCAACTTTTATCCATGTTGACGATCCGTCTGCTCTGCGCTCCACTTCGAAGCCCAGATTATTGACCTCTGTCGCTGTTGACCAGCGAAGTACGGCGCTATTTGCGTTTTGCATCGACGCCGTAAAGGAGGCCATCTCGACAGGAAGTGCATTCCCGCCAGTTGAACCGATTAAAAGAAAATCACCGGAAGCGGGATTATAGGAAGTTCCGGAAGTCACGGAACTTGCATCATTTGCGGACATCCCTATGTCTGAATAAGTCCCAGTCGCTGCTGTACTTTGTGCTACAACAAGGTTAGCAGAATTTGAGACACCGTCATCCGCGCCGTATGTTATTTTTACACTTCCGCCGCCAGTTGCAGTACCGCTCACCAGGGAGGTTTGATAATACCGTACCGTTGAAATGGTACTGAGTACACTGGTACCACCGGCGTTGGCATTAAATACTTCTGCACTGATAACAGGCGAAGTCGGAGTAGTGAGAGAAATTTCTAATGGCCTGTATGCAGAACCCTTACCTAATGGATACAGCTTTGTTTCTGTTGCCGTTGACCATGTATGTGCCATTGGACCATTGATAAAGCTTGATGAACTGCCGCCGTTGATAGTCCCTGTCCCAGAAAAAGTTAGTAGATTTGTAGCATCAGTTGTCAATTTTCCGTTAGTCAAGGTCAAGATTGTACTCGTGTTCATAGTCCTTGGACCGTTAAGTGTCACACCAGCAGCATTATTGATGTTCATGGTGACAGATGACGCTGATGCAACCGAAAATGTTCCCGTCCCCGACCATGTTTGTTGGCTTGTTCCAATAAAATTAATTGTTAAGCCGACAACCGTACCGGAAGTAATGGAATTAATTCCGATAGTTCCATTTTGTATCAAATTTCCTTTAAGATTAATAGTCCCCGCAGAATAGTCATTTGATGTACCAGAACTAGATTTATACATTATCTGACTACCAGCTCCTATCTCAATATTCCCATCAATATTATAGATTGCCGAGCCGTTATGGGGACCTGCACTTTCATAAAGAATAATTCTATTACTCGAACTGTTGCCGGTTAATTTAACACTCCCCGCAATATTCCAAGTACAACTTGCCGTAGTAGCCGCGGAATTATTTACGCCGGTAATTTTCGCCGATGCATTCGTTAACAATACATCTCCTGATACTGTATGTATATATGATCCAGAGGTAGTAGCAATTCCACGTATGGAACCAGTACCGCTATTAATAAGATTTCCGGTGACAGTTAAATTTCCATTCGGTCCACCGTTAGCTGACTTATATTCAAGATTTCCATATGTCGGAGCTGATTGCACTGTTGTTGGTCCATTAAATATAACAGTGCTTGCAGGATCCAGAGACCAAGAAGTTCCTGGTACAGCAAGACCTGAAGTGTTGATACTGAGAGATCCACCTGAGGCTATTAAGAGATTGGCACAAGTACCTGCAGTCGTTGTCAAGGTAATTGCATGTCCGCCTGCAATAACAACATCATTGGAGGCTCCTGGAACCGCGCTTTGATCCCAGGTTGCCGGTGTATTCCATTCACCGTTCCCAACGCTTGTATATGTTTGCGCAACCATTCCTGCACTATACAAGACTGCAAGTGCAATGATCATGCATGATCGTTGTAAAATGTTACTCATAACATCCTCCAATTAAATTTAGGGTTATTATATGTATGCCGATGAGGGCACGATTGATAAAAAACCATTATTCCCTTCTTCAAAGTTTGACCTTTTCGACCTTCAGAGGGTAATTCTTCTTCTTTCACTTGATACTATTTCAATAAAAACATTTTCCTCGCTTCGCGCCTGCTGCCGCTTTCCAACACACTCACATAAATACCGGTTGATAATGATCCTGCTTGAAAGAGTGCATGATACCTGCGTCCGGACTCAGCCATCTGCTGAAAGAGCGTTGCTACTTCCTGGCCAAGGACATTATAGACTCTGAGTGTTGTATATCCGCGATCCGGCACTGTAAATTCAATCGTGGTAGCCGGGTTGAACGGATTCGGATAATTTTGCTGCAGACGAAACTGAACCGGTGTTCCCGAGGGCAGAGTCGTTACCCATGTTGAAGGATCAGTAATATTCAATATTCCAGCACCTGCGTTCGCCATGACAATATCTTTTACAAGATTGGAAGAATCGGCAGGATAATTGTAATAATCGGTCGGAGTAAAATCATATCCGGCGAGATTTTCCACAATTGCACCGGATCCATTCGCCGTAAAATTATTGGATGCTTTCAGATAACCAATAGGATCGCCGCTGAGCGTTTCGCCCGGATCATTCACTTGTGAAATGAGCGTCGGTGTCGGTGTGTTATCAAAATAATTCCCTTCAACGAAGAGATGTGCGCCGCACGTGCTCCCCACGCCATACCCTCCTCCAACTCCAACGCTCGTATAGAGGTTATTCAAGATGTGAGCCTTCCCATAGCGGGCCCGCGGGTGCCGGGAATACGTTCCATCAAACCAGTTATGATAATATGTCACTCGTAAGGCAACATCGCCTGTTTCACTCGTGGAGTGCCCAAGCAGACACGCCTTCCGGTGATTCATAAAATGATTCCACGAGAGGGTAACATTGTATGATCCTTTTTTAACATCGAGCTCACCGTCATGGTTGTTCCCGCCGAGGTCAATCGAAGGAGAGTCAGTGAATGAACAATGATCGATCCACACGTTGCTTGAACTTTCCACCGCTATACCATCTTTCTCTTCTGCTTTACAATCTGCAAACGTGATATTACGAATGATGAGATTCTGGCAATCGACGATCTTGAAACCGAACCCCTGAATCGTGGCATCCGTACCGATCCCGAGGATGGAGACATTCGCAGTTCGTTTGATGTCTATTTCAAGGGAAAAACCACTAATGGTGCCGGAGATATAAGCGATCAGAGGTGTTGTGATATTTTTTTGACGGGCAACAAAAAGATCATAGAGCTGCTGACCGCTTGTCACAATGACGATGGTGCCGCCGTCGCCTCCCGTCGTCCCGTTTCCGCATGAAGCAAATCCGATAGGGCTTGAGGAATTTTCAACAACCTGCGCAACTCCTTTACCACTCACGGAAACACCGATGGCTGATGCGCCACCGCCTGTAATGTCCACCATGCCGCTATAACTCGCAACGGCAGTTGGAATGAAGCGGATAAAAATTAGTGTCGGGTCTAGCGTTGCACCGGTATACGGTACTTGAAGAGAGGATGCAAAGCCGGAATTATTTGACAGGGATACTTCAAAGGGAGATGGAACTGATATAGTGATATTTCCACCTCCCGAAGTAAGATACAGTCCGGAAAGCGAAAAACTTTTTATAAGGGTATCTCTATTTACTGTTGCATTTCCAAAAGACACTGATGTCGGAGCAGTCTGTATGGAGGCAACTGCTAACGTTGTTTTGCTGCCGGTACCCGGGAGAGCAGTAAGATAATTCACGGAATTGCCCCCCGCACAGTTGTATTCAAAGACGGCAGCATAGTACGTCACGTTACTTGCGAGTCCGCTCGCTGTGATACTATGAGCGGAACCATCATAAATAACTTTATCACCATCACCCTGATCATCTGCAAAGGTGAAATTACTATCTACTCCGGCGATGGTAACTCCATCTGTCGGCTTCCATAGAACCGCGCTGCCTGCGTGTATCGCAACAACCCGGTATGAACCATCCCCGCCGGAAAAGTTGATAACGATGGAATTTCCTGTAACAGTTCCAAATGTTATACTTGATTGCACCGTTGGTTCAGAAGGAAGCAGAACACCGCTTACTGACACATTTTTCGCCGGTGCACCTGTGCTGATATGAGTAATTTCACCTGCATATTGTCCTGCTGCTGAGGCATTCATCCTCACCGAAATAGTGACCGGTTGACCGGCAATCCCGCCGCCGCTTTGTGTCAGTGTCACCGGCGATGCGTTTCCGTACCAACTGCTGCCGCCGTTTGTAGAAATCTCAAATGATGCTGGCGGAGTAATGACGACATTATCCGCAAGATTCATACCGGACACGGTATATGTTTGAACGTCTGAAGGTGTGCTTGAGGTCTGCATAAATCCACTGATTACGTCTGCGGAGGTGAGGATGGAAACTGAAGATTGTGTTGTACCAGAGATGGTGACATTATTGGTAATGACATATTTACCGGTTGTGGCACCTATCTCCCATGGATAAATCCTCAGATAAATTGTCTCCCCGCTGTTTATCGCCAAATCAGGAGACGTCGTAACATTTGGTGTTGCAGGAGCTGAACTGGTAAGACTGATGGTGGTGCCAATCTGTGTTTTTGCTCCAAACGTCGAATCTTTCGAGTAATATACGTTTGCCCTCCCACCACTTCCGGAATTGACATATAAGTACATTGAGATGGAATTAATAGTGAGGATATTTCCTGCAGTCGGTGATACATGAAACTGCATATAGCGTATCGGGTTTTCTGAAGTCTCAGCCGGCCAGGTGCCAGCCGTTGGTGTTGGACTGCTCCGCTGAACACCGCTCGAATACGTCACCTGCATATTACTGAGCATTTGGCTTGCCGCTGATACATTTCCCACGACAACAGCAGCTTGATTGGCTGTGAGTGCCCAGACGGCACTTGCTGCTGTTTGTCCATGGAGATTTGAACCAGCAATGAGACTTACCAAAACTAATAAATTACAATACTTCATGACAATTCCTTCTCAGGATATTGATAGAACGTCCTTGGGCTTTATACACACCTGCAATGAGCATCACAAATTTAGATGAAAGATTCGTTTGCATTATTTTCATTTTTCATCGATAGCAAGACTGTTAAGATATTTCTCCAGCATAGTATACCCGTCGCTACTTATGTTATTTCGATCTGCGGGATCGTTCGGATTAAGTTTATGTGCCACTTCCCAAGTATCCGGCATCCCGTCGTGATCGGAATCAGTCGGTGGAGGCACGGACATCAATTCCGGCCAGCCGCCGACATCGTTTTGAGAGTCAATAAGTCCGGAATGTTTTCCAGACTTCCCTCCGTAAAGAGCCGTGTCTTTCGCGACTTCCCAAACAATTCGACGGTCAACTGTATCCCGGTTTGGTAGTGATGCTCCACCATGATTCAAAATTAGCTGGTATGCTTCTTCAGGTGTCTGCTGGTTAATAGGAACATAAAGAAACGGCTGTTCGGCTCGGATGAATGAAATCGTTTCATTGTCTACATCCTGCACTCCGTACTTCCAATTATCCTTCAAAACCTCCGGATGATCTGCAACAACATTCTCTGCAACGTACCACTTTCCCCAGCCGTACAAATTCGACCAGGGATTAAGAATCCGGTATTGGATATGATTCTCTTTTGTTCCGGGACCGGCCTTGTAGTAATTCGCAACCATATTGATGGTGCTCCGTCGATCCGCATTTGCTTCCCCGCCATACGAGCTATTGTATCCCCAATTATAAATCACATTATTTCGGAAGTCGACATTTTCCAGACCTCGATCGAACCGTGGATTCCTGCTGGAATGATGTGCTAAAAGGTTGTGATGCCAGCTTGCGTTCTTCCCTCCCCAAATGCCCCCGTAACCGTGCTGACCTTTGATATGATGCGAGAAACGGAGACTCTCGGTAATGAAACACCATTGGACGGTGAAGTTTTCCATTCCTCGATAGATGCTCATGGTCTCATCGATCGACCAGCTCGCTGAACAATGATCAATGATCACATTGCTGCAGTTACTCCCTGAAAATGCGTCGTCCTGTTCAGTAGAATCAAAATCACCCAACCGTACACGCAGGTATCTGACAATCACATGGTCCGCTTCTACGGAAAGATTCCTATCGCGTAGACAGATACCATCGCCGGGAGCTGTTTGTCCGGCAATGGTAAGGAAAGGATTTTTGACCGTCAGCGGAGTTCTTAAAGCAATAGTTCCGGAAACACGAAAGATGATCGTCCGAGGGCCTTTTGCTCGGACACCTTCACGCAGGCTGCCCGGACAGCTGTCATTCAGATTTGTAACTTCATAGACAACACCACCGCGTCCGCCAAGGGCATATTTTCCGGCGCCTTCCGCAGTAGGAAACGCCAATTGCTGGGAAAAAGTATCCAGGGAGTAAAATATCAAAGTTATTATGGCTGCCCAAAATTTATTCATTCTCAGATTCTCTTTTCCCATTCCAAAATTTTATCAAATGAATTCCTCCTCTCCCCTTCATGAAAAAGGAAATTGTGAGCTTAAAAAGTATTACTCTGTTGTGAAATGCCAGAGCGGCCCACGCAGCGTATCCGATCCAGCCACTTCATCGATTCTCCATAAATATTTCGTGTGCGGCGCTAACGGACCTATGGAGAAAGCAAATTCCTTCTGGCTTTTCTTAAACTGCAGCTGGCCGCTCTTTCCGAAATAAATCAAATGAGAGTCTGCATTCCTTGCTGGAACCCATTTCAGACCCACCCCATCATTCGATATTCCATAAGAACCATCGCGCGGCCTTGGGAGGAATACCGTCGGCAGCACCGATGGCATGGTGTTCTCAGGATCCCACTTTCCATCAAATGTCCATTGTAAAGTGATGTCGCGTTCCTTCGGAGATCCGGTTGCTGTCTCCAAGTTGTCTTTGAACCAACCAAAGTCGCCTCCTTCGCGATGAGAATTATAATAATAATGGCGTGCGCCCCATTTCCATTCCGTTTTACTTGACTCCGGATGATAGATCGGTAGATCTGCCATGTTCCGTGAAAAGATGCAATCCAGCAGATAGATTTGGCCATCGCGATGGTTTCGGCCCAGCGGAAATCCCGGCACTCCATCCAAGAATGAATAGCGTATAACGAATTTCTGACTTTTATCAGAATCACCATCATGCCAAATACTTGCACTTAGATTATGGCCGTAGAACTTGCTGTCGGTGATATAACACCAGCCGCGCGGACATACATAATCAACCCATCCTTCGAAAAAGCAATTCGCATGATAATACATTCCATCTTTCTTATTCCAAAGACTGAGCGTGTCCCCTCCATCAGCAATGATATTACAATTGAGAATGATGACACGTGTACCCCCGCCGCGAATCGCAAATTGATGGTCGTGATCGCCAAAAATTCCGCCATAGTTATTATGTACTGTCAGATTGGCGATGGTGATGTCTGTAACGAAGGAATCAACATTGACAACTGCCGAACCCCAATCCAGGCCAGGATGATCGTTCAGCCAGTTCTTTCGTAATTCCGCGTAGATAATTTTTGTACTGTCGCGGTCTTCACCTACCAGCGTGATATAACTTTTCGTGATATATACTTTTTCGTGATACGTGCCATTTTTGATGAGGATAATGATGTTCTGCTTGTTGTCAGCCGGTACCGAATTGATCGCCTCCTGAATAGCTATAAATTTCCCGCTCCCGTCCTGTGCAACGATGATATCCGCTTTCTCTTTTGCCGAAAGTCGGGATGGCAGGAGAATGCATGAAAATATGATGAAGAGGAGTAAGATCGGTTTCATATTATTTCGTTAATAGTATTTTTATTGTTTTTGAAAAGTGAGGTAATTGAAGCTGCACGAAGTAACCGCCACTTGCGAGCCCGCTACCTTTGAACTCTACTTGATGCAACCCGGGCTGTATTCTTCCCTCGGCAAGAGTGACAACTGTTCGTCCATATACATCAAACACACGCAAGGAGAGAATGCTAACCACTGATAACTGATAACTGATCACTGTTACAGGATTAAACGGATTGGGATAATTCTGATAGAGCTTGAACTCCTTTGGATTCACAGACTCTTTTTCTTCCCGGACTGAGGTCATCTCGCCCGTCAAAGTATTCAAATACGCTTCCAATTGGGTATAGCCGTCGGGACGGATCTGGTTTCGGTCAACTGGATCGCTGGGATTTAAACCATTGGATTGCTCCCATAAATCCGGCATACCATCATGATCAGAATCAACTGGCGGTGCTGTTGATACAAGTGCAGGCCACCCTCCAACATCCGTCGGAGAATCAATGATCCCCTTGCCTCCCCCATTGTATGTTGCTCCAAAAGGTGCAAGTCCCGTCATCACCTCATTGATCACCCGCACATCCGCAGAATCCTGCTTAGGCACTCTGCATCCGGCTTGAGCTACAACAGAGGTATATGCTTGCTGTGCTGTTTGCGTTGTCACAGGAGCAACTGTAAGCGGTGAGACAAGTTTGAAGGAATCGATCGACAAAGTGGACGCCTCTGGCTGTACACCGCCATTGGGATATCCTGCCCAATTATCGGCACTCACAGATGCATTTCCTTCAATATAATTACCCGCCACATACCATTTGCTGTGAGGATACATCTGCACGAGGGTATCGGAAGGATTGATGATACGGTAAAGGATCTTTCCTGTACTCGTTGCCGGACCGGGCTTATAGTAGTTATTGACGATGTTATGACGTCCGGACTCACCGCCATATGCACTGTTGAATCCCCAATTAAAAATGACATTGTTCCTGAAGTCCACGATTTCTGTCGGCCACGATGAGAGATGATACCGGGCGCCGCAGAAACGGGGATTGCGGCTGGAGTTATCGGCGAGTAGATTATGATGGAACGAGGACCCCATACCTCCCCATATGCCTCCATATCCGTGATTGCCTTTCGTATGAAAGGAATGATACATGCTTTCACTGATGATACACCACTGCATCGTGAAATTCATAATATCATAAAAACTGGCATTCTCATCCATCGCCCAGCTGAACGAACAATGATCCACGATGATATTCCGGTAGGTCGTATTTGTATCACCTGTGCCCATACTGTGAGCAGCATCGTCTTCGATATGCTGGGGCAGTCCGGTGGTCGGATTGATGATGGGGACACCGCTGGCATCGCGGACAATCGTCGTATCACCGAATCGGCATCTGATGTACCTCACAATGACGTTGCTCGACTGAATAGAGAAGGAATAATTCTGAAGGCAGATTCCGTCCCCCGGTGCAGTCTGGCCTGCGATGGTGATGTTTCCATTCGAGATCTTCAAATAATCCTTCAACAAAATATTCCCTGAAACCCGAAAGACGATCGTCCGTGCACCCGATTTTTTAACCGCATAGCGGAGAGTCCCTGCCGCTGGATTGGCGGGATTATCGGAGAGATCCGTTACTTCGTACACAACTCCTCCGCGTCCGCCCGATGCGAATCGCCCGAATCCCTCGGCCGTCGGAAACGCCAGTTGCTGGGCATAAAGAGGACTTGTCTCCAGAAGAAAGAGAATTATCCCGAATGAAAAGAAGAGAATACCGTTCTTGTGAAACATTATATGCACTTTCATTGTCATTCGGATTCCGATTTGTTATTTTATTAAAAGCAGTTTTATACTTTTTGAGATCACTTCATTTTTCAGCCGTACGACATAGACGCCGCCGGCAAGATGACTTGCATCGAACTGTTCTTGATACATTCCTGGCTTCCTGTATCCATCCATCAGTGTTGCCACTTCACGGCCGAGAAGATCAAAGACCTTAAGAGAGATGAAGCCGGTTTTCGGCAGATTAAAACTGATTGTTGTGGAGGGATTAAAGGGATTCGGGTAATTCTGACGGAGTGCATACTCTTCTGGAATCCCTCCGGCACGTCTATCTTCTCCGACAGATACCGTGATCGGCATATCATCCTGAGGCCCTGCATTGACCGGCATCCAGTCGTACGCAATGAGCGACGAGACTGCGGAATTCTTCGAGAAGATGTTCGACAACGAATACATAACCGCTTCTGAAGAAGTTAGCTGCCGTGCTTGATTTGCAGGTGGCCAGCTGGATACTGTTCCGCGTGACGTTATAAATCCTGGTCCAAAACAGTTACATTCTGCATACAACGTTGGATTAACCTGCATCGTTGTCCAGGCGACAGCTGCCAAAGTCGCTGGTTCATAACAATGCATATAGACCGTACGAGGACTGTTCTGCCACGGCCGTCCAAGATAAAACGAGGAAACCGCGACGCCGTCATATCCAAGCGAATCAATCGAGGCCAAGATACAATTTCGGAAGACATATCCGTAGAGTGAGCTTGCATCGGTGGATCCGGCGGTCACCGTCCCGCCATTGCGTCTGACAATGAGCCTGCAACTATCAAAAACACAGATATTCCTTCCGAAAATAAAATCCACTGTTCCTTCTATGATACAATTCTTGTGATAGGAACGTCCGGTGCCGGTCCCACCCCAAGTATAATATGTATCCTGAAACCCCAGGAACTGGCAATTGATAAATTCATGCCGATCGCCTTGAGTCCTGAGTGCAACTGCTTGTGTCCCGCTCACACCTGTTTGCGGAGCATAGGTGTTGCGGAATGTGATATTCTTTGCGATGAAATCGCTTGCATCAATGGCGACAGTGAACGAACCGCTTGTACCGGGATTCCCGGATCCGTATCGATCTCCAAAATCATCATACGTGATGATGGTACTGTCGCGATCCTCGCCGAGGAGAACTACGTTGATCTTCCCTGCCGAGAGTGTATCCTTTTCATAGTACACTCCCTTCTTCACGAGAATCGTCCATGTCCCTGTATAGCTCAGCGGCACAGCCCTAAAGGCTGCCTGCACCGTGGTATAATTGCCGCTCCCATCTTCTGCCACGACAATGGTGGTATCAGACTGTGGTACCTTCGTTATTAAAACATATTGTCCGCCATACCCTGTACCGACACCGTTCGTTGCATACGCACGAACGTAATATGTAGTGTTTGCAGTAAGATTCGTCAATCCGCTTGTAAATGCACCGATATCACTCCCGTCGACAGTTTTGCTATCATGAATGGTAGGAGTACCTGTGGTGTTCCAGCAAACACCGCGAGCAGTGACTGGATCTCCTCCCCAACTTGTTACAGTACCGCCGCACACCGCGGTCTTCACAAGAACATTGGAGACCGCCGATGTCGTCACGGTAGGCACGACGAGTGTTGCCAGTGTCGAAAAAGAAATTTCATTCCCGTAAGCTGTGCCTGCACTATTCGTGGCAAAGGCGCGCAGGTAATAGAGCCTGCCCTCCGTCAATCCGGACACCGGACTTGTGAAGGTACCTGTTCCCATGCCACTTGCCACGCTCATATTCGTAATTGTCGGACTCGCAGTCATGTTCCAGCATACTCCTCGAACTGTGACGGGAGCGCCACCATCTGCAGAAATGGTCCCCCCGTTGGTGGCGTATGTGGTCGATATGTATGAGACAGTGGACGTAGTGAGGCTGGGCAGGTTCACGACAGCCGTACCTGTTGTCTTCCCGTAGATCGAGACATTTTGCAGGTTAAAATATTTTCCACTGGCAGCACCGCCGTTCAACCATGGATAAACCCTGATCAATAATGTCTGTCCTTCTATTACTTCTACGTTTAGTGTGTACTTCTTTTGTTGAAGTGCACTATTAGGGACAACGATATTAGTTTCCATTGCAGTAGAAGTAGAATAATTATCGATTGAGTAATAAACATTGGCACGGAGATTCGCTGATCCGCCGCTATTGCCAAGCGATAGTATCACAGAGTCGACAAAAAAAGTAATAATCCCCTCTCTTAGCATAACTTTAAACTCTGTGTAGCAGGAATCGATTTCTGTCGTTGCAGGTGGCCAAAAGCCCAAACCGCTTCCCGCGCAGTAGATCCGTTGACTGCTATTTGTTCCCCCATAATCTCTAATAATAAATGCAGACGAAGTTCCCTGATCGAGAGCGTTGATACTCCCAGAAGTTGACGACGTTTTCATTGTTGTGGAATTCAATTCCCACAACGCAGAGGCGGCATTTTGACTTCTCAATACCCCCGGAAGAAGGATAACCGCCAAAAGGGAAGAAACAATACAAACGAAAGTTCGTTTCAATTTAGTCGCCTGGAGTTTACCCCGTTTAGTGGACAGGGAGTTTAGCCACTATCGTGTGTTGTTG
>CAZYYD010000061.1:0-19769 GCA_964651225.1 uncultured Ignavibacteriaceae bacterium
AAATCCCGCCTTGGCGGGAATCCTCACATACCACAAGGAGAACATCTATGGATCCGCTCAAACAACAACTCATTGCCGGCAAATATATTGTCGGCATAGACCCCGCAAAGAAAAAACATCAGGCTGTCATTCTCACCCCAGACGGCCTACAGCTGGGGAAGTCGTTTTGCTTTGATGTCAGTTATGAGGGTTACACTAACACCCTTTGGAAAAAAGTAGCAAATCTCCTCCCCAGATGCCATCCTGAAAACACTCTCTTTGCCATCGAGACCTCCTGCAATCTTTGGATGACCCTCGCATTCTATCTCAAAAGAGAAGGCTATACCGTGGTCATGGTGAGCCCTCTGACGACGCATCTTTCCCGTCCCATGGCCCATCATGACTTCTCCCGCACCGATCCCAAAGACGCTCTCCTGGTTGCGTCCAATGCACACCACGGAAACTTTGATCTCTATCAAGAATATTCACCTTCAACCAACGCCATGCATCGGTTGGGAATCACCTACGACAAGCTTCGCAAAGAACTCGCTCAAAACCGGCCACCGTCAATTACTATATCCGCACATTGCGGTCTATCTTCCGATTGGCTGTGCGCTGGCAATCTTTGCCCTCTAATCCGTTCGATGAGATCAAACAAATGCGGTTTGAACTTGCTCCACCCCGGATCCTCACTCGGAAAGAAATCCGGGTATTCTTTGCCTCTGCCCGTAAACTCGCGCCAGCCTTCGTCCCTTTATTTCAATTTTACCTTCTCACCGGCATGCGCCGTAAAGAAGCTCTTACTTTACAATGGTCGGAAGTAGATTTTAACCGCAATGTCATCATCGTCCGGCGAACGAAAGGAAAGAAATTCAGATATGTTCCTATGCTTCGGCAAGTGGTAAGGATTTTAAAGAGTCGTCGGGAGTTGCATCAGCCATTTGATTTCAGTGAAGAAGATGCGACGAAAACATTTAAAACTATCGCTGTAGCCGCGAAAATCGGTGATACATCATTGCAAGATCTCCGGAGATCGTTCTCCAGTTACCTGAGCGAAGCCGGTATACCGCCTGCATTCATTCAAAAATGGCTGGGGCACGAGGACTTCAGCGTCACTGATCAGCATTATCTGGGGACCACTGACGAGCAATGGCGCTCGATGCTGGACGTGAATCTAAATCTTTTCCGGAATTAATAATTCTTGTAACGCTTTTATTTTGAGAATGATAGCGGGATTGATGTGAAGAAATGGGCAGGGTTTTCCTGCCCATTTTCAATTTGTCGCAAGCATCATGGGCAGGGAATGGGCAGGGTTTTACAAAAAGTGGCGATTTTGGTGGGCCCTGCTGGACTCGAACCAGCGACCCGCAGATTATGAGTCTGCTGCTCTAACCAACTGAGCTAAGGGCCCTTAAAAAGAATAAAATACAAAGCACAAAATACAAATGTCAAAACAACAAAAAAACAAAATACGAAATACGAATATCAAAAATATTAACACACAAAGAACAAATGACAAATTGAAGAAGAACCTAGCTTAGTACTAAGATAAAAATATATGCTCGGAAAAACAACCGTTTGAGAGCAGCTGTTCATGAGCCCTCTCTCTGTGTCCGTCAGTTCCCCGCTTGTATCTTCTTTGCCGTTTCTTCCACTTGTGTCCACACACGCAGGAGATTCTTCCCGCAGATCTTTTCAATGTCCTCGTCGGAATACCCCATCTTCAGCAATTCATAGATCAGATTGGGATACTGCGAGACATCCTTCAATCCGGTAGGGAGATCATCACCCAAACCTTCGAAGTCCGAGCCAATCCCGACATGATCGACTCCCGTCAGTTTTGCCACATGGTCAATATGCACCGCTGCATCTTTGACATCGGCGAATGGAAGCGGATGATCTTTATAGTACTGGTTAACGAACGCACGACCGAGCGAGTCTTCCCGTTTAATATTCTTTGCCTTCAATAATTCCCTTACGTCTTTCTTCCGGGCGATCTCTTTCTGCAAGATATCGCCGCGGAGGAATTCTGAACCGAAGTTGATCTGAATAACACCGCCATGGTTCGCCAACTCTTTGATCATCTCATCGGACATATTCCGCTCGTACCCGGGGGTGTAGAATCGGCAGGAGGAATGCGACGCGATTGCCGGGGCTTTAGAGCAGCGCATCACCTGATAGAAGGCGCTGTCGGAGAGATGCGATACATCGACCATCATGCCAAGCCGGTTCATTTCTGCAATTACCTGGATCCCAAGGGGACTCAATCCGTTCCACGTCCGGGTTGTATCGAACGAAGAATCGGAGAGATGATTATCCCTCGCATGAGTCAATATAAGATATCGAATCCCTCGCTTGTAGTAGTAGGCTACGTTTTCCAGTTTTCCTTCCAACGGACCTCCATTTTCCATTCCCATCGGCAAGCTGATTTTGCCGGCGGATGTATTCTTGAGAATATCAGCGGGAGAGAATGCCGGTGCGAATATCTCAGGACGGCGTTTCAGGAACGATTCGACGATTGCTATCTCGGTATCGGCTTTCTGCTGTGAGAGCCCTTTCACCTCTTCATCCGCGGACGTATAGATTGCCATGAAGGGAGCATTGAGTCCCCCCCTGCGCGCGCGTGGGACATCAAAGTCTCCCCCTGTGGAGTCTGTAATATTTTCCCATTTCTCAGCAAGCCGTTCCGGCACATCGAGGTGCGTGTCAACAATGATAAATTTTTGCGCCAAGTCATATGCCCTGGCATGAAGCTGTTCATCCGTCATTCGGGGGGCGGGGATGCACCCGACAATGGCGAGAAGAGCAATAAAGACGAGAGATTGTTTCACAAGGACTCCAAAGTTGAGTGGGTGAGAGTGTAAATCGATTCTTGCACGCACACAAACGGTCGCGCAATAATCCAAATTAAGCGTTTCTACAATTCCGTGTACTTCCTCGCATTCCCCTTTGCTTTCGCGATGGGATATTTTTTTGAGTTCTTTCGAAGTTTATTACGAATGGCTTTCTCCACGTCGATCCCGTTTTCATGAGCCAGAAGCAGCGAGAACATCAGGACATCTGCTAGTTCATCTGCAATCATATGGCTCCGCGCAGCCCTGGCATCCTTCCAGAGAAAAAGCTCGTTCAATTCGGATGCTTCGATTGAAATAGCCAAGGCAAGGTCTTTCGAATTATGAAACTGCCGCCAATCCCGCTCATCACGGAACCGGATAATTTCTTTGGTAAGCTTTTGTAATTGTGATTCCATACGGCCTCTTTGTTGAAAAAGCGAGAAACCCTTCCAATAGAAAATGACAGCTCCTTCGCAGGATTATCTTTGCGTCTCTTCACGTTCTTTGCGGTTAGATTCAAACCGCCAAGGCCGCCAAAAATCGCAAAGTTCTATTATTCAATAAGTTCTACGAATATTCTTGGTTCATCGACTTACCATGATCAGGACAAATCTATCTCCATCCCCTGAAACACAGCAAAGCAATCCAGATCTGATTTCTGATCGCGTATCATATTCTGACACATCGTTGCGATCTCATCAACAGCAGTATCTTCCCGTTCCTGGTTATGGTGAAACATCCCGAATCGTTTCACATGGGCATCGGTGGCAAGCCAGAGGGCATCTGTAAATGTCGAGTGCCCCCATCCTTTTGTCCTCGCGTAATCTTTCTCTGTGAACTCGGAGTCATGGATCAAGAGATCGGCGCCCTTGGAAAATTGAGAATAATCCTGATATGTCAATCCGCCCGGATGGACAAACGAAAGCTCATTATCCGTAAGAAAAACAAAGGATCGGTTCCCTTCAATAAACTTATACCCTATTCCCTGATTGGGATGACTGAGCAATATCGGCTCCACGTGCAGCGAACCGATCTCAAATGCCCCGCTGCAGACACCATGATAGGTAATGGCTGCTTTGAGATCTCCAAGATTCACAGGAAAATGCGGAGGGGACATCGATCCCTTTAGGAATTCTTTGATCGAACCTTGTGCAAAGGGGCAGCCATAGAGATCCATACGCACCTGACTCGAATAGATCGGCTTAAAGAATGGAAAACCCATGAGATGATCCCAATGAGCATGCGTAAAAATGAGGTGATATCTCTTCCGATGCTCATCAAGAAGACGGTTCCCAAGACGGCGGATACCCGAACCGGCATCGATGATAATGATCTCGTCATCCTTTGTTCTGATCTCCACGCACGTCGTATCTCCCCCGTATTTCAGATACTCCAGCCCTGAAACCGGAATAGATCCTCTTGCTCCCCAAATTCGAATTTTCATCGTGTCTAATCCTTTTACGGTTCTTCTCGTTTCGCGTTCTTTACTCTACTTCATTCCGCGTTTCTTTTTTTCAATAATGACCTGCGCATCAACCGGTGCCGCACACAGGGGACATACATAGCGTCGGGTTGTTTCGTTGAAATCCGGTTCATGCATTTGTTTGCAGTTCGGACAGCGAATCGTCAACGGCTTTTCGTCTTTCATGGTCGACATGGGTCCACTTCTTTCTTTTAAGATATGGAAAAACGTGTTGAGCTGTACTTCATGACGAAGGTAATAACAGAATATTTCCGGACTTATTCAATCTGATTAAAAGCGGGCGAGAAGCTCATTGACTTTTTGTCTCGCTTCCCGGCTCGTGACATCGTAGAGGAGAATAGTGCTGTAGCATCTCAGCGCCGGCTCGTACCGCTGTTTTCCTTCGAAGAGCTCCCCCAGCAACTGCAATATTTTCTGGTTTTCAGGATCCATCTGTTGCAGGGCAACTAAATCATCGATCGCCTGTTCGCGCAGTCCCATCGAAATGAAGGAGTCAACAATCTTCAATCGCAGGCCAATGGTTGCTGATCGATCCTTTGACTTTACTAACAATTCACAGCATTGTTGGATGGTGGTCAATCCGGCCGTCAGGATATTATCCGATTGAAGAGATCGTGCCTCCAGTAAATACATCCATGCACCAGCAGTATCACCCTGCTGATATGAGAAGAGCGCCGAAATGATCAGTGCGGGAAAGAATCGCTGCTTTGCCTCAAGCGATCGGGACAACATATCCATCGCCCGCTTGCGATATCCCAATTCCCAGTAGTGAACCGCCAACGTTTGATACATCTCTGCTCTCTGTAATGAATCCGGTGAAGCCGTCGCTTTCTTCAGGCGTGAGACCAATTCACGATGGTACGACGCCTGCTGGAGAAAGGCTCCTGCTTGCGTTATCGACCGGAATTTGTCAAACTGCACGAGAGCAGAATCAAGCTCCCCTGCAAATTCCATGGCGACTCCTTTCTGGAAGACAATTTCCGAATATCCGCCGATCAGGACAGGGATCTGGTCCAGAAGCCGCTTGGCATTAAGAGGATTCGCTTCAAGAACAAGGAGTGCTCGTCGGAATGTTGAACGAACGGTTGAATCCGATACTTGTTCGATCACCTCTCCGCTGCTCACCTGTATCTGATGTTTCACTTCGAATATTTCCACATCTCCAACACGATACACCAATACAAATGCATAGCGCCGGGATCGGTTCATGAGACCTTCGAATTCATTCAATCCAACACGCGAGACGACCGCCACAAGATATTTCACTGAATAATCTCTCAGGATGTATTCAAAAGTATCCGGCGTAATTTGAGGGTGTGCTTCAATAACCTTACCTCCAGGCATCCAGAAAGCTAATTCCTTCCATCGGCTCAGCACGACGGCAGGAGTTTCCTGATGATGGGCTATCCACATTCCTGCCAGATGAAGCGGCTTCGCAAACTGTCCTGGATACTCCGGCTCAGTTTTCATCTGTGCATACATCTCTTCCGGCGATTTCCCGTACTGATAAGAGTTGCGGACATAACTTTGCAGCCATGTGATATTGGGGAGGAGGATTAAGACTGCTGCAGCCATGGCCATAGAACGGGAACCGGGGAATTGCATCTTTTCCATCCACCAGCGATGAGAATATTGTAACCCGATAGACCAAAAGTAGATCATCACGATCAGTAAAGGGAAAAGGAATCGAATATCATTAATAGGATATAAAAGAATCGGCACGAGATAACATAGAAGAACGATACCGATGAGTAAAAACGGTTTGTTGTTTTTAAACTCCTGCCACACTCCAACGGCGCACAACCCGACTGACGCAGCTATCAGAAGGTACCGTCCTACGGGCATCAGCTGAAAGACCGATGCAACCAGGAGATCACTGGGTGAAATAAGCGAGAGTGAACGCTGAGCAAAATCCGGCATGAACAAGAGTTTCACGGTCATTTCTGTGTACAACGTGAGATTGTTCCACAACCGCATGCCAAGCTCTGCCAAAAGACCTTCTTGATTCGAAGTATAGAGATGCATGAAAAAGATGCGCGAGTTGCGGATTGACGGGTTCTCAACCCCTGCAATGATCACCTCGTTACGGACAAACCAGACGAGATACACAACCAGCGGCACCATGCATGTCCATGCCGCTCGGCGATATTGTTTTTTCCAAAGGAAAAAGAGTACCGCCCCCACCATGAGTGTGAGCCCGATATCACGTACAAAAATACCAGCGGTGAGAATTGCAAGAAAAGAATATTCGGTCCGTTCCGGGATAGGCTCTCCTTTCGTCATCTTCTCGGCGAAGTATAACAGGAGAATAAAACAGAGCGCAAACGGAACATCCGAGAGAATTTGTGTCGAATAGATCAGCATCAATGGATTCAATGCGAGAAGAGCTGATCCGAGCAGAGCTGTCCACTCACCGGTCTTTGTTCTCATCCAGATATAGAACATGAAAATCGTGAGAACACCAAAGATCAATGTCGTCGCTTTTGCCGCAACAACATTCTGGGGAAAGAGGAATTGGCCGGGAGCCAGAAGAATCGGATACAGCGGTGCGTGCGCAACATACCGCGACGGCTCCGGTGTGGTGCCATCTTTGAAGCCGTCAAACTGAGCCAGAGAATTTGCCCATGCCAGATAACGTGCGCTATCCGGCGTATAGATGATCATCTCATTAAGAGAAGGGAATCCAAGAAGAAGGAACACTCCGCATATCAGCCCTATGCCGATGTATGATGGTAACGAACTTCTCATCGTCTCCTTCATGAGCCTATGAAGACTGAGAACATCAACGGCATCTCAATCGAACTTGAGTGTCATGTGTACAACTTCAGGCCGGTTGCCGGTACGCATCGGCGGACCCCACGTTCCGACACCGCAAGAAACATAGAAATGCGTATTCGCTATGTGCTTATATCCCCAGCTCACCTCATAGACAGCCCCTGTAATATAATTGAAGGGCCACAATTGTCCGTGGTGTGTATGACCGGAGAGCTGGACATCAACACCATGGTCGGCCGCTTCGTTCAAATGCAGCGGTTGATGATCCATGAGGATCACCGGAAGAGACTTATCGACACCGCTCAGAAGATCGCCGAGGTTCTTTCGCTGTTGACCATTGAACTGTCGGATACTGATGTCTTCTCTTCCCATCAAGGTAAAGGCATCGGCGATACGAACAACACTATCCCGCAGCATCACGACACCATGGTCCGTAAGATATTTGCAGGCCGGTTCCACACCGCCGATGTATTCATGATTTCCTGTGATTCCATAGATCCCATATTTCGATTTGATGAGCCGGAGTGTTTCCCCCAAATTCTGCCGGATCACAGGCTGAATATCTTCATCCACCAGGTCGCCGGCAAAAAGAACAATGTCTGGATTCAATGAATTTATTTTCTCCACAATCCGGGTGAAATGGCTGTTACAGATGATCGTTCCGAGATGAACATCGGACACCACTGCGACATTCAGTTCTTTGAGCTGGGATTTTTTATGGATATCTAATTCCAGAGTTCTAATCTGAGGAAACATAGCATTGATACGCGCACCAATAACCGTTACAAAGACAAGGCCGGCGACGGCCAAGAATGTTATTTGTTTGGTTTGCTGATAATGGGACGTGATGAATTCAGGAAAGAACGGCACAATATAATTCACGAGACGAACCAGATCGATTGCCAGGAGAATGACCAGAAGATACGCCATCGCCCCAAGCCAGTACGATCCGATCCACACGAGCCCCTCGCTGAACCACGACAGTGAAATACGCTCCAGAAGCCGAGCAGCAAAGTAGGAAATCGCCAGAAACCAGAACACAATCGTATACCAGTTCCGCCAAACAGAAAGATGCGGAATTGCCTGTAATCCACGGAGATAGATATACGTATTGATCAAACCATACAGCACAAGAACAATAGAGAAGAACACAAGAAACATCGTGGTTCGCGTCATAATCATCCTCAGAAAAGAAACAATCGTTCTGCATAGAATAGAACAATAGATTTGAATATTCAAGCCATTTCCAATAATTACAACATTTCTTCATTGAATCTTGTTCCGATAATCCATAGAATAAGTCAGAATGCACCCCGGTTCGGAAAGGAAAACCAGATGGAAGAATTTATGAGAGCCGCTCTTGAAGAAGCGAAAAACGGCTTGAAGGAAGGCGGGATTCCTATCGGATCCGTCCTGGTTCGCGGCAATAAAATCATCGGTCGGGGACATAACCGCCGGGTGCAGAACAACGACCCCCTGGCACATGCAGAGATCGAATGTATCCGAAATGCGGGGCGCATTGGTTCCTATACGGACACTATCCTTTTCAGCACTCTCATGCCGTGCTATCTTTGTTCCGGTGCGATTGTGCAATTTGGTATCGAAAAAGTGATAGTGGGAGAATCTAGAACCTTTAACGGGGATATCGTATTTCTGAAAGATCATTGGGTCACCGTGGAAGACTGGGATTGGGATGAATGTATTGAACTCATGAAGGAATTCATAAAAAAGAATCCGACGCTCTGGAACGAAGATATTGGCAAGTAATAACAGCGAGCGATCAACAACAAGTTATGAGCAGCGAATAATGAGTAACGACAAGCAAAACAAATTTATGCGGGAGGCCATACGGCTATCTCTTAACAACGTCCAATCAGGAAAAGGCGGACCCTTTGCGGCCATAGTCGTCAAGAATGGAAAGATTATTGCGCGAGGCACGAATACTGTTACAACCACGAACGACCCGACAGCACATGCCGAAATTGTGGCTCTCCGTGAAGCTTGCAAAAAGTTAAAGAGCTTTCAATTGGAGGGGTGCGAAATCTATACTTCCTGCGAACCCTGTCCCATGTGCCTTGGCGCCATTTATTGGGCACGTCCCTCAAAGGTGTACTTTGGCAATACGAAACAGGACGCTGCGAAGATCGGGTTTGACGATTCCTTTATTTACAGGGAGCTTCCGAAGCCGCTCGACAAACGAAAGATACCGATGATTCCTCTGCTGCGGGAAGAAGCCCTGGAAGCTTTTCGGGAATGGAGAAGGAAAGCTGACAAGATTAAATATTGAAGTTCATATTCACACCTTCCGAATGTTTCTGTGGATGAGGTCTGATCGTCAGAAGGCATCATCTTACTTCATCAACAAGAGTTGCGCGGTGCGGCGAAATTATTTATGGTCAATAGTGTGCTGAAGGCGGAAAGATGATGCTTCAGAGGATCTCCAAGAAAGAAGCAAAATGACTATTCTGGAAGAGATTGCATTCTGTGTCGAAAAAGGAAAGGCCGATAGTAAAACTCCCTATCCGGCTGATATGAGCGGCAAGAAGGGAGCACTGGAATTAACACAGGAGGCTCTTGCTTCCGGAATTGATCCAAAAGTAATTATGGCGGAAGGATTATTGAAAGGGATGCAGCGCTTAGGCGAAGAATTCTCGGCTGGAAAGGCGTTTGTCCCGAACCTGTTAATCGGTGCACGGGCCGTGAAAATTGCCATGGTGCCTCTCGCAGCGTGTTTCACTCATCCACACGAGATGGTGAAGGGGTCGGTCATTCTCGGAACCGTCAAAGGAGACCTGCATGATATCGGGAAGAACATCGTCAGAATCATCCTCGAAGGGGACGGCTGGCGGGTCGTTGATCTCGGCGTGGACGTCAGTGCAGAGAAATTTTCGCAGGCCATTCGCGAGGAGCAGGTGAAATTTGTCGGGTTGAGTGCCATGCTGACCACTACGATGTTGAATATGAAAAAGATAACACACGACATCAAAAATGCATGTAACGACGTCAACGTGTTCATCGGGGGAGCGCCTGTGTCGCAGGAATTTAATGATGCGATCAGCGCGGATGGATATTTTCGCGATCCGCACTCGCTCATCAAGCATCTGAATTCACTCGTGAGGATAAAGTAAAGGAAGACTGAATCCGCTCTCCATCGAACGTAACAGAAAAAAGTACCATGGGACATCCTCTGCGTCCGGATATTGAAACCTTTCTGAAAACCCTCAAGCGAGGTAAAGGATTGTATGTCCCGCTCTGTGAATTGGGAGTCCATCCGAAAATCAAAGAACGGTTTCTTGGAAGACCGATCATTACTCTGAAGGATGAGATCGAGTTCTCGTACAAAGCGGGATATGATTACATCAAGATACAGCCGGAGGTCGATTTTAATCCAGCGAAAATCGGCTTAGGGAACAAGACCACAATCAAAGAAGATGGTTCTGTGCAGATCAAGTGGGCGAATGAATCAGAAGGTGTGATCAGGACGATGGAAGAATTTGAACGCTATGTATTTCCCCGCATTGAGGAGATCGGATATTTCCAACTCGAACAGGTACGCACGCTGCTGCCGGACGGAATGGGTGTGATCGGACAGTACGGCGATATCTTTACTATGACATGGGAAATGATGGGATTCCAGAATTTTTCGATGGCGCTCTTCGAACAGCCGGAGCTTATCAACCGGCTTAACGAAAAACTGGGCAGCATCGTTTTAAGCATGTTCGAGGTCTTCGCTCAATCGGAGAACGTGGATATCCTCTGGTTCACTGATGATATCGCCTATACGAACAATCTCTTAATGAGTCCTGAGATTCTGGACAAATATTTTTTCCCATGGCTGAAGAACATCGGCGATCTGGCGAGGAGGTATCAGAAACCGCTCATGTATCATACCGATGGAGTGTTATGGGATGTACTGAACCGCATCGTGGAATGCGGTGTGGATGCACTGCATCCGATCGAGCCAAAAGCCATGAAGATCACTGATGTCAAAAAGAAGTACGGCGATAGACTTTGTCTCATCGGCCATGTGGATGTGGACCTGCTCTGCAGAGGATCGCAGACAGACATCTTTGAGAAAGTCAAAGAAAACATAGAATGCGCTGGTTATAACGGAGGGTACTGTGTCGGGAGCGGGAACAGCATCCCCGAGTATGTCAACTACGAAAATTATCTTGCACTCCTCGAGGCTTCAAAAAGGTACGGGGAGTGAGTGACGATGCTGCACCTTCTCGATGGCAATCCTTCCCTCACTATGGAAATCAGGATATGAAACACTGGATCGTTCAACTCAGCGGAGGTTTGGTTCTTCTTCTCACAATTCAAGGATGTTCCGTTCTCAAAGAGCTCGGACTCTACCGGCCAACGCCGACCGCTGCCGAGAGGTTTACAGAATTCAAAAGTGTTCCGCTTGCAGAGTTCTTTTCATTTCCGGTGCCGGCAGGAGCAAAGGTCGATACGTTCGCCATCGATTCCATAAAGAGAATTGCACAAATTCGCTTCAACGACGAGTTCGCTTGTCTTCCATTCCGCGATGAGACTGTCGAAGCGATCAACCATAAAGTTAAAGCGTATTTCTCCGAGTCTCTTCCCGGGTACACGTACACTGTTCAAACACTTCACCACCCGATCGAAGATCTCGTCCCAAATTATTTTCGGATTGATCCGTCACAATTCGACACATCAAGAATGCCCCGAACCAAAATGGACCGTCACCAACCGGTAGTGCGGAATGTAAGCAAAGGATTCGTTCCGTCGAGGGGTCTCTTCAACCGCAATATAGGCCTCTGGAACAGTCACGGTTGGCACTACAACAACAAGGTTGGACGATGGGAATGGCAACGGCCGCGCCTATTTCAGACGGTCGAAGATCTCGGTCCAACGGCATTCGTCCTTCCCTATATCATACCTATGCTGGAGAATGCCGGTGCCAGTGTCTTCCTCCCCCGCGAACGGGATATTCAATCGAACGAAGTGATCGTCGATAATGATGATCCCTCATCAGGATATGGAGAGACAAGCATGCAGAAAAGAAACCCATGGAAGACCGAACAGGAACAGGCTTTCGCTGTCGGAACACCGCCGTACAAAGCCGGAGTCAATCCTTTCCACCAGGGGACAGCACGTAGCGTGCAAACCGATTCCGTGCCCACAGCGGAAGCAGTGTGGATACCGACGATTCCTCTCACCAGCTCTTATGCCGTGTATATTTCCTACGTTGCCTCGGATTCCAATGCGATGGATGCCAGCTATCGCGTGTTTCATACAGGCGGTGTAACAGAGTTCATGGTGAATCAACAGATCGGCGGCAGAACGTGGCAGTATCTTGGACTCTTCAAGTTCTTCAAAGGAAGGAATCCTGAAAAAGGAAAAGTCGTTCTCATCAATCGAAGCAATCAGCCGGGGAAGATTGTAAGCGCAGATGCTGTCCGCTTTGGAGGCGGGATGGGAGTGATCGAGCGCGGAGGAAGTACCGGAGGACGCCCGAAGTTCACCGAAGGGAGCCGCTACTATCTGCAGTTCGCCGGTCTGCCCGATTCTTTAGTCTATGACTTCAGCCGGGGCAAAGACGACTATAAGGATGATTATCAAAGCCGCGCCGAGTATTTAAACTATCTCACCGGAGCGCCGTACGGTCCTAACCCCTACCGAGATCTGAAAGGCCTCGGCATTCCGATCGATCTCTCCCTCGCATTTCATACGAACGCCGGGATAACACAGCATGACACTACGTACGGCACACTGTCGATCTATAGTCTTGAAGGATTTGATTCGACTTCCACATTTCCGGATGGCATGTCGCGTCTCGCCAATCGTGATCTTGCAGATCTTATCCAGACACAAATTGTGGATGATCTTCGTGCAAAATGGGATCCGATTTGGTTCCGGAAGCAGCTCAGGAATGCCGACTACAGCGAATCGAGACGTCCTAACATCCCCTCCGTTCTCCTGGAGCTGTTATCGCATCAGAATTTCCTCGATATGGAGTTCCTCCTCGATCCACGCTTTCGATTTGATGTCTCGCGTTCCATTTATAAATCGATCCTTCGGTTCGTTGCGACACAAAATAGTTTGCCGTACGTTATCCAGCCGCTCCCAGTAACACATTTTGCTGCACTGCTGAATTCAGCAGGAAACGTCGAACTTCGCTGGAAACCTCAAAGAGATTCCCTGGAACCTTCCGCTGTTTCTACCCGATACCGCGTTCGTATTCGGACTCACGATGGAGATTTCGATAATGGATTTCTCGTCGATTCTGCACGGACCATCATACAAGGCATACAGCCGGAAGTTGTGTATGGCTTTCAGGTTACTGCAATAAACGATGGAGGCGAAAGCTTTCCATCGGAAATCCTGTCGGTGTGCAGAATGGATAATGGACGGCCTCCTGTGCTGATCGTTAATGGTTTTGACCGGATCTGTGGCCCGGGCATGGTCAATACTCCGGAATACCGGGGATTTCTGAGCGACTTTGATCGTGGTGTTCCGGATCGGTACGATCTCGGGTTCACAGGCGGGCAATATGATCTTACATGGAATTCTCCCTTTCGGACAAATGATGCACCTGGACATGGGGCAAGTTTTGCAGATCACGAAGGAAAGATTATTGCCGGCAATAAGTTCGATTATCCGTACGTTCATGGTGTCTCGATCAAACAGTGCGGGTACTCGTTTGTTTCGGTCAGTGATGAAGCGGTCATGGACTCCATGGTCGATCTTTCAAACTACGCATGCGTTGATCTTATTCTGGGCAAGGAGAAGGAAACACACTGGCAGAAGTCCTATACAGATTCTCTCTATGGAACACAATTCAAAGCGTTTCCGCCATTCATGCAGACAGCAATCAGGCTATATTGCCAGAAGGGGGGAAATTTGTTTGTGTCCGGCGCCTATGTGGGAAGTGATCTCTGCGCTCAATCAAAGAAGGATACTTTGAGTGGAGAATTCGCCCGCGATATTCTCAAGTTTACCTGGGTAACCGATCACGCGGCGCGTACCGGAAAGGTCTTCTCTGTTGATTCTTCATTTATTCAGATGTATGCCTCGTTCGCGTTTAATGTTGAATTGAATGATTCCATCTATGCTGTAGAATCCCCAGATGAGATCATTCCCGATGGAGGCAGCAAACAGCTTCTCCGGTATGCGGAAAATCAATTCGGTGCGGCGGTCGGATATAAAAAAGAATACGGCGTTGTTGTATGCGGATTTCCCTTCGAGACCATCCTCGGCGTTTCAGCAAGAAACGAATTCATGAAGTCTGTTTTTCGGCTGTTCGGGATGTGACATCTTGAAAACGAAAGGGCTTGATTATCTGGTTTCAGCCTCGATCGCCCTTAAAATCCATTTTCAGATCACGAGCGGCATTTTCCTTGTGAGGAACAACTCCTTTCAGTCCTCTTCACCTATCATTTGAGCCGGATACACTCACGCACACTATTGACAACGAACCTTGCATTGGTCGGAAGAGTATCCCTCTCACCGCCGAGATCTCTAGCCCAATCTCTTTTCAAGCAGAGAATATGCCTTTCCTGAGCAACGGTTTCTTTTGATACTATTTTAGGAGAAGCATCTTTCTAGATGAAATAATATTGCCTGCTCTTAATTGATAAGAATAAACTCCGCTTGACAATTTACCTGCATTCCAGGTTACTTCATAAGTTCCAGCGGTTTTTTCCTCATTGACTAATGTTGCTATTTCATTCCCGAGAATGTCGTAGACTTTTATTGTAACCAACTCACGCCCCGACTTCGCTGAAGTTTGTACGGGCGCGCCTGTCCCTCCAAGAAGGGGACTGCGTACTGAAGGGATAGAGTATTTTATGGTTGTATTTGGATTGAAGGGGTTCGGATAGTTTTGTAAGAGCTCAAATGCCTGTATTGTAGTAGAGGTGTTGCTAATCCTTGTAACGACAAAATGGTTTTCAAGGGCATCCCATAATTCTGTGCGGCCTCCATCGTAACCTAATGCCCACATCCCAACTCCTTTTAAATTATACGACTTTGCCAGGTCGTATTTCAGCCCCAAACTTGAATCATTATCAAACCAGACTTGGTACCATGTTGTGTCGTTCACTTTCCATCGATACCAGGGAGACTTCTCGGTATTATCCCACAGCAATCCATTATTCCGCGACTGTACAATACTCGTGGAAAAAGGTTGTGTATTTGAGAAACTAACAACTGCGGCATGTGGGTCTTGTGTTCTCGTCATCCATACATTGCCGTAATATGGAACGCCAAGAATTAATTTTTTAGGATTACTTTGTAAGACATCAGCATATTGTTGGGTTATTGTATTTGTAATATTACTAGTACCACCAAGCAAAGGTGCATTCGAACCGGTGAATTTGCTCGAGATTCCGGCATAAGCATAACCCATAATAAATATATAATCACAAGCATCTGCTAAGCCTCCAAATTTCCAGTTTCCTCCCCAGTTAAAATGAGGGCCCGCAAAGGAGACTTCACAACCCGGAATTTCGGTGTGAAGATACGTTGTAAGTTCGGCCATAAATCCGTTTAAAAGATCGCCGCTATCCGTCTCATAAAATCTTTCATAATCAATATTTACACCATCAAGGTTGTACGTTATGACCCTATTCTTCAAGCTGGCAAATAAATTATGCTTCGCAGAATCTGAGTTCAATAGATAATGCATCTGCGAAGCTATAAAATTTGTAGTGCAAAGGATCACTTTTACTCCATTTTGATGGGCATTATTAATCACATCTGTCCACGGCCAGTATTTCGGATTGGAAACATTGCCAAGACTATCTGCGGCAAAATCAATACACGCGATATGCGTGAGCAAATCATAGCGGAGATAATTTCTTTCATTCAGATATGTGTCATCGGGGAGATAACCGAAGACTGAGGCGGTTACCTGAGATTTATCAAATTGAAGAGGAATAATATCCGACGCATTTTCCTCTGAATACCTTCTCCATTCACTAACATTACCGTTTGCTTTCATATCTTCGTCATGAATAGAAAACGATTGAGAGGCAGTTTCTGCATAAAGGAACAAGGATGCAAAGATGATTATGGAGAATTTCATAGAACTCCTTTAAACCCCCAATCGATCTTCTGTCTGGCTGGCGAGCTTGGTTATTATTCCGCTTTCAAACATACCGGCTTGAGGTTGAAATAGCTGTTTTTATAAGTTTCATTTTTGATTACTTCATTTCAGATAGCTCACAGCATCAAAGAGTCTCTTCCATTCATCTATCGAGAGTACCGCCGGCAATCGCTTCTCGAGTTTCGGCCGATGAAATGACTCTGCTTGCTAAACAGAATTCTTGATCATGCTTGGAGTGGGATTGTTCATGGATGTAAATTCACGTTCGAAATTCTTGTTGAGGATTCTTCTCTCCATGCACTCGACTACTTACTTTATCAACACGCTCTGCCGCGTTTGTATGAAGGCACCCGCATTCAGTCTGTAGAAATATATGCCGCTTGGCATGTGTGCAGCATTCCAACGAATAGTATGGATCCCGGCCGGTTTCACTTCATTCACTAGCACTTTTACTTCACGACCCAGCAGATCATAAATGGCAAGTTTTACAAAACTTGTAACTGGTAACTGATAACTTATAACTGTCGTTGGATTAAATGGATTCGGATAATTTTGTTCTAGGCGGAAGGATGCCGGGAGATTTTTTTCTGCAAACGTTCTTTCAATCGAGGTCAGAACATCCAGCATCGGTTTGCCGGATGCATAGGGAGTTGGAAATTGAAGAAGCGCTCCAATTGTTGGAGCAATATCTGAAATAGTATGGCGTGCAGACGTGTGGATACTCTGGGGAATTCCTGCACCTATTCCTAACAGCATAATATGCCGGCATCCCCAGCAGCCATCCCCATGGCCGACAAATCCTGTTGATATTCCATCCAGATGCCGACCATGATCATTGGTAATAAGCAGCGTAGTTTTGTTTTGAAAGATCACATCACTCTGCACAAAATCCCAGAGCATTCCAACGATGCTATCAGCAATTTGAATCGCATGTGTATAGTTCGCCCATATGCCTGAATGACCATAGGAATCAACGTCCGCAAAATAGATCACAGAGAGAACTGGATGATGCGTCCCTAATTTACTCCGAGCGTTTTGCCACACGTCCAGGTCACTTGACCCTTGCAGGATATACCATGGCCAATATTGCGGCCCATACTCTGGATAGTAACTTTGAATCCATGGCGATGAGAGATTTTTCATAATATACATCGCCTGTGTAGAATCCACACCGCGAGATTTTCGAAAATACTCCCATACGGTTGGAACCGTTGCATATTGATTCGCAATTCCGTTGACGACCGTATCTTTGGGCACCGACCATGAACCGCACCAGATCGCCGGAATAGCCGATTTGGTAACGGTGATGCCATCATTGAGGAATGTATCGACCACGACGCCCTGCTGTGCTAGCTGATGTATTTTCGGTGTCCATTGGGCCTGCGGATCACCTAGCGTTTCGGAATATCGCGCACCGTCAATGATGACAAGAATGACATGTTCCGTCGTCTGCGAGAATAGATCCGGAGCGCAGAACACCAGTAAGAACAGAAAAAGAAACCGCCAAACCCACACAGACCGGTAATAGTTGCTTTTTGCCTTTTCCTTGTTTCTTTTCATATGCCCGGTTGTTCTTTCTGGAGTTGATAGTTCTATGATCCCATCCGCTTCACAATCATCCTGTTTTGATGATTGCAGATATCCTTCCCTTCGGCAGTGAACAAAAAATCGATCCGGTCTTTGTAGAATTCCGTAATCTTCCCGCGCACCATCTTCAATGTACTGTTGAGGAAATGATTCTGCTCGGTAAAGCTTTCGCCTAAAACAGCGACGGCAGCCGGCAGCCAGCGTTCCGGAAATTCTCCGGCGTACTTTCCTCCTGATTTATATTCGGCAATCTCCGATTCGATCAGTTTTAGCATCATATCCTGCGCTGTCTCATCTTCAAGAGTTAAGTGCTGTGCTTTAAGATATTTCACCATCGTATCTCTGTTGGGAACAATGAGAGCTACGGTATAGGGCGATTGGTTATTATGCAGCATGACCTGATCAATGTACGGGGAATTGCCGACGATCGCCTCCTCGATTCCTTCCGGACTATATTTTTCTCCATCGTGACTGATCAACAAGCTTTTTGCCCGGCCAAGGACGTAGAGGAAACCATCTGCATCGACATACCCAAGATCGCCGGTATAGAGCCAGCCGTCTCGGATAGTTTCCCGTGTCGCTTTTTCGTTCTTCCAGTAGCCGACCATGACATTTTCACCTTTGACCACGATCTCACCTTGCTGGCCGGACGGGAGTTCTTTTCCATTCTCATCGCAGATCTTCACTGTAAGATTAATAACAATGTGCCCCGATGAGCCAAGTTTATGCCTCGCCGGTACATTTGCGGAAATAACCGGGGCAGCTTCTGTCAAGCCGTACCCCTGGAACATAGGGATACCAATGGCATAGAAAAATCGCTGGAGTTCGATATCCAGCAGCGCACCGCCGCCGATGAAGAACTCAAGCCGACCGCCAAAGTTCTTTCGAATCTTTCGGAAGATCAGGGCATCAAAGAGTCTCAGCTGAAGCTTCATACTCATGGTAGCATTCTTGCCGCGGTCCCAGCCAATTCCGTTGTAAGCATACGCAAGATCCAGTGCCTTTTTGAATAGTTTTTCGATCCCCTCGCCCTTCTCCCGGATTCCCTTTTCAATATTCTTCCTGAAATTCTTCGCCAATGAAGGAACACTGAGAAGAAATGTCGGACGGGTCTCCTTGATATTCACTGGAATATTTTTCAATGTCTCCATGGGCGTTTTGCCGATCTGGACGGCAGCCATACTTGCGCCGTTTTTCATCAGCAGATAAACACCGGCCGTGTGCGCAAAGGCATGATCCCACGGAAGGATAAGAAGCGAGCAAAACCACTCAGGGATTTTGAGCAATGCAGACGACTGTTCAATATTTGCTGTGTAATTACGGTGGGTGAGGATGATTCCCTTGGGATCGGCCGTGGTGCCGGATGTGTAGCAGATATTTGCAGGATCGTTTTCGTTGACCGAAGTCCATCGCGATTCAAATGTACTTCTTTGCGTCTCGAGATACTTCCTGCCGGTTTCCAGCAATACTTCGAACGATATCTCTTCCTCCGCTTGAGGCTCGCCATCCAACAGGATAATTTTTTCCAGTTCGGGAAGATCGTTCTTGATCGATCTGATTTTATAGGCATGTGCTCCGGAGACGATAACTGCACGGCAGCCGGAGTGCGCCAGCCGGAATTTCAGATCCGATAACTCATCGATCTTGACCGATAACGGTACATTGATCGCTCCGCAATAGAGAATGCCGAGTTCTGAAACAACCCAGTCATTTCTTCCTTCGGCAATCAATGCCAGCCGATCTCCCTTGTTGATGCCCAGATGCATCAGCCCTGCTGCACATTGATGCACCATCGTTTGGATAGTCCGGTAGCTCGTTCCTTGGTACGTACTACCTTTCTTTTCCCACATCAAAATGTTCATCGGATATTTTTCCGCACTTACTTCAAACATCCGTATCAGTGTTCGCTGTGCTGATTCCATCGTATAAAGTCTCCACATTGATGTGCGACATGTGCTGTTTATCCTGTGAGGTTATGTATTAGTGGTTATGTGACAAATGAAAGTGAGCCACCTAAAATCCTGGTTTTAGGATT
>CAZYYD010000062.1:0-19762 GCA_964651225.1 uncultured Ignavibacteriaceae bacterium
TCTAAGCTACGGATTGCAGCTTAAATACTTTTACACAACTATTGACTATGTCTCCGAAAAGAAACCATGAAAGGGGAAAAATCCATGAAATTGGCTATTAATATTGATCATGTTGCAACATTGCGCAATGCCCGTGGCGGAAGTGAGCCCGATCCGGTGCAGGCGGCATACCTTTGCGAAGAAGCGGGAGCTGTGGGTATCGTCTGTCACTTACGGGAAGACCGGCGCCACATGAAAGATGACGATATACGGCGCCTTCGCTCGGCTATTAAAACAAAACTCGACCTTGAAATGGCTGCGACAGAAGAAATCATGCAAATAGCCATTCGAACAAAACCGGATCTTGTCACTCTCGTACCAGAACGACGGCAGGAACTGACCACCGAGGGGGGACTGGACATCGTGGGGCAGAAAAGTTTTTACCGGGAAGTCATCAAACAATTCAAGCAGAACCACATTCCTGTCAGTCTCTTTATTGATCCGGTGGAAGCACAGATATGTGCCTCAAAAGACATTGAGACCGATATGATTGAGATTCACACCGGAGAATATGCCGAAGCAAAAACAGAGCAGGAAACGAACGAACAACTAACGCGGATACGGAAAGCAGCCGTGCTTGGCAAGTCGCTTGGTCTGGGTGTGAATGCCGGGCATGGGTTGGATTATAAGAATATTCAACCGGTGGCAGCCATACGCGAGATTGATGAGGTCAGCATCGGCCATGCGGTGATTGTGCGTTCGCTCTTTGTGGGCATCAGTCAGGCTGTGCGAGAAATGCTGAAATTGGTTACCGGACGATAAGCACAGAACTCGTCTAATGAAATGATCTATTGCTCGCGCGGCTCAATTTCTTCAGCCGCCGCTTCACGTCATTCTTTCCACTCTATGGTTTCATCACTTCGTCGAGCACGCGTTGGTTTTTCAAACCCTCTTCGCCGGGAATAGGCGACGGTGTATTAGTGATGATGGCTTCTGAAAACAGTGTAATTTCTTTTTCATATAAATTCGGCACAACGATTTGTTCTTCCCTCATCTCCGCAATAACGCCATTCTTCCCGTTGATAATTTTTAAGGGAAGAGTCAGATTACTCATAGTAAAGGTCTCGGCGGTGAGCACCCCCTCCTGGCCAATGACTTCAATAACGGATCGACGGAAAGAGGTCACAAATGAGCAATAGATGCTCGCAGGAGTTCCTCGAGAAAATTTCAGAGCGATAAGCGCAGTCTCTTCTGTCCTGGTTTCTGTCGGCAAGGGGGCAAGCTGACTCTTGACGGACACGATCTCATCATCTATAAGATACCGGATGGTATCGAGGCAGTGCACGCCAATATCAAAAGCTGCTCCGCCGCCGGCTACTGATCTATCCCACATCCACCGGCGCTGTGAAAGACGTCCATCGTACATAAACTCTGTTTTGATACACACCACCTTACCGATAGCACCGGAGTGAATGATCTCCTTCATAAAAACAATCAAAGGGGAGAGGCGAACCATCTGCCCGATCATCAATTTTACATTATGCTTCCTGCATGCCTCGATCATGGTTTCCACTTCAGCGGTATTCATAGCCATCGGTTTTTCGACGAGGACATGCTTGCCGGCCTGGGCGGCGACGATCGTATCGTGTGCATGCTGCACGACGGCAGAGACAACAAAAACGGCATCAACATCCGGATGATGGACTAATGCTTCTGCGGAATCGAAGGCAAGCGGGATGTTCAATGAATCCGCCTTTGATTTTGCGGCTGCCAGAGACCTTTTTTGAATAGCCATTAATTCTGAATTCGGCGATGCCTGAATCGCCGGGGCGATTGTCCGTTCTGCAAATGCGCCAAATCCAATGATGCCATACCGTATTTTTTGTGCCATGGTTTCTCCTGAAATAATGAATCCTACGCAAAGTACAAAAGTAAGTATCTGAACACAAATTGGAGACTGGGCTCGTGATCATATAAAGCGTTCAAGATTGAATCTCTCTTGGATAACATGTAGATTAGTCACAGCGAAACGCCAGCTCTGTGCCTTCTGAATTGATAGCATGCTCTTTTATGAAATCGAGAATTAAATATTTCTCCCAGCGTCCCCTGCATCAGCTGCAGCGGCTGACCAGCCGCCGGAACGCGATCTTCCTGACCAGAATATTCAGTGCTTTCATCCTTATTCTGACCCTGTATTCATTTATCTTCCATTATTTGATGCGGCTTGAAGGCCGCAGCTACAGCATTGTTTCCGGATTCTATTGGCTCATTTCTACCATGACCACGCTCGGAATAGGAGATATTGTATTTGAAAGTGATGCCGGACGGTTGTTTACCGTCATCGTCAGTCTTTCCGGTGTCCTCTTTTTGCTCATTCTCCTGCCGTTTACCATATTTCAATTGTTCCAGTCGTCAGCGCGCATTCCGCGGGAGCTGCCGGAAGGAACGCGCGGCCATGTCGTGATTACGGAATACAATCCGCTCACCAGTGCATTAGTCGAACGGCTGCGGCGGTTCAACCAGCCCTATGCAGTGTTGGTGCCGGATCTGGAAGAGGCAACACAATTGAAAGATAAAGGAATTAAAACCGTCGCAGGTGAATTAGATGATGCGGAAAGCTATCGTGAGCTGCGTATTGATCATGCGGCGTTTGTTGTTGCTACCGGTACGGATGAAACGAATACAACACTGACCTATGCAGTCCGACAGGTTTCTGCTACTGTGCCGATGATTGCGACTGCAAGCGGGACAATCGCTCAGCGTGTTTTGGAAAATGCCGGATGCACGTATGTGCTGGCACTCAATGAAATGATGGGGCAATCACTGGCCCGTCGCATTATTGCCGGAGACGCCATGGCGCATGTCATCGGCGTGAGCGATAACATGGTCATAGCGGAAGCGGCCGCTGCCAACACGCCGCTTGTCGGCAAAACGGTAGAACAGGCACATGCTTCGCATCTGGTGGATGCCTCGATTATTGGTCTATGGGAACGGGGGACGTTTTCGCTTCCAACAAATCAGAGTATGATCTCGGAAAAAAGTATACTGGTCATTGTTGGAACACAACTGCAGATCGACCGGTACAATGAACTTTTCTGCATCTACAACATCAGCAGTGCACCGATTCTGATTGTAGGCGGCGGCAGTGTAGGCCGGGCGCTGGGACGTGCAATGCAGGAACGGGACCTGGAATACCGTATCATCGAACGGAAAAAAGCGCTTGTTCCGGACGAGAAACACGTGATCATTGGCGAAGCTACGGATGTCGACGTGCTTAAACAGGCCGGCTTCTTTGAAGCACCGGCTGTTGCTATCAACAGCCACGACGATCAGACGAATATTTATCTTACCACCTTCTTCAGGCATCTGCGGAAAGATATACAGATCATCAGCCGCGCAACGCTGGACCGCAGTATTCATACATTGCATTCTGCCGGATGCGATTTTGTCGTTTCTCATGCATCGCTGGGAGCAAACAACATTTTGAACCTTTCCAAGCGGGGTAATATTCTCATGATTGCAGAAGGGGTCGATGTCTTCAGAGTCAAAACACCTAAGATGCTTGCCGGCAAGTCGATTAGATACGCCGCTATTCGGGAACACTGCGGATGCGATGTTATCGGAATCAGCGCCAGGGGAACAATGATGATCAATCCCTATATCGAGACTGCGTTGCCCGCTGACGGAGAGATGATTCTCATCGGCAGTGTCGAATCCGAAGAGAAGTTCTTCCGCCGCTACCGGCCGGTGGCGGTAGAGTAAAGGGAAGACATCTGACACTTACCTGCGGGTTGGATAAGAAGAGTGTCTGATGTCTAAAATAGGTTGCTCAGGGAACGTCAGACACCAATCCTACTGAATCTTGTGAAAGGTGACAGACATTTTTCTAACATAGTCCAAGCTGGGGAAAGACCTCTGACATTTTCTTACAGTTTGGACAAGAAAAGTGTCTGATATCTAAACAAGACCTTCCTTAAAGCTGTGAAGGAGTTTTACTCCTGAACTGAAAATACAAAACCAGACAGGGTCGGGAGTTGAACTCCCTTCCAATATAACTTTCCTACTGCCCAATATGTTCCTGAACGAGCTTAGCATTTTTCGCTAACTCGTCTGCGTGAACCATACCCAGCCCTGGTGCCGTTGGAATACTGAGAAGTCCGTTGTGTATCGTCATCGGAGGATCGAACAGCTTGCCGGTTTCTTCAATTCCTTTTTTTAACTCCTGGAACTTTCCCATGTTCGGTGTGAAGCTGAAGAAGTTTGCCATGTCTGCATAACCGGTATCGCCGCTGGAAATATGTGCAGTGACAGGGATATTGACCGCTGCTGCCATTCGTGCAACTCGAGTGGCCCGTATATATCCCCCGTAATAATGAAGATCAGGTTGAACGATCTGCACAGCATTATTACGAAGCATCCAGGCAAAACGGTACTCGCTCGATTCCTGTTCTCCGCCGGAGACAGGAATGGTCAACGCATCCGCCACCTTCTTTGTCTCATCCAAATAATCAAAGGGACATGGTTCTTCAAAGAGATATGCATTGATGGCTTCCAGTCGCCTGCCGATCTCGATCGCTTTCGGGACATCGTACGAACCGTTTGCATCTGCTTGAATGGTGATGGTATCACCAAGGATTTTTCGGGAGAGCTCAATCAATCCCTCAGATCGATTCGGTATGGAATCCCGATTACGGCTCATACGTCCGCCCACTTTGAATTTTACTGCCTGTGCACCGGTTTCAGCAATCCGCTGCTGCAATATCTTTACCTCCTCTTCCGGTGTCGTCTCACGGTTGCTGCTTGCGACGTATATGGGCACCTGTTCCCGTGCCCTTCCTCCAAAGAATGCGCTGATATGCTTATTGGCGATTCGTCCCATGAGGTCGAGAAGGCTTCGTTCCACCCAGGCAACGCAACACCATAGCGCTAATCCCTGCATCTTGTAATTGCTTTCGTATACATAGACGCCATCCAATAACGTCTCTAGGTCGCGTGCATCCTTCCCGATGAAGAATGGGATGATCTGCTGAAGCAGGATCGGATAAAGAAAACTGATTTTCTCATTTGGCATAGAAAACCCGATGGCACCATCTTTAGATCGAGTGCGGGCAAGAAAGTGCTTTCCCGCTTTGAGTAATTCAATGGATTCGATGATCACCGGAGAAGTAAGAGATTCCAGGTGAAGGACGGGCAGGTCGGCAGCTTTAGCAATCGCATCTTCTTCAGCCGTCGTTGGTTCAAAATTTCCTTTCCAGGAAATTGAACCCAAGACACCGGCAGCTATTGATGTCTTAAGAAAGTGACGACGGGAGTTAGACATAGTATCCTCCTTGGAATCAAGAAATGATGATCTGAAGAAAAGGTAGAGAAAAGATGAATGAGTCTCAACGTCAAACCCAGGCAAGGGCATCGGTTTGCTTTCCATCGCACTTTCGAGTACTTTTCAGAAGCAACGTCCGACAGGAAAACCACACTCGCTCGGACAGCACCAAGGTTCCGATGGGAAGCATAAGCAGTACGCGAACTTCTATCGTTTCCCGGGTGTTCTTTCTTATGTGGTATCACTTAGAACAAGAGAAGAATACTCCCATGACAAGCTATAAAGAATTAGGATTGGTGAATTCGAAAGAATTATTCCAAAAAGCAGTTAAGGGCGGATATGCAATTCCGGCCTTTAATTTTAACAATCTTGAACAATTGCAGGCGATCATCGGAGCCTGCGTGGAAACAAAATCCCCTGTAATTTTACAGGTCTCCAGCGGTGCACGCAAATATGCGAACTCGACACTCCTCAAACACCTCGCTAAAGGTGCGGTTGACTATGCCAAGGAGTTAGGATATCCCATTCCCATCGTGCTGCACCTCGATCATGGCGATACGTTTGAATTATGTAAATCGTGCATCGAGTCCGGGTTCTCCTCCGTGATGATCGATGGTTCACATCATCCTTACGACAAGAATGTGGAACTGACAAAACAGGTCGTTGAGTACGCTCACAAGTATGATGTAACCGTGGAAGGTGAACTTGGTGTGCTTGCCGGCATCGAAGATGAAGTCTCCAGCGCAATGTCTCATTATACGAAGCCGGAAGAGGTGGAGGATTTTGTGAAGAAGACCGGTGTCGATTCGCTGGCGATCTCGATCGGTACGTCGCATGGTGCGAACAAGTTCACACCGGAGCAGTGTACCCGCTCCGCGGACGGCGTGCTCGTTCCTCCTCCGCTAAGGTTCGATATCCTGGAAGAATGTGAGAAAAGAATTCCCGGATTCCCCATCGTACTGCATGGAGCATCTTCTGTTCCGATGGAACTGGTAAAAATCATCAATGCAAACGGGGGCAAAATGAAGGACTCTGTCGGTATTCCGGAAGACCAGCTCCGCAGGGCGGCAAAGTCAGCCGTGTGCAAAGTGAATATCGACTCTGACGGCCGCATCGCCATGACTGCGGCAATCCGTAAAACTCTGACGGATAATCCTGCCGAGTTCGATCCGCGCAAGTACCTCGGACCAGCCCGCGATCAGCTCAAAGCACTTTACAAACACAAGATTGTGAACGTGCTGGGAAGCAACGATAAAGCGTAAGTTCTAAAATCTACCGTAATTTTACAAAACCTCCGAAAAAAGCCCCGGAGGTTTTTGTTTTTTCCGGCCTCATGAAATTACTTGTTCAATTCTATCACATCTTCCAGCGGCAGCATTGGCATGGGTTCTCCATTATGTTTCAACCGGAACTTCAATAGTTCAACCGTTGGATCGGAGGCTGTCTTCATTTCTATCCCGAACAGTTTCGGCATGAACTGATTGAAATCGAACAGTCCTTTCTTCGGCGTTTCGATCAGGGTAACCTCCTGATTCTTTGCGATGCCTGCACGCTCTTTGGCAATGCTGATCGCTGTCTCTAATCCGCCGAGCACATCCACAAGACCGTTCGATTTTCCATCAACACCTGTCCACACCCGACCTTGTGCAACGGAGTCAATCTCATCATATGTTTTCTTTCGTCCGAGGGACACTTTTTCGACAAACTCTTTATACATCGTCCTGATGGAAGTCTCGGCAATCGTCCGTTCTTCTATCGTCATATTTCGATCCGGAACGCCAAGGCCTATAAAGGGCAATCTGAAACCAAAACCAAGATCGGCATGTGCGCCAACCTTTACAAAATCGGTAGACATGCCAAGGGACTCTTTCAGTCCTTTATTATACAACCAACCGCCAATGACACCGATCGATCCGGTGATGGTTCCCGGTGCAGCAACGATGGTATCGGCGTACATCGAAAGCCAATAACCGCCAGAGGCCGCAACAAATCCCTGCGAAACAATGATCGGTTTCTTCCCTTTTGCTTTTTTCATTGCTTCAGCAATATAATCGGATGCCATTGCATCACCGCCCGGTGAATCGACACGAAGCACAATCGCTTTCACGCGCGAATCATCTGCCGCTGCCTGTACGTTTTTCACCAATGTACGGGCGGAAATACCTTCATCCATCGCACAAGCACCCAGGGCATAAATAACGGCTATGTGCGGCGGCTCACTCCAGTGTGAATCATACGGTTTGTTGAATTGAGCAAGTGCCTGCGGGGGAATCCAGGCAGCAGTACCGCCGGATTCCTGTTTCACCATGGCTTCTACTATTTCCCATCGTCCTAGCGAATCTACGAGACCTTTCTCCCGTGCCTGTCTGGCAAGAAAGAATAGCGTGGAATCAACGATGGTATCAAATTGATCCGACGTCATGCGGCGTGATTCACAGATATCAGATTTGGCGAGTGCATACCAGCCGTCGATCAGCTTTTTGCGCTGTTCCCGGTCGGCGTCGGACATTTTGTCTTTGGACAGGCTTTCATCTGCTGACTTATATTTGAAGAAACGCCACTCGTCAAATCCAAGGCCGACCTTTTCCAATGTTCCTTTCAGAAATGTTCGACCCATCAGGTATCCCTCCAATGTGAGTATGCCGTATGGATCCATCACGATTTTATCTGCTACCGAAGCAAAATGGTACAGATCGATATTGCCACGATCGATAAAGATAAACACTTTTTTCCCGACGGCTTTGAACTCTTTCAGCTTCTCCCGAACTTCCCACAGTTTTTCCGGATCGGCCTCCATCTGCGATGTATTCATAGCCATACCTGCGACCGAGGCGTCATTCTTTGCCGCATCAATAATTCCCAATAGCGAACTCAACGTTTGGGTGTTATCAAACCAGATAAAACGCTGGTAATCGATACGTTTCACAGAGCCCAGATCGACATACTTCTTTTTCGATACACCGAACGCGTTCACGATATTCCGGCCTTGAGCACCGAGACGTACCCCGTACGAATTGTACGAATGATGTTGATTCTTATCATAGAATGACTGCGTCTCTGCTCCGAGGACACCCAAGCCTACCTGAACGCCAAGAGAGAAAGCATCGCTGCTGAAATAACGTCCTGTGATACACAATCCCGGAACAGCCTCTACTGCAATACCGGCGCTCCAGGAATTTTGATTGAACTCAGGAGTACGGTGAAGAATGTACTCTGCAAAAACAGTCAGGAGTTCGCTTCCAAAGGGACGTCCTGCAAGATCACCTGCGAGTTCATATCCTTTTGTATTCAATGCTGAGGTATAGGTAAGACCCGCGGAAAGGAATGGAAGCGGCCGATATAATGTGCCTAGAGTAATCAGGCTAGACTTGTCGAGCATGCTGTTGTCGGCAATGGTCCATCCGTACGAAATACCGCCGCTCAGTGTTCTATCACCTGCCGAGACAGCAAGTCGATAATCCGCGTAGTGGCCGACGGGTGTTTTTTCATGAATTGTTCCGAATCCGACATTGGGCACACCGATGAAAAGTCCCCAGCGTTTAAACTGGGTCCATGGTGCCGCAGCATCCGACCAGTGCAAGAGAAGATCAAGCTGGCGAACGTATGAAAGAAGCGCAGGATTATCGTATCCATACAATCCGAACCTCGATGCGCCGGGGGAAGTATACAAGAAATCATTGCGCTCGTGATAGGGTGTGATGGAGGTTTGGGAAAGTCCAGAGTTTGCTGCTGCGAGTGTGAGAGCGAGAAAAACCGTGATGTGTTTCATGGGGTCTCCTTCGACAGATAGGTTGCATATTCACTTCAAGGTGGTGAAAAAACATCAGCAAAAAAAGACCCGTCACATTTCAGATGAAGAAAATTTCATTGGCGGTCCAATGGAAAAATCAACGCATATTCCCACTTCTGCCAATGGGTTGAAAGGGTCTTATCATGTTTTGGAAGAGAAAGTCTTGTGGATGAGCACTCTTGTTCTTAAGTTCTGTCTAACGAGAAGCATCCCACTTGATATATCGAGTTGTATCTTTGGCACGGGCATTGCAAAGGGAGGATCATCTCGATTTCTAGGCCTAATTCAGGAGTTCGTATGGCACAATATAAGATTGCATGGCTGCCGGGTGACGGCATCGGTATTGAAGTGCTGGAGGCAGCAAAGATTGTCCTCGATAAAATTCAACTGGATGCAGAGTATATCCATGGTGATATTGGATGGGAATTTTGGCGCACAGAAGGGGATGCTTTTCCACAACGCACGATTGAGTTGTTAAAGAATGTCCATGCTGCCATGTTCGGTGCGATTACTTCCAAACCGGTCAAAGCAGCGCAAGCGGAACTTGTTCCGGCACTGAAAGAAAAAGGTTTAACCTATCGCTCTCCCATTGTACGAATGCGGCAGATGTTCGATCTCTATAATTGTCTGCGGCCTTGTAAGGCATATCCAGGGAATCCACTGAACTTTAAGGAGGGGATCGATCTTGTTGTATTCCGCGAGAACACAGAAGATCTGTATTCCGGTGTTGAGTTCAATCCGGTTCCTCAGGAACTGGCGGATTGTCTGACAAAAATCTCAAAACCGTTTGCACCCTTTGCGCATCTTCCTCTCGATCAGTATGCCGTTTCGTGCAAGATCAACACAATAGCGGGAAGCGAACGCATCGTTAAAGCAGCGTTCGACTTTGCGCGGAAATTCAAACGGAAAAAAGTTACTATTGTACACAAAGCAAATGTAGTCCGCGCCACCGATGGTTTGTTCTTCGAGATGGCGCAGGGCGTTGCCAAGCAGTATCCTGAAATCCAGATGGATGATGCCAACATCGATGCGATGACCATGTGGCTTCTCAAGAATCCGTTTAACTACGATGTGCTTGTTGCGCCCAACCTCTACGGCGATATCATCTCCGATCTCTGTGCACAGATGGTCGGCGGACTGGGTTTCGGATGTTCAGGAAACATCGGTACGAAGCTGGCGGTGTTCGAGCCGACACATGGTTCAGCACCCAAGTACGCTGGACAATATAAAGTTAATCCCATTGCAACTATCCTTGCCGCGAAGATGATGCTCGACTGGCTCGGCGAAACAGAAAAAGGTGCACGATTGGAAAAAGCTGTCGCGGCTGTTGTTCAAGAGGGAAAAGTACGGACGTATGATATGGGCGGCAGCAGCAAGACACTTGATATGGCAAAGGCTATTGCGGAAAAGTTGTAGCCACCGCGATGTAAAGATCTTGATGTATTGCGGCAGACTTTGCGATTGGTTTTTAGGGAATTTCCATGGATCAGATTCACATACATGAAGTGGGATTACGGGATGGTTTGCAAATGGAAAAGCAAACCGTTCCGACTGACTTGAAAATCAAGTGGGCCGAAGGACTGATCGATGCCGGCGTGGATATTCTTCAGCTTGGCTCGTTCGTTCATCCTGTCAAAGTACCGCAGATGGCAGATACGGATTATCTCTTCAAACATTTTAACACGCCGGAATACAAGCCGAAGAACACAATTCTCTCCGGACTCGTTCTCAATGAAAAAGGATTAGAGCGGGGCGAGGCGTGCGGTGTGGAAATGTATTGTATGGGTGTTTCTGCCAGCGAGACACACAGCCAGAAAAACACAGGAATGTCTACCTTAGAAGCGTTAGATCGTATTATTGCCGCGGCGAAACAAGCGGTTGCATCGGGCAAACGCGTACAGGTGTCGGTGCAATCTGCTTTCGGCTGCGGATTTGAAGGGGTCGTTCCGCAAGAACGCGTTCTCAGCATTATTGAAAAATATCTTAACGCAGGATTGAAAACCATCTCGCTTGCCGATACGGCCGGTCACGCAAATCCAAATCAAGTGACGCAGATCTTTGAAGCCATGTTCAAACTCGATCCAACGATAGAATGCACTTGTCATTTCCATAATACCTATGGACTTGGCCTAGCCAACTGCTACGCAGCGATGCAGTCCGGGGTAAAATACTTTGAATCATCGATTGCGGGACTGGGCGGATGTCCATTCACAAAAGTTGCGGCAGGTAATGTTTGTACGGAAGATTTTGTACATTCTTTGCAGCGAACCAACATCCGGAAAGACCTTGATCTCATGAAGCTCATCGACCTTGCGAAAGAGATTGCTCTGTATTTCCACCGCGACATGCCGGGACTGGTATATAAAACGGGAGCAGTTCTCACAACAATTCCAAGAAATCACTAGTATCGTGTTTGTGAGCTGTTGGGAATTTGATTTTTGGAGTTTGTTTTTATGTCAAGAGGATCAGCACTATAGAGGTGCGGAATATGAAATTACTAGAAGGTATACGCGTTCTTGATTTGACCAACGTCTTATCGGGGCCGTTTGCAACACTCCATCTTGCTCTTGCGGGAGCAGAAGTCATTAAAGTAGAGAACCCCCTCGACGGTGATCTTGCCCGCAAGCTGGGCTGCGTTCCCAAATACAATCAGATGCTCATGGGAACCAGTTTCCTTGCACAAAATGCCAACAAGAAATCGCTGACCTTGAACCTCAAAGCTCCGGAAGGAAAAGAGATTTTCAAGAAACTCGTGAAGACGGCAGATGTCGTGGTTGAAAACTTCCGGCCGGATGTGATGTCACGGTTAGGACTTTCCTACAGTGTATTAAGCGAGATCAATCCGAAGCTCATTTACTGTGCGATCTCCGGTTTCGGACAAACCGGTCCTGATGCGCTCAAGCCGGCATATGACCAGATCATTCAGGGTTTGAGCGGCGAGATGGCAATCAATGGGGATGAACAGTTGAATCCATTGCGTGCCGGCTTTCCTGTCTGCGACACCGTCGGTGGATTGAATGCTGCTTTTGCTGTTATGGGTGCCCTGTTTCATAGAGAGCGGACAGGGGAAGGACAATTTATAGACGTTGCGCTGCTCGATTCTATTATGCCGTTGATGGGCTGGGTCGTTGCCAATCTTATGATTGGTGGTCAACAGCCGGTGCTGATGGGGAACGACAACTTTACCGCTGCACCCTCCGGTGTGTTCAAAACAAAAGACGGCTTTATTAATATTGCAGCCAACAAACAGGAACAATGGGAGGCAGTTGCCGATGTGCTCGGCGTGCCAGAATTGAAAACGGATCGGCGTTTTCAGGAACGGGATATGCGAAAGAAGAATCGGAAGGAACTGACACTACTTTTGGAGCAGAAGTTGACGCAAAAAGAAACAGCGTTATGGGTGGATGAACTCAATAAGCGCGATGTTCCAGCCGGCGCAATTCTCTCACTTGAAGGCGCGATGAACCAGGTACAGGTCAAACACCGGAATGCCTTTGGGAAGGTAACCCTAGACGGAATTGGTAATTTGGAATTATTCAATATGACGGCAAAGTTTTCGAAAACTCCGGGTTTTGTCGAAACACCGCCGCCAACTCTTGGTCAGCACACGAAGGATATTTTGGTAAACATTGGATATTCCCTAGAAGAAATTCGAAGATTCAAAGAAATAAAAGCAATATAATGTATCCCAAATGTATTTGTCACGCGAAGAAGTGAAAGAGTGGTTGGTGAATCAATGAACGGCACAGGCAGTACAAAGGGGCCCGCTATAGGCAAGCACAAAACAATGCTTCAGTGGATCCAATTCAAAACATCAGAGATTATTCTTCAAGTTGTGGTCGTTGTAATCAGTATTCTTTTAGCATTGGCAGTTGATGAATGGCGGGACAATAAACAGCAGCAGGAACTAGCTGACCGTGCGCAGAAAGGCGTTATTGAAGAGCTCAAGGCAAATCAAAAAGAGCTTGCAGGCACCCTCGCGACCAATGATTCCATCTTCCAGCTTCTCGTGCCGTTCTTACAGGGGAAGCAGAAATTCGATGGGGGTGTTCCCTTCTCCGCCGCACAACTTTCTTCAGCGGCATGGCATATGGCACAGGGAACACAGGCGCTTCATCGGATCGATTTTAACCGACTGCTTCTGTTTGCAAGAACTCATGAATTACAATCAGTTTATGGGACAAGTCAGTCCAGGCTGTTAGAAAATCTCGGAGAAAGTTGGAATGAAAAGCGGGAAGAAGTACGGATTGCTAAAAGGAAATTAGTATTCCAGCTTGCCACGGTGAATGAAGTTGGAAGAGCATTAGCCAAACAGTACAACGAAGCGCTGGCAGATCCGCCAGCGATAAAATGAAATCCATCTTAGGAAAATTGAACCACAGAAACAGTATGAGTATCAATACAATGGAGAATTGTTTATGGGAATGACCATCGTTGAAAAAATTCTGGCACGGGCCTCTCACCTGCCATCTGTAAAAACAGGCGATGTCGTGGAGCCAAAGGTTGATCTTGCCATGTCTCATGAAAATGCAGCATTGGTGATCAACCAGTTTCTCGAGATATACCAAGGGACCGGCCTGGAACCGAAGATCTGGGATCCATCGAAGGTCAGTATCATCTTCGATCACCGGGTGCCGGCTGAATCGCCGAAAACTGCGTCGAATCAGAAAAAGATCCGTGAATTTGTTACGGCGAACAGCATTGCAAAATTTCACGATATTCGTGGTGATATTGGGGGTATCTGCCATCAGGTGCTGCCGGAGAACGGTTATGTCAAGCCCGGGTTCGTCGTGGTGGGCACGGATTCGCATACCACGAGTCATGGTGCGCTTGGCGCATTCGCATTTGGAATCGGGGCAACGGAAATGGCGAGTGTCTGGGCGCTAGGTACGGTGTTGAACGTGGAAGTCCCCTCAACGATTAAGGTGAATGTCAAAGGAACATTTAAGAAATTTGTCGGGCCGAAAGATCTCATTCTTCACCTCATTGGAAAACTCACCGCAGAAGGGGCGAATTTTAAAGTTATTGAGTTCCATGGTCCAACGATTAAAAAGATGTCGACCTCAGGGCGTCTCGTTCTTTGCAATATGTCGGTCGAAGCGGGTGCAACGTCCGGTATCGTTCCTGCAGATGAGGAAACACTCCGGTATCTCACCCGTGAAGCTGGTGTTAAAGGAAAGGTCACATTGGTGACACCAGATAAAGATGCCGTCTACGAACAGGTTCTCGACATCGATGTCTCAAAGCTGGAACCGCAAATCGCCTGTCCGCATACCGTGGATAACGTGAAACCGATCAAAGAAGTAAAAGGGACCAAAGTGAATCAGATCGTGATCGGTTCCTGTACCAACGGACGTTTAGATGATCTGGAGATTGCCTGGAAGATTTTAAAAGGAAAGAAGGTAGCGCAGGGAACCCGCATGCTCATTTTCCCTGCATCTGCCCGCATTTACAATCAGGCACTGGCGAAAGGGTATATCGGCGAATTTATGAAAGCAGGTGCGGTGGTCATGAATTCGGGCTGTGGTCCATGTCTCGGTGTTCATGAAGGAGCACTCGGCGACGGCGAAGTTGCACTTTCGACTACGAACCGAAACTTCAAAGGACGCATGGGTAACCCAAAATCCGAAGTCTATCTTTGTTCTCCAGCAGTTGCCGCAGCATCCGCAATTAAGGGTGTCATTACTGACCCAACAAAAAAAGCATGAAAATTCAAAGCACAAAATCCAAACGTATCTCAAATCAAAATCACTTCGAAAAGCCTTATTGATCTTTTTTGTCTTTGGAATTTGTTTGGTGCTTGTTATTTAAAATTAGAATTTAGAATTTCAGATTTCTTACTTTGGCTTAAGGAGGTTTTTATGTCACAGGTTATTTATAAACTCGGCGACGATATATCTACGGACATCATTTATCCGGGCCGTTGCATGGCAACGGTTTTGCCCACCGAGACGCCGCAATATGCTTTTGCGGATCTCAAAGATTTGAACGACAAGTTGAAAGCCAAACTGGTTCAATCTGGGAGTGTAATTGTCGGCGGCAAGAATTTCGGCTGCGGGTCTTCGCGCGAACAGGCAGTCTCAACACTCAAAGGGTATGAACTCATCATCGTTGCACGTAATTTCGCACGCATCTTTTTGCAGAACAGCATTAACCTTGGATTGCAGACAGTCACATGCCCCGCTATCGAGGCGAACGAAGGGGATGATCTGGAAGTCCAGCCGACCCAGGTCATCAACAGAACATTGGGAAAATCATTCTCCGTGGTCCCGTTGCCCCAAGCACGACAGGCTATTGTCGAAGCAGGCGGTCTCATTGCCTACACACGGAAGCGTGTGCAGGGTGGAATCCGTGTATAAAGCGGACTCTCTCGAAGTCGCACAGGAATCTGTTTGAATAACAACATCTGCTCCGCAGTTGGGATTTCCGTCCTCAGGCAGGGGAACATGAACGTGTGACGAGAAATCAACGTGAATCCAATTCAGGTATAATGAATCTGCAATGGTCCTTGTATGTTCATTCAAAAAGAAATAACTCTCCGTGCACGAAGCCGCGGATTTCATCTTGTCACTTCTGAAATTGCATCTCAGATCCCAGAATTAAGATCTATCCGCCGTGGAATCCTCCATGTTTTCATAAAACATACTTCTGCGTCATTGACAATGAACGAAAACGCTGATCCGACTGTCCAGACAGATTTCGAAAGCCATTTTAACAAAATGGTACCCGAAAATGCCCCCTACTACGAACACGACACCGAAGGAGCAGATGATATGCCTGCGCATTTGAAATCATCCATTCTCGGAAGCAGTGTCTCTCTCCCCATAACCAATGGGACACTCAATCTGGGCACATGGCAAGGAATCTATCTCTGCGAGCACCGCAATCACGGCGGATCCCGAGAACTTGTACTGACCCTTATGGGAGATGAGCAATGAAAATCGGCGGTCATTCATGGACTAAAAATTTCGTTGGGAAAGTGATATATCGGATGGCCCTCCTCATTATTGTTGTGGTGTTTTCCAGAACAGAACTGGATGCAGCCGATTCGATCAAGACGGTTGAGATTGTTCCAGGAGTTATGCATACAACAATCATCAAACCGGATGGACCGTGGGTTATTCATGCCGTGACCATCGACCTTACACATCCCTGCATTGAACTTTCGACTCTTCATGCCTTCGATTTATGCTTCGGAAGGGAGAAAACTACTTCCATTGCTCGCCGTTCATCTTCATTCGAGAATCCAGTTGTTGCAGCGATCAACGGTGATTTCTTTGAACTGAAATCAGGCGAGACTGTCAACAATATGGTCTCGGGTGGGACGGTCCTATGGGCATTCTCTTACACCGGTTCTCGGGCAACAAGAAAAATTCGTTCACAATTTGCGCTCAGTGCGGACAACCGGCCGCATATTGAACAATTTGTTTTCAAAGGAAAAGTATTCTGGCCTAACGGTTCAGAAGAGGATCTTTGCGGAATCAATACTCGCCCGGACAGCAATGGTGCGGTTTTATATAATCATTACTATGGGAATACAACCCCGCGGGATACTGCTCAACACTGGTTGGAAGAGATTCAATTGAGTCCGGCCGGAACACGTGGAGATACGCTGTTGTTTCAGATGTCAGAAAATCTTGCCGAAGACGGGGGAACGTTCATTGATCACGCAGGATGTGTGATCTCCGGTTCTGGGAATGCGGCAGCCAGGGTAAAGAAAAACTTCTCCGCGCATGGATCGTTAAAAATACTTCTCGGTTTTAGTCCTGCCGTATACCCTATTCAGGAACTTCTAGGAGGGATACCACAAATTGTCCGCGCCGGGAAGAATGTCTGCGCATCGGCTGATTCTCTGGAAGGGGCATCGAAAAAATTCTCCGAAGCCCGCCACCCGCGCAGTGGTATCGGCTTTACCGCTGACAGCGCGAAGCTTCTTCTGGTAACGGTCGATGGACGTCAGAAACAGAGCGTGGGAATGTCGCTCCCTGAGTTTGCCGATCTGATGATCTCTATGGGGATTTCTAACGGTTTGAATTTCGACGGAGGCGGTTCTACAACGATGGTCGTTAACGGAGAGATCGTCAATTCACCTTCCGATGCAGAGGGAGAGCGTCCTGTAGCCAATGTGTTGATTGTGAAGTACCGAAAAAAGGAGAAGTAGTTCCCCATCTTACAGCTCTTTGCTCCAGCATTTTGCTGAGCTAAGTCATTTCATCGCAGGACACGAGACCTTCCAACCATCGACCAAGTTTAACACCCTTTTCAATTTCGCCGCATCTTATCTTATACCATCAATCGCATGTATTAACTCCAAGAAACGAGATTATTATGAATTCTAGATTTGTTCACTTTCTTACCTTTTCTCTTACAGCTCTCGTATCCCTGTCGATGCTCTCGCCGGATCTGCTGGCACAATCTGCAACCGGAACGATGTCCGGCGAAGTAAGAGATGGTGCAACCAAACAGCCTCTCCCATTTGTCAATATTCTGGTCGTCGGATCAAATATGGGAACAGTAACGAACGAACTGGGGTATTTCAGCTTGAAAAATCTTCCCCCCGGCACATACAACATCAAAGCAACGATCATCGGCTATCAAACAGTTGTCCGTTCGGATGTTGTGGTCCTGCCGAAACGAAACGCGACAGTTGATATGGAACTTGTTTCGTCTGCCATCGAAGTGGAAGGTGTTTCAGTCACGGCGGATTATTTTCAAAAGCCGCTGGAAACCACGGTCAGTTTCAAATCGTTGCTCCCGGAGGAGATTCGCCGTTCCCCCGGTTCTGCTGAAGATATCTTTCGTGTCATGCAGTCACTCCCCGGAGTGGCAACCGCCGGCGGGAAGAGCGCGCAATTGATTGTGCGCGGGGGAAGCCCTGATGAAAACCTCACGCTTCTGGATAATGTCGAGATCTATAACCCTATTCACTTTGCCCGCACGGGAGAATCGATGGGAATCATCAGCATTGTGAATCCATCTTTGTTGAAGGAAGTCGATTTTATGACGGGCGGTTTTCCTGCAAAGTACGGCGATAAAATGTCATCGGTCTTTGAGATGAAACTGCTGGATGGAAATAAGGAGATGATGAACACCGACGTGAATCTGAACTTTGGTGGTTTCGGCGCGATGCTGGACGGCCCCGTGTTTAACAAGGGATCGATGGTGTTTTCCGTCCGGCGCGGCTTTTTTGATCTTTTAACATCGCTGATGAAAAAGCCGGCTGCACCCCGGTACTATGACGCGGTGGGGAAGCTTACCTATGATCTTGATGAACGCAATCGGTTGAGCATTGTGGGTTTTTACTATCTGGATCAGATCTCCCGTGAAGGCACGACGCAGGGAATGGCCGAGAAACCGAAGTATGACTACATTACACGCGATGATTATGGCGCTGCAGCCGGATTAAACTGGCGTTGGCTGTTGTCATCGAAGATGTTTCTGATGACGACCGTTTCTTTTACCAGTAATGGTTGGAATACATTACAGGGAACCGCACTCGAACGAGGGCTGAGAGGCGATGATATCCGTGAGAATGAGTATTCGCTCAAGTCGGAATTGAGCTATCAACTCTCTCACGCGCTTGAATTTAAAATCGGCGGCCAGGTGAAGTTTATCGATTCCCGGCATCGAGCATGGACGCCTCAGGATACCACACGGTCGGGATCTTTGATTCCCGCAACTGCTGTGGCGTACTATCCTGATATTACCGAAAAACCGGCAGCGTTTCTGCAGGCCACCTTCCGCCCCACTCCTCTTGTAACTTTTACCGGCGGTGTGCGGTACGACTATTTTGCATTCACAAAGGAAAGAAATGTTAGTCCGAGGATTTCAGCGGCCCTGCACATTACCGAAGCAACATCTATCAATGCGGCCGTCGGTATATTTTATCAAACGCCTGCGGCCTATCAAATTGCGCTTGATCCGGCCAACCAATCGCTTCAGAGCAGCAGAGCAGATCACTTTATTGTCGGGCTCGAACACCGGCTCGGTGAGGACTCAAAAGCCACACTTGAAATCTATCACAAGGAGTTATCCCATGTGATTGTCGAGAACGACACGACCAATGTGCTGACGAACAGCGGCCGGGGATATGCAGAAGGAATTGAGCTTTCGTTCCAGAAGAAGCTGACCAATGGTGTTGTCGCCAGTGCTTCGTATACTTATTCTGTTTCGAAACGGCGTGATGCAGAACAATTAGCACTGTACGATTTCGAATTTGATCGTCCGCATATCGTGAACCTCATCGTCGGGATGGAACTTGCACACGGGTGGCAGGTCGGGGCAAAATTCCAATATGCTTCCGGCAATCCGTATACGCCCATCATTGGAGTGGTGAAAAAGGGAGGAGTGTATTATGTCGTGGACGGCGCTGTTAATTCGGCACGCTATCCCGAGTATCATAAACTCGATATTCGTGTGGATAAGAAGTTCTTCTTCGATTCTTGGAACCTGACCGTGTACCTTGATCTCTGGAACCTCTATAATCGGGAAAACATTCTGGCGTATTCCTATACCGTAGATCAAAACGGAATTGTGAGTACCACGACACGCCCTGATTTTGGGATATTACCGATCGTTGGAATTACAGCCAAGTTCTAAGACACCGGCCAAGACGCAACCGTTGTATCCGTAAAAGTGTGGGGGGTCTTGAAAAGAAGAAGGGTTTATTCTAA
>CAZYYD010000063.1:0-19426 GCA_964651225.1 uncultured Ignavibacteriaceae bacterium
TCTTCACTTTTTGTGAGTGATTTTACCCACTCAAAAAGGAGAAGACCCAAAAAAATGAATGAACACTTAGAAGAATTAGTGTCGGAAAGGACTGCGGAGCTTTCGGCGGAAATTGCGATTCGTAAGCGTTCGGAAAATCAGGTAAAAAGATTAAACCGGGTGTATGCAGTGCTGAGCAATATCAATCAGGCAATCGTAAGAATCCACGATGTTGATCAACTGCTGAAGGATGTATGCTTGATCGCTGTCAATGAGGGAAAGTTTCAGAGTGCATGGGTTGGACTCGAAAATAGTGAGACGAAGGAAATTGAAACGTTTGCCACCGCCGGCATCGCGAACGAGTTATTCCAGGTGAGTCCCGAGGATAATCCGATTGTGAATGCGTTAAGATCGGGGAAACATTATGTTTCCAATAATATAACTGCCGAGAACAGTTTGACCAATATTTGGAAAGAGAATTCTTTGTCTTTGGGATTCCAATCGTTTGCCGTGTTCCCTTTGAAAGTCCTTGAAAAAGTCGTAGGCGGATTCAGTATCTATTCAAACGAGCCTGATTTTTTCGATGATCGAGAAATAAGTCTCATCGATGAAGTGGCAATGGATATTTCTTTTGCACTGGAATTCATTCAGAAAGAATCCAAACGCAAACGGGCAGAAAAGGCTCTTCAGGCAAGTGAATTAAAATATAGGCGATTATTTGACGACGATCTCACCGGAGATTATATCACTTCGGTTGATGGAACTATTCTCCTTGGTAATCAAGCATTAGCAAAGATATTCGGTTTTCATTCTATCGATGAGCTCATAAATGAAAATATTTATTCCTTCTATAAGGATCCGAATAACCAGGATCAATTGTTAAAAGTAATTTGCGAAAAGAAAAAAATTGAAAATTACGAACGGGAGTTCACTCTTCGCGACGGCAGAGTTATTTCGGTTATAGAAAATATTATTGGTGAATTCGGTGAAAATGGTGAATTGGTTCGTTTGAAGGGTTATCTGTTTGATAACATCGAGCGCAAGCGGGCGGAAGAAGAACTGCGCGCGATACACTCACGCCAGGAGGCTATCCTTAGCGCTGTTCCGGACATCATTATGGAAGTGGACAAAAACAAGGTATACACGTGGACAAATCAGTTTGGCATTGAGTTCTTCGGAAAGGATGTGATCGGCAAGGAAGCCACATTCTATTTTGAAGGTGAACAAGAAACCTATAATATTGTTCAACCTCTTTTTGGAGGCAGTGAAAATATTATCTATGTGGAAAGCTGGCAGCGGCGCAAGGATGGGGAAAAGAGATTACTTGCCTGGTGGTGCCGGGCGCTTAAAGACGAAAGTGGAAACATCATAGGAGCGCTTTCATCGGCACAAGATATCACCGAGCGCAAGCAGGCAGAAAAAGAGCGAGAGGTGATATATGCGATAGGAGAAGCTATCAACACCACTGTGGATTTCAACGAATTTCTGCAGAGCATTTATGAGAATATCAAGAAAGTGATGTATGCCGAAAATTGTTATATCGCATTAGACGATGCAAGCACGAAAACTATTTCGTTTCCCCTGTTTGTTGACCAATTCGATTCAACACCGACGCCAAGGGCAAAGCGGAAAGGCTTGTCAGAGTATGTGTTGAGAATCGCAAAACCACTTTTGCTTACCCCTAAACTTATTGATGAGCTGATCAAAGATCGTGAAGTCGAGCTCATAGGAACTCCGCCCAAATCGTGGTTAGGAGTGCCGTTGTTCGTTCAATCAAAACCGATTGGTGTCCTCGTTGTCCAAAGTTATGAACCCGGGAAAACCTACACAGACAAAGAGAAGGACATACTTACTATGATAGGACATCAAGTGGCCACGGCCATCGAGCGTAAGCATGCAGAAAAGCAACTCCGGGAAAGCGAAGAACGGATGCGTGATATTATCTTCAGCGCCGGCGATTGGATCTGGGAGGTGGATGAGAATTGGAGATACATCTATAGTTCGAACAAGTGCGAAGAGCTGTTTGGATATACCCCCGAAGAGGTCTTGGGGAAAACTCCGTTTGATTTCATGCCCCCCGATGAAGTAGAGAGAGTTAAAAAAATATATTTTGGTGTCATTTTTAATAAGGCACTCCTCAAAGATCTGGAAAATTGGAAAACCGGGAAGAATGGCGAAAGAATCTGTCTCCTCACGAACGGCGTGCACGTTTTGGACGAAGATGGAAATATCAAAGGGTACCGCGGAGTAGATAAGGACATCACCGAACGAAAACTCACGGAACATGCAAGGAAAGGGGCGGAAGAGGCACTGCAAAAAAGCCAACAGAAGCTCAAGGAATTGTTTGAGACTGCTCCCGTGGGGTATCATGAAATAAATGAGCATGGCAATATCAGTACTGTGAATCAAACAGAGTTGAAGATGCTCGGTTACTCTTATGAAGAAATGATAGGTCGTCCAGTGTGGGAATTTTTCTTTGATCGTGAGGATTCCAGAAAGAGAGTTCTTGCAAAGCTAGCCGGTAACCTTCCTCCTAATAAAAATTCTGAACAATTGATTACCCATAGAGGGGGAACAACACTGCCTGTACTTGTTGATGATCTCATTCTCCGGAACGAAGAAGGAGCTATTACAGGAATTCGGACGACGATACTGGATATTACCGAGCGCAAGCAGGCGGAAGAATCTCTGCTGCGCAGCACAGAATTTAACGAATCGCTGCTTCGGACGATCCCCTTTGGTATGGAAATCGTCGATGAGCAGGGAACAATCCTCTCCCTGAGTTATTCCATGGAAAAAATGATTGGCATCGATGCTGTCGGGAAGAAGTGCTGGTCCATCTATAAGGATGACAGGAAACAATGTCTTGATTGTCCGCTTCGAAACGGGATTGCGTTTGATAAACCTGAAGTTCTCGAATTGGTCGATGTCCTTGGAGGCCGGATTTTCCAGATCCATCATATCGGCATGGTGTATCAGGGAAAGAAAGCGATGCTCGAGGTATTCGTGGAAGTGACCGAACAGCGGAGACTTCAGAATCAATTTCTGCAATCTCAGAAAATCCAGAGTATTGGAACTTTGGCTGGAGGGATAGCGCATGATTTCAACAATATTCTTGGCATTATTCTGGCCTATTCATCGCTGTTGGAACGGGGGGCGGCCGATAAAAAGAAAATCATCGAATCCAGCACCGCTATCAACAAGGCAGTACAGCGCGGTGCCGGATTGGTGCGGCAGATTCTCACCTTTGCCCGTCAGACTGATGTTTCATTCCAGCCATTAAGTATTCCTGATTTTATCCGCGAGATGATCTCGATGATGGAAGAAACATTTTCCAGGATGATTGAAATTAAGAAGATCATCGAGGGAAAAATTCCGGCCATCAATGCCGATCATGCACAAATGCACCAGGCAGTGCTGAATCTCTGTGTGAATGCGCGGGATGCCATGCCGAAGGGAGGAACGCTGACGGTAAAAGTGAATACCGTAGAGCATAGTATTGTCAGTCAGCGTTTTCCCGCAGCGAGTGCGGAATGGTATGTGTGTATCTCGGTGGCAGATACCGGTACGGGAATGGACGAGAAAACGAAAAGCAGAATATTCGATCCCTTCTTTACAACAAAAGAAAAAGGGAAAGGGACCGGTCTGGGGCTCGCGGTGGTCTATGGAGTGATGCAGACACACCATGGATTTGTTGATGTGGAAAGCAAAGAAGGAAAGGGAACGACATTTTTCCTGTACCTGCCGGTACCGACTGATCCGGAAGCAGTTCAGAGAATGGCAGAAGGGGAGAGTTCCGATGTACCCGGGGGAACCGAGACAATCCTCATAGCAGAAGATGAAGAAGTGCTCCGCATGATGTTACTGGATATTCTTGAATCTCATGGATACAAAGTCAATCTCGCTGAAGATGGCCTGGAAGCGGTGGAAATCTATAGAAAACATCGGGGGGAGATTGATCTTGTATTGACCGACGTAGGGCTGCCGAAAATAACAGGGATTGAAGAATTTGAGAGATTGAGAGAAATCAATCCTCATGTCAAAGTGCTGTTCTCCAGCGGATATTTTGAGCCGGACCTGAAATCGGAGATGTATAAAGCCGGAGCAAAAGGATTTATTCAGAAACCGTACAAACCGGATGATGTGCTGCGAAAGATCCGCGAGGTGCTGGATGCGGAGTGAGATACTTCCATCAGCATGCTTCGTGAAATGCTTCTATTCTGTTATTCTCGTCCCCAAACTTAGTTTGGGGACGAATGGCATGAAGCTCTGCTTCAGAACAAGGGGGGAAGCGGAGCTTCTGGAGTCAACGCTCCACAAGCAGAGCTTGGGAGCGAGGTGAGCAGACAAAGCAGACTCCCGGCCTCACGAATGAAAAGGTTAGACAGTGTCTCAACTTACTCCACATGACGACGTTAAAAAGCAAGTCAGTGAAATTCTGAAACGGGTGGATCATCTCATCAAGGCAGGTAATGTCGATCTGGCCGTTCGAGAAGTGATCTCCGCCAAGGAGATTGATCCCTCCAATGCCTACATCTGTGCATATGAAGAACGGCTTGAGTTTCTCAGGTTGGAGCATGAAAAGCATTCCGCACAGGAACAGAGCCGGAAGGAAGCTGAAGAAATGGCTCGGGAACGTGACCAGATGCAGCGGAATCAAATGGAAGAAGAGCATCGGCGTCTTCTTCAAGAACAAAAACGATTGGAAGACAAGCCAAAGCAAAGCATATCGCGAAGCAATGTAGATGCAGAGCAAACCCGGAAAGATCAATCCGTCCAGCTAAAATCTCCTGTAAACAACGCCAGTGAAAAAAGTAGCGTCAAGATGCCCACATCGGAACGGATATCTCCCGACAGCATCCCTCCCTCTCAGCAGTTGACGATGAAACCGCAATCGCACCCAGTGTCGAACGATTTTCGTCAAGATCAGAAGAGAGTAGAAGGAAGCACAGTTCTCGTTATCGACGATGACGAAGAGATGCTGAAAGCGATTGACCAAATACTCTCCTTCCATGGTCTCAACGTGACGGTGCTTACCACGACAGATGAAGCCATGGCACTTCTCCGGAAGTGGACACCGGAACTGATTCTGTGCGATGTCAACCTCGAAACGTCAACCATGGGTGGATTCAGTTTTTACGAATCAATTCGGCGACTTGAACATCTGAACCAAGTGCCGTTCATTTTTCTCACGGGCTTGAACGATCGGATTCTTATTCGGACCGGAAAGGAAATGGGAGTCGACGAGTACCTGACCAAACCGATCACAGAAGAAAATCTTGTTGCCGCTGTCAAGGGTAAACTGAAACGGTTCGGGCTGTTGAATCGCACCCGTTCTGCAGGGCAGACAACGTGAATCGTGGTGGAGTGCCGAAAGGATACTCCCGGTGCGATAATAATTATTTGAAAAATCTTCGTATCTCTTCGGGAAAGGTTTTATTCTTACACGAAGGTACGCGAAGAAAAAGCGAAGTTCCACGAAGAGGAAAAAGCTTCCCTGCCCACCGTTTTCTCGTTTTTTGAGTCCCGCTGTTTTCGAGCGGGAATGGTTGGGGTGTTGCTCCGTGGAAGATCTTCGTGTCTCTTCGTGAAATGCTTTTATTACACGAAGTTCTGTAGGCATATCGAGAAGTGTGAGAATTGTAAGGAGATGGAACAATGAAGAGTATACGAACAATCGTCGCGTATGGAACAAAATTCTTTGCGCAATACCCTGCCCTTCTTTCGGGGTATATCATTTATAGCTATTTATTCATTTCCATGGTGCGCTTGTTCATAAAGGCGCGCTACTTTGGCGCGACGCTCTCGGATGCTTATGATATTTTCAGTGCGCTGCCCTTCATGTGGTTCCTGGCAGTCGCTCTCGTCAAAGTCATAGACTATCGCTCAAAATTCCATGACAGCGAAACTCGGAGGATGAACAGTGAAATAGAATTACAGACAAAGGTCACTCAATTAAATACAATGCATGAAGTGGTGAAAGGATTGCAGCATCAGGTGAACAATCCTCTGGCGATCATCTCGCTCGCCATCGGTCAAACGAAACGGTCGGTCGGGAATAATCCAATGGTAATAGCGAGGATAGAGTCCATCGAGCATGCGGCAAATCAAATAACGTCAGCTCTGCAGAAGTTTTCAGAATCAGGGCGGTATGAATCTGAACGTATTGATGATGTCGTCGGATCGATAGCGACGATCCCGTAGGAATATCCGCAATCCGGACCGCTGAAAATAAAGGAACCCAGCAGTGAAATCCATCATTGATGTTTTTATGAAGAACAGGCGGTGATTATGAACATAATGATTGTTGATGATATTAAATCGAGCCGAACAATCTTGGAAAAGATTCTTCACGGCAGTTTTGACTGCAGCACGTTATCAGCGGAGAGCGGAAAGGAAGCGCTTGCCATGCTCTCTTCGCAAAGGCCGGATGTCATTCTGCTGGACGTCATCATGCCGAACATGAATGGGGCAGAATTTCTTCGCATCCTCCGGAATAAAAATAAATGGAAGAACATACCGGTGGTTATTATTTCTGGTCAGGACGAAAGAAGTGTCTTGAGCGATTTCGCATCGATGGAGGTCTCGGGGTATCTATTCAAACCATTTACGGTACAGGATGTCGAAGGTATTATGAATCCTATATTGAAGAAAATTTCACCTTCGTTGCCTTCTGCGAATGTTTGACTCTTCCTTCGTGTTTCTTCGTGGAAGATCTTCGTGTCTCTTCGTGACATGTATTATTTTTACACGAAGGTACGCAAAGTAAAAGCGAAGTTACACGAAGAGAAAAAACCTTCATGTTGCTTCGTGGAAGATCTTCGTGTCTCTTCGTGACAGGTTTTATTTTTACACGGAGGTATGCGAAGAAAAAGCGGAGCTCCACGAAGAGGAAAATACTTCCCAGTCCGCCGCTTTCTCGTTTTTTGAGTCCCGCTGTTTTCGAGCGGGAATGGCTGGGGTGTTGCTTCGTGAAATTCCTTCTATAGTACACTAATCAGACGCCCCGAGCAGAAGAGACACCCGTACTCGTCACAACAATCCGAAACTGGTTGATTTGCACCAATACTCTGGTACCTCATTTTTCCTTCGAATTCCATTCAGACTGCTTAAGAAAACATTGAACTTATTTCGTCCCGTTCGTTGACTTTCCGGCCTCTATTTCATAATTTGTTACGCCATAATAAGTTACACTGCATCAAGGGCGCACGAGGTGGACGATTTTCCGGCTCACTCGCATTCCGTCGATGTAATTTATGAAAACAAGCGACCTCTGGCCGGGAAGGGCGCAAAGGTGCGCAAAGATACAGGAATCGAAGAACGTTCGTCCTGTTTCTTCAAAATTTGTAAATAATAAAGGCACGAGACAGCATAACGATAGATGAAGCACAGCGCAGGGCCTCAATCGTTGTGGATTTCGTGGAAAAATTATGTCTAAAACTTCGAAATGGGTTATCGGCATTATTGTCGTTCTCGTGTTTCTTTTTGGCCTGTTTGTCCTGACCATCGTTTCATGGCTCTTCTCTGATGAGACCGATGAAACAGTCTCGACCGGCGGAGAAAAGATTGCAGTAGTTGAATTAAGGGAGCCGATTATATTCTCCGATGAGATTGTCCGGCAATTTAAAAAGTACCGGGAAAATAAATCGATCCGTGCAATTGTCTTTCGCGTTGAAACACCGGGGGGCGGCGTTGCAGCAAGTCAGGAAATTTATGAGGAAGTGAAAAAAACGCGGGACGGCGGCAAACCGGTGGTTGTATCGATGGGCTCTGTCGCGGCAAGCGGCGGATATTATGTCTCCTGCGGCGCGAGCAGGATTGTCGCGAACCCGGGGACATTGACCGGGAGTATCGGCGTCATCTTCCAGTTTATGCATTTCAAACAGTTGATGGATAAGATCGGCGTCGATCAGACGACGTTAAAGACGGGAAAATTCAAAGATTCCGGATCACCGTTCCGAAAGACCACAGAAGAAGAAAAACGGTACTTCAATACGGTGATAGGCGATGTCTATGACCAGTTCGTCGATGTGGTCATAGAAGAACGTGGTCTGGAGAGAAAAGACGTACTCAAGTATGCTGACGGCCGTGTCTTCACAGGACGGCAGGCGCTGGATTATGGGTTCGTAGACACACTCGGCACCATGGAAGATGCCATAAGTATCGCCGCAGAAATGGGCGGTATTCATGGAAAACCAACCGTCGTCAAGGAATTTAAAAGGAAAACGCTTTTTGAAAAGCTTATTGGTGATGCTGCAACTGAAATGACGAAGATCCGGCAGGAATATTTAGAACAGCCGATTCTGCAGTATCGATTTTCATCTCCCAACTAATGATGTGAGGAGGTTCCGTGACGAAAGCAGATATTGTCGATGTCATCGCATCCGCAACAGGATTAACGAAGGTTGAAACCGAAGCCGTGGTGGATGGGTTCATCATGACGGTGATTAATGCGATGAGAGAAGGAAAGAATATAGAAATCCGCGGGTTTGGAAGTTTCAAAGTAAAAAAGCGGAAAGGCCGCATGGCCCGTAACCCGCGTACCGGGGCTCAGGTGATGGTGGAAGAACATTTTGTCCCCACCTTCAAAGTGTCGAAAGAAATGAAACAAGTCGTGAACGAGAACCTGAAAAAAGGAATTTCCCGGTGACAGGGATGAAGCCGAAGATCCTCTGCACACAATGCGGATCTGCGTTGACACCGGGCGATACGGCATGTCCTTCGTGCGGCGTCTCGGTGGAATGGGGGGAACAATTACTCCCCTCGTCGGTCACTCCGATACAGCCGGAACCGAGAAAGAAGGATCATCATGGGAAAACATCTCCGCGGACGAACGGTTCGGCTTTGTGGTCGTCTAAATCTTTTCTTGGTATCGTGGTGGTCGTCGCATGCGCTGTCATCGTCTATGAAGTGATAACAGATAAAAATTCAAGGACAGAGCCGGTTGCACCGTCCATGTCGTTTCCGGGTGACAATTCCCAGATGCAGGCAGAATTAAAGGATCTTGAAGGACGCGTTGCCGCCCATCCGGATGATATGACGTTGACGCTCCAGTTTGCCAATCTGCTGCATGATGCGGCTCTCTATGAGCGGGCAATCTCGTATTATAAAGTGTATAGTGAGAAAAATCCAAAGAATGCCGATGCGCTTGTGGATCTGGGGATCTGTTATAAAGAAATCGGCGATTTTGTCGAAGCCAGGAAGAAGATGTTGGAAGCCATCAAAATCGCTCCGAAGCATCTCTATGCACATTTCAACCTTGGTATTGTGTGTCTCAGCGAAGGGAATATTCAGGAATCAAATAAGTGGTTTACGAAGACAGTTGCTCTCGATCCTGCCGGTGAAGTGGGAAAACGGGCGCAGCAGCTTTTAACTCAGCACAACTCACAATCACCAAAGATAAATTAACAGAAAGGAGACGCCCATGCCCTGTGGACGTAAGCGGAAACGCCACAAAATGGCGACCCACAAGCGCAAGAAGCGCCTGCGGAAGCAGCGTCATAAGAAGAAGGTCCGTTAGTCTCTCGATCCTTTGCCTGTCGCTTGCATGACTTGCGACAGGCAGGGTACGGATCTATGAATCAGATTCTTGATGTGAGAGTATTGAGATATTTGAAAATTTTTATTGTACTTCAAGTTAAAGAAACATTGACATATCCAGGAGGTTGTTATGGCAGAAGAACATGATGGCATGGCGAAAGGACTCGTCGTGGGATTTATCGCAGGGAGTATCGTCGGTGCAGCGATTGCACTGCTCTATGCCCCAAAAGCCGGAAAAGAATTCCGCGCTGATCTGAAAGAGAAGGCGGGAGATATGATGGAGGACGCACAGGAATATATGGCTCGTGCGAAATCAAAAGCGGTGGACATCATTAACGAAGGAAAGCAAAAAGCAACAACGCTTGTTGATGATGCGCGACGGAAGGCAGACACCATTTTAGGGGATGCTGACCGTGTCATGACGAATGCGCGCAGCAAGAACGAAGGTACAAAGAACAGTTAACCTCGTTTCTGAAGCTCCACAACACTATTCATCGAATCCATAAGAGGGGAACTCGAGTGGAAACATTCATTCAAATAGGTAAAATACTGCTGCTCGTAAGCGCCTCGGCGCTGTGTGTCTATCTCATTGTTGTGTTGACCCGTCTGAACGCGCTGATGCAGGTCTTTCAGCGCGAGCTGATTGATCTCAACAAGAACCTCAAGCCCATCCTCGAAAACCTCAACAGCGTTACCGATAAACTGCGTTTGATCACTTCGAAAGTGGACGATCAGGTCAATATGGTGCATGGCGTGTTTCTGGCATTTAAGCGTATTGCAGATAATGTAGCGCAATTTGAGGAACGCTTCCAGCAGCATCTGGAAGAACCGCTTATGCGCGTCAGTGCATTGTTCGGTAATATCATCAATCGTGTGGCATCATTCTTCGGGCGGCGTGCGCAGGACATTCTGTAGCATCCGCTGAGAACAAAAAAGAAATCTATGCTGACGGTGAAAGTCCGCCGCCGGCATTGTCATTCTATGCATAGGAGATACTACAGTGTCAAAAGCGACAAGTAAAGAATACACCATCGATAAAATCCGCAACGTTGCATTGATCGGTCATGGCGGCTCTGGAAAAACGACGTTGACCGAGTCGTTGATGTTTATCTCGGGGGCTGCCTCTCGTATGGGACGTGTTGAAGACGGTTCGACCATATCCGATTATCATCCTGATGAAATTGAGAGAAAAATTTCCATCAATGCCGCCGTGCTTCATACGGATTGGCAGGGAACGAAGATCAATATTCTTGATACTCCGGGGTATTCAGATTTTACCGGAGAAGTGATCAGCTCGCTGCGGGTTGCTGATCTCGCTGTGGTGATGTTGAAAGCAGTGGAAGGTGTCGAAGTCGGGACGGAAATCGTGTGGAATTATACAAAAGCCCTTGAGACCCCCGCACTTCTGGTAGTGAATAAACTGGATAATGAAAATGCCGAATTTGATCATGCGATTGCGACAGCGAAAGAACGGTTTGGTCATGATGTAGTGGTTGCTCAGTTCCCGGTGAATCAGGGTCTTCCGTTTGATGCAGTCGTGGATATCCTCAAGATGAAACTGATGAAATACAATCGAGACGGCAGCGGAAAGTATACGGAGACCGATATCCCTGCAGACTTGCAGCAAAAATCCGAACAGATGCACGAGGAGCTGATCGAGAAGATTGCAGAGACGGATGAAGCGCTCATGAATAAGTTTTTCGAAGACGGGACATTGAAAGATGCCGATCTCGAGAACGGATTCCGTCTTGCCTTACTGAGCCGGAAAATATTCCCTGTCTATTGCCTCTCTGCTTCGCTGGGCATCGGTACTGGACCGTTGATGAACATCCTGACAACGTATAGTCCGTCCCCGAAAGAACGCGGTGCAGTGAAAGCAATCAGTCTGAATGATAAAAAAGAGATCGATGTGCTTCCCGATGCAGCGAAAGACCCCTCGTTCTTTGTCTTTAAGACAGTCTCGGAAGAACACGTCGGTGAATTATCCTATTTTAGAGTTTACTCCGGCGTCGTAGCGCCCGGCCTGGATCTTCTCAATCAGACTAACGGCAAAACGGAACGCCTGGGACAATTGTTCGTGATGAAGGGAAGAGAACGCCAGGAAATTGCCAGGTTAACCGCAGGCGATATCGGTGCCGTGGTGAAATTAAAGGATACGCATACCAACAACACGCTCAGCAGCCGCGTATTTCCGGTTACCTATACACCGATTGTATTTCCCGATCCTGTCATTCGCATGGCGATTCATTCCAAGTCCAAAGGGGATGAGGACCGTATGGCAAACGGTCTGCATTCTCTCCACGAGGAAGATCCCACATTTGTCGTGACAGTAGACGGCCAGCTCAGTCAGACGATTATCGCCGGTCAGGGCGAACTGCATTTATTGATTGTCACGAAACGCCTGAAACAAAAATATGGCGTCGAAGTTGATTTAACCGAACCAAAAATTCCATATAAAGAAGCTATACGCGCAACAGCACCGGATGTGGAATATAAGCACAAGAAGCAAACGGGCGGACGCGGTCAGTATGGTCACGTGCATATTAAGATCGAGCCAAGGCCGCGGGGCGCGGGATTTGAATTTGAAGATGCTCTTGTCGGCGGTGTTGTGCCGGGGCGATTTGTACCTGCTGTGGAAAAGGGCGTCATCGAAACGATGCTCCGCGGCGTGCTTGCCGGTTATGAAGTCGTGGACGTGAAGGTCACCATTTTTGACGGCTCATACCATGCGGTGGATTCTGATGAGCATTCGTTTAAAATTGCAGGAGCCATGGCCTTCAGAAAAGGAATCATGGAAGCGAAGCCCGTTCTGCTGGAACCGATCAATATTATTGAAGTGACTGTGCCTGAGGAATATATGGGCGATGTCATGGGCGATCTCTCCGGCCGGCGCGGGAAGATTCAGGGTATGGAAGCTGAAGGACATTTCCAAAAAATTAAGGCAAGTGTCCCGATGGCAGAGATTCATAAGTATTCCACCATCCTGCGTTCCATGACGCAGGGCCGCGGTGTGTATAAGACAAAGTTCTCGCATTACGACGAGATGCCTCGCGAGGCGGCTGAGAAAGTTATCGCAGCGGCCGAGAAATCGAAGGAAGAGGAAGAATAAGCTTCTTTCCAGGACAGGATTTCATGATGGAAATCCGTAAATAAATCTGAACGCCCCTTGGATGCTCTCTCTGGGGCGTTTTTTTTGCACTATGCGCCCACATAAACATTATTTTTGTTTTCACAAGTTTATATGATCATGTGCAGGCTTTCTTTTACGAGTAACTATTTCAATATCCACGTTGCGCTCCTTGGCGAACTTTGCGGTTTGAATCTCACCGCGAAGAACGCAAACCTGCATAAAGACCTGTCAGCTGAAACGAACCGTCTGCCCGAATGATGTATCTCCCGAAATGTCATGCAGGCAGAAATGAAGGTGGAAGCTTATGCGGAAGTGCAGAGGGACGCACCGAAAATTCCTATATGGAATGCTCTTTACATCTTTAAGGATGTTTCTCGTATGAGAAAAGGAATGATATGGAAAAAGCAGCGAGATTGATACTGTTCGGATTTGTCGCGTTTTCCTTCTTCTTTCTCGAGGGCTGTTCCACCGGCCAGGTCGCCGTTGATCTAAGAACCACGGAAGGGTATGTCGATCGCGGCAAGATTGAAGTCTATTTCACCGATATCACCGGTGAATCAGAGGAAGCCTTTCGTAAACAGTTATTTGACGTATTGGAAAGTCACGGTAGATTTCTTCCGCAGGAGTATGGTAAGCTGCCCCCGGAACTTCCCGATTCTTTAATCACCATTCCCTCCATTGTAATTTCTGGACATCACGATACGCATGAAAACAGCAGCACCTATACTGAAAAGGCCGGGGATAAAGAAAAAAAAATGAAAGAAACCAAGGAAGTCGACGAGTTCCATTACATTATTAAAGACGGCGTCTCTTTGGAAGAAATGGATCGGGGAACGGTGGATTATGTAGTCGTCTCAAAGGAGGAAGACACTGAGAACTCTTTCTTCGGCTCGATTCTGAACGGGATTGTAAAATCGGTGGGGCAGGATTTGCTGGGTATATCGTCCAGCCGCAGGGAAAAGACCATAAAAGAACTTGTCGCCTCGCTGGTCGCGCATACTCAGGTACGCAGAGTGGAATTATATAAAGATGGCGATTTTCCGGAATTGAAGGAGGGCATATCCTGTATCGAAGTGGAAGATTTTCCGGGTGCCATCGCAAAGTTTCAGGCTGCTGCGGAAAAATATCCGAAACATGAAAATGTCTATAAAGCGTACTTCAATCTTGGTATTGCCTACGAGTACGACTTTCAGTTTGATAAAGCTCTTGTCAGTCTGCGCGTGGCACATCAGTTATATCGGCAGGAACGCTTTCTTCAGGAAATGACACATTGCGAGTTCTTCGCCCGGCGATACGATTGGCAGTACCGGTTTCTGCAAAGAGACGTGCGGGAGCGGAATATGCCAAATCGGTAAATGAGAAAGCCGGAGACATCCGGTTCCGTCGCTTCTGTCGGACATTCTGAATAATCTTCAGCTTATCCATTATGTCGCTCAAGAAGAATAATGAACACCGGTATAACTGCCGAATCAAGTTCTGACGTTTCTCCTCTCATCATTTTTCTGTATCTTATTGCCCACGTATGCCAAAGAAGAAAACCAGTCAGAACCTTCCAAAGGTTTCTGAGTCGGAACTGAGTGAACTTCGGAAGGTTACTAAAAAGCCTTCCGACATCATTATCCGTGGAGCGCGGGTTCACAACCTCAAGAACATCAGCCTTACTCTGCCCCGCAACAAGCTCATTGTTTTTACCGGTGTCAGCGGTTCAGGCAAATCCAGTCTGGCCTTCGACACCATCTACGCCGAGGGACAACGCCGGTATGTCGAAAGCCTCTCTTCCTATGCCCGCCAATTTCTGGAACGAATGGAAAAACCGGATGTCGATCTAATCCAGGGGATCAGTCCTGCCATTGCCATCGAGCAGAAAACCACCTCCAGGAATCCGCGTTCTACCGTTGCGACTACCACGGAAATCTATGATTACTTGCGCCTGCTTTTTGGTCGTATTGGACAAACCTACTGCCGTGTGTGCGGAAGGCTCGTGAAACGAGACTCGGTAACGAATGTGGTCGATAGGATCCAGCAGGAACCGGATGGAGCAAAAATATATGTGATGTTCCCGATGCATGATCATCCGGGGCGTACCGTAAAAGAAGAGGTCGAAGTCCTGAAGAAACGGGGTTTCTTCCGTCTCATCGTGAATGATGAAATTATCGATTTGAACGAACAGGAATTCAAGGCGAAGTCAAAAAAGAATCTCCATGTTCTCGTCGACCGTCTCGTCGTGCGAAAGGAAAATACAGAAAGCGTAACACGTCTGGCCGATTCTGTCCAGACAGCGTTCGAAGAAGGAAGCGGTTATGCGCAGGTATATGTGCTCGAATCTAAAAAAACTCTCCTCTTCTCCCAGCACTTTGAGTGTACGGAGGACAATATTCGGTATGAGAATCCGGAGCCGCGGCTCTTCTCATTCAATAATCCGGTAGGTGCCTGCCCGACGTGCCAGGGATTTGGGAGGATCATCGGTATCGATATGGATCTTGTCGTTCCGGATCCAAAGAAATCGATACGGCAGGGTGCAATCCTCCCGTGGACATTCCCCCGGTGGCGGGAAAATTATTTCGATCTGCTGAAAGTAGCCAAGGACGCCGGTCTGCCTGTCGATGTTCCTTTTAGCGACTTAACAAAAGAACAGCGTGCTGTCGTTATGAACGGCTGCAAGGGGTTCGATGGGATTCTCAAATACTTCAGGTTCATTGAACGCAAATCTTATAAACTCCACTATCGTGTATTCTTGAGCCGGTTTCGAGGATATACGACGTGTGATGAATGCGGCGGTGCACGCCTGCGGAAGGACGTGCTGAATGTTCGCGTCGGGGGAAAAAATATCCACGATATCGTTCAAATGACGATAGAAGAGGCAAACTCCTTTTTCCAGGATATTCATGTGTCGAAGTACGAGGAGGAGATCGCAAAGCGCATTCTTGAAGAAATACGCAAGCGGCTCCGCTTTCTCGATGGCATCGGACTTGGTTATATTACTCTCGATCGCCTGTCGATGTCGCTCTCCGGCGGTGAATCGCAGCGCATCAATCTTGCCACCTCGCTTGGTTCATCGCTCATGGGTTCGTTATATGTACTCGATGAGCCGACCATCGGACTTCATCCGCGTGATAACGGACGCCTCATCCGTCTGTTGAAATCGTTGCGCGACATCGGCAATACAGTTCTGGTGGTTGAGCATGATGAAGAAATGATGCGTGAAGCGGATAGAATCGTCGATATCGGTCCGCGGGCCGGTGAACACGGCGGCGAGATTGTCTTCGAAGGAACGATGGAACAGCTTCTCCAGCATCAAACCTCCCTCACCGCGAAGTATATACAGGGTACCCTCAAAATTCCCGTTCCGAAATCGCGAAGACCGGATAGCGAACAATCGCTGTTTGTTCGCGGCGCATCGGAGAATAACCTGAAGCATGTGGATATTCGGATTCCGCTCAACATGTTTGTCTGTGTGACCGGTGTTAGCGGATCGGGCAAGAGCACGTTAGTGCATCAGGTGTTGTACGCCGGCATCATGAAGCGGAAGGGGGGGTACGATGGTACTGCCGGTAAATGCAAAACGATCGAAGGCATAGACTACATCGACCGTGTCGAACTCATCGATCAATCTCCCATCGGAAGGAGTCCGCGCTCCAATCCGATTACCTACATGAAAGTATTTGATCTTATCCGCGATCTCCTTGCTCATACACCGGCGGCCAAAACTCACGGGTATCCTCCCGGTCACTTTTCATTCAATGTACCCGGAGGCAGGTGCGAGGTGTGTGAAGGAGATGGGCTGCAGCGTATCGAGATGCAGTTTCTTGCCGATATTTTTCTGCCGTGCGAATCATGCAAAGGAAAGCGGTTTAAGCAGGAAGTCCTGGACATACGGTATCGCGGCAAAAATGTAGACGATATTCTCACGATGACGGTGACGGAAGCCATGGAATTCTTCTCCGCTTCTCCGGAGAGCCGGCGTATCTCAAAGCGCCTAAAAGTTCTGGATGATGTTGGTCTCGGCTATTTACGCCTTGGTCAGCCGGCAACGACACTCTCAGGCGGCGAAGCACAGCGGATGAAGTTGGCACATCACCTGACAACCACAGAACAGGAAGGAAAAGCGCTCTTCATCTTTGACGAACCGACCACGGGATTGCATTTTGATGACATCGCAAAACTGTTGAAATGTTTTGATGCACTGGTAGAGGCAGGGCATTCAATCCTGGTCATTGAACATAATATGGATGTGGTAAAGTGTGCGGATTTTGTCATCGATCTAGGTCCTGATGCAGGTGAACGAGGGGGAGAAATTATCGCAACGGGAACACCGGAAGAGATAGCGAAGAATCCCCGCTCTGCTACCGGTGGATTCTTACGGCGATATCTCTGATCAAGCGTTAGAACATTGAGCCGAAGTTTTAATGTAACCGCCGTTCATCATTTTGTTTCTGCCAAAATATTTACACATCAATTAGTATCACTTCTTGACATTCAATATGGTTCTTTTATATTGCTATCAGCGCTAATTACCAAAGAGTAGGGAGAAGAAACTCGGTTTCTTCTTCTTCTTCTTCTTCTTCTTCTTCTTCTTCTTCTTCTTACTCAACTCAAGGTAAAACTTGACTGTGTATAATTTTGGATTCAATGAATAAGAAGAACGCCAAGATGCATGCACATCAAAAAAATCATTTCTCATCCCGCTTGTATGTGATTGCATTTATTTTATGGGCTTAGGAAAACAAAATGATTCCTTCCGTTAAGATATAATGCACATGAGAATTGGCTTGACTCGGAATAATTAACAGTGCAAAAACATGATTCCAAAAATACATTCATTGCGAAATCGCACGAGATATATTTTAAGAAAACTATAGAATAAGCGTGTAAATATTCTATACTGATTTGTAGAGGTGAGACCGAATGAAAGCTATTGTTTATTGTATGTTCCTTGTGCCTTGGTGCGTCCTAGCACAAGAATGGCAATATCTTGGACTTGGTTCAGAGGGAATTACTACCATAGCTGTTGACTGGTCAAACTCTAATATCATATATGCGGGCAGTGGTAGTGGTTTCAGCTCAGGAAAAGTTGGGGGAATATTTAAGAGTACCAACAGTGGTGCAACATGGGATACGCTTATTCGAGGAGTAACTACACGTGAGGTAGTAATCCATCCGACAAATCCAAATATTCTCTATGCAACACTAGGAATTAATTCGCTTACGATAGCAGGAATTATTAAATCAATTGATGGAGGAACTAATTGGATAAAAGCAGATTCAGGCATTTGGATCACCTGGGAAGAAGGTCCAGGTCCTTTGGTCATGGATATAAAACATCCTGATACACTATACACCGGTACTAGTGGTCCTTTTGGAGGTGTATTTTACAGGAGTACAAATGGAGGAATGAATTGGTACTGTTTTGCTGGAACAATTTTACGAGATGGGGTCACGGCTCTTGCCATTCATCCGGATAGCTCAAATGTTATATATGCCGGTACTGCGTGGTCGGGGAACATATTTAAATCAAGTGATCATGGAATTACATGGAACCTAACTGGATTTAAAACTGGAATCACAAATTCGATTCAATTCGGTAGTAAGTCGTCTACAATATATATAGGATCATATTGGTCTGATAATTATCCTGTAGGTATATTTAAGACAACTGATGCTGGTGTAACATGGAGTAATCCGAAGTTAGGATTACCCGACTCAGCAAATATCGGGAAAATTGAAGCAGTTAGGAACACTTCAATAGAAAAAGTGTACTGTATAGCTAATTGGCGTGATAGCGGAGGGATTTATAAAAGCACGCAAGGCCAAGGATGGGAAAAAATTGGGGTTGATAATCGGCGAGTTAGCACGATTCAGTTATTCAATGGAAAACTCTATGCAGGCTATGGCGGTGTGTATGTTCTAAACATCCTCAATTCTGTTTCGGATAATCCTTATTCATCGTATCAAGACTTCAATTTATGCAACAACTTTCCGAATCCCTTTAATCCTACGACGAAAATAATTTATAAGATATCAACAAATACCAATGTTCTACTGGAGATCTATGATATTCAAGGGAGAAAAATTAAAATATTGATTCATAAACATCATTCCCCTGGTAAATATTCGGTTAATTGGAACGGTGAAAATGATCAGGGCATCCACGCTGGTTCAGGTGTATACTTTTATGTCATGAGGACAGAAAAACATAGTGCAGCAAAAAAGATGATCTACCTCAGATAGCTTGGAAAAAATAATGGAACAGAATCACTCACCACCCGAATCCTGAAAAACCGGAACAGCCCCAAGCTGTCTCTCTTATTATGCATGCTCCTGCAAGAGTGCGATAATGAAGATAAACAAGTCTTCGAGGCTGTTCTGTATTGAATCTAACAAGCAAATCATTCAACCACAAATAAATTCTTGGAGGATAATATGAAGTACTTTAATTATTCATATTCTATTTCTTCCATTGGTTGTTTGCTCATGCTTATGTTTTCTTTTGAGTATATGTTTGCACAGCAAACTGTCGGTAGAAGACTGATCAAAAAAGGGATCTGGAAGAATCAACAGATCGAATATGTTGACAGGCAAATTGCAGTTAAATTAAAGACAGGTGTTCAGTTGCATGAGGTAAATGCTATGGTAGCGCAATATAAGGGGAATATTGTAGAAAACTTTGACAAACTCCGTTGGGGATTAATAGAACTTCCTGAAGGAATTGATATATTTTCTGTCACTACTGTCCGGTTGATGTTAGTTTAAATTGCTGTAAGATCATGTAAAATAGAG
>CAZYYD010000064.1:0-18901 GCA_964651225.1 uncultured Ignavibacteriaceae bacterium
TGTGATGAAAATACTGTTTTTTCGCCTTGGTATCACCTGATACTAACTAAAAATAAAAAATCGAAGCAACCTTCCGAAGGTAAAAACGATACCTGAGCGACCTTCGTAAGGTATTCAATCTCGGACTGGAAGTGGCAACGCTGGTGAATGATGGATTGAAGGCAGGGATCCTTCATCAGAGAATATTTGATGCGTCAAAACTTTCATCCGGATTATATTTCTACCGGCTGGGGTCCGGGAATCTCTCGTTACGCAACCAACTGGTGTTGATGAAGTAATCATCTTATCTCGTTTGGAAAGAGAATGTCTCCTACGGGTATTTTTGTTTTTTTGTGGATCATTTCATATTATTAGACAATGAGGCAATGTATTATCATACGTCGTAGTCTTTCTATAATATTTTTCCTTCTCTACCTCAATGAAGTAGGATTCGCTCAAACCAACGTTCCCCATGACTATGTGGTGTCACATTTGGGAGTGGAAGAAGGACTTCCTCAAAATTCAGTGAATGATATCCTTCAATCGAAGGATCGATATCTCTGGTGTGCAACGTCCGGGGGATTGGTTCGTTTCGATGGTGTATCATTTACTGTCTTCAATCATTCAAATACGAGAGGAATGAATTCAGATCGAGTACTGGCGATCTTTGAAGACCATAACGGAGCATTATGGTGCAGCACGGAAGAAGGATTAATATGCTCTATGAATGGAGAATGTACTTATTATGCTCTTTCTCAAGGATCAAATACATCTTCACGAGGAAGGATCGGTGAAGATTCGCGAGGCGTATTGTGGATAACTGCAGGTGCAGCCTTCTATCGCTTCCATCAAGGATCCTTTGTCCTCGTGCCGGTCATTATTGACTCATTAGCAGCATTACAAGCTCTTCATGAAAAAGGTGGAGTGTGGTTGGCGCATGGGAGACACGTGCTGCGCACACTGGGTGACTCAATCGTACACATAGTTGATCTGACAAAAGCGCTAAAAAATGATATTCAAGATATCATTGAATATCCGGAAAATTCCGGCGCATATTGGATAGCCACAAACGGTGATGGTGTTGTTCGCTATGAGAATGGCGTCATCAAGATGTATTCTGAAAAAGAGGGTCTTTCCTCAATGTTCGTAAGGAAGCTGTATGTTGATCGGGCCAATAATTTATGGGTGATTTGTTTGAGTGGCATCAGCCGGTTTGAAGGTTCTTTATTTATTCCTTTGTCAGGGATTCCAGCGTTGAATGAATTACAATTCAATGTTTTTGTAGAAGATACGGAAGGAGATTATTGGATCGGAACTCAAGCTCACGGTTTGTACAAGCTTCAAGGTGCTGTCATTACATCGATTGGAGAAAAGGCCGGATTACGAAATATTAAAATGCAATCTCTTCTTCTCCGGAAAAACGGAACATTTCTCTTCGCTACCCAATGTGGCGGAGTTTATGAATGGAAGAACGGTAAAGCGACATATTCTGTTCTCAATTCGTTTCTCCCCGATCTCTGTGTGAGGTCTCTTTGGGAAGATTCAAAACAGCGTGTATGGGCTGGTTCTCGAACCCTCTATCGTTGTTACGATCTGAGTAAAAGAGGAGAACTGTTTGATGCTTCGAGCGGATTCCTTGGTACGGAAGTTCATGCCATGATAGAAGATTCGAAAGGCCGCATCTGGATTGGCTGTCGAAACGGATTGTATGTCTATGACGAAAAACATTTTTGGAGATATACAACGTCCGATGGCTTATCTCACAATGATGTTCGATCATTCCTTGAAGATACGAAGGGAACGATGTGGATCGGAACCACCAACGGATTGAACACGATGAAGGACGGTAAGCTCACCCGCGTGCAACTCGTTTCACCGGAAAAAGATTCTCTTCCATTGCAGGATACATATATACGGGCAATGTATCAGGACACAGAAGGTACGCTGTGGCTCGGTTCCTACGGCAACGGCCTCATTCGTTTGAAACATGGTTCGGCCTCTCTGATAACAGTTCATCAAGGATTTTATGATAACTTTATTTCGCAAATCGTGGAAGATGAAAAAGGGAATTTATGGATGGGCTGTAATCGTGGAATATTTCGCGTGTACAAAAAAGATCTGGATGATGTATGCGATGGAACGACGGATGAGGTCCATTCATTTTCGTACGGCAAAGCCGATGGGATGGAATTAGTGGAAACGAATGGCGGATTTCAACCTAGCTCCCTTCACGATGATGGAGGAAATATCTATTTTCCGACCATGAACGGCGTTGCGATTGTTGCAACACGCAAAATACAGTATAATGCTCTGGCGCCTCCGGTTCGGATAGAAAAGATATATTCAGAAGGTGTTGAAATTCCGTGGTCGAATGAAATCACACTCTTACCGGACAGCACCTACCTTGAAATACGCTATACCGCACTGAGCTATCCGGAACCGAGAAAAGTGAATTTCAAGTATAAACTCGAAGGATTGCATAATACATGGCTTGATGCCGGTACGCGGAGGAGAGCGGTCTTTAGGCATATTCCTCCGGGTAATTTTACTTTCCAGGTAATTGCATGTAATAACGATGGTGTCTGGAATGCAGAGGGAGCTTCAATCCGTATTTCAGTCCTTCCCCCGTTTTGGATGAGGGGATGGTTTCAATCGCTTGTCCTATTGTTTTTTCTCTCCTCGGGCCCATCGCTGTATTATTATCGGGTGACACGGCTGAAAAAAGAGAAAGAATTGCAAACAAGATTTTCGGAACAATTGATCGCTTCGCAGGAACAGGAACGAAGTCGCATCGCGGCAGAACTGCACGACGGACTAGGACAGCAGATCCTGGTTATGAAAAATCGTGCGGAAGTGGCATTGAAAACAGTGTCCGATCCGCTCAAGACCGGAGAACAGCTTCGGGAGATCATCGAATGTGCCGTCCGCTCTATGACCGATGTCCGTGCGATCACTCATGATCTTCGCCCGATCCATCTGGAGCAATTCGGACTTCAAGCTACACTCGAATATTTATGTGAGCAAGTACGTGAATCATCTTCCATCGAATGGTCCTATTATATCGATAATATCAACAATATTATTCCGCATGAGAGAGAGATCAATTTTTATCGCATCCTGCAGGAAGGAATTAATAATGTCATCAAACATTCGGGGGCAACGCGAGCGACAATCATGATCCGTAAATCAATTGAACAAGTCACGGTGTCGGTATGGGATAACGGTAAAGGATTCGATCAGCATCTCGAATCTACTTTTACGGGATTAGGGTTAAAAGGAATTCAAGAACGTGCACATACTCTTGGTGGTTTGTGCGAAATAAAATCACAGCCGGGCGAAGGAACAGCGGTTATAATCATCATACCCATTCAACGACATGGATAAACGACAAAAAATACTCATTGCCGATGATCACTCTCTTATGCGTAACGGATTACGGCAGGTGCTTGAAACGAATCCTGAATTAACGGTTATCGAAGCGGAGAACGGTGAGGATGCATTGCGACTCATTCGAACAGAACATCCTCATATTGCCGTACTTGATATTGAAATGCCGAAAATGACCGGATATGAGGTCGCATACCACGTGCATAACGAAGCACTCCCTGTTGCACTTATTTTTTTGACAATGTATAAGGATGAGGTGGTTTTTAATAAGGCGATGGATGTAGGTGTGAAGGGATATGTCTTGAAAGAAAACACCATTACGGAAATTCTTCAATGTATACAATCGGTATCCAGCGGAAGGTATTACTTAAGTCCGCTGATTTCGGATTTTCTTGTGCGGAGAAATTCACGGCTTGTCTCGCCGGCCTCCGATCAAAAAGGGATGAACCTTCTCACGCCCGCAGAACGAAACCTTTTAAAACTTCTCGTTGAAATGAAAACCAATAAACAGATCGCTGATGCATTGTCCATCAGCGTGAAGACGGTCCACAATCACCGCAATAACATTTGTAATAAGCTTGGCTTGCATGGGGCACATGCATTAATGAAATTTGCGGTCGAAAACGCATCATTGTTGTAACCATTCTCTCTCTTTCTCATTCTTTTTTCGATAGGTACTGATACCTATACGAATGAGCATTCCTCTCCATTGAGTATTGCCTGTCTCATGTCGTATGTTATATCCACAGTAATTATGGATTCTTCATACGACGAATATTATCAGTGAATCAATGAAAATTATGATCGTAGATGACAATAGCGATATGCGCAAGATGTTGCGTTCCATTATTACAGAGGGAAAGGAAGAAATGATTGACATCCTTGAATGCTCGGATGGCAGTGAGGGGGTTGAACAATATTCTCAATTTCATCCTGATGTAGTGCTGATGGATATTCAGTTAAAGACGATGAATGGATTTATGGCAGCAGAAAAAATTTACCAACAGGAGCCGACCGCAAAAATTTATTTCATAACAAGCCACAATACAAAAATATTTCGCGACCAGGCAAAAAAGCTCAATGCTCAGGGTTTCATCACTAAAGATAATCTTTCGGAATTGCAGGCTTTAATAAAAACAATATGAATACAAACTTAATAAGAACAACGAACAATCATAAAAATATCAGAAGGATACAACAATGTATACAATGATACGTAGTAGTATAATATTTCTTTTACTGTTGGCCGTTTATGCCGTTGCGTGGAGTGCGCCGACGATTTCGTCGACAGTACCGTCCAGGAATCAGGGACACATAGGGAATAATGCAACCATCAAGATCAATTTCGACCAGTCGATGGATAATGGGACCATTACAACCAGTACCGTAAAAGTATACGGCTCGTTCAGGGGTTTGTATACTGGAAGTTTTTCGTACGGAACTAATTATGGTACATTCACTCCTGATTCCTTATTCAAACCGGGCGAAATCATCATCGTATCGGTAACGACCGGAGTTGAAAATGCAGGCAGCGAGGCATTGGCAAGCCCCTACGTTTTCATGTTTACGGTTGATGCAACTGCCGGATATGCAAAATTTAAAGCACCTGCGAATTATACCGCGCAAAGTGGCGGCAGTGGTGATTACTCATCCGTTATTGCAGATCTTGATGGTGACGGAGATCTGGATATTGCAACGACTGCTACATTGTATGACAAGCTTTGTGTCTTTATGAATAATGGTGATGGCACGTATGCATCTGCCGTGAATTATACAACTTTATCTGCACGTAAAGTTGTTGCAGCAGATGTTGATGGCGACGGCGATATGGACTTGCTGACCGCAAACAATAGTGCGCACAGTCTTTCAGTCTTTTTGAATAGTTCGGGAACTTTCAGTACGAGAAATGATTATGATTTCTCCCCGACGCAATCGAACTCAGGCTCACTTGTTGCCTTAGACATGGACGGTGATGGTGATATCGATGTTGTAGAATCCGATGCCACCAACAATTATATCCATGTTATGAAGAATGATGGCAGTGGTGCATTTTCTTCGACGGCGTATTCAACCTCTGCAGTGCTAAATCCGATCGCATATGCAGATATAGACAATGATGGTGATATGGATATCGTCACTATAAATTCCGGCAGTACTGAAGTGAGAATGTATACCAATGATGGAACCGGAGCATTGACAGTGGGTTCAGGGTATACTGTCGGTAGTGGTCCTTCTGCAGTTACTTTGGCAGATGTCAATGGTGGTTCTAAAATGGATTTCATTGCAACAAATGCCTCGTCTGACAATATCTCAGTTTATACCGATGGATCTGGTGTACCTTTTTTTACATCCAATACTTATTCCGTCGGCGATTATCCTGTAGGTGTTGCTGCTGTTGATGTTGATACTGACAATGATCTCGATCTTCTAGTGGCTAATTATAACGACGCCACGGTATCTCTGCTTTCTAATGATGGATCAGGCTCATTTTCCACGACACATACCTATTCTGTGTCTAGCTATCCCAACGGCGTTGTTTCTGCGGACCTTGACGGTGATGGAGATATGGATGTTGTAACCTCCAATAATGATGGAAAGATCTCAGTATTGATGAACTATAATGGCGGGCATGTATCAAGCGTGAGTCCTGCAAATGGAGCGTTGGACATTACAGCGTCATCGAATATCGTGCTCACATTTGATGAAAATATTAATTCCTCAACAATTACTTCCAGCACGGTGAAGCTTGTTGGTTCTGTTAGTGGAACGCACGCTTGGACATTATCATCCTATAATACCAGCACCTATGTTGCTACCATAGACCCCTCTAATGATTTCAAACCGGGTGAAGTTGTTACCGTGTCGGTGACAACGGGAGTGCAAAATGGTGACGCTATCGCACTGGAAAAAGGATACTCGTCAATGTTCATCGTTGAAGCTGGAAATACTGGTGGTATATTTGGATCAAATACAGATTATGCGTCTGGTAATCAAACGCAAGCAGTAATTTTTGCTGATCTAAATGCTGATGGAGATGTGGACATTGCTTCTGTTAATAATTCTGATGGCAATGTTTCTGTCTTTATCAACAATGGTGATGGGACATATGCATCAGCGGCGAATTATTCAGTTGGAACAAGTCCAACTTCGGTTGCTGCAGGTGATGTGGACGGTGACGGAGATCTTGATCTTGTTGTTACACTAAATAGTGCAAATCAGTTGGCTCGACTGCTGAATAATGGCATCGGGGTATTTGGAAGTGCGACAACGTACAGTACCAGTGCGGGACCCCTTGCCATTGCTCTGGCGGATATTGATGGAGACGGCGATCTTGATGCAGTGTATTCACGGTCTTCAAGCCAGGTGATGACACAAACAAACGACGGCTCTGGAGCATTCAGTAACGAATGGGGCTGGAGTTCCGGTAACAGTGGAGTTACGCTCGCTGATGTGGATAACGACGGTGACCTTGATATCGTTGCTGCTTATAACAATGGAGGCATTAGTAAAGTTTATGTGTATGCCAATAATGGAAGCGGATCCTATTCTTCCAATAGTAATTATTCAGTCGATACATCTCCAACGGGAGTTGTGACGGGAGATTTTAACGGTGATGGTTATACCGATATTGTTACGTCAAATTTATCTGCTTTTCATGGAACAATCTCTTATTTGGAAAACAACGGGAATGGCACGTATGCAGGCAAGGTAGATTATACCATCGGTACGAATGCACAGCCCCGCGGATTAATCGCGATGGATATCGACGGCGACGGTGACCTCGATCTTGTTATTGTCAATGGATATGCCGATTCCGCTGTAGTGTTTACGAACAATGGCAGCGGTGCATTCACTTGGGCTGCACAGTATGCTACGGGTGACAATCCATATGCAATTGCTTCAGCAGATTATGATGGTGATGGCGATCTGGATATCGTTACTGCGAATTACAGCGGAAATAATATTTCGGTATTGAAGAACACAAAACAAGTTCAAATTTCATCGGTTTCTCCAACATCAAATGCTCTAGATGTTACGGCCTCTTCTAACGTTACGATAACATTTAACCAGTCAATGAATTCTGGGACATTAACAACGAACACAATCAAAGTATACGGATCCATGCATGGCGAATACAGTGGATCTGTCGGTTATGATAATGGTTCTCACACGGCAACATTCAATCCTACAATTGATTTTAAAGCGGGAGACAATATTTTTGTTCTTGTAAAAACCGGTGTCCAAAATGGTGATGGTGCTGGTCTGGCTAATCCATACCAGTGGAAATTTGTTGTAGCGGCTTCGGCAGAAGGAACTTTCGGTGGCAAACAAAATTACAGCACCATAAATTATCCGGAACGAGTTGCCGTAGGAGATTTAGATGGCGATGGTGATGTTGATGTTGTTACCGTGAATGGGGATAGTAAGGATATTTCGGTGCTCTTAAATAATGGTTCAAGCACGCTTGGAAGTGCCGATACGACGTATACGGGAGCGTCAAATTCTACAAATGCGATCGCAATTGCTGATCTTGATGGTGACGGTGATCTTGATGTTGTAACTGGGAATTATAATAGCACAAATGCTTCTGCAATTTCCGTTTTAATGAATGATGGAACGGCAAATTTTGTCGACCCTGTGCTCTATACTCTGAGCGGCAATGATTACCCCTCAGTTGCAGTAGCTGACCTCAACGGAGACGGGTACAATGATTTCGTTGTGACGAAATATTCTTCCAGCCAAGCGGTGGTGTTCTTAAATGATGGTGATGGAACCTTCACTGCGCAATCTCCATTAACCACCGGAGGTGGTCCGTATGGAGGATTGGTATTGGTAGATGTCGACAATGATGGTGATGTAGACATAGTCACAGCAGATTATGACGACGGAACAGTTTCGGTGCTGAAGAATAATGGAGATGGAACGTTTGCTGCGAAGACATCAGTCTCAACTGGATTGACAAATCCAGATTTCGTTTCTGCAGGAGATCTTGATGGAGATGGGGATGCAGATCTCGCAGTATCTGATTGGGATAACGGTAATATAGCAGTGCTGTTGAACTCCGGAAGTGGTGCATATTCGTCGAATGCAACATATACCAGTGATGGTACATCACAAATTGAGTTGGCGGATATGGATGGTGATGGAGATCTTGATATCATAACAAATATCCCTGGAGACAATAAAATTACAATAAGAACAAACAATGGATCTGGATCGTTTTCAGACGCAGATTTATTTACAGTTGGAAATTATCCGCAATCTGTTGCCCTTGCAGATATGGATGGAGACGGAGATATTGACATTGTTGTGTCAAATCAAAGCGACAAGAATGTTACAATTCTTAGAAATAGTGAATTAGTTAAAGTGAGTTCAATCTCACCGACTGCGAATGCAGTCAATGTTGATACAACTTCGAACATCACTGCAACATTTAACGTTGCTATGAATTCTGCAACATTCGTCGATTCTACGGTGATTGTGCATGGTTCGCTCTCTGGGAAGATCAGCGGTAATATTTCTTACGACGGTCCTTCTAAAACGATGACCTTTAATCCTACGAATGACTTCTTGCCCGATGAAGAGGTCTCGTTCACATTAACAACGGATATCAAAAACAGTAATGGAATAAATCTTCACAAGGCCACAACCTATTCGTTCAGGGTTCATACCTCCGGATCGGGGAACTTTGTGTACCGGGATACGATGGTTGATTATGGATACACCCGCATCCTCGCGTCGGGAGATGTGAACGGGGACGGGAAAGCTGATCTTGTTGGAGCAGACTATAACAACAATCGTATTAAAGTTTTCATGAACAATTCCGGCACGTTCGATTCGCTTTCAGTGACATCAGTGACCCATCCTGAAGTTATAGCGAAGGCAGATCTGGATAACGACGGAGATCTTGATCTGATGGCAATTAATTCCGGGGTAAATAAAATTACACCGTTGACGAATAATGGAAACGGAACCTTTACAGCACAAAACCAATTTACAATCACCACGTCGAATGCTAATGGTCTCGTTCTAAAAGATATGGATAATGATGGAAGGGCGGATGCGGTCGTGTCTTGGAGCAGTTATCAGTTTATCTATATACACTATGATGATCAAAAAAATTATTCCTACTCTGCTTCTTCGACTGTTAGTTTAGGAACAACGGGACTCACAAAATTCGCTTGTGTCGATGTCGATAACGATGGCGACAACGATATTGTCGCAAGTTATTCCAGCAATGTCCAGGTTATTCTCAATACAGGCGACAGATCCTTCGCTTCACCGGTCAGTTATACTATCGGGAATGGTATTTCCTCTCTCGAAATGGCCGATGTGAATAGCGACGGATATATGGATATTGTCGTCGGTAATGACGGCGGTAAATCCTTCTCTGTTATGTTGAATAATGGAGACGGCACTTTCGGCACGGCTGTGAATTATGGCCTCGGATTTAATGTGTATCAAATTGTCTCCGGGGATATTGATGGCGATGGAGATATCGATCTGGTTGTGCGTGGGTATGATAATGATGCAAGTGTGGATAAAATTCTCATAGCATATAATAACGGCAGTGGAGTGTTTGGTAATCAAATAGATATTGATGCCAAGGTGGATGCGCCGTATGGGTATTATAGCTTTAATAACATCGAACTCATGGATATCGATAATGACGGCGATCTTGACTTTGCTGTTCAATTGGAAAATGGTTCAACCCAGTTCATTGCATTCTTTGAAAATATTGCCGGCTCCGCTTCAGCACCAACAACAGCGGCAAGCAATATCACAACCAGTAGCAATCATGGAACATCCATTACGATCAATTGGACGAACGGAGACGGAACGCGCCGATTGGTTCTGGTGAAACAGGGAGGAACCGTGGATGCGACACCTTCCGACAATGGTAACTATTCTCCCAATGCACATTTCAGCAGCGGCACCCAAGTGGGGACGGGTAATTACGCTGTATATGGCGGCAGCGGTTCTTCAGTGACTGTGACTGGACTTTCGTTAAACACACAATATACAGCGAAGGTCTATGAAATGAATGGAACCCCGGGTAACGAACTCTTCTACACCGCATCCGCTCCCACGAATACATTTACAACGTCGCAGTTCGAAGGTCCGTTTGATGCTACGCCGGGGTATGCGTTAAGTTATAATGGCCGGTGGGACCAGACAAATAATAGTTTTGCATTGGGCGACGCATTCACTGTAGAACTGTGGGCAAAACCATCTGCCATTGGAAGTGAGATGGTCATGCTGGTACATGGTGAAGATAACATGTGGATCGGCATAGATGCAACGGGTAAGCCCTTTGGCATGTTGTATGATGACGACGCCTCAAGTGATATAACGATTACAGGCACGACAACGGCTGTAGCAGATCAATGGTATCACCTAGCGTTAACAGGAGCGACAGGAGCACCCTTGAAACTCTATGTCAATGGCGAGTTGGAGGTAACATCAGGTGGGAACATCGGACAGGTAGAGACGAGTACTGATGTTTTCTACCCCGGAGGCGATTATAACAATGCCAGTTATCATGGCCTGATTGATGAACTTCGTCTCTGGAGTAACGTACGAACGGCTAACGAGATTCGTGCGAATATGCACAAGACACTCGCTGGAACCCAGACTAATTTGGTAGGATATTGGCAATTCAATGAAGGGAGCGGCAATTCATCTGCAGAACTTGTCAATAACAACACGATGAAACCCTATGATGAAGAATCCGATCCCTTTATCTGGGTTACGTCCGATGTCCCTGTCGGCGGTGGAACATCAACGAATGCTTCGGTCTCGGCAAATACAACGGGATCACAGACCATTGGCAACGTCTCGTTGAATTTGACTAATGGATTCGATGATCCGACTGATGTGTATGTCTCGGAAGTTTCCGTCGCACCCAATAATTACCCAACGAATTATTCCGCATCTGTGGGAAGCAAATACTTTGTTATCGATGCGTTCCCATATCCTGCACCTGGTAGTTTCTCGGCTACGCTCACACTGACGTTTGGTTCCGGTGTTCTCTCCAATACCGATCCTAACACGTACGTGCTGTATAAACGCAGTTCAACATCAACCAGTGAGTGGACTTCCTATGGTCCCGCTTCTTCAGTAAATACTACAACGGGCGAAGTCACATGGAATAATATTTCTTCCTTCAGTCAGGCCATGGTGGTGGATTCGACTGCTAATTCTACTCTGCCGGTCGAGCTTGTTTCGTTTGCCGCAGTTGTCCAGAATGGTAAAGCGGAATTAAGCTGGGCGACAGCGACTGAAGTAGATAATTACGGATTTGAGATTGAGAGAAGGGAAATATGCAGCGAGCAGTCAGCAGCAAGTATCTGGTTAAAGATCGGCTTCGTCTCAGGTGCAGGCACAAACAATTCGCCCAAGGAATACAGCTTCACCGACTCGAAACTCTCTGCTGGCCGTTATGCTTACCGTCTCAAGCAGGTGGATGCGAACGGCTTGTTCAAGTATTCGCAAAGCGTTGAGGTGGTAGTCAGCGGAGTGCCGAAAGTATTTTCGCTTTCGCAGAACTATCCTAATCCCTTCAATCCGAGTACAACCATCGAGTTCACACTTTCCGAAGATGGGATAACAACGCTGAAGGTGTTTGATATTCTTGGTCGTGAAGTATCGACATTGGTGAAGGATGAATTGAAGGCAGGTATGGTACATCAGGCAACATTCGATGCATCACGGTTTTCCTCCGGTGTATATTTCTATCGATTGGAAAATGGAAAGCAAACGCAGGTAAAGAAATTATTGCTGATGAAATGAGAAATCGAAGCAACCTTCCGAAGTTAGAAGCGATACCTGAGGGACCTTCGGAAGGTAAGCAATGCGGGCATGAAGCACAAAATATACTTAGGGATTCCATCAAGCCCGTCGATTTTATGATGGGCTTCTCTTTTCTTACTCTAAGAAGCAAAAAAAAGCCCAACTGATTACTCAATTGGGCTTGTGATTATTAATATTACCAGAAGAAATTATTCTGATTCAACGAGATCGCCGGACTCACGTTTACTCTGCCAGATTGCCCAGCCGATAGCGCAGGCAGCGACGAGCGCAACAACAATACCGGTCAGCAGATCAGTTCCGCTGATGCCAGGTTTGCTGATGTTGAATTTCAGCACCAAACCAAGCGTTAGCAAGCTGACCATATTCATAACCTTGATGAGAGGGTTAATCGCAGGTCCGGCTGTATCTTTGAGCGGATCGCCCACGGTGTCGCCTGTGACGGCAGCTTTGTGTGCTTCTGAACCCTTACCGCCGTATATACCGTCTTCAATCATTTTCTTAGCGTTATCCCATGCACCGCCAGCATTTGCCATAAACACGGCAAGCAGCTGGCCGACCAGGATCATACCGGCTAAAAATCCGCCGAGTGCGTAAGGACCAAGAATAAATCCAACGAGCAGAGGAGTCATAATCGCGAGCATACCGGGGCCGATCAGCTCCTTCTGTGCGGTTTGTGTGCAAATATTCACCACGCGGCCGTAATCCGGTTTCTTGGTACCTTTCCAGATTTCAGGGTCGCGGAATTGAACACGGCATTCTTTCACAATCCAGAATGCAGCTCGACCGACAGCGCGGATGAGCATGCCGCTGAAGAGGAAGGGTACTGCACCGCCGAGAAGGAAGCCGATAAACACGGTCGGATCCGCTACGGTGATCTTTCCCGCTTCTTCAAAATATTGTGAAACTTTCATGAGGTTGATTTTATCTTCGCTGCCGACTGCAATGACGGCGATGAAGCTGGCAAACAACGAAACTGCAGCAATTACCGCAGAACCGATCGCAATACCCTTCGTTTCAGCTTTCGTCGTATTGCCGACTGCATCGAGATCAGCCAGAATTTGACGGGCGCGTTTGTAGCTGCCCGGTTTTTCTTTTTCCATCTCCTCTTTATCGTAACCCATTTCGCCGATACCATTGGCATTGTCGGCCACGGGTCCAAAGACGTCCATCGAAATAGTGTTGCCTGTCAACGTCAACATACCGATACCGGTCATGGCAACGCCGTAGGCGATGAAGAGCGGAGGAGTTCCGGCATACGTAAGCACGGAAAGGAAAATCGCAACGGCGATGACAACGATCGCTGCAACGGTGCTTTCATATCCGACTGCAAAACCCTGAATGATGTTCGTTGCATGCCCGGTGGTGCAGGCCTTTGCAAGACTTTTAACGGGTGCATGACTCGTGTGCGTGTAATAACTTGTGACCTTATTCAAAGCAACCGCAAGGAAAATACCGATCATGCACGTAATAGCAGGGCGCAGGTCGAGATCTGCGATTCCAAAATTTGCGATGTAGGGGAGAGAAATTGCCGTGCCATCGGGTTTAAAGAATCCTGCGACCGCTGTCGGATTGCCTGCCAGGTATGCGGCATCAAAATAGAGATAGCCGAATCCAAGTGCTACAAATCCAACGATACTGATAACAGAACCGATCCAGAAACCGCGGTGGACACTCTTCAAAGCTGTGTCTGATGTATCGTCGGCCCCGGCTTTCACGGTGTAGGTGCTGATGATGGAACCAAGAACGCCGATACCACGGACCAGCAGCGGGAAGATAACGCCCTTGTGCCCAAAGCTTGCCATACCGAGAATCATCGCAGCAACGATGGTAACTTCATAACTCTCAAAAATATCCGCAGCCATACCGGCACAGTCGCCCACATTATCACCAACGTTGTCGGCAATCGTGGCTGCGTTGCGCGGATCATCTTCAGGAATATCTTTTTCAATTTTCCCGACAAGGTCGGCACCGACGTCTGCTGCTTTCGTGTAGATTCCGCCGCCAACGCGCATGAACAAGGCGAGCAATGTTCCGCCGAATCCGAATCCTAAAAGGGCTTCGTAAGCCTGTTCACCGAAGAGCATGAAGATCAAGGTTCCGCCCAGCAGACCAAGACCATCTGTCAGCATACCGGTGATGGTTCCCGTCCGGTAGCCGAGTTGAAGTGCTTCGCCATAGCTCTTTTTTGCTGCAGCGGCGACCCGGAGGTTGCCTTCTGTCGCAAGGTGCATACCGACGAATCCAACCAGTCCGCTAAACAAGGCACCGATAAAGAACGCACCTGCACGCCCCCATCGGAATGCATCAATCGCACCGGTATAGGTGAGGTAAAGAAGGATGGTGATGATAATGATCAATGGTCCGATCTTTTTAAACTGCGCCGAAAGATAGGCATTTGCCCCTTCACGGACGGCGGCAGCGATATCCTGCATCTTCTTTGTCCCTTGTTCAGCTTTGCGCACTTGTTTTACGAGCAAGAGTGCATAGAGCAAACCGGCAATGGCGACGCAAAGCACCGCAAGAAGTCCATAGACTTCAATGGGCTTAAACCGTGCATCGCTGAAAAGAGCAAAGGGCTGAAAGCTGTGTTCTGCCACCACCTGCGTTCCTGCCGCAGGCGCTTCCTGCGTCTGCCCGACGGAGGGGAAGAAGACGTACGCCGCTGCAAAAAATATCATCATGGCGATGAGATAATTGCGGCGCGCCGTTTTCGAAGAACCTGAAAAAAGATTTCGAAGTGTGTTCATTGCGCATCCTTATAAAGTGAATGAACTAAAAGTGAATGAAATGGTTGTTCATGAAGTTGTTATGATCAGGGACTGACGCCGCAGCTTTTGCTGAGGCATAAACTTTACTAAAATGCGCGAAAATTCCTAAAAAATCAATTGAATTCTTACTTGATAAAGGATACCGCACGTAGAACTGTTGTGTTCAGGAAGCGATTGAGTGCAGAAATCATCACTCTGATTCAAGAGTCAGAAGCTGCCATCATAAAAATCTTTCCATTAATATCTTTTCAAAAAAACCACTTTACTTTGTTGACTTTCGCATAAATTATGTGTAATCTAAATCCAGAATGAAGAACGATCTGCAATATTCTGTACAGCAACAGGCTTGGTGGTGGCGCTGGCAAATGTCCGCGCATCTGCTGAGGTAGCTTCTCTAACATCGATTACTCAAGAAAGGTGGAAACGCGGACGAGAGCGTTCTCACCTTTTTCATTTTTGTACCTTCTGAAAAATCGTGGGAACCTCCGCAAACGAATTTGATTTACCTAAACAATTTCATTCAACACATCACTCGGAGGTCATCATGACACGTAGAATATTGCTCGAAGAGAGCGAAATCCCGACACAGTATTACAATATCCTTGCCGACTTGCCGTCGCCCATGGATCCGCCCTTGCATCCCGGAACCAAGCAACCGGTTGGCCCGCAGGATCTCGCACCCCTCTTCCCGATGGAATTAATTAAGCAGGAAGTGAGTTCAGAAAGGTTTATCGATATTCCGGATGAAGTCCGGCACGCATATGCAACGTTTCGTCCGACACCGCTTATTCGTGCACTGGATCTCGAACGGGAACTTGGTACTCCGGCGCAGATCTATTATAAATATGAAGGTGTCAGTCCGGCCGGAAGTCATAAGCTCAACACAGCACTTGCACAGGCGTTCTATAATAAGCAGGCAGGTATAAAACGCATTGCGACGGAAACCGGAGCAGGACAATGGGGAAGTGCCTTGTCGCTGGCATGTAGGATGTTTGGTCTGCAGTGCAAAGTGTATATGGTGAAGGTAAGCTATGAGCAGAAGCCGTATCGCCGCTCGATGATTCACACGTGGGGTGCAGAAGTGGTTGCGAGTCCGAGCAATGATACAAAAGCGGGACGGGATGCTCTGGCGAAGAATCCAAAATCCACCGGCAGTCTGGGTCTTGCTATTAGTGAAGCAGTGGAAGATGCGGCCGGACGTGAGGATACCAATTACTCGCTGGGCAGCGTATTAAACCATGTACTCTTGCATCAGACGATCATCGGATTGGAAGCGAAGAAGCAAATGGAAAAAGCCGGTGTCTATCCCGACATTATCATTGGATGCGTGGGCGGCGGCTCGAATTTTGGCGGTATCGCACTGCCATTCCTGAGAGATAAAATCGAGGGAAAGAAACTACGGGCCGTTGCCGTCGAACCAACAACGTGTCCGTCATTGACAAAAGGAGAGTTCCGTTACGACTTTGGTGATGTCGCAGGACTGACTCCGCTGCTTCCGATGTATACTCTCGGGCATGAGTTCATGCCGCCAGCGATCCATGCCGGCGGGCTGCGATACCATGGGATGTCTCCTATTATCAGCAAATTATACAAGGACAAACTGATCGAAGCGCAGGCATACGGTCAGATAGAGGTCTTTGAAGCCGGTGTGATGTTTGCACGGACAGAGGGAATCATCCCTGCGCCGGAATCGGCACACGCCATCAAATCGGCGATTGAAGAGGCGAAGAAGGCAAAGCTTGAGGGAACAAAGAAAGTTATTCTCTTTAATCTGAGCGGCCATGGCCACTTCGATATGAGTGCCTATGACGCGTACTTTGCCGGTAAGCTTGGTAATGGAAACGGAAACGGGAACGGGAAGTAAAAGAGTCCCGGGAGGGCGAGAGTATCTCGCCCCTCAGGATATTATGAATGAATTGAACCTTTTCGATCTTTGAGGAAGCCGGGTCTGCGCCCTTTCACAATGGATTGTATCTCCGCTGCGATCGATACGGCAACTTCCTCCGCCGTCTCTGCTCCAATATCCAATCCCACCGGATTGTAAAGCTTTCCAAGTTGTTCGCCGGTTGGAGAAAAACCTCCTGAAGCGAGATGTTCCAGGAGAAGGTCACGTTTACTTTTCGGACCCAGGAGACCTATGTACCGGACAGGGGATTGAAAGAGAAACTGAAGCACCTTCGCTTCGGTCTCAAACTGATGAATCATCATAACGGCATACGAGTCCGGTGTGAGATGAAGGTCTTGTTCGTACTGATCAGGAGAAAGAAGACGAACTTCATCTGCCTCCGGAAACTCCTGCGTTGTTGCATATGCTGAACGGTGATCAACGACCGTCGTCGTCCAGCCAAGCTGCGAGGTTAATCGGAGCAGCGGTTTTACATCGGGGCCGGAGCCGAAGATCATCAATGGTACCGGCGGACGAATGACTTCGATGAAGACGTCTACTGAACCTTCAGAGGTCTCATACTTCTTGATAAAAGATTTTCCGGTATCCAGGACTTGGCGAAGGTCGGAAGTGATACGCGTGCTCAAATCTGTGTCGGTGAGAGTCGAAATGGTTTTTCCGCCGGTGAACCAAAGGATTTTCGCACCAACCTTTTCGCTGCTTCTTGCATCGATTTTCATGACGGTAGCGAGTGCGCATGGGTCTTTGCTCTGATCTGCAGATTGAAGCACGGCTAATTCATGGCTGTCATGCTTTGAAGGAAAAGGCTCGATCAATATTTCCACGAATCCGCCGCAGCCCTGTCCAATGCCGAAGATGATATCTTCGGGGGCTGTCGTGTCGTACGAAACAAGTGCAGGTCGTCTCGTGGAAAGAACATTTTTTGCCTTTTCAAACAAATCTGATTCGAGACACGCTGCACTGATAAATCCCACTTCCCGACCGCGCTGACTGAATAACATCCGCGCACCCGGGCGGCGATACGCGGAGCCGCGAACGTGCACAACGGTCGCCATGGCGCACGTCTCACCATGTGCCTGAAGTTCTTGAATCCTTGCAATGATTTTGCTCAATTCTTTCATGGAGTTATTCTTTCTTGCCGCTTTTGGTGAAATATCTGGGACAAGTCATATTTTCCGGAAGAAGGATGTCATCGATCTGGGTCTTTGTGAGATACCCCTTTTCTAAAACGATCGAGTAAACAGATTTCCCTGTCTGAAAAGCTTCATGCGCAATTTCTGTTGATTTCTCATACCCGATGATCGGGTTGAGTGCTGTCACAAGTCCGATGCTCTGTTCGACATAGGTGCGGCAGCGGTCGCGATTTGCTGTGATTCCTTTAATGCAGCGTTCCGATAATGTCCGGCAGGCGCGGCCTAAGATATCGAGCGAAGAAAAAAGATTATATGCGATCACGGGTTCCATAACATTCAATTCGAGCTGTCCCGCTTCGGCGGCCATGGTGACCGTGACATCGTTGCCGATGACTTCGAACGCAACCTGATTCACAACTTCCGGAATGATAGGATTCACTTTTCCCGGCATAATCGAAGAGCCGGGAGCCATGGGAGGCAGATTGATCTCTGCAAATCCTGCTCTCGGACCCGACGTCAATAGCCGTAAGTCGTTGCAAATCTTTGAAAGCTTCACAGCAACACGCTTCAGCACGCCGGAAAGCTGTACATACGCACCTGTATCCTGCGTTGCTTCTACGAGATTTTTTGATTCAACGACAGGAATTCCCGTTATATCACGCAAGATTCGCGTCACGAGCGGCGCGTAGTCGGGATGTGCATTTATTCCTGTGCCGATGGCAGTGGCACCCATATTAATTTCGTGAATGAGCGATTGTGCCTCCTGAACGCGCAGAATATCTTCTCCAACCATGACGGCGTACGCTCCAAATTCCTGACCAAGCGTCATCGGCACAGCATCCTGCAATTGTGTACGGCCCATTTTAATGACTTAGGGTAAATTCCCCGCCGCTTGCGGCGAAAAAAGCGTACGT
>CAZYYD010000065.1:0-17158 GCA_964651225.1 uncultured Ignavibacteriaceae bacterium
CATGACATTTTTACAAAGTACAAGTCATTTTTTCATTTTTGAGATAGCTTCTAGTCTCTTTTCGGAACAACCGGAATATTCAGACGACTTGATTCATAGAGTGCTTCCACTACTTGGTTTGCACGCAATCCATCAATTCCGTTTTTTAAAGGTTGTCGATTTTCTGCAATCGCTGAACGGAATTCCTTCCATTCTAATTCCCAGCTGCCATCGGAGGCTGGAAATTCATAGCTTTCACTATCCGGCCGCCCTCCCTCTTGTTTCCGTTTCCCCCATTCGAGTGTTTCCGGACCATAGCTGCCGCCCAATCCATTGATCGTCAAATACCCATCGGTGCCGAAGAGCTCAAAGGAAAATATATTTTTCCAATTTGTCCAACTTACATGGAAGAGAGCCGTGACATTATTTTGACACGCCAGTATAGCGTACGCATTGTCTTCAACTTCCACATTCCAAAACTTGGTTTCTGCTCTTCCAAAGACCTGAATGATATCACCGGCATACCAACGTATAAGATCAATGATATGCACCCCCTGGTCAAGCAACTCTCCTCCGCCGCATTGGGTTTTGGACGATCGCCATTCCTTTTCCATCCCCGGTCGCGATCCATGTCCGTACCTCGCCCGAATTGAAATTAATTTACCAATGGCTCCTTGATCCATGAATTCTTTTGCTTTCCAGAGACCAGGATGGAAAATATGATTAAACCCTGTTTTGAGAAGTTTTCCACTCTTCTGTGCAGCATCGACCATGTGTTGTGCTTCTGCAGTATTCCTGCCTAAGGGTTTCTCACACAGTACATGTTTTCCATGCCGCAACGCATCAACGGTGATACTTTCCAGTACTTCATTTATTGAAGAATTGATGACCACATCGATATCGTCACGCTCGATAACCCGTTTCCAATCAGTTGCACTTTCACACTGGAAGTCTTTTGCTAAGGCAGCAGCCCGCTCCTCGTCTACATCGCACACACCTACAAGTGAATCCTGCGGAAAGGATGCAAGGGCTCTAGCGCGTTTTCTTCCGATGAGACCACATCCAATAATTCCGACCTTCATGATCAACTCTTTTTAAAGAACGTCTTCTGATCGATGCGACGTAGTGTGGCGGCATCTTTGTCGTCGCGCATCTGTTTTTGAAATTCTTCTGTTTGCCATGGATCCCAAGGTGCTGAAATGAATTTCCCGGTAATCCCATCGGATAATTCGGAAAGCAAGAAGCAGTTCAAATCAGCCGCTTTTTCAGGGGGAATACCACCGTTTTCAATTTGTTTTTTTGTCATTTCGTAAAATGATGCTCCGGCCGTTGTCATTCCCGCAGTCAGTGTCTGCTGATGCAAGCGAGTAACAACAAAGCCTGGTGCTATGCAGTTTACATCGATTCCATCGTTCTGAAGTTCGAGGGCAAGGTTTTCGGTAAATCGTACGACTGCAGCCTTGCTTGAAGCATAGGCAGAATAATGAGGGAACGGTGTTGCGGCACCTCCTCCTGAATAATTGACTATTTTTTTTCTTTTCTCTGACTGCATCAACCGTCCAACACAACTGCACATGTATACAGTTCCCAGTAAATTGATTTGAATAGTTTTTGTAAACTCTGCAAGATCGACTTCTGTCGTCTTTCCGATCGATCCATAGACACCAGCACAATTCACCAAGCCCTCGAAGGTTATCTTTTTCTCCCTGAGCCAAGATGCAAACTGTTGCACTTTTCCGAGATCACCGACATCGAGTTGATAGTATTGCTGCTTTCTGCTTGACACCAGAGATAAATCGTCGGCAGCCTGACGCAGTTCTTTTTCATTCCGTGATATAATGATTACATCTGCACCTTCAGCAATACATTTTTTTGCTACGACAAAACCAATCCCCTGACTGGCTCCTGTAATCACGATCTTTTTATTCTCAAGCATTCCCATTATTTGCGACCCACAGAATAATACCTGCAGCCTAATGACTCAAGGAGCTTTCCATCTAAGAAGTTCTTTGTGTCAAATACCGCAGGATTCTTCATATTTATTATCAATCTCTTCCAGTCAAATTCTCTGAATTCTTTCCATTCGGTTAGCAGAATCCCCAACTCCGCATCCTGTAATGCCTCTTCCGGGGAAGAGCATATCAGATAGCGTTCGGCATTCTTGAGTTCAGTATAATCCGCTTTCGGATCAAACAGTCTCACAGTGCAACCTTTATTCAATAAAAGATCAACGATTTCTATCGGTAGACTTCTTCGTAACGTGCTTGTGCCGGGTTTATAAGTCACACCGAGGGCTGCTATCGTTTTCCCCTGGAGCGTTCCAAGGATGGTCTGAATTCTTTTCAGGATAGCATATTTTCTTTCACTGTTCAATTTATGAATGTGTTCAAACAGTGTTGCAAATCCTGCGGATTCATCATTTTTGGCCTGAAGAACCTTCAGATCTCTGCCTAATGTGCCTCCGGAGAACCCGATCCCCGGTGCGAGATACGCTTTTAAACCGATCCGTGGATCAGATTTCATACCGCGAACCACATCGTCAATATTCCCGCCATGAGTTTCGCAGATGTCGGCAAGATGGTTTGCAAAGACGATAGAATTTGCAAGAAATGAGTTTATTCCATGTTTAACCATCTCTGCGCTCTCGAGACTCATGGGAATAATCTCAGCATGAATTTCTTCAAATAACTCGATGCATGTTTTTTCAGTCTTTGGATCTGCAGTACCCAGGATAATCCGACCTGGATTTCTATAGCATTCCAATGCTTCTCCCAATCGAAGATTTTCAGGTGAGTAGGCAATATCCAACGACGGATTTGTCTTTTTCAGTAACGATCTCAACTGTGCACAATAACCCACAGGGGATTGAGAACTCACAAGAAGAACAGAACCATCCTTCATAATCGACTTTAATTCAAGTACGGAATTTTCAAGTATAGAGGTATCCGATGAATCATCGTCGCGTACTGGAGTGTCGTAGGAGAGAAATATGAAATCACAATTATTTAATCCACTGAGAGAATCAGTGAACGACAATCTTCCGGCTTTAAATTCCTCTATGGTTTGCTCTTCGAGATACGGTTCATATAACGGCGATTTTCCCTCTTGCAAGAGCTTCACTCGTTCTTTTGAATGATCAAATCCAATCACCTTATGCCCAAGCTTTGACCAGCTGACCCCTAGAACACATCCAAGATGCCATAATCCAACAACACCAATCGTCTTTCCCATAAGGATCCTACATGTTACTCAATGGATTTGTTGTACATTTCCGGCGTATCGAATGCTCGCACATCGGTTTGACTGCAGACACCATACAATTCTTTTCCATCGGTGAGAAGCTTTGGAAAAACATCTTTTGCGAAATCGGCAAAGCCGATAGGAATGTACGAATAAATTTCTGATTGAAGATAATATACACCGGCATTTACCCAATGGCTGGCACTCTCGCCTGGTTTCGGTTTTTCGATAAAACGAAGAATTTTCCCTTTTTGATCAAGTTCCGCGACACCGCTTTCTGCAGTATACTCTCTCCAATGGAATCCCATGACCGCCACGGCACCGGTCTTTTGCTGTTTCTCACGAAGAAGCTGCAAATTATAATTAGAATAGTTGTCTCCGTAGATCACAAAGAAAGGGTCCTCGCCAAGGTGTGAAGAAAAGCTTTTAACAGCGCCGGCAGTTCCCAGGAGGGTTTGTTCATAGGAAAAGTGAAGTGAAACGCCGAATTTCTTCCCGTCGCCGAAATAGTTTTGGATCACATGATGAAGATGATGTGTATTAATGCAAATGTCTGTAACACCAAATTGTTTGCAGAGGGCAATATTGTGTTCTAAAACAGGTTTCCCGCGGAATTCAATCATCGGCTTGGGAATTCGCGAAGTAATCTCTTTTAGGCGATCACCCTTCCCCGCCGCTAGAATGACAGCCTTCAAATTTTTCCCTCTTGCATTTCTTTTTTAATAAAATCTATAGATGCCTGCAATCCTTCTCGCAATGTTGTTTTCGGCTTCCAGCCTAGTGAAGTGGCAAGCGAAATGTCTGCAAGATTTTCCTGTGCCTCACCCGGGAGGTCGCCTTTATACGTAGGACGCAATGTGGAATGAAGCATCGTCGTTATGAGATCATAAATTTCATTAATAGTATAATTGACGCCTGATCCCAGATTGAATACCTTGCCATCGGTTCTGCCATCAGTCATACAAGCGATGTGAAAATCGTTTACATCATCGACATAAACGAAATCTCGACGCTTTTCACCAGTCCCATAAATGCTCGGCGTTTCACCCTTCAATAATTTGATGATAAACGCGCTGAACACGGGAGGGATTGATCGGCGATAATCCTGGCGTGGTCCGTACACACAGAAGTACCTTAATGCCGTATTGTTGAGGTTGTAGTACCGCGCATATGCTTCTGCGAAATACTTTGTTGCAGCTTTACTGATCGAATAAAAACTCTCAGGATGGACATCATGTTCCGGAGTAGGAAGCATCGTACTCCCTTCATAAAGCGCCGATGATTCCGCATAGATAACTTTCTTTACCTTCGCCTGCCTGGCTGCTTCAAAGACATTCACTGTCCCGTGTACATTAATATCTGCGGTTTCCACGGGATCGATTTGGCAGTCACTGATACAATTTTTGGCGGCAAAATGAAAGACATAATCCACAGATGTAAACAACGGGATTATGCCTTTATCACGAATATCGCATTTGTGGAATTCGACTCCATCCGGAATCTGCTCCTTTATTCCATACGCAAGATTATCAATGCCAATAACGCGATAGTGTTTTTCCTTGAGGAGTCTCTCGGCAAGATTAGAACCAATAAAACCCGCAACACCGGTAATGAGGACGCGTGTTTGCTGGATCATATATTCCCTAGAACCTTCGAACCTTCCCAATCAAACTGGAAATCCATATAGCGCAATCCTTCTGCCTCCATGAGCTTGCGCAGATGTTTTCTCTTCCCATAATCAGAACAAAGGAGAAGAAAACCTCCTCCGCCAGCGCCCATCAACTTTCCTCCAAGTGCGCCATTCTGCATGGCTTTATCGTACCAGCGATCAATGGAGCGATTCGATATTTTCGTCGATATACGTTTTTTTTCTAGCCAATGTTCATGGAGCAATTTACCAAACATCGTCACATTATCATTTTCAAGGGCCGATTTTATTTCGTGGCCAATTTCTTTTATTCTATGCATAGACCGAATTGCCGTACTCTCATCGATCGTAGCTTTCTTGCTCTGCTCAGCTAAGATCTCATTCGCGTTCCGTTCGATATTTGTATAGAACATCATAAGACGGTGTTCGAGCTCATAAACTGTCTCGTGATCTATCTTTAGGGGCTTCACGACAACATTGCCGAGTTTATCAATCTCTAAGGAAATGATACCGCCGAATGCCGCTGCATATTGATCTTGTTTGCCAATAGGGCTTCCGACCAATTCGATCTCAATCTTGCATGCTTCCTCAGCAAGTTCTTGAACAGAAATATATCTCCGCTTCATTTGATTCAGAGCTTTCAGCAATCCAACGGTATAAGAACTGGAAGAACCCATTCCCGTTCCGGCCGATAGATCAGCCATTGAACCAATTTCAATGGGTTGCTCGATATTCAAATATCGCAATGTTTCACGGACGATATTATGCCGAATGGTGTGGATCCTATCAACATCGACAATTTCCACTTGCGAATAATTGATCTTGATCTTATTCACAAGCGCAGGCAAATTCAGATTGATGAACATATATTTATTGATCGCTGCAGTGACAAGAAATCCCTCATACTTTCGATAATATGAAGGAAGATCTGTACCGCCGCCGCCGATCGGAAGTCGAAATGGTGTCCTCACAACAAGCATAATTACACCTCATGTATTTTTATAAAATCAATAGTCTGTTGCAGGCCCTCAATAAGAGAAAATTGCTGCTCCCAACCCCATCGCTTGTTTATCTTTTCAGCGGAAAGAATACTTCGCTGCACTTCACCCAGTTTTGCAGGTCCATGAAGTGCTTCGTGAGGATAGCCGGTTATCTTTTTCAATTCGCCAAACAATGTGTTGACATCAGTCCCGCGTCCTGACCCCAGATTAAAAACAGTATTTGCGTTTCTTTCCGTTGCAAGCATATTTGCACGGACAACATCCTTCACAAAAATATAGTCCCGCACCTGCGTGCCGTCCCCATTGATGATCACCTGCTCATGCTGCAGCATCTTTTTTGTGAATATGGACACAACACCTGCTTCTCCAAAAGGATTCTGACGGGGTCCAAAAACATTGGGATAACGGAATATAGTATACTCTAATCCATACAACTGCCGATATGTATCGACATAGAGTTCAAAACTTGCTTTGCTCGCCCCATAGGGATCACGGGGCTGCATGGGATGTTCTTCAGTCGTCGGGACAAATTGTGGCTCACCGTAGACACAGCCGCCTGTGGAAGAATAAATGAATCCTTTGACCCTGGATTGGACGCTGCACTGAAGAAGATTGATCCCTCCACAGACGTTCACATCCGCATATTCCATAGGTCGTTCCACAGACCCTCGCACATCGCCTCGTGCTGCCTGATGACAGACAAATTCAATGCGATGCTTAGTAAAGATCTCCTGAAGGTTCTTATCGCGGATATCCATTTTATAGAAGAGTGCATCTTTCGATACGTTTTTTTCCCTTCCTGAGGATAAATCATCGATCACCACGACCGAGTGACCTAATGCAAGATATGCATCAACAATATTGGAACCTATGAAACCAGCGCCTCCCGTTACAAGGATATTCATTCCTGCTCCATTTCTTTGAGTATCATTTTGCACCTTTACCGAGCACGACAACGACAGCAGTCCGAAACAGAATAAATATATCTAATAAAATGTTCTGATGTCGTATATAATACAAATCGCATGCTATTCTTTTTTCTATGCTCAAATTGCTGCGGCCAAAGACCTGAGCCAAACCAGATAACCCGGGTTTTACGGTAAGGACTTTCTTTTGGTACCTTCCATACCATGATAATTCGATATCACCTAAAACCCGAGGTCCTACCAGCGTCATATCCCCTTTGAGAACATTATACAGCTGTGGTAATTCATCCAAACTATATTTTCGCAGAAAAGCTCCCAAACGCGTGATACGAAGGTCCTGATCAACTTTTCCTCCTGCATTATAGGAATCTGTAAGCTGTTTATTGTTTTTCAGCATTTCATGCGCATTGTTCACCATTGTCCGGAATTTATAAAACACAAATTCTTTTCCATGGAGCCCAAACACTGTGCGTGCAAATAAAATATTCCCCTTCGAATCAATTTTTATCCATAGTGCTATGATGAAACAGAGAGGAAGAGCTATAACAATCATACACATGGAAAGGATAATATCTACTGTCCGCTTCAGAAAGAGAAATACGGTGACCTTTCTCCCTTTTTCTTTCAGAGTTTCCAGCGGTATTGCATCGGTAAGTTCAAACATATTCAAATCGTGCTTTCTGTTTTCCTATTAAGAGTCCGCCATATCCCGCCATCGTATGGCATATGAATTTTACTACCCATAAATATTTTTTCTCTTTGAATAAAGTGGTAACACCATGAACAAAGTACCGGCGCCCTTCGGAAGTAAATCTCCCGTCAAGATTATCTGCCGCGTTCAATCGATGCAAAATATACCCTGAGAAATAATAACGATACAATATATCCCATGTTCCAAGGTTATGCGAATGATAGACGGAAGCGAGGGGCTCATAGAGCAACGATTTTCCCTCATCGAGTGTCTGTTGAGCAAAGGCATAGTCTTCATAAATCGGAATATCTTCCCGGAAATGATGAGCTTCCCATGCGGTTCTACGAATGCTGCAATTGACAGTGGAAAATGATGCTAACCGATGTCCTAAATGATTTTGAAGATTCTTCTTCTTCAGCAATTTTTCATCGTTATAATTCCAGGACATCCGAAATGCATTAATGGGATCACATCCTGGTTTCGGTATCTGCTTGCCATAGATGCCAGCCAGCATTTCATCATTTGCCATAGGCTGTATTAATGTCTCAAGCCAATGTTCAGAGACAGGATAGGCATCTCCTGCTAGAAAAACTAAATACTTCCCTGCCGATAGGCGTGCTCCGAGATTCCGTGTGCCGCCATGATGGAATTCATTCCTTTGGATACGATGAATCGTTACGGGGAAAGTTGATGCGATTTCCACCGTCCTGTCTGACGAAGATGAATCAATAACAAGCACTTCATACCGCAGATTCGTATGCTGGGAAAATATACCGCTTAAGCAAAGAGCGATGTTTTTCTCCTCATTCAACGTCAGAACAATGATGGAAACGTCAATACCTGACTTGTCGGTTGTGGCAGGCATGTTACTGGTGGTGCTCCCTGAGAAATTGATCCAACGCTAGTGTCCAATGCGGCATAGAATTTATGCCTTGGCTTTTCATATTGAAGTTCTCCAATGCTGAATATAATGGCCGTTTCACCGAAGATGGAAATTCATGCGACTTACAGCTCACCAGTGGTGTAGAAATCTGCAATGTCTTAAAAATATGTGCTGCGAATTCGAACCACGAACACTCACCTTCACACGTCATATGATAGAGGCCGTAAGCATTAGATTTGATGAGTTCTATCGTTTGACGGGCAATTTCATGGGTTGGTGTAGGTGTCAGCACCTCATCGTCCACGATCTTCAGTTGAGGCCTTTCCTTCGACATCTTGATAATTTTTGTAATAAAATTTTCTCCCTTCGCCCGGCAAGGAGTAGATCCGTAAATACCGGAAATTCTTAGAACATAATGTTTTTCCGAATAATTCCGTACAAACGACTCTCCGGCAAGCTTCGTAACACCATACACATTCAACGGATTCGGTGCATCCCCCTCATGATAGGGAGTTTTCTTGTTTCCATCAAAGACGTAATTTGTGCTATACTGCACAAGCGTATATCCAATTTCTTGTGACAATTGCGCAAGATGTTTTGCTCCAAGCGCATTGATGTCAAACGCCTTTTGGGGTTCAGTCTCACACGCCGGCACGACATGAAATGCTGCCGTATTTAAAACAACCGATGGTTGCGCTGAGAGTAATACTTCCTTTGCCCTTTGAAAATCGGTAATATCTAATTGATCATGCGTGATGCCAATAACATCATGTGTCCTGGCAAATTCTTTCGCCAAATCGCTTCCCAACTGCCCGTTTACCCCAATAATTGCTACCCGCATCCGTTTGCCGAGCATCATACCTTTTTTGCTACATCCTTAAAAACCTGGATGTTGTAATAGTTCGGATTTGCAAAATCCTTGAACCGTTCATAATTCTCTATCAAATTGTCCAGGATCCAGTACACATCGTGTTTCGGTTTGAAACTGAGGACATTCATAGCCTTCGAAACATCGACTTTATAATTCCGAAAATCCTGGATATTCTTCATATGTACTTTAATGGATAATTGCATTTTCCGCTCAATAACTTCTTTGACAATATCGCCAACTTCCCCCACCGTATAGTTGCCGGAGGACACATTGAAGATTCCCGATATTTCACTGTTTGCTTCTATCGCCCGGATATACGCATTCGCAACATCCTCAATGCTTAATATAGGTCTCCAAATCGAGGGATTGTTGATCGTAATTATTTTTTCCTGCACTGCGGTTTTAAACATCGTATTTACGATAAGATCAAGACGCATCCGGGGACTGTATCCGCTGACAGTGCCCTGACGCAGGCTGATAACAGAAAAATCTTTATCGGCCATTTGGAGCACTGCCTGCTCCCCCTGCAATTTCGAAATTCCATAAGGATAATTTGAAACGGCTGGAGACGTTTCATCATATAACTCATTGACTGTATATCCATAGACAGAGCATGACGACGCGTAAATGAATTTTTTCACCTTCGCCCGTTTCGCTGTATATCCTAAATATGCCGGTGCTGACGCATTATAGATAAAATTCTTAGCGGGAGAAAACTCCGCCATGGGATCATTCGATAAACCGGCAAGGAATATAACTTGATCGTAACCGCTCATTTCCTCTTCTTTTAAATCAAAGACATCTTTTGGGATCACATGGACTTCTTTTGGCAAATGATTCCCAAACCATAACAGATCGACGACTTCAACTTGATATCCCCGATCTAGCAGTTTCGGAATCATTGCTGATCCAATATAGCCAGCTCCACCTGCAACTAATATTTTCATTGGAACAGTTCTCTGGTTTCTAGAGCGTAAAATTATTCGACTCAGGCCGTTTTAACCACTCTTTCAACGGCTGGGCAGTTGTATCTTTTGCTGAAAGTAACGGATCTTTTACCGGCCACTTTATGCCGATTTCGGGATCATTCCAAAGAATGCCGCTTTCAGCATTTTTGTTATAAATATTCGTACAGAGATATTCAATTTCGGCAAAATCGCTCAACACACAAAAGCCTCGTGCAAAACCTGCGGGAGCAAAAACTTGGATCTTGTTCTTCGTTGAAGCCTCTATTCCAAACCATTTACCCAATGTCGGTGAATTCTTTCGTATATCGACAGCAACAAGAAAAGCGGAACCGTAGGTCACCCGCATTAACTTTCCCATTGGCGGTGCCCACTGGAAATGCAGTCCGCGTAATGTATTTTTGATCGAACGGGAATGATTGAGCTGCGAAAACTCATAAGGCAGTCCCAATTCTTTAAATTGATCCTTCCTGTACACTTCTGTAAAGAAACCGCGCTCATCCTCAAAGATCTCCGATTGAACAACGATAATACCCGCAATCGCTGTTTTTTCCGTCTTTATCTGCATATTGAATCCTTGTTTCTTTGACTTTCCATAGTCTTCGTTAGGCTCGTACGCCTCGTTTTTGCAGCATTGCATCCTCGAGTATTGCGTCAAATTGCTGGCACCTGATTTCCCAAGTATTTGCGTTTGCCTTCTTTTGGCGCAATTCCCTCAACTTTAGATCATTCTCGTCCATCGCCGTCTCACATAATGTAATAAATTCTTCGTTAGAATGTGCGATATAGAACACATCTGAATAATCTTTTTCTAATTCCGGTACGTTGATGACGACTGTCGGCAGCCCTGTCGCAAGGCATTCGAATGTTTTGGCTGGAAAAACACCCTTCATAACATCGTTTTTTCGATACGGCATACAGAGGACATTGGCTTTTTCAATATATCGAATCAATTCCTGATGCTGTACCTGACCTATGGTTTCAACGTTTTTCGGAAAGGTGTATTTGTCTTTTACTGGACCTACGAGAACAATTTTCCAGTCTGGATGCCTGACGGCGGTTCCTCTTATTAATTCTTGATCAAAATGGAATCGACTGATATGGCCAAAATAGAGCAAGCAGTTCTCTTTTCTATTTATTTGTTGATGTTTTAAAAAGAATCTATCTAAACGAACAGCCTCTGGAAGATATTGAACGTTTTGATGGATTTTTGTGTAATGCGAAAAAGAGATTGTCGTGTTCACTATCACTAGATCGGTGACTGACAATGCCATAATTTCTGTTTCAGCATATTCAGATTCCATTTTCCCGAATGCTGTCGGGTTAAACATATTGTCGTAAATTCTTAATGCATCAGGATATTTTTGAAGCAACTGATAATTCACTTTCGTTGGTATGTTATAATAAATGGCGTCCACCTTCGAGGGGAATTCTGTTTTTAGATATTTCATTAATATCCTTGCATTAATTGTATCAAAGATGCTATTTGTTTCCGGCAATAAAAACCATTTTATCAAAACAATGTTTTGAGGTTTGTTTACAGGCTGCGAAGCACGTGAAAATAGAATATTCTTTAATCGTTCCCATATTCGATTGACATCTTTTAATTTTATTTTTCTGTGACTGCCAATGTTTTCAATAAATAGTACTCTATGATTCTTTGCAAAATGGCTTGCCAATTCATGATGACGCTGCCAAATGAAACTCCATGAAGCGCTTGAAAGGAATAGTATCCTTCTATTCATATGCTCGGATACCCTTATCGTTACGAGTAAGATTGCCGAAAATGATCGTAATAAATTTCCTCACTTGTACTGGTATATATGAAAACATCTTCAATATAAATGATAGCTTTCCTCCCTTTTCTTCCATGAACCATAAATATCGCTGCATCTTATCTCGTTTTACTCCGTATTTGATACAACTTAGCACTAATGACTTCGCATAGTAATATTTCAGAATTTCATTTGATGGTTTACTCATTACGGAAGTCTTCTTATAATGTTCATCGAAGAGATTATATAATTCTGTTAATAGCTTAGTATCAAGTTGTCTCTTCGCAACAAACACGCGTCTTGCAAGCGTTGTTCGTTCTTTGAGATCCCTCCGTTTTAGATTCGATTCACCCCGTATCGTTTTTCTCCAACAAAAAAGCTTTTCATCAATACTAGCTATTTCATGTTTTTCTGATAATCGTAATAATAACTCATAATCTTCGCATCCACGCAAACGAGAATCATATGAACCACGTTCTATAAGTATTTTTTTATTGAACATTAACGAACCGTGAGTAAATGGACTCCTCGATTCTAATATTCGTTTGAGAACACTGTCATTATTCGGTGGAATCATTTTAAAAAGTTTATTTCCATCTTCATCGATATAAATTGTTCCAGTGCCTACAACTGCACAATTAGGATGTCGCAATAAATATTCTACCTGTCGTTCAAGACGTTGAGGCAATGAAACATCGTCCCCGTCCATTCGAGCGATAAATTTTCCGTACGAAGCGTCAATTCCCTCATTCAAGGACGATGCAAGTCCTTTATTCTGTTTGTGAGCAATAATTCTGATCTTCGGGTTTTTTGAATACTGGCTTAATATTTCCGATGTGGCATCTTTTGAATTATCATTTATTATAATGAACTCCCAATCTGTAAATGTCTGATCGACAATGCTAGAAATGGCTTGACACACAAATCGTTCTTCATTATATACGGCCATCACAACGCTCACGAGGGGATTATTCATTTAAATCATACTTTCACTGTGTTCTTTATATAATCTATACTTCCAGCGATAAACCAAAACACTCCACCTGATGATAGCTTTTCAATATTTGCCAAATATATTATGCCTAATCCAATAAAAACGAAAAGAAAAGAATTGGCATACGCGCCGACGAATTGTCCTATATACTTTTTATACACTTGAGACGCATTCCTCCAGATGAATACCATAAGAACAATAAAATAAAGACTTCCACATAGCCCGGTAAATACTAGTTTATCTAAATAGAAATTATGTGTGGTGTACATATCGGCGTCTTCGAATCCGAGGACATCAATCGGTGTTCCGATTCCAATTCCTATTAGCGGATGTTCTACAAAAAGAATAAACCCTTGCTGCCAGGCAAATAATCTTCCATAATACGTGGCCTCGTTCGATACCCGTGATTCATAAAATGATGATTCGTAGACTGCCGTAAATATTTTTCCACTCCAGAGAAATGCCACAAGTGCAACAAAGACACCGACAAGAACAAAATATCTTCTTAATTCTGGATTAAGCAATGCTTTGATCAGCAGAAGCAGGAGCATTGCAATGATGACACCCCGTGTTCCACTCAAGACAATCATGATTATGAGAATAAGGATAATCCCATTTCTTTTTGCACCCCATTGGAACTTATCATACAGTTTTTGCGATCCCATGAGAGCAAGAATGACCAGTAGCATCATAGGAGTTTCTGTCGATTCGACATAGACTCCCGAATATCGATAAAACCCTGTTTGCTCAGCCAGGGCTTCATTTGTGATACTTTCCTGGAATGATTGTGATCCTATCGCAGTTGTCCATATTCTGGTCAGTTCTGCGAATGGATTCACCGATGTAAAAAATTCAAACAACCCGAACACTGAAATATATATTCCGACGATAATAAGGAATTTGTTGAGCGTGAGAATGCCATTGTTCACATCACCTTCCTTTTGAGTAAAGAGATAATACTTCCCGACATAGAAAAACAACGGGACGCCAGCAAATCTTCTTACAAAAAAAGCAATAAATGACAATCCTATCGATTCTGATGTGACAATGAATGTCAATGAGAATATAAATACAAGGTATCCAAGCAGCAACCAATCTAGCATCGACGGGCTACTTCTCTCTTTTCGCAACTGATGAAAGTACTTGCCAGTGATGAGACAGGTGAATAATATCATATTCGATACGTATTTCCCTTTTTCACCAAATGCAAATCCGAATTGTATAAATTGAGCAGGCAGAAATAATACTAAACCCAAGAATACCAGAATTGCCGCTTTTGGTTTATGCACCAACAAAGCGATAAAACCGGTCACAAGAATGATATTGAAGAGATTGCCTATCATTTGGATAATATCCTACGATTCAGGAAAATCGATTCAAACCGGCTTTCCATTCTATGTTCTTATATGATTAATACATATTGGATCGGGCAAGCGATATTACTTCTTATTTTCTCTATGCATTTATTTTTTAAATAGCGAATCCATTGAGGAGGAATTATATCGTTCTTACTAACCTTTGGATCGACTGCCCACTGAAAAGGCGCTATGACAATCTTGCCTAGATTCCGGTTAAGCCATCCTCTCCACCAGCCAAATGTGTGGAGTGAGACAGGTTAGAATTATTTCGAGTCCATTCTGGTTGATTCGAAATAACAAAAACGTGTAAATCTGTTATACGTTCTTGGAGATACGTAAGAGCGGTTCGATTGTACTCTAAAGTAAGGGCGCCGTGAATTTTATTATGCGCAGTTGTAATCACACCATCTGACATTCCATGGAGTCGTCGTAAATGTAAACTGTAAACAAACCGAATTTGTTCCCAATATTTTCTTGCTATCTCCATATTTTTATCTCTAAAAGACTCTTTGAAAGAAAATTCCTTACGAATAACATTAGCAATCTTTGCACAATAATATTTCACATTGCTAATAGCCAAACAAATGTTTTGCTAATTGCATTTACTTTTTATTCAATTTCCTTTTCCAACTTTCGGCAATTTCCTTGAATATTGTTTCCATATTTTTCGATATATCCCAATTGTGATAATGCGACTTCATTTTTGTTAAATCAGATATATAACAAATATGATCTCCTTCTCTATTATTTTCCTTGTACTCATATATCATTTTCTTACTTGTAATATCTTCCACCAAATCGAATGCTTCTAAAATTGATATCGAATTTTCTCTACCACCGCCTAAATTATATACTTCAGCTATCCTTGGCTTCTTTATAAACTCACTTATAAATGTAACTACATCATAAGCATGGATATTGTCTCTAACCTGTTTTCCTTTGTAACCATAAATATTGTATTTCTTTTCTTCTATATTACATTTTATTAAATAACTAAGAAATCCATGCAATTCCACACCACTATGGTTTGGTCCAGTCAAACAGCCACCTCGCAAGCAACAAGTTGCCATATTAAAATATCTTCCATATTCTTGGACCATTATATCGGCTGCAACTTTTGATGCTCCGAATATTGAGTGTTTACATCGGTCAATTTTAAAATTTTCATCTATTCCGTTTTTATAATTGATATCATCGTATTCCCATCTTTTTTCTAATTCTTTTAACTTAATCTCGTTAGGTCCATCGCCATAAACTTTGTTCGTTGACATATAAACAAAAATAATTTCAGGATTTGTTTGTTTCGCAGCTTCTAAAAGATTCAATGTTCCGACTGCATTGACATCGAAATCATCAAATGGTCGTGAAGCTGCCAAATCATGACTTGGTTGAGCTGCCGTATGAATTATAGCCGTTGGTTTAACTACTTTTATAAAATCTGAAATTGCGCTTCGATTTCTTATATCGATTTCATTATGAGAAAAATTGTCATATGTTTCTTCCAACCGTTTTTGATTCCACCTTGTATCTCCTTTTTCACCAAAAAAATCAGCTCTCATATTGTTATCAATCCCATTAACTCGAGTTCCTTGGGATGCGAAAAATGACACTATTTCACTTCCAATTAAGCCACTTGAACCGGTAACAACTAAGTTTTTCATTATATTCACCTTTATTTTTTTTAATTGTTACTCAATCGCTAACAAACAATAATTCACCCTTGTGCGCCCTACGAATTAATACTTGGTTGCTATATGTGACTTTAAAACATCAACCATTTTGCAAAAGGACGGTCAGTTTTAATAATTCAATTGATCAATTTGAATAAACAAATAGATTTAAAATCTAATCCAATCTTCTGGTACTAGATCATTCGTGTCTATTTCTTTATCCATAAACCAATTTCTTGGTGCTACAACTATTTTATTTTTTCCCCTGGCTAACCATGCAGCCCACCATGCATATGTACTATTAGGTATAATAAAATGTTTACACATAGACATTAGTTTCATATAATTAGCGAACTTTCTACCAGCGTATAAATGTTCCACAAATGTAGTTTTAAATTTTAATTTAACATTATTTTTGCACCATTCAATATCATCCGAGAAAATAAAAAAATGCGGTTCATCTACTGTATCAACAATAGTCTTAATAGCCTTTTCATAATAATTCTTTCCATCGGTACCGGAGAGGGTATTTAAAATATTGTTTGAAAGATAATCTGTTCGTCTATAATTAAGACAAATAGAAGAAGAAGAAGCTATTCTATTAGCGATATCCAAAGAGTTAGCATTCGCATGTGGTAAAATAAAATCTTTTCTAATCTTTTCTTCCATTTCTAAAAAATATTTAAAGCTTTGCCAATAACCAATAAAATAATGAGATCCTTGTAAATAGTTCACATCGTAATTATAGTTAAAATATTTTTCAGTGTAGACATTATTCTTCAGATAAAATTTGTTTAATAAAGTATAAATGTATTTATTATTAAAACGTGGCAAAGTAAAACTCAATATCTCTAAATTGGTTGCTTTTATTATTTCAATATTAAAAACATCTAAATCATAATTACGGAATATTGTCAATTTACTTTTATAACGAGCTAAAAGATGTGTTAGATCAAATTTAAGAATCTCATTGCATCTTGAACTAACAGCTTTTCCAAAAGCATACTGGAACATCTGGTTCCCTAAGCCGCCTTGTAATCTGACTATAATCATTTTGGTAAAGAATTAGAAATATATGTTTTAAATTATTGTGTAACTATTAACAAAAGAGTTACCTTTAAAAGTTGTGTAAATTAAAAAAGCGCATCCGTATCTTA
>CAZYYD010000066.1:0-16785 GCA_964651225.1 uncultured Ignavibacteriaceae bacterium
GCTGTTTATCTTATTTTCTTGGCACCTAACCTTGGTATCAGGTGATACTATTTTACCAGCATAAGCTTCTTGACAAGCGTGTTCCTGCCGGCTTCGAGCCGGTAGAAATACAGGCCGGAAGCTAACCGTGAAGCATCAAACAAAACATTATGCTGGATACCCGCCTGAAGATTTTCGTTCACCAGCGTCGCTACTTCGTGACCCAGCATATCGAATATTTTAAGAGAGACGCGGCTGTCTTCTGCCAGCGTAAAGCTGATGGTGGTGCTGGGATTAAACGGGTTGGGATAGTTTTGAGATAATGCCAGTTCTCTCGGAACGGAAATCTCGACCTCTGTTTCCATTGAATACTTGAATACACCACTGTTATCCACCTGCTTCAACCGGTATGCATAGTGCCCGGCACTAAGTTTCGGATCCATGAACGAATATTCGTGAGAAATATTGCTGGTACCGAACCCGGTAACGAAGCTAATTTTTCGCCATGGAGAGACTGATCCATCGAGATGCTCGTCAACTTGTCTCCTTTCAACGTCAAAGCCAAAATTATTTTTTTCTGATGCAGTCGACCAATGTAGGATAATCGAGTTTCCGTGATTCAAGGCGGTGAATGATGTTAATTCCACGGGAAGAGGCTGACCGGCAATCTCATCCGCTCCCATGTATGGGTATGTGCCATCCCGCGTATCGCCGTCGATGTCTGTAGTGATTGAGCCCAGGGGAGTAGCGGCAAAACTGTTTGATGGTTTCGATACCCAATGGAGATCGGGAAGACTGGTCAATTGACCGGAACCGCCGAATGAATTCGCGGGATTCACACTGACGCTATTGGCATCCTGGCTTGAGGCTGTCCTCCAGTCTGCCAGGGCTTTTTGTGCAACAGCATTATAAATTCCTACGTTTGCGTTACTCCCCGAGACATAGAGATCATTATAATCGGAAGTCAATACAGTAGTGGTGGGAAAACTTATGATATAGGCTGTTGCAAGATCTGCCGTGTTTACCAGGATATTGTTTTTCAAATTTACCGTTGAATTTGCGCTCGCCACGTTCAATGCAATGATGCTGCTTGTGTTTCCACCTAAGTTATCTCCATTGAGATAAACGGTGTTGTAATAAATATTATACGTCGAAGCTGTTGTACCGGCCAAGTAAATACCAAATAAATTTGACGCTGATGTGTTTGTCCCCTGCCAACTGAAATTACTCACAAAGTTGTTTGCAATGTTCACTGTGCTGCTGGCATTCTGCCTACCCAAGTAGATTCCATAGAGTGGATATGCAGAACCACTGTTGTTGTAACCGTTCACCTTGACAACCTTGTTGTTCAGAATGTTCACCGTGGTAGACGACTGATCAACCCATACACCATACTCCGAATACCCAAGGGAAGCATCAAATCCAATAAGAGACACTGTGTTACCGCTTATGCTCAGTGCGGTCGCACCGGTGTTGGCTCTCAACGTATTGATAGGCACCGTCGAACCGAAGACAATGTTGTCTAGAATGTTCACGTCTGATGAATAAGTGCTCGAAGCGTTGTTGATCAGAATCCCGTACCCGGCCGCCTGAATGGCTGTCCCGATTTCATTGTTTTGAATAGTAATGTGATCGTTGGCCGTGGATACAGCTGTTCCGTTCGTTCTTACAGCCGCACCCCTGTTTGCACTTACGCTTTGATCCATAAGAGAATCAAAAACAAATTTGCAATTCTTCACCGTAATGTAATCGGCATTCCCGACAGCGTTGATGCAGTATCTGCCTGCCGTACCATCGTTCATATCGAATGTCAGATCTCTCGTCGTTCCTCCAGAAGTATTCGAACCATCAACCGTGACATATCCGACAGCAGCAGCAACACCATCAATTGTCAGACCGGAATATGCGTTGTTCCCGGAAGCGACACAGGAGCTAAAAGTAACGGTTGGTGTCTTCCCTGTGTTCGGTTTGATCACAAGGGTATTTGTACCGTTGAGAGTTGTTGTCGTAATGATCGGCGAACCCGTTTCTGAGAGATTTTCATCGATCAGAAATCGTACGGTACCTGAAGCACCGCTGCTATTCAGTGCTGTTATCGCTGCGCCCAATGTCGTATAGGTTTGACCGGTACCAATAACATAGTCCCCGGACAGTTGGGCGAACGTCACAACGGGCAGCAGAAATACAATGGCCCCCAATAAAATAATCCAAAGCAGCGAACGAGATTTCATTGTACCCTCCAATATGGAAATGAATAAATGATTGAATTGGTTCTGCGAGAACGAATAACTTATTAAGATGGATCTCCCGCCCCTTTCATCACTCTCCATCAGTTGTCAAGCAGTACCCTGGCCTGTCTGGTACCACTTGACTTCTGAAGGAGGACTTCTCTACATCTCTTTGTCCAGCATCTTGAGATACTACTTTACCAACTGCATCTTGTGGGTCTGGGTCATTCCGCCCGCTGTGAGCTTATAGAAATAGACACCACTAGGTGCATGAGAGGCATTCCAAGTGAGCTTGTACGTGCCCGGCGATTTTACCTCATTTACCAATGTCGCTGCTTCACGGCCGAGCATATCAAAAATCTTCAATGAGACCCATCCTGTCTGCGCAACAGAATAATTGATCGTCGTTGAGGGATTAAATGGATTGGGATAATTCTGTCCCAGTGCAAATTCATTCGGCCTTATTTGTCCGTGTCCAACTCCCGTTAATGTTGAAGGCTCATCTGCTCCCATGCATGGAGTTGTACTGCTCCGGGTGGCTCCATCGATATCCGTCGTATAATTCGCAATGGGTGTACCTGCAAAAACATTCCAGGCTGTATTGTTGAACCAATGCAAATCGGCGACGCTGATAAGATGTACAGGGCTTGATGGATTTACCGGATCCACTTTGATACTATTGGCATCCTGACCTGATGCAGTTTGCCAATTTGCCAGCGTATTCTGTGCAACAGCATTATAAATCCCTACATTTGCCGTACTTCCCGAAACAAACAGGTCATTATAGTTCGAAGTCAACGCAGTCGTCGTAGGTGCACCTATGGCAAACGCTGTGCTTATGTCTGCGGTGTTAATAAAAATATTGTTCTTCAAATCTACTATTGAATTCGCATTCGCAATGTTGAATGTAATGATGCTGCTTGTGTTTGCATCAAGGTTGTCTCCATTGAGATAAACCGTGTTGTAATAAATATTATATGTCGAAGCCGTCGTGCCGGCAAGGTAGAGACCATAGATGTTCGATAGTGTCTTGGTTGACCCGTGCCAGCTGAAATTACTCACAAAATTGTTCACAACATTCACTGTACTGCCAACATTTTGTCTTCCCAGGTAGATTCCGTAGAGTGGATATCCAGTAGCAGCACTGTTGTAGCCATTCATGCGGACAATTTTATTATTTGTGACATTCACGGTGGCTGAAGAATTATCAACCCACATCCCATATTCTGAATAACCTAGAGGTGTGTCAAAACCAATGAGTGAAACCGTATTTCCGATAATATTAAGAGTCGAACCATCCGTATTCGCCCGCAAGGTATTGATCGGCACTGTAGCACCAAATACAATGTTGTTGAGGATATTTACCTTCGATGAATATGTTGAGGCTGTATTGTTGATTAAGATGCCATACCCGGCAGCTTGTGTCTCTGTGCCGATTTCATTGTTTTGAATAATGACACTATCTATGGTTACGGTTGCTCCGGTCCCACTTGTTCTTACAGCCGCACCCCTGTTTGCACTTACGCTTTGATCCATAAGAGAATCAAAAACAAATTTGCAATTCTTCACCGTAATGTAATCGGCATTCCCGACAGCGTTGATGCAGTATCTGCCTGCCGTACCATCGTTCATATCGAATGTCAGATCTCTCGTCGTTCCTCCAGAAGTATTCGAACCATCAACCGTGACATATCCGACAGCAGCAGCAACACCATCAATTGTCAGACCGGAATATGCGTTGTTCCCGGAAGCGACACAGGAGCTAAAAGTAACGGTTGGTGTCTTCCCTGTGTTCGGTTTGATCACAAGGGTATTTGTACCGTTGAGAGTTGTTGTCGTAATGATCGGCGAACCCGTTTCTGAGAGATTTTCATCGATCAGAAATCGTACGGTACCTGAAGCACCGCTGCTATTCAGTGCTGTTATCGCTGCGCCCAATGTCGTATAGGTTTGACCGGTACCAATAACATAGTCCCCGGACAGTTGGGCGAACGTCACAACGGGCAGCAGAGATACAATGGCCCCCAATAAAACAATCCAAAGCAGTGAACGAGATTTCATTGTACCCTCCAATGGGAAAATGATTATGTGAGTGAGTTAGGACTACAAAAATGAGTAATCTATTTCGTTAATACGATTTTTTGCGTTTGGCTCCTCAGAACACCTTTGACTGTTTGATCAAGTCTAACAAAATAAATTCCGCTTGCACGTCCGGCTGCATCCCACCGAGTTTCGTACGTACCAACCGAGACTTCCTGATTGATCAACGTTACAACTTGACGACCTAAGAGATCAAATACCTTGAGAGTCACGAATCCCAAATCTCTAATCCTGAATCTCAACGTTGTTGCCGGATTGAATGGATTGGGGTAATTCTGTTCCAGAAAGAATTCCCTCGGTTCCGAGGACTGGTCGTGCAGAACTTCTGTAAGTTCAAAAGAATCACCGGCGCGGATGATGTGCAGCGATGCCCCGGTCAGGGCGGCGCTCTGTACGGCATTCGCCTTCCCCGGATCATGAAATGTCGAAAAATCCGATTTCACGGCCTGGCGTGCATCGATGAGGAGTACCGGCGATGAGGCCGACGATATGCCGTAGACTTCGATTCGGTCATTCAGAACTGCTACGTGGGCCCCAGCATCGATCAGCATTCCGTAAGAAAGCTGTGATACGGCCATCGACCATTCTGTACCCATCACGCGGTTTTCGCTGTAGTCATACGACGCCGTATTATTCTGATTCTGATAGAAGCGGGGGGTAAGCTGCACACCTTTCACGAGATTCAGAGCCGGCACTCGAGTAAGATAGCCGTAGTAGGCTGAGTAAAGACTGGTATACAATCCTCCAAGTGCATATTCTCCGGCCAGCATCACATCTTCCGACAGGAACAGCGTCGGCTTGCCGGCATTGATCCTCGAGATAAATGCACCGCCCACAGCAGTTGACAGAGAGAGGATCCCGGCAAAACTCGCTGCTGCATTATCGACGAAAACAAATGCTCCACAGAGATTCATTGCTGCTGCGAGGGCTGGATCGTTTTTAGAAGCATCCGTGAGCACCAGAATCCGGGAAGGCACGCTCCGTAGGCTGAACGTTGAGTTCACAGATGCGGCTGAAGCGGATGCGGCAGACGAGGTAATAATTCCGACGGTGTCATAAGGCACGCTGAGAAGCGTCTGGAGTCTGTTGAGACTCCCCGTGGAAGCCGACCAATCGGATGAGCTGCCGCTTCCATCGAGCAGGACTGGACCTGCCGGTGATGACAGCTGCTTCGGAGTAAATGCTGCAGCGGATGCGGGAGGCAGAACTTCACCTGTGGCAAAGTTGATCTTAAACCCAGTCGTCAGCTGATCGTATCTGATGTTCGACATCGAGAAAGCTTTCCCGGATTCAATAGCATATTGCGTATTGGATCTCCATCGGAGCAGGGCAACACCGCTGCCGCCCATGACTTCTCCGATACTGTCCGGGCCGATGGCTAGCGCTGTGTTCGCATCGACTCCCACACCGGTAACTTCCCGGCCTTTAGCGTTTTTGTACCGCGCAAGAAAAACCGGCAAGCGTCCGATCCGTCCCCGCTCATTCGTATGGCTCTCTGCCAGGATGTTCGGTGCCAACACAAGAAAATCATCGACCAATGTCGCTGAGGCTGTGGCCGGTGTGCGAAGGAATGTCCAAGCATTCGAACTGCCCGACGAGAAAACAACTTCACTAAGCACCATTTCTCCAGCGCTGGATCCTCCGATCACTCCCCCCCGCTGGAACACTTCCTTGATCGCTTTCTGCGTCAGAGTCCCTTTCCAGAGACTTACATATTGCGACTGGTCTCCACCACGCAGGAATATCCCGTCATATTGAAGAATGAACCGGTAAGTCGCGGAATCATTTGCCTGTGTGGTGGACTTGATAGCGAGATTTCTCACAGTGCAAGGGCTCAGCGACGGGAAATATCCGGTGAAGAAGGTCGAGGTATCAGAATAATGCAGGACAAGGATATTCCTATTCGGTGCGTGTGTCACAAGCCAGCGGTACGGCTGGTCTGACCAATCGTAATAATTCTCACTGCCGCCGCCTACAAGGAGAACAGAGCCTTGCGAGAATGCCGCACTCGAGCAAGCCCAAATAAGCAGAATAGCTGCTATCCTCCTCTTCATTGTGTTCTCCTCAATAAAAGTGTTGTCTTCGATTGCATCATCACTCGGACATGAATTTTCGAGTGAGGTATTCTCACCAAACGATGATCATCTTCCTAACCGCAAGGCGAGAAAGTACACATCCCCTAATTTGCCGAACGGTGTAAAAGCGAAATCTACCTGGGAAACAAATTTCCCCACGCTTACTTTCGCACCAACACCGGCACTGATGTTCTGTTCATCATACCCGGATTTATATCCAAGCCTCAAGAACAGCATATCGTTCCAGACATATTCGCCGCCAAATACTAATTGGGAATTATTATCGTTCTGATCGTTGGCCGCTGCTGTCAGCGTCACCTTATGTCCTTCCGATTGCCATGGATCAATGGAAATTCCCACATTGAATAATTGCGGCAGCGGATATTCTTTTGAGACACGCTCCAGACGCGGATCGTAGGAATAGGAAATTCCTGACTGTGCGATCACATCCGGTTTATTATCAATAGGCGAACCGCCAAAGGTTACGTTACCGCCAAAATTCGCCACTCTCATGCCGATACGCATATTGTGGAAATTCGTGATATAGACGGAGCCAAAATCAAACGCAAAAGTTGAACCGTTGGTCTCCCAGATGTACTCGTAAATATACTTCGCCGTTCCGCCAAAACTAAACCGATCGATGATCTTTAAGCCATAGGAGAGACCCACTGCATAGCTGCCTGCATTAAAAAACGAACCGGTTCCATCGGGCTGTGTCTCGGTGGTTATTTCCATCTGATCCATCGTCAATGCTGTGACGCTGACCCCGATTGTGCCGGGGCCCAGATTCTGGGCAATGCCCAGAAATGATATGCGTGTATCACTTATCCAGTTTACGCGTGAAAGCAGGACTTCTGTCCCTTCCGTGAATGCCAGCGCACCCGGATTCCAATACAATCCCTGGACACCCTTGACAGATGCTACGAGTGAATTGCCCAAGGCTGCACCAATCGGTTCGACGGGAATTTTTAGAAAATTGGCGCCGGCAGATCCTACATTGCTAAATCCTTGACCGATGGTGACTGTCATGAGAGCAGCGCACAGCACCATCACCATGATCATTCTATTCAGTATTGTCTTCATAGGAGGTTCCTTTTCATTCTTAGCGCACAACCGCGAATTTGCTGACTTTTTCACCGATATCCGATTTGATATGATAGAAATAGACGCCGGTCGCAATAAGTTGGTTCGAAAAAGTCCGCAGGTCCCAGAACTCTGTTCCCAGTCCATTGATATGCTCGATGGTCTTCACCAAATTTCCGTCGAGAGTATAAATACTAATGGTGCATTGACCGGGAAGATTCGTAAACGCAATATCCCTGATGGGCTCGCCAAGTTTCGGATCTCCCAAACGCTTCCGTTCCCATGTTGCAGAAATGATATAGGGATTTGGTACAACCTTCACATCATTGAGCGAAGGTCTCGGGGCACTGACCGGTCTGGCCTCGACAGCATTTTCAAACTTCGAAGTATCGGCCGGCAGAAATGATATTTCGGACTCAATGCTGTCCACATCAAGAACGGTGACGCCGTACGAGTAGTAGAAATAGTTCATGGTCACGGCTGTATCCTGCCACTGATACGCAAGCGGATCAACAGTCGTTTTTATTGTATCGGGGGGGATCACTGCATACGGCGATCCCCATGTGGTTCTGCTCGGATCCGTGGTCTTATAGATTCGGTATTCCAGCACTCCGGTTTTTCCTGTCAACGGATTGATATAGGCCAATTCCTTATCATTGCTCCAGCTGAGTTTCACTGTATTATCCAGAGCAGTATAGTTGACCGTTGGTTTGGGAGGAGGAATAAGTTGAAAATTATGCTGATAAATTGAATCTACACGATCAGCGGTCTTATACAGGCGGCTAACATCGGGTCCTGCTACAAGAGCGAAGATGAATGTCATTTTCTCATACGGCTCCATATGGTACGGACCGCTTGCTGCAACACCATCAACACCATCACCGCCAGGCTGGCTCCCGGTGAGCGTATCTTGAAGACGCCAATCATCAATATGCCGATCGGGACCATGGAACAGCGTAGGCCTGGAGGTGTTTTGTCTGAGGCTTTCACTGCTGCTCATCCACCCGTAAAAAATTGTATCATCTGCAACATTATCACCCCAGGCAGAACTGAAAACACCCGACCAATGCCAGTCTGTGATTCCCCAGCGGGTTCCATTCGGATCAAGTCTTCCGTTCGCATCAACCTTAGGTGTTTCTAGGAATTTAAGCCCCAGCAGGAAAGGAACAGATCCCGCTTCCCAGGAAGTTGTTCCCTGCGGATCGACAACATATGTCATTTGTCTCGTTGAATCCCAGACATAATAATCGTCAGAATATTCGTTGGAAATTCCACCAGCGTCAAAATCGTAATAAAGTCCGAAATAGAGGCTATCTTTTGCAACGGTTGTATCATTGAGTATATCCAATTTGTAAAATATATAATCCTTATCCTTGGATGTGCCCCAAGCATAGCTCGTCTGTGTCACCTGAATATGGAGTTTGACGGGTTGCGCATTGGTATTGTCACTATATACACAATACGAATCCTGCTGCGATACAATACTATCGCGGCCATCTGCGGTGCGGACAGGCCAATAGGGTTGACCAGTATTATCCAAAGGCCACGTGGTCTCATCGGTACTCAATGCAATCTTCCCTACGCTTATATTATTATTCCCGGGCTGCGGATCCCATTCCTTTGTCCCATTCCCGCGAGCGTTCGCCACATTCGCACCATTGATCCCACTATAGGGAATGCCAACTGCAAAGGACATTTTATAAAGTTGATCATGACTTGTACTGATGGGCCATCGGCCACGAGGGAATGTCCCTGTATACGGGTGAAATTGTCCCATGTTCGTCACTACCTCGCCCAGTTGATTGATATTGATGACGTTCTGTGCCCGATCAATTGTGGCGGAAATCTTTTGAAGAGGAGGACGTATATCCCTCTCCTCCCGAGCATCAGGACGATCTTGGGCAACTCCAGGCGCTGCTATGCAGGCCATGATCATCAGAAGAACTCTTGCAGTGTATTTCATAAATCTCTTTCTCCTTTATAAAGAAGGCTCATCCTGAATGCCTATATTCCAACATCGACACCGACATAAATCGTACGCGGGGAAGCGTAATTGGTCGGGTCGTGTTGCCAATCTGGCGTGGATTTGACCGATTCGTCTCCAGAGTAATCTGGTGAACCTGTCGCCGAATAAACAGAAACGACATTTTTGCGATCCAGCAGGTTTCGCACATCAACGAAAACTCCAAGCTGCACGGGTCCAAAGGTGAACGCCTTGCGCGCATATAGATCCACGGTAATTCTCTCGGGCAGGAGTGCATTATTGGGTTCCGCTACGTATATGGAACGTGCCGGATTAAACGTGTACGGCAGTCCGCTTCCATATTGTGCGACGAGATTGCAGGAAGTATTTTGGAATACAGGTTTCAACAATCTAAAAGGTCCTTCGTCCTTGCCAAAATCGATGGCAAGCTGGGCGTTCCCGGTATGGCGTTGATCAAAATCCAGGGGAAGGAACCGAAGCGATTGGACGCCAACAATATTATAGACTCCGCTGTACCGTTCCTGCTGAGTCGAAGAACTCCCTTTTGCCACTGAGAAGGTATAATTCAGAGCAAACGAGATATTGTGCAGCCTCATTTTTGTTGATACTTCAAATCCCTTCACCGTAGCAAAATCTTCGTTCACATAATAAGCATAGGCATGCGGCGAATAAATCCATGCAACGCCGATCAGGTTCTCAATCTTCTTACTGAAGAATGTCACTTGCCCGGAGGTACTTGTACCCAATGTTGCCATGATGCCAAGTTCATAGCTGGAGGTCTTCTGGGGTTTCAGTGTCGGAGAGCCGAATAACGTGGTGCCCCGATTTGCAAACTCTCGTTCCAGATTATCGTAGAGCGTTTGATATTCAGGTTTCTGGAAAAACTGACCATACGTGAAATGGAATACCATATTATCCCGGACAGGGTATGCAATGCCGACACGCGGGCTGAGCGTTGACTGGATTTCGGTTTTCAGCGGTTCCTGAAGGGGATCGTTTGGATTGAAGGGATCGCGGGGGTACGCTGTCGCTGCATCGAAGAAATCATACCGCAGTCCAAGATTCAAAACGATGGTTTCGAATTCAATTTTATCCTGAATATATCCTGCACCTTCGGTTGGTTTTTTTCGATAAATATTGACCACCTGATCCGTCGGGTTCACGGGATTACTATTATAATAGTAATCCAAATCGTTCGCTTTCAGCTCGATCCCCGTTTTTACCAGATTAAGCCTGTTGAACTGCCAGGTCATGTCTCCTTTCAATGCGTATGCTTTTGTTTTTTGGTCTTCATACACCGAGGAGGACATATTCTGATAGAACAATGAGTTCGTATACGTGGTAAACAATGCTCGCGTATATTGTGACGGCGACCAGCCATTCACCGACCGTAAATAACTGTATTGGTAATAGGACAAACGAATGTCGTAGAACAAATTTTGCGTTACTGCTTGACGGAAATTTAATCCAAGAAGATTACTTTCCGAAGATCTGATGTAGGTGCTGTCAGGAATAAATCGCATGGAATGACTGTACGATTTCCATTTCCGCTTTGAGTAATTGTCGAGAAGGGTAATCTTCGCGGAGCCAAAGGGTGTCCACGAAACCTTCCCTACCGTGGTCAGGAGATCGTTATATCCGAATGGTTTATCCTTCGAAAATTCGATCGTCTTTTTGCTGCCGCCTGTTGTGTCTGTCAGTCCGGAAAAATAATAGTTATCCGCATCTACTTTTTTTCCGGAGATCAAGAACCCGAATGGGCTATTGTTCCATAATGGTCCGCTGATGGTCCCTTCTATATATCGTTCATTCAAATTATCGCTCGGTGCCTCGATCCCCACGTTTGTTCGCTTATAAGACAAATTCGCGCGGAACCGGCCTTCGTTTTCCTTTGTGACAATATTGACGATACCAGAAAGAGCATTTCCATATTCCGCATTGAAAGTGCCCGAGAGTAATTCCATTTCCTGAATAGCCTGATTGTTCACTTCGAGGACAGAGCCATTGAACAGCGGATCTTCTACTCTATACCCATCGAGATAGTACCCCACTTCACCGGAACGCCCGCCGCGAATATGAAGCGCCCCCGTATTGACAACACCGGTCTGGAGTTGCAAAATGCCAGAAATTGAATTCACAGGCAACGTAGCAAGGTCTTCAGCGTTCGTACGTTGGATCGTCGAACTTTGATCGCGCTGGATAATAACCCGCTCTGCTTCGATGACGACCTCGCCGACGCTGACCGATTCTGAAACCATGGGAATATCGAGTGTTGTTGTATGGTCAACCTGGATGGAAACATGATATGTCATCCGCGCAAACCCGATACAACTGACCACGACCTCATAGTTTTCTGGTGGAATATTGATGATGAAGTAATATCCATCGATATCTGTGCTGGCACCCAAACTGGTCCCCTTGAGAATCACATTAGCACCAACGATAGGCTCGCCTGATTGTCGATCTGTCATGCGGCCTGCGAGTTTACCTGTCGTTCCACAGATCACGATGGAGACACACAGGAGCATCGTTAGACACAAGTGCAGAATGGTATATTTCATACGGACTCTCTCCTTACTATAGATTATCGTATGTATTGATCGGTCTCATGCATTTCACGCGAGACAGCTTCCATAATCGGCGTGATGGCCTTTTTATTCTTCAGCGCAAGCTCTGTAACGATTGCATTCATCATGATGGATATTGCCGAGATAGAATTGGTGTACAGCATATTCTTTGTTCGTACGACCACCACCTGCTCTGCCTGGAAGGTAATGGGCGATGTACGTGTATCCGTAAAAGCAATGACTTTAGCCCCCCGTTTCTTCGCAAACGCGGCAGCATCAATAGTCTCGCGGGAGTACGGAGGAAATGAAAATCCCACGACAACATCTCCCTTTTTGGCGAACGAAAGCATTTCCACAAACCGCATTGGACCTGCGGCGATGGAATGTGCATGGATCGCAACCTGACCAAGTTCATACGCTAGAATCTGAGATAGAAGAGCCGAAATGCCGATTCCCATCGTGAACACCTGGTCCGCGCGGAAAAGCAAGTCCACAACCCCATTGAACGCGGTGCGGTCAAAATGATCCAGCGTTTCATCGATATTTTGGAGCTCTGCTTCAACGACTCGTGCGAGTGCTTCATTTTGTGTTTGTTTTTTTAACTCACCCATGAACTTCGGCACATTGGAGAGATCGGAATGCAACGCACCGATACATTCCTGCTGGAGATCGGTAAATCCATCATACCCCAGGCTGCGCGCAGTCCGGACAATGGTCGGCTTGCTGACCTTTAACCTCTGTGCAAGCGAATCGGTCGTAACGAAAGCAAGTTCATTCGGCTGCTGCAGAATGTAATTCGCCACCTTCTGCTGATTCGTTGGAAGTTTTTGAAAAACTGCGAGAATTTTTTTATTAAGCGCCTTTTGCACGGTTAGATGACTTGAGGATTCATTGTTTTTTTTCATATGCCCGCTCATTGATAATGGATAAAATAGGCAACCGCCAAAAGAATCAACGCGACAAAAAAGAAGTAGATCTGAATCGGCAACATCCAGCGGAACCATTTTCCCCACGCAATATTTGCTAATCCCAATACTCCCATCGTCACACCTGATGTAGGAAGGATAGGATTGATCCAACCTTCGCCAAATTGAAATGCGAGCACCGCTGTCTGCCGCGTAATCCCCACAACATCCGCGAGCGGCGACATGATGGGCATCGTCAGCATCGCCTGCCCCGATGCAGAGTGAACAAAGAAGTTGATCACGCCTTGCATCACGAACATCATTTGCGCTGCGAAGACCGGATGGACACCATGGATCATGTTTGCGAGCGTGAATAACATGAGATCCAGGATTTTTCCGTCGGTCGCAATCACCAGAATTGCCCGTGCGCATCCGATGATTAACGTCACGCCGACCATATCCCTCGCCCCCTCTCGAAAACTGTCCGTGATTTCTGTCAGCGTTAATTTACCGAGGAATCCGCAGACAATGCCGAGTCCCAGGAATAAAGCACCGATCTCATTGATGTACCAACCGAATTGAAGAATACCAACAATCAGGAATACAATAGCCGCAGTGAAGGCAGCCAGAACGTATTTATGTGAGAGCGTAAACGGGACATGAATATTATTCGTAAGGTGAAATTCTTTCTTGCGCCCCTGGTCAAGATCGTAGACCGGACTCCGCCGTGGGTCCTTCTGCACTTTGGAGGCATATCTTGAAACAAACACAATCATCGAAGCGGTACTGATGATCCAGATGACAATTCTCAGTCCGATTCCTGAATAGAGCGGCAGTTCGGCAATACTTTGGGCAATGCCCACAGTAAAGGGATTGAGAACGGAGCCTGCAAAACCCGCAGCCGTTCCGAGGAATGGTATCGCAGTTCCCACGAGCGAATCATATCCGAGTGAAAGCGAAAGCATGATAAAAATCAGGATGAATGGCAGTGTTTCTTCCGAACTGCCGAACACCGCACCACCGATCGAAAAAATGGTCATTGTGACCGGAATAAAGAATTTTTGCAAATGCGGTTTTTGTGAAAAGGTATACGCCATGCGCTGAATCGAGATGCTGATCGCACCGGTCTTCTGGATGATCATGAAAGCACCGCCGATGACAAAGAGAAAAACAATAATATTCGCAGCCTGAATAAATCCCTTGATCGGCGACATGAGCAGGGCACCGATTCCTTGAGGCTGACTCTGGATATAGGTAAAGGAATTCGGGACCACAAGCGTTTTTCCGTCCTTTACTTCACGCGCATATTCTCCTCCGGGTGCAATCCACGTCACGAGTGCTGCAAGCACAACAACAAGAAATATCATGACCAGAGTATTGAACGATTGGTTTGCTTTCATTATTTCTTTCCCGGATGCGCTGAGTGTGATTTCATATCAAACGAATCCCCCGCTGTCAGAATATGCAGGAGGATATTCTCGGCGCTGAGATGACCTTTTGCATTCTCTCGTATTGATTTCGACTGCGTCGCATCAAAAACCATCACCGTTCCCTCGCCGACCACTTCGAAGGAGTCATCCGGATTCACCACAATCGCAGTTGCCTCGTCGATTCCGATGCCGATAAGGGAGGGATTTTCCAGGATGAGGCTGATCAACCGGTTGTGGCGTTTTCGTTTGATAAAATGCTGATCAACGATTGCATTATCGATAAAACCGAACCCCTCAACGGTTTCTATATTGTTCCTCTTTATGGAAGTGTATGCATTGGCAGTATCCCTGGTGAGTTTCTCTTTGCCTGTGATCATCATTTTGCTCATGACGGCGGCTCCTGCACTCGTTCCGCCAATGACTGCTCCGTTTTGATAAAGCTCATGGAGCTTTTTTCCCACTTTTGTATCTAGAAGTGCAGCCGTCAATCTGGATTGATCACCGCCGGAAAAGAAAACTCCGGTCACTCCTTCAAGAAGTTCTAGAACGGAATCGCTTTCCGCCTGCGCATGACTGATATTGAGAGAAAACACTGCATGTGCACCTGCTTGTTGCAGGGATGCCGCTTGGTCCGGACCGACGCTCTTGGCAAGCTCGCTCGCCATGGGAAATACGACAACCTTTGCATGATCACCGCCGGCAAGCTGAACATAGGTCTGCATAATTTGCGGCCCGCGCTTTCCGCCGCCGATGATCACGAGATGTCCTTTCGGATGCTCACCAGCCCGTGTCGTGAGGATGGCAAGGAGAAACATGATAAGGGATTTACTGACTGCGGACCAGTTCATAGGCTATCTCATATGATTTTTCGAGATCTTCGAAAAGAAAATATTCTTCATGGGAATGCGGTTTCTGTGCACCGATACCGATATCGACCGCAGGAATACCTTTCGCATTGTACTTGTTCGCATCACTCCCGCCACCGTACCGGATCGGATCAGGGTTCAATCCGACCGCGCGAAGTGCTCTTTCCAGTTCTACAACTATAGGTTCTGTCGGGGAAAGAATGTACGGTTCAAATTCTGCTGAGGATGTAAAGAGAATCTTTCCTGCACCATTTGTCGAACTGTGAAGTGCCTGCCGGATATTCTGCAATTCTTCACTGATACGTGAAGCATGAAATGACCGTACTTCACCTTCGAGAACCACTGTTTCGGGAATTGCATTCGTCGCGTTCCCGCCGACGAACTTTCCCACGTTTGCTGTGGTCTCTGCATCGATCCTTCCGAGACGCATGCGTGTGATGGCTGCACTTGCGAGTGCTATGGCACTGATCCCGTCTTCGGGGTTGACACCGGAGTGTGCGCCTTTGCCATGAACCTCTGCACGAAAACTATGCAAACCGGTTGCCTCACGAATGTATACTCCAGGACGACGGGAACAATCGAAGACAAACGCTCCTGTGACCCCATGCTTCGAAAGATCGACGGCGGTAGAGCCGAATAATCCTGTTTCCTCTCCGACCGTGAGCAGCACGAAGAAATTTTTAACCTTTAAAGAGGAAGAAGCGACACGTTTGAGAAGGTGGACAAGAATGGATAATCCCATCCGGTTGTCGGCTCCGAGGATGGTTGTGCCGTCAGACGTGATGCGATCCTCATGGACAATGGATCTGAGATTGGTCGTCGGATAGACGGTATCAAGATGCGACGTCAGAATAAAAGCCGGTCGATCGGGTTGATAGTGCGGAGGGAAACAGAAAAGGTTTCCTGTTGTACCACCAAATTTCAACGCACTATCATCCTCAACCACTTGTATTCCCGAGGAATGGAGACTGGCAATGACCGCGTCAGCAATAGGACGCTCGGAAAGCGATATGCTGTTAATTGGTGCAAGAGAGAGAAAAAGATCGGCAAGTTCTTTGGTTGTCTGGTTCAACATCGATGTTGTAATATTAGTTACATTGATGAGTCGTTTAAGTAACTATTGTTACATGCAATTTAGAATATTTCATTTTAGAGTCAAGTGAATTCTACAGGGATCCGCGGCAATGCATCTCAAAAACACTCGAGCTTCCATGCCCTGCTCGCCCCAATTCATTCTATCAATCGGAAGAGACGGCCCTGTATCCGGACCAATAAAGATCCCCTGTCTGTGGCTCGCGGTCAGGTGGGCACTCAACGGCTTCTTGGCGGATAAGCTGGTACCTTGTACAAGTGTCTAAGTCGTCCTTCTTTCATGAGATTAGCTCAAACCTGTGATTCGTTATCCTGAAGCACCAATGGAGAAGCACTCTACCTCCTGCGAATTCACATGGAACGGTTTGAAGGATTTCATTATCTTTTTATCATGAAACGTTGGATTTTCACACTCCTCTCTTTTTTTAGGGTCTTCTCCTTTTTGAGTGGGTAAAATCACTCACAAAAAGTGAAGA
>CAZYYD010000067.1:0-14400 GCA_964651225.1 uncultured Ignavibacteriaceae bacterium
TTAGAAGCTAAATCTCGCTCTTTTTACCCACTCGGTTGGGAGAAGAGCCCTTTTTCTGTTCCTCGCCAAGCTGGGCGCAAGACGAACCTTAACTGAACGATTTGATAAAGGATTTTAAAAAATCTTACTTTTCCGTGGGGGTTCTTTTTCAAGAAGTTGCCGATTTTCAGGCAGAGCGATCATTCGCGGGAAACAATGGCTTCAATATTTCTACTATGCGTTTTAAACTATCAGGAGAACTTGATGGTGGGTACGGATATCTTTTCCAAACAAATTTCGTTAACACGCCAGCTATCCTCGACGCAAAAATATATTACAAAATATCACCGCGGTTGTGTATTGAGATGGGATTGTTCAAACCCCCTTTTAGCAAGGAATATCTTACAGGCGCAGACGCGATCGATTTCGTTAATCGTTCGCAAGCTGTGAATGCTCTCGTTGCGGGCCGCCAAATCGGAACTCAGGCGATCGTTACCACCGATGACGGGTTCCTTTCCGGAACACTCGGATTATTCAACGGCGATAAGCTGTCCACCAACAATAATGATAACAATAACTTTATGTACGTGGGACGGTTATTGTTACTGTCAAAACTTCTTAACCAGGGTGCAATAAAAGGACAATGGGAACTTGGGGTTAATGCTGCATTCAGCGATGATCATCAGGTACAAATCGGTAATGGTGCTTTACCTCTGTTCGATGGCAAGCGTACATTGTGGGGAGTAGATGGACGGCTGATGTATGAAGATTGGCTGTTCAGCGGCGAGGTCGACGCGGCACGCCTCATTCCGAGCCAGACAAACACAGCAAAAACTCCGTATGGCTACCAATTAACCTGCGGTTATATGGTCACACGGAAGTCGCAAATGTTGATACGTTTCGAAAGCTTCTTGCCCGATGGACTGATTCCATCGTCAGATCTTATTATCATTGGATGTAATCTGTGGCCGACAAAGGCAACAGGACTGCAACTGAATTATATTGTCCCAACAAAGGACAATGTCATCAAGCATCACGAGGTACTTGTCAATGCTCAATTATCATTCTAACTTGAAGAGAGTGCATGAACAAATTAATGGAGGAACTATTAGATCCGACAGGGGGAGAGCTCGTTACCGCAGGCGTTACTAAGCTTATCGTTGTTTGTTCAGACAAGCTTAGACAACCTTGATGTTTGCTATGAGTTGAATACATTCACCGATGCTATGGCAACAACATACTCAGATCTTCATCAAAACATACAGGATAAATTCAATGAGGCCGGTGTTGAAATCATGTCGCCGCATTACTCCGCGGTCAGGGATGGTAATCAGACGGATATACCTGAAACGTATTCACCAAAGTCGTATCGGGCACCGCCGTTTCGAGTTGAAACGGAAAAAACAAAACCGGGGTAATCTTTGTAAGTACAGACCCATTTTGTTCTCCTCTTTGAACTAAACGAATTTGTCTTGTTTGACAGGACAAAGTATTTATACTCGTCTCTGGTTGATCTTCAAAGATTCTATCTCCCTGCTGAAATTTGAAAAAAACCCGATATATTTCCGTGGCATAATTATTTCATCTTCTCCTATCAGGATGTCATCCATTGTGTCTGTTCATTCCTTTCAGAAGGATTGTTCCATAATCTGGAGATGGCCATGAAAATATTCAAACTAAAAAAGATTCTTGTTCCAATCGATTTTTCTGAGCTATCGCTGAACGCGCTTCACCATGCAATAAAGCTTGCTCAAAGGACACAAGCACGGATCATGTTGCTGCATGTCGTTCAACCCTATGTCGATCTTTACGGAGATAGCGGAGTCATGATGGCTGCGTCGAACCTGGAGAATGAGGTGCTGAAGCAAAGCGCCAGACGGTTAGAACATATTGCAGAAACAACGAGGAAACGATCGAGGGTTCGTATCGATACGAAATTGATCCTTGGAACGATAGACACAACTATTACACGGACAGCATCAACCATAAAGGCAGATCTTATTATTATGGGCACGCATGGCGCTAATGGATTTCTTGATACTATTCTTGGAAGTACCACATATCAAGTTGTTGCACTTTCAAAAGTGCCTGTGTTAAGTGTCCACAAGCAAATAACGCGGACGGGATATACACATATCGTGTACCCAGTGCGTGAAGGAACACGCTTTATGGATAAATATCCCTATGCAGTAGCCTTCGCAAAACTATTCAATGCTCGGATCGATATTGTAGGACTTGTCCGGGCGGGCCAGAAAGAGCAGGCAGAATCCATGCGCATGCGATGTGCAACTTTGAAGAAAACTTTTATTGACTCTCGAATCAAGGCAAGGACCGTATTCACTTCGAACGAATATTTTGCCGACGAAACAATCAGCTATGCATATCCCAATTCACTGGTTATGATCCTTCAAGATCGGGACTTCGGCCTCGTTGATGTGTTCCGGAAGTCTTTTACCAAAGGTATTCTTCACAAGGCACTTGCACCTATTTTAACTATACCCAACAGGTACAGGTATATACAATGATAGCGGTCAAATGAGAAAACGGCTGTTCCGAACAAAAAAACAATGGAGCGAACTGATGATTATGACCATCACATCCCATGCGATGGGTCTCAAAGTTCGAGAAAAATCATATATCACATCTGTTTCGCGGGAACTTCGAAGCCGGTTCCTGGATATTATTTCGCTGCGCTGGAACATGAACTCGCACAAATCGAAGATTATGGTGAAATGCCAACTTCACTCAGCAAGCGGGTTCTATCGGGCCCAGGCACAGACAGAGAATTTCAAAAAAAGTGTTGATCTCGTTCTTGAGAGAATCGTGAAACAACGAAAAAGAAAAAAGGGAATTCAAAGAAAAGTACTTCGACGTACATCGATTCATCCAAGTCTCGTTCGATAGTGCTCAACGATTTCAACACGAAAACCCTTCTTTGTTTTGGACTGCACTGTTATGAGCCAGGATGTTTGGATTGCGGGTTGTTATGGTTTTCTTCTTCTGAGCGGCGGAATTATCGCCCGCGCTAAAGGAGACTATTTTTCCAGAGGAATGGGCATCGCATTACTCACAGGATTTTTTGGAATCCTTGCACTGATCTTTTCACCTCCAAGTAAGGCTCGTGCTAATAATTTACATGATATACACAATTGGCCTCTGCATGCACAATTCGCCGTGTTCGGACAATTATTGTTTGTACTCCTTTTGCTTATTGTGTATTGAAGGGAAGCCCTCGACACGATTTATTCCAAGGCTTTTTTCCTATCGTACAGAGCATATCTTATGGATGTGTCCTCTTATAGAGTACATGTCCTGCAGGGCAAGATAAAAACAAGTATACTCCAATGGTTTGCTGGTATAAGAAGTGATACAAAACGGAGAATATCCATTCCTCGACAGAGTGGCATAGTTCTTTCATATATCTCATCAGTAAAATGAGAAAAGAAGGATTCTGACCGAACTCAGGAAAACACTATGGAACTCATTCTCTATGCATTACCCGATAGTACGACAGCACAGCTCCTTGAGGAGACATTGCGGGAAATTTCACCAAGGCCTGTGTTGAACAGATTTTATACGCTCCAGCGATTCATTCAATACATCATTGAGCATCGCACCGATAGACACATTGTGATTGCGACTATTGAGCGCCTCAAGGACTTCATTGCCCTCCATTCGCTTTTTAGCAGTAATGATGCTTCACATCTCATCCTTATCTGCGAAGATTCGGAAGAAATGATTGCCCTAGCTCACGAACTGAGACCGAGATTTCTGGCTCATGGGAGTGAACTGAATAAAGTAAAAGCTGTCGTTGAAAGGATGCTGCAATCACATCAGCTTACGAATGGAGAAAGCGCGTGAATACCCGGCGAACGTTAATCTGTGCACCTACAACGCAAAGGATTCTGAAATCCTTCCTTGTTTTGTTGTTCTCATCTGCCGTCAGTATCGGACAGCCTCATACAGTGGTATCACGACACAATATGGTGTTGGTTGGAGGCGGAACATTTCAGATGGGAGACGACCATGGCTATGAAATGGAAAAACCAGTGCATACGGTAAGGTTAAAAAGCTACTACATGGACAAATATGAAGTCACCGTTGGTGAATATCGAAAATTTTGCATAGCAACAAAGCGGGAAATGCCTGAAAAACCAGCTTGGGGATGGAACGATAAGAATCCCATCTCAAAAGTCTGTTGGGATGATGCAGCTTCGTATGCGGCATGGGCTGGCAAAAGACTGCCCACAGAAGCAGAGTGGGAATTCGCGGCTCGCGGGGGGACACAATCAAAAGGATGGAAGTATAGCGGAAGCGATAATATTGATGAAGTTGCCTGGTACGTCGAGAACTCGAAGAACAAGGTACATCCGGTGGGCACCAAGAAGCGTAATGAACTTGGTATTTTTGATATGACGGGAAATGTGGTTGAATGGTGTGCCGACAAGTATGATGGAAATTATTATAAAGTAAGTCCCGAAAAAAACCCCCAAGGTTCGCATATTGGGAGTGATCGTGTCCTTCGTGGTGGATCCTACAGTGGAGACACGGACGATTGTCGAATAGCAAAACGATTCAGCCGAAAACCGGGTACATCTCTCCTCCGGTTTGGATTTCGCTGTGCCGCGGAGAAGTGATGTACCGTGGTTTCTTGATTCTCTCGCATAGTCTTTGTATAGTACTACAGAAATTTGTCATGAGACGTCTCCTCCAGCATATTGTTCTTGTTTCCGTTCTCTTCAGCTATCTAGCCGTTGGAGTTCTCAGTCATCTGAAGGTGCTCAATCTCCTGGCTTTGAAGACGGCAGATGCACAGATTACGAATGCTAAGGCCGGGCCGCCGCCGACAGCCAAGGTTTATTGGACTCAATACAAACATATTCCTTCTATAATTAAAGTCTCCGTTCCTTCTGCCGTTGAATTTATACCACCTCGAATTCATCGTGTATGTCTCTACGGCATAGCTTTTATCAAAGATGTATTCATAATCTTTCCGGATCCGCTGTTTTCCCTTTATCCTTCTCGCGCCCCACCTCTTTGTTAACCCGCTCGTCAATTTCCATATCAACACAAGGAATCCTCGTCTTATTCTTTCAGAGGAGAGTAATTATTTGCAGGGCTTTGATTCTCTCATGATTCAAGCAACAAAAAATGTTCTCATGAATGCGAAAGCACTTATCATACGTTACCCATAGACAACGATCAGGATGATGCTCATCCCTGAAGCCCAAGAAAAGAAAAAATAGTGAACGTTTCACCGCAGCAAAACAACAGGAGAACGAGTCGTTTGAAATATTTTGTATTCGCAGAGGGGTTATCACTCTTGGAGTTCTTGCCGCACTCTTTACAAGTATTGGGTTATTCTCAACTATATTCCCCGAGGAGAGAATGACCGACAAAAAAAATAGCAGAGCACCGTCGTCGCTCACACGAGTACTTCAACCTTTTCAGGATTTCATCCGCCTGGAATCCGCAGGAGGATTGCTCCTCTTGGCTTGCACAGTAGCTGCTCTCCTCCTGGCAAACTCATCGCTGAACCATTATTATAGGGCATTTTGGCAGACGGAAATTTCTTTCGGGATCAAAAGTGCGCCTATATCAAAGTCACTGCTTCATTGGACCAATGACGGCCTCATGAGCATTTTCTTTTTTGTTGTGGGACTTGAAATTAAACGGGAACTCCTGATCGGCGAACTGGCAAGCATCAAGCGTGCAATCCTTCCCTTGACTGCAGCTCTGGGAGGGATGATCATCCCTGCAGCGATCTTCTATTGTTTTACAGCAGGAACCGATGCAACCGCCGGATGGGGAATTCCGATGGCAACCGATATAGCTTTTTCGCTGGGTGTGTTGATGCTTCTTGGTTCCCGCATCCCTCATCAGTTGAAAATATTCCTTGCTGCGTTTGCCATTGTGGATGACCTGGGAGCAGTGCTGGTTATCGCGCTTTTTTATGGGACGCAAATACACTGGTTCTTTCTTGCAGCAGCGGGACTTATTTTCCTTGTCCTCCTTTCGGCGAATTGGAGAGGTATTCTTCGGCCATCTGTCTATCTCATCCTAGGAGTGCTTCTCTGGGCGGTACTCCTGGAGTCCGGCATTCATGGAACCATTGCAGGAGTGTTATTGGCTGTTGCAGTCCCAAGCCGGTCACGGATTGACATGGGAGACTTTATCCAAAGAATTCAATCGCTCCTTGAACGATTCAAGCTTGAGAAATCAGAAGTTCACCTCAAGGTATTGAATCAACAACAGCAATCGGTAGTTCAGACAATCGAGATATCGTGTCATAGCGTGGAAACACCTCTTCAACGTTTTGAACATAAGTTTCATCCATGGGTAACTTTTGCCATCATGCCGTTGTTTGCTTTTGCGAACGCAGGTGTTGTTTTTGATTCCGATTGGAAATCGGTGCTGAATACGCCAATTGCTCTCGGTATTATCTTCGGATTGGTCATTGGAAAACAGGTGGGTATTACTCTCTTTTCTTGGCTTGCTGTAAGATTCCGATTAGCAATTTTACCAACCGGTGTTTCGTGGAAGCATATTTACGGCATCAGCTGGCTTGGAGGAATCGGATTTACCATGTCGCTGTTCATTGCAAATCTTGCCTTTTCCAATGAACTATCCTTAGATATCTCAAAGACGGCCGTGCTTGCAGCATCGTTCATGGCGGGCTCTGTAGGTGCACTCTATCTGTTTTTCATATCAGACAGGCGTACGACTGCCAATGCTGCAGCGGATCGGAAAGAGTAGACGTGTCGCTTTTTAACTTGAAATATATTGCCATCATTCTCGGCTCCAATGAGGAAAGCCGAATGGCTCTCTCCGTTACAGGAATGATGGCACTTCATTCCCCGGCAGAACTGTCTTTTCTTCACATCGTTCAGTATCGTGCTGACTTCGCAGGTGTCATGCCGGCGGGCCAACCGACCTATCATAGGCGCTTCATCGATGCTGCCAACGAGAAATTGTTGTGGAAGGATTTTCAGAGCGGGGTAGAACGCGCTCTTCCTCAAGGTATTTCTTTTCTTATACGACGACTATACGCCACGAGAATACAGGATATTTCTGACGATCGGGAGAATTGTTATGCAGGTATTTGAAATGACATACTTTGGGAATTCAGTCGCCAATTGGGCGATTGCCTTTGGCCTTGCCTTTGTCAGTTATTGCGGATTTGTATTTGTTCGGTGGCTGGTGTTGAAACAACTCCGTGCATTCGCACAGAAGACCGACAACAAAATCGACGATTTGGTTGCAGATTTGCTTGGTGAACTCAGGCATTTTCTGATGATTATTTTTGCCCTCTACCTCGGTTCTACGGCGCTCACTCTCCAGCCTAAACAGGTAAAATATATCGAAATTGCGACTATTCTCTCTTTCCTTTTACAAGGAGGATTTTGGGGAAACCGGATAATCAATTTCTTCATTGGAAATTATCTTCAGAAGCGCGGAAAGAATGGAATTGAAAACAAATCGGTTCCGGCAATTCTGTCGTTTGTAAGCCGGATGACGCTGTGGAGTTTTATCTTTCTCCTCATTCTCGATAACCTCGGCATAAACATTACAACCCTGCTTGCAGGATTGGGCATTGGCGGAATCGCCGTTGCACTGGCGCTTCAAAACATTCTGGAGGATTTATTCGCCTCACTTTCTATTTTTCTGGACAAACCGTTTGAGGTCGGAGATTTCATCACCGTTGGAGAATTTTTAGGAACCGTAGAACATATCGGTCTCAAATCGACACGCATTCGAAGTCTTTCAGGCGAAGAAAATATTTTTTCCAACACTGATCTCCTCAAAAGCCGTATTAGAAATTATAAGCGGATGTCTGAACGGCGCGTGGCGTTTGCCCTGGGAGTGACGTATCAAACTTCATTCGAACAATTGAAAAACATACCGACGTTTTTACGCCAGATTATTACAAACCAGCCCGGTACCCGTTTCGATCGGGCACATTTTAAAGAATATGGTGAATCTGCACTCATGTTCGAGGTTGTCTACTATGTTCTTTCACCCGATTACAATCTCTTTATGGATATACAAGAAAAGATCAATCTGGAAATATTTCAATGTTTTGAACGAGAACAGATCGAGTTCGCTTACCCTACAAGAACGGTTATTCTTGGAGCAGAGAAAACAAAAAAAGAAACTGACCATCATGCGTAGCCGTATATTCAAACCACCTATAGACCATGGAGCGTATTATGCCAGATCAAATTAAGGCTGTGCTGGAATCGCTGAAGATATTTTGGGAACAATTGATTCAATTCATGCCGCAATTCGTTATCGGCATCCTGTTCATGATTATCGGCTTGCTCCTGGCCAGGTTATTGCGGAAAGTAATTATCAAATTACTTCGACTTGCTCGGTTAGACATCATCGCGGAAAAAGCCGGAATAGAGGATATTCTTTTAAAGGGGGGTGCTCAATATTCAACCGTCAACATCGTGGCAAACCTCATCTATTGGTTTTTCATGTTTGGCTTGACCCTTGCGGTACTCCATAGCTTTGGCCTCGACATGGCAAAAGAATTGTTCAATAGATTTCTCCTGTATATCCCCAATGTTATTGCTGCAGTTCTCGTGCTGATATTTGGGACACTCTTGGCAAAACTTCTGCGCGGGACGACATTGACGTATCTCACGAGTGTCCGTGTTGCCGGGGCAGAATTCATCAGCGCAGTCATCTACATTGCGCTTATTTTTCTTGTCGTGTCCACCGCTCTTCAGCAGCTCTCTCTTGGCGGTCAGGTGTTGATTTCGGCATTTGAGATTGCGTTCGGCGGATTGTGTCTGGCGCTTGCTATAGCGTTCGGACTGGCAGGAAAAGAATGGGCAACACAAATTCTTGAGAAACTCTGGAGAAACAGCAGATGACACAGGAAGTTCGTGGAGTTCTTCATTTTTTTAAATGGACTTTTTAATGCTCGAGCTTCAGCAGTTCCACAATCTCACTGATACAGGCAAGAAAACAACAGAGAGGAAGAGACCATGCGCACATTAGAGGAATATAGAGATATTGTCGGTGATGATGTGATCGCGGAAATCTATAGATTAGCCCGCCCGCTGTATGGAAAAAAGATTCTTCACATCAATTCAACGTATTATGGCGGTGGTGTGGCTGAGATCCTCTATGCACTTGTCCCGCTGATGAATTGCGCCGGAATTGATGCTGACTGGAGAACGTTACGCGGTACTCCGGAATTCTTTAACATTACCAAGAAATTCCATAATGCCATCCAGGGTGAATCTATCCGTATGACGGATATTAAAGCTTCGCTCTACATCGAGAACAATCGGGAATTTGCCTCCTACTGTAAGATTGATGCCGATTGCGTCATTATTCATGATCCTCAACCTCTTCCCCTTATCCGATTTTATAAGAAGCGTCAACCATGGCTCTGGAGATGTCATGTCGACCTTTCTCATCCCAACGAAGATCTCTGGTACTTTCTCAAAGGTTTTATCCTCGCATACGATGGAATCATTGTTTCAGATGAGCAGTATGTCCGAAAAGAACTTCCGATGAAGTACACCATCATTGATCCGGCGATCGATCCTCTTTCTTCGAAGAATAGAGAAATCCCCGAAGATTTAATTGAGCGAACACTCCAGAAGTATGGTGTGCCCACCGATAAACCCCTGATCACTCAAATATCCAGATTTGATAAATGGAAAGATCCGGAGGGGGTTATCGAAGTGTATAAACTGGTTCGAAAGGAGTGCGATTGCCGGTTAGTGCTCTGCGGCAGCATGGCTACCGATGATCCTGAGGGCTGGGAGATCTTTGATAAAACACGATCGGCAGCCGGTTCCCTGCTTGACAATAAAGATGTTATCCTGCTGACGGTTGAAGATAATATTCTTGTCAACGCGCTCCAGAACAAATCGACGGTTGTTCTTCAGAAATCGATCCAAGAAGGATTCGGCCTTACCGTGACGGAAGCGCTCTGGAAAGGCAAACCCGTTGTTGCCTCGAAAGTCGGCGGTATTCCACGGCAGGTGATCGATAATAAGACGGGTTTTCTTGTGGAACCGCACGACCTCCAGGGATGCGCAGATATTGTCAGTTCAATTCTGAAGCATCCAAAAATTGGTCAGTATCTTGGAGTGAATGGGAAAGAACATGTCAGAAAGAATTTTCTCATGACACGCCACGTAATCGATGACCTGAAACTCTTGAACAAAGCCCTCGCGAAGGGATAAGGCAAAGAGTCGTATGCAGCCGCTCGATCGTTTTTATAGTAATCAAAAAATCTTTGATGCACTGGACAAACTCCACATCAAACCATGGCATTGGATATCTCTGTCGGCACTCGTGGCTGGTGCAGATTTTATCAGCGGCCCCCATATTCAATTCCCCATTCTTTATTCCATTCCTATCTCTTGCGCAGCATGGTCTGGAAACCGAAGGCCGGCGTTTGTTTTAGCAATAGTTCTTCCTTCCATACGGTTGATCTTTCCTCTCATGTGGGTTCTCCCTTGGCCCGCGGGCGACTCCATGGTCAATGTAGCGATTCGTATCGCGGTTTTTATGAGTATCGTATACCTCATTTCACTTGTCAAGGAATTACGGGTTTTGAGAGGGTTTCTTCATGTCTGCGGATACTGTGGCCATATGAAGGAAAACGCAGGGAATTGGATTTCACAGCAGGATTATATTACTCAGCACTCTGAAGCAGTCTTTAGCCATGGGATATGCCCGGATTGTGTCCAGAAGTTTATGAAAACATAAAACAACTTATACCTTACAAGAGTCAACTCCAGGAGACCGTGCTATGTTCACGAAAAAATTCACCGCCTACTTTGTTGTTCTGCTCCTGCCGATGCTTGTCATAAGCATACTTCTCAATGTGGCGTACAGTCTCAACGTCCACGACTACATCCAAATGAATTGGCTTTTTGTGATTCTTCTGGCTATTGTTTTGGATGTCTGTATCACGTGGCTGCAAACACAGAAGGACAAGAAGACAAAATCAGAATAATTTAATACAGTTCTCATACATAAAAAGCATGCTCTACGTTTTGAAAGATATAGCGTGAAAAAACAACTCACAGAATCTACTGTACTGTTCATCAGCATTATTAAGTGGGTCTTTTTAGCAACCATCGCCGGAGCGATTGTCGGAGGCGCTACAGCATTATTCCTGAAACTGCTCGAATGGGCAACCGGTATCGGGCAGCGATCGCCGTATACGTTGTTGCTTCTTCCCGCGGCGCTATTTCTCAGCGCGCTCATTATCAAATATCTGGCGCCGGAAGCAGAAGGACATGGCACAGAAAAGGTTATTGAGGCGATTCATAAGCGGTCGGGGAAAATTGCATTACTGGTCGTGCCTGTAAAACTCGTTGCAACCATTATCACTCTGGCTGTTGGCGGTTCTGCAGGGAAAGAGGGGCCCTGTGCGCAAATTGGAGCAGGATTGACATCCTTCTTTAGCGATATTCTGAAATTTGATGATCATGACAGAAAGAAATTGGTCATTTGCGGTATTAGTGCGGGATTTGCTGCAGTATTTGGAACACCCATCGCCGGATCATTTTTTGGTGTCGAAGTGTTGTTTGTCGGAGCCATTTTGTATGAAGTACTCCTGCCTTCGTTCATCGCCGGCATCACTGCATACCAGGTATCTTCCTCTTTTGGTGTCACTTATTTTCATGGGGCTATCAACGTTGTTCCCGTTTTTTCAGAACTGTTTCTTCTGAAAGTCATGGTTGCCGGACTGTTCTTCGGTTTGTGCTCAATCTTTTTAATCGAGATGCTTCGAGCTGGAGATAGAGTAGCAGGCCGAATAAAGATCTGGACACCATGGAAAGGGCTCATCGGCGGATTTGTTCTTATCGGTTTGGCATATCTTTTCTCGACAAAATACCTCGGATTAGGGCTTGAAACAATCGAGGCCGGATTCCGCGGCGAACATACCGATTGGTATGCGTTCTTGCTGAAGCCGATTTTCACTTCTATTACACTGAGTTTCGGCGGAAGCGGCGGAATTGTGACACCAATCTTCTTTATCGGTGCAACGGCAGGCCTGTTCTTTGCGTATGTTTTCAGTCTGAATGCCGGTACTTTTGCGGCCATTGGACTGACCAGCGTTCTCGCAGGTGCGGCAAATACTCCCATTGCAGCAAGTATTATGGCAGTCGAGTTATTCGGACCATCGATAGCACCGTACGCAACTGTGGCGTGCGTGATCAGCTTTCTCATTACCGGTCATAGGAGTGTGTATCCTTCTCAGGTTCTCTCGATATCGAAATCTCCATCGCTTCAGGTAGAACTGGGAAAAGAACTTGCAAATATCCAATCTTCTTATCTTCCAAGAAAAAAGAGCCTTGTGGGTCTTCTTTTACATTTTATCGATGCGGTCGAGAGAGTCGTCAGAAGAATACAGAGCGCTTCAACGTCAGATCACTCAAAAGATGACGATGTATAAGCAAAGGGGAACAATGAGGCTGCAAGAGAATTGTTGAACAAAGCAAACTCAAGTTTATGAATGAGCCAAGGATTCCGCCTCCCTTGAAAAGATTGAAAAGCTGAATTCTCGAAACTTTCGAAATGTTGCAGTTACAATTTGGTGTGTTCCTTATCGAACTGATTTTCCGATGTGTTGTTTCTTGCCGATTGCCATGCCCTTTGATTCATAATATACTTTTTACTAAGCTTATCAGAGATCCGTTGTGAGAGACAGGATATACATCCGGACACGACTGCCTCGAGAGAGATTGTCTTCGTTTGCACGCGCAACCCAGCATCCAGCTGTGGAGAATTCACGGGGCGTGGAAGCACACCTGTTCACGACACGGCAAGTTCGGTGTCCTCCAACGAGACATCATCAAGCTGTATAACCGTGTGAATACGTCGTCAAAATGGAAAGGACATGAGCATGACAACAATCATATCTTCACTTCCAAATCTTGCGGCATGGCATGCTCTCGAAGCTCATTACCAGAAGATCAAAGAGTTGCATTTTCGGAAGCTCTTCGCAGACGATCCAAAGCGCGGGGAACGAATGGCAGTTGAAGCTGTCGGTATGTACTTTGACTTTTCGAAACACCGCACCACCGACGAGACACTCAAACTCCTTCTGCAATTGGCGGAGGAGTCAGGCCTGAGGGCTCGCATCGATGCCATGTTCCGTGGCGAGAAGATCAATGTCACAGAGAAGCGTGCTGTCCTTCACGTAGCCCTGCGCACCCCTCAGGGGCAATCCATCGTCGTGGACGGGGAGGATATTGTTCCTCACGTGCATGCCGTGCTCGACAAGATGTCCGGCTTTTCTCATCGCGTGCGCAGCGGAGAGTGGAAGGGCTACACCGGCAAACCGATTCGCAATATTGTCAATATTGGCATCGGTGGATCTGATCTGGGTCCGGTGATGGCGTACGAGGCATTGCGGTACTACAGCCAGCGCGACCTGATCTTCCGGTTTATCTCCAACATCGACGGCACCGACTTTGCAGAAGCTACCCGCGACCTCGACGCCGAAGAAACATTGTTCATCATCTCGTCGAAGACGTTTACAACTCTGGAGACGATGACCAACGCGCATGCGGCCCGCGATTGGGTGCTCAAGATTTTAAAAAACCCTGCCGCAGTTGCCAGGCATTTCGTGGCAGTCTCCAGCAACACCGGGGAAGTGGATAAGTTCGGTATCGACACGGCAAATATGTTCGAATTTTGGGATTGGGTCGGCGGGCGGTACTCCATGGATTCGGCGATTGGTCTCTCGACGATGATCGCTGTTGGACCGCAAAACTTCTATGCGATGCTCGACGGGTTGCACCAAATGGATGAACATTTCCGTACTGCTCCTTTTGAGCGCAATTTGCCGGTGCTCATGGGGCTCCTGGGTCTCTGGTACAACAATTTCTTTGGTGCGCAGACTGTGGCCGTTCTTCCATATGAGCAGTACTTGAAACGCTTCCCGGCGTACCTCCAACAGTTAACCATGGAGAGCAATGGCAAGCATGTCACACTGAACGGGTCCGAGACCGCTTACCAGACCGGGCCAATCTACTGGGGCGAACCGGGTACGAATGGCCAGCATTCCTTCTACCAACTGATTCACCAGGGGACCAAACTCATTCCCTGTGACTTCATCGGGTTTCTTCATCCGCTGAACCCTCTCGGCCGCCACCATGAACTGCTCCTTGCCAACATGTTTGCCCAGGCAGAGGCGCTGGCCTTCGGCAAAACGTCGGTGGAGGTTCGAGACGAAGGTACACAAGCATGGTTGGTACCGCACCGGACCTTTAAAGGAAACCGTCCATCGAGCACGATCCTTTTAGAAAAGCTGACTCCGGCATCGTTGGGGAAACTCATAGCATTGTACGAACATAGCGTCTTCACTCAAGGCGCCATTTGTTGATTCCGGTCGAAAAGTGCACAAGATTCCGCGGAAAATTGCACACCCAT
>CAZYYD010000068.1:0-14378 GCA_964651225.1 uncultured Ignavibacteriaceae bacterium
TGATGAAAATACTGTTTTTTCGCCTTGGTATCACCTGATACTAACTAAAAATAGTATCGCTGCCATATCAAGGGGACGAGGCAGAAGCATCGTCCCCTTTTTATTCTGAACAAATGAGAATTTCAAACGACGGAGGGAGAGTGAACCTGTCTTATCCGGGAATAAGAAAAATGCAGTGGAAGATCGTTATAGCGACTGTTTTGTGCTTCTTTGTTCTATTCACAAGAGACCTCTCTGCACAAAATTTTTCCCAAGAGCAGCGATTAAAGGTTGTTCTCCATACGCATAATACCGATGAACAGAGGATGGTTCAGGATATGGAACTGGACGTCCTGGAATCGGGAGGGACTGCTGTGTATGTTGTTGCTCCATCGCAGTTCGAGCAACTGCAGTATGCAGGTGTGGGAATACAGATTGTTGGTGTTGAGGAGGGGATAACAAAAATCGATGCTGCATATCATTCCTACGAAAAGATCTGTGCATTGATGGATTCGCTCTCCCGCATGTATCCCTCTATTACGCACATCGATACGGTTGGCTTCAGTCAGCGGGACAATCGGCCGATCTTGGGAATGAAGATATCCGACAATGCTCATGTGACTGAAGATGAACCTGCGGTCTTCTTTGACGGACAGCACCATGCCAGCGAGCCGGTTTCCATGGAGTGTTGCCTGGCGCTTATGGATTCTCTTCTGAAAAGTTACGGCAGTGACGCGCGAGTCACAGGATGGATCAATTCCTTGGAGATCTGGATCGTGCCATGCTGGAACCCGGACAGCTGGAAATTGATGGTGGATACATCGGCCTCTAATTTTTCTCAACGGCGCAATCTTCGAGATAACAATCTCAATGGCAGGTTCGATGCATCCACAGACGGAGTGAACCTCAACCGTAATTATGATTTGAATTGGAGCGGTGGACCGGCCTCGATGACGGATGCTAATTATCGGGGACCAGCCCCTTTCTCGGAGAAGGAGACTCAAGGGAAGCGGGACCTTGCGTTAGCGAAGCATTTTGTTCTTTCTCTTACCTATCATAGTGCCGGGGAGACAGTCTATTACCTTTGGACAAAAGATGGCCGCTCCGCGCCGGATCAGGTCTTAATTAAACTGATTGCCGATAGTCTCGCGGTACGGATTCCCAAATACAACCGGAGCGGTCATTATTCTACCTCGCTGGCAGATTGCGGCCGGGGGTGCAGTGATTGCTGGATGTACGGCATAGCCGGAGCAATTGAGTACACCGTCGAAACGTCCGATGTTTCAATCCCGCCGGGAGCGAAGGCCATGCAAATTGCCCGCGACAACATAACGGGTGCACGGTTTATTCTCGACCGGATGTCAGGTCCGGGTCTCCTGGGACATGTCACCCATGCCTCGAACGGGCAGCCCCTTCCAGCGACCGTTCGAATCCGGGAACTTGCTGATTCGCTGGTTGCTCCGAGGATCTGTGAACCGGAGTACGGACGGTACGAGCGGTTATTGCTCCCCGGTGTCTATACGATCGAAGTTTCTCTTGCAGGTTTCGAAACAAGGATCTTCAATAATGTGGTTGTTCGTGCTGACAGTATTACTCTCTTTGATATCCAGCTCACGCCTATTCAGACGTATGTCGGAAACAATGCAATCGATTTTCCATCTGACGTTATGCTCGCGCAAAATTATCCAAATCCATTTAATCCAGAAACAGTGATCAGTTACAAGTTATCAGTTACAAGTTCGGTTAAGCTGGTTGTTTATGATCTCCTCGGCCGCGAGGTGGCGGTATTGGTGAATGAAGAGAGACCTTCAGGCAGCTATACTGTTCGGTGGAATGCAGGCAATTTGCCGAGCGGAGTCTATGTGTACCGATTGAATATTGGGAAAGAATCGCACTCAGGGAAAATGATCCTCCAAAAATAAGTTGCTTGGGAATACCACAAGGGGCGATGCAGGAGTATCGACTTCATTCCTCGGGAAATATAATACCTCATCGGATCGCCGTGCGTATGCTGTCGGTGGAAATGATTTCCCGTCTCCCAATATCCTGCAGCTGGTATGTTGTATGATGCGATCATTTTAACTACCTTCTCGGAAGGCAGTATGGGAAAAAATATCATGAAGAATCCAACGATTCCTTTCTTACGGCAGCATATGTGGTTATTCTATTTCTTGGTTTTCCTTTTTTTACAGACAGGAGGTTCTCAAGCTCAGGTTGTTGCTCCGCTTGAACGGTCAGGTTTTGCAGCATTAACGTCCTATGGTTCCCTCAGTGCATTCTTGCACTCCCTTGAACAGCCGCCGGTTATTCGCCTCGAGGAAATTGCCAGGAGCCGTATGGGCCGTTCTCTCTTTGCTGTGACAATATCATCATCTGCTCACTTCGGATCAGATACATCAAAAATACGTGTCCTCCTCTTTGCCCAGCAGCATGGCAATGAACCATCCGGTAAAGAAGCACTTTTAATGCTCCTTGCCCGGATTGCTTCTCATCAGTTCGACAAATTGTTGACGCGTCTTGATCTGATTATCGTACCGCAAATGAATCCGGACGGATCTGAGCTGGGGAAGCGAACAACGTCCGACGGTATAGACCTCAATCGGAATCATGTCCTTCTTTCTTCGCCGGAAACCCAAGGTTTGCACGATCTTTTCTTCCGGACACAGCCGCAGGTAACGATGGATATCCATGAATTTGGGGCAACGAGCAGGGATTGGACCGATGCTGGGTTGATGAAGACCGCAGATGTGCAACTCGGCATGCTGACCAATCTCAATACGTCTCAGCAGATTCGCCGCTTCCAGCATGAAAGCGTTTTTCCCTTTATTCAAGAACAAATACACAATGCAGGCTTTCAGTATCAAGAATATATTGTAGGATCTCCACAAGACCGGATCCGCCATAGTACAACGGATATCAATGATGGACGGCAAAGTTTTGGTATTCTGGGCACTCTCTCCTTTATACAGGAAGGCCGTAATGGAACGACCGCGGTGGATCGCCTGCAGCAGCGTGTCGTATCGCAGCTCAAAGCTGTTGAATTAATGCTGCAATATTGTTCAGAGCATTCTTCAGAAATCCATGCACTTGTTGCACAGGAACGGGAACGGTTCCTGAGAAAAGTCGGCGGACAGATTGTCCTCCGTATGGAGCATCGTGCAGGCAGCGGCAACGTGCAGATCCCGGTCTTCAATATTAAAACAAATAAAGATACCCTCTGGACAATCTCTCCCTATCACGACAGTGTACAGGCACTGCTTGTACGGAAAATCCCACGTGCTTATTATATCCCCAAAGAGAATAATTCCATCATTGAATTATTGAATCGGCATCATATATTGATGAAATCCCTTGCACCGCAATCAGTAATAGAAGGTGAGGCATGGAGCATTGACAGTATAGGTACAGAAGTCCTGGAGGAAGAGACAACAGCCCATGCATACGTTACACTCAAGAACGTCCGCGTAACCGCAGATCCAGGAGATATGCTTGTTCCTCTTGAACAAGAGCACTCTCTTTTTCTGTCAACGTTCCTGGAACCCGAGTCTATGTGGGGAGTTTTCAAATACAAAGATTTTCTCGACAATATTCGCCGCACGGGTAAATATCCCGTCATCAGAATTTCACACTAATTCCATTACTCACCACAATATATACGAGACAGCTGTATGAAAACAAAAGATTTCATCGCATTAGAGGAGCGCTACGGTGCTCACAACTATCATCCGTTAGATGTCGTCGTACAAAAGGCGCGCGGCGTTTGGGTTACCGATGTGGAAGGGAAGAAATATCTCGACTGCCTTGCTGCGTACTCCGCGGTCAATCAGGGTCATTGTCATCCGGTAATCCTGAAGGCGTTTATCGCTCAGGCGAAGAAGGTGACCCTTACCAGCCGGGCGTTCCGGAATGATCAATTGCCTCTGCTCTATCGAGATTTGAATAAGCTCACAGGCTATGAGATATCCCTGCCGATGAACTCGGGCGCCGAGGCAGTTGAAACGGCAGTCAAGGCGGCGCGGAAGTGGGGATACAAGGTGAAAGGGGTCGAGGCGGACAGGGCAGAGATCATCTGCGCAACAGACAATTTCCATGGGCGTACCACGACCATCGTTAGTTTCTCTACTGAGCCGCAGTATCGGGACGGTTTCGGGCCCTTCACTCCGGGCTTCAAAATCGTGAAGTATGGTAATATCGAAGCATTGAAGGGGGCATTCACAAAAAACACTGTAGCATTTCTGGTGGAACCGATCCAGGGTGAAGCCGGCATTATCGTACCGCCCGAGGGATATTTGAAGCAGGCACTTGAACTCTGCAGGCAGAACAATGCGCTTCTTATCGTTGATGAAATTCAATCGGGACTGGGCCGTTCGGGGAGACTGTTTGCTTTCGAATATGAAGGAATTCGTCCTGATATGGTCATCATCGGTAAGGCCCTCGGCGGCGGCTTTTATCCGATCTCTGCTGTTTTATCAAGCAAAGAAATTCTCGGGGTCTTCAAACCGGGGGATCATGGTTCAACGTTTGGAGGTAATCCGCTCGCGGCTGCGGTTGCCCGGGCAGCGCTCAAGGTTTTAGTGAAGGAAAAACTGGCGAAGCGATCGTTCGAATTGGGTGAATATTTTATGAATAAACTTCGCTCTATCCCCAGTGCACATATCAAGCTTGTGCGGGGGAGGGGATTGTGGATTGGCCTTGTGCTCGATCAAAAAGCGCGTCCGTATTGTGAAGCGCTGATGAAAGAAGGGATTCTCTGTAAAGAAACGCATGAGAATGTCATCCGTTTTGCACCTCCTCTCGTCATCACGAGGAAAGAAATCGACTGGGCATGTGAGCGAATTGCAAAGGTTGCGAAAGAATTCGACAAGAGTTAACAGAAACCAAAGGGACACCTGACAAACACAAAATCCCCTTTAAGGGGATTTTGGTTTTATAAAGGGGGACATGTCATTGAGAGGCAGCCGATTTACTTCGTATTGGATGTGTCTTCTTGAGTCAAATCAGATATTGTCTGAAGTGGTTTGATTTGCTTAAAATAACATAGATCAGACTTAAAGATTGCTTCATTCATACCTTCTGCTTTAATAATCAATGTAAAATAGCATGGGTCTTGCGATATATTAACAGAATATTTCTTTTCTATTGCTTCATCGACACTCGGGTCGCACGCAGTATGGACTGCTTGAATAACCCCTGTTTCAGAATTTCCCAGCATCATCATCAAAACACTTCCGTCAGGCCCGGCGCTTTTTGCAATGATTCCATAATCGTTCTCGTATTCACCGGCATGCAGTATTGATGGAAAAAAATGAAATGTTGAATCATTATCATCATCTTTAATTTGAAAATTGGTTGGACGAATGGTATAGTTCAACCTGAATATTTGAAGGAGATTCTTTAATTGATACAGGGTTTTAAACGATCCGATATAGACGATGTTGCTTGATTTGAAATCGCTGCTCGTAAACTGCGATGCTAATTTGTACGAGTAGCTATTGTATGAATTATGGAAAATTGGAAGAAGGTGAGATAGACCCCAGGGAGTACTGGACCGAAGAAAAGTGAAACCGATCTGTTCGAACTTCTTGGCAAACTCCGGATCTTTGCTCGCAGCCTGACGAAAATCTTCAGCGGAATTAATCTTACTGTTTCTAAAATAATTACCTGTCCCCCCTTTTTCTCGAACGAAGAAATAGTCTCCAAAGACAATCAGCGTAGGTCTTCCATGGGGCTTGATAAAATCATTCCAAATAGAATTAGGAGGGGCACTATGATGGTCGTTAGGTTGAAGAAGGCTGTTAGTGAAATACCCCAAAAGAAAGACTGCAACAATTCCTATTCCTATGGAGGCCAAGAGATAGGAGCGGTTCTTCTTGTGGGGTTTGTGAACGAGTTCCGATAGAGGGATAAATTCTACCTTATAATGTCCGACCGGAATTCTCAGTTTGTGGGTGTAAGGCTTGCCCGTCGAAAGGTAATAATGGTCGAGTTTCTTTCTGAGGTTGGCAAGATAAACTCGGACGGAGGCATCGACTTTTGAGTTAAACGAAGCATCTTTCCCAAAGAATCGCATTCCAATAGTCATTTCTTTTGGGATTCTTCCGGCCTGAGATTCTTCAACAAGATAGACTAAAAGGTCACGATATCGCTGAGAGTCCTTGAATTCAGGGCTTTCCAGAATATCATTAAGAAGCGGTCGTAGTAGATTTTCATCAAGCATGACGCGTTCCTATAAATACAAGGTAATTATCCCCTTGTTAACAGTAAAGATACCGTTTTTTTCTTGCGTAACGGGGGGTGGTTCATTACTTTACGAAAGTATTTTAACATTTTCCCATCACCGAATACAGTTTACCTAAAATATGTCCACAAATCAAGCGGTACGATGGAGTACCGCGTACTCTTGTCGTGGTGTTTTCTACTATTGGCGGTCAATCAGAAGTAAAGGACCTTTTCTATGAGGAAACTCTTGTTGTTCTGTTTCGTGCTTGCAGTACCATTGCTTGCGCAAAACTCCGGTAAAATATCAGGGCGTATCGTGGACGCCAAAACGGGAGAAGCTATTCCTTCTGTTAATGTTGTTGTACGAGGCACTTCCATGGGTGCAGCGACCGATATTGATGGAACATATTTTATCCTGAATGTGCCTCCGGGAGTGTACGATGTTGCTGCATCGGCGGTTGGGTTTGTCGGGATCGTTCAGCAAAAGATCTTTGTCAACGGAGGCCGCACAACGACGGTAGACTTTTCCTTGCAGGAGACGGTTGTACAGGGTGAGGAAGTGGTCATCACAGCAGTACGTCCTGACGTGGAAAGGGAAAAAACTTCCACCAGCGAAATTCGGCGCGGAGAAGATGTAGCGAATGTTCCTGGTATTCAGGACATTTCTGATGTTCTATCGTTGAACGCAGATGTCAGCGATGGACATTTCCGCGGCGGCCGCGATAATGAAGAATTGTACAACCTTCAAGGAATGGGGATTATGAACCCCCTGACCAGTGCCTCTTCCTTTAATCCTATCATGAGCGCAGTGCAGGAAGTTGAAATTATCACAAGCGGTTTCGGTGCACAGTATGGAAACGCACAATCGGGTATTGTGAATATCACGATGAAGGAAGGGGCTGCAGATAAATGGATGGCACGGGGCGAAGTGCGTGCGCGTCTTCCAGGGCGCAAGCATTTCGGACCAAGCCTGTGGGATACCGTTGACAATCCGTATTTGAATATGCGTTTGACATTGGACAAGTGGAAAGGGAATGAAGGGACAGTATCAGGACGCTATGGAGGATATGCGATAACAGCTCCTTCTCGTGCAGCATTGTTGTATTCAGACTGGCGATTGCAGGCACACCGGACCATTGGTGAGAATTATGATAATCTCATGGATTACTCGCTTGATGCTAATTTTGGCGGGCCACTGACAAGGAATATCCGCATGTTTATGGCGGTTCACACAGATAACAGCTGGCCCATGTTGCCAACGCCGGAACCTAACCTGAGCCGGCAATTTATGGGAAATCTTGTGTACGATGCTGGCGGCGGGATGTCGCTTCGGTTGAGCGGAGCATATTCCCGGGCGGACGGCCATACGTTCGAAAATAAAAGCAGCGATGGATGGCTCAATTGGGTGTGGGACCAAGTGTTCAACATCGATAACACCATCGATGAAAACATCCAACTGGGGATGCGCTGGTCGCATGCACTCAGTAAAAGTACATTTTACGAAGTGAAAATTAATTCGCTCACGACGAGTTCGATCGAAGGCGCTCCGGCAACCGATCCGAACGAGGATTATTATAATCCGCCGTACCCTGTATGGGATCAGGCATGGGACGGGAAGGATGTGGGGGATTATTTCAAATATGGTCAGTTGAATAACTCCTTCTCCGACGAACGGACAAGAACAATAAGCATTGATGCTTCTCTGACAAGTCAGGTATCGATGTCTCATATGCTGCTTGCCGGAGTTCAAGGGAACTGGTATATCCTTGACATCAATGATCTCTTCGGTGTTGGAGGGAAAAATGCTTCGATTGCACACTACACGGTCAAGCCATTCGAATATGCTTTCTATATTCAGGACAAGATGGAGTTTCAAGGGATGATTGCAAACGCCGGAATCCGGTTTGATGTTTATAATGCAAATGTCCAGTACTATACGGACACCTATTCGCCATATCGATATTTTGATAGCCTGGGTATTTCACATACGAATGAAGCATTGGCCCCGAAGGCTGAGACGCCGACTGTTACAGGTTTGCAGCCTCGCATTGGTATATCCTTCCCGGTATCTGTCAATACCGTATTTCATGTGAACTACGGGACATTTTTACAGCGTCCTCCGTTCAATCGAATGATCAATCAGAGATTTACCCGATTTGATCTTTCTTCCGGCATCGTCTCACAAATACCTAGTACTCTTGGAAATCCGACACTGAAACCGGAAATGACCAACAGCTATGATATCGGCGTTACACAAGGATTGGGTGAAGGATTTACGCTGGATGTGAGCGGGTATTATAAAGATGTCAGGAATCTAATTCAACAAGCAGAGTATCACCCGGTTTCTGGGGCATCCCCGTATATGACCTTTATCAATCGTGATTATGCCGACATCCGCGGATTTCGTGTAGGGATTGCAAGACGAAGCGGCATCATAACAGGTTCGATGAATTATACGTACGGCGTTGCAACCGGAAAAAATAGTTCAGCCCTCGGCTCTCTCTATCCTTATATTTATGAAAGCGGTAATAGCGTTGATCCGACTCCTGAAGATATTTATTTGGATTTTGACAGAACTCATAATCTCGTCACAAACCTGATGTTGAACACGCCGCCAGAATGGGGACCAATGCTTTTTGGCATCCATCCGCTTGACCGCTTAACCGTTGCAGTCACATCGTTTGCTCGGAGCGGACGTCCATACAATTCCCAGATCAACAAGCTCGTCCTGATGGGCTTGCGGGCGCCGGCTGAATATAACACGAATCTGAAAATCACAAAGCAGGTATCGAATCTTTTTGGCGCAAGTGCTTCCTTCTACGTTGAGGTGACCAATCTCTTCAATAATCGAATCTACGACTATAATGCATTGTTCAATCCTAATGTTAATGCTGGTCTCGGCCTTGAAGAGTATACCAAAAAATTCGAATTGACCGGTAATCTTGATGATATCAAATACTTTACACATCCGGATAGTCCAAGTTACCTGATTAACCAGGAATTTCGGCTTTTCTCAAATGCACCGACATCTGTGCAAATCGGAATGATTATTAACTTATGAGTCTTTGAGGAGTACCACATGGGTTCTATCAAGAAACTGACATGCCTTCTCTGTCTGCTCGCAAGCATGAATATCGGGAAATCGCAGTCGACCGATTACCTCATTCACAAGCGCGGAATGCTGAATCAGGCTGTGTATAAAACAGGCGCACTTGGCCGCCTCGCGTACCAAAATGGAGGTACAACGGAGATTGGAGTTCCCTCATTTGAGTGGCCGGCAAATTCTTCTTTAGTGCTGGACGGTATTACTTACACAGGTCAGCACAATTCCTTCGGTGGAGGCGTTCAAATTAGTGTTACTCCTGTTGATACGGTCGCCAGGACACGGCTCTATGCCTATTGCGGCGGAGGGTCGAACGCCTTACCCCAGCAAAATTCTTTTCCCATTCCCGGTGCGGATAAGCGTATTGAAAATTATCCGGTTCTGGAAAATGGAGACTTGAACCCCGCGTACAATCCGGATGAGGCAGAAGAAATTATCGTTACTCAGTGGGCGACCCCTGTGGGTGTGACGATTAAACGGACCAGCCGTGCATGGAGTTACCCCGATTATGACGATTTTATTATTTATGAATACGAATTTGAAAACACAGGCGATCTGGATGGTATTCCATCTTCGCCGAAGAATCCGCTGAAGCTCGTGGATATACTCATTAACTTTTCTCACGGACTGACGGGCGGGAAATTTGGATATGACAGGTCAAATGGCTGGACACAAACTGGCATTGCGGGGAAAGATTACCAGGCACATTTTGATCGGCAGCGCTGGCTTCATTATGGACTCCACCGTACAGGGAACCCGGAGAAAGTATATTTCAACGAGTGGGCTAATACTGGAAAATATGGCGGTGGGTTATTGAGCCCCCAGTCCCCCGGTTTAATGGTGCTCTATTATGATACGCTCCATCTCGCTCACAAATACGAAACGACAATCAAATTTAATAATCCTTTGACAGAAGATCCGGTCTCCTGGGATTCTCACTTACATATGAAGCAGCCGTACTATAATGGTGTAGAAACTGCGCAGCTGGATGGACCGAGAACAAAAACAAAGTGCCTGGATATTAGCACTCCGCGAGCAAATCCATCAGCCACAGATTCAGTGACGTATGGAAGTGACTGGGTTGGACGAGGAGAGTTTAATTGGCGGCAGAGTTTACCTCAGGCAATTGGGCGAAATTGGTGTTTTGGACCCTATATATTAAATCCGGGCGAGAAATTACGCATCACCATAACGGAAGTATGCGGATACGGCGCTGCTCGGGATTCAGAAACGGTAGCCGGTATGATCTATGGCAGAACATATCTCCACGATATCGGAGGAAGCACGGGAAATGTCTCGACCGACGGCAGGACTGGTGAAGCGGGAAGTGCATCCTTTGCCTTTTATGGAGTGCCGAACTATTGGGTGATCCACACGCAAAAAGATCTCAACCCCCTTACCCTAAACCCGACAATTCTCCATGGAAGTGATTATTTAACAAAATATCCCAAGCCTGAATATTTGAATTCGAATGTCATAACAGTTCGTGAAGTGGCAGATCGCGCAATCCAGGCATATACCGGTGAACCATTGATCAACCATGATGATTCATCGAAAGCTTATTGGCCAGAAAAATATCAGGATCATGGTGTGTATGCTATTCCTATTCCTGTCCCGGCCCCAGCGATTGTTGTAGAGAATACAGCGCTGGGAGAGAATAAAATTACATGGGGACCTCAGGTGGAGTCATTCACCACATCAAGACTTCAGGGGACATTCGATCATTATGAATTATATAAAGCGTCGCATCCTCTGGGTCCATGGATAAAGCTGGCCACTGTAATAAAAGAAGATGCGATCTACTATAGAAACGGTGCGTATGAGTTTATCGACAAAAATACACGAGTAGGTGACAAGTGGTATTACTCGGTGTTGACTTTTGATAATCAGGGGAATACAAGTGGCCGGACAAATTTGACATTGCACGAATCGGCCGTTGGAGCAACACTCACATTGGAGCAAGTCTATGTTGCACCCAATCCCTTTATCGTCAAATCAGGGTATACAGGTGCAGGTGATGTTAATACCCAGCTTCGGTTCTATAATCTTCCGACAACGTGCACGATACGGATCTTTTCGTTCAGCGGGCAGTTGGTGCAAACCATCGAGCATGATGTGAATAATATTCAACAACCGTATGTTCAGGTTACACGCAATAACCAATATATTGCTTCGGGAGTCTATTTTTATTCCGTCGATACACCCGATGGTTCTCGCTGCCATGGCAAGTTCGTTATCATCAACTAAGCAAAGCAGATGACTATGAAACCTACAATTCGAATAATGATATCTGTGTTGTTGCTGACGGTCTTCTTCGGTCAGCTTTATGCACAAAAAGTCGGTACAACTTCACTTCAATTTCTCAAAGTTATGCCGACAGCACGGGCCACAGCAATGGGCGATGCATTTGTCTCTCTGGCGAGTGGTGCAGATGCTGCCTTCTGGAATCCTGCAGGTCTGGCAAGAATAGAAGCTCATGAAATGACGTCAACCCTCACATCATGGATCTTTGACACGAAACTCATTGCCTTAGCGTACGATCTCCCCATGGGAAATTTGGGAAATCTTGGTGTTCAGTTCCAATACATTGATTATGGGACGATACAGGAGACGAGGGCTGATTTGCCGGACCTTATCAATACTGCAAGCGGCGAAAAATTTTTTAATTCCGGTTTAACCGGAAGATCGTTTACTCCCTATTCGTATCTCATCGGTTTTTCGTATGCTCGGGCAATTACTGATAAATTTTCCACTGGTGTTACCGTTAAGTATGCAATGGAATCGTTGTGGACAGACCAGGTTATCATGATCACCAATAGTGTTACCGGGGAACAGACATCTTACAAAACATATGCCGATGTGGTACTTTTTGATTTCGGTATGCACTACAACACTGGGTTTCGCTCTGTGCAGGTAGGAGTTTCTGCACAGAACTTCGGTCCGCAAGTGACCTTCGCTCACAAACCGCACTCTGCACCGCTTGCATTTCGTCTTGGTATTTCGGCAAATATGTTCGGAAAAGAGGGGCTCTTCTTTCAGGATCAGATGAATCGACTAACCTTTGCTTACGATCTTTTCCAGCCGAACGACTATTTGCAGCAAATGCATGTCGGTGCTGAATATTCATTTTTGGAAATGGTTGCACTGCGTGTAGGGTACAAGGTTGATTATGATAGCGAAGGGTTGACGTATGGTGGCGGCCTCTGTATCGATCTGTCCGGTTGGCCTCTGAGCATTGACTACAGCTACGGAAAGATGAGTGAATACTTGAATAATGTGCATCGCATTAGCTTAGGAGTGCAATTCAAATGAAATCGAGTCTTGCCCAAAAAATATATCTCTCGATCATCGCTGTATCGCTCTGTTCTGTGGCCAGGTCGATTGCTCAACCCGCTGCAGGTCCTTTAGATATTCAAGGGCTTGACCAACAGGTCATCACAGGAGCACGCTCACGCGCGATGGGTGGAACAACCACCGCGAACGTAAATGACGCCTCTGCGCTTTTCTCAAATCCTGCTGCACTCTCGAGGCTTCAATCTTTTGAGCTGCGTGTTGGCGGACTGCTGGGAAAAACATTACGGCAGCAGAAGCAGGAATGGGTTCCGTATATGTCCGATCCAGGACTCAGTTTATTATTCGAGGGACTGACAGATTCCATTCCTGTACCACTAGACAGTTTAGGCAATCCGCTTCCCCCATGGAAAACCCTCCAGCGACAATACGACAGACTGAGACCAAATTGGGATCGTAGTTCCTCTGCAGTTCAGCCGTTTTCTCTCGTGGCTGCCCTCCCGTTGACGATTGCGGGTATGAATATATCGGTGGGCATTGGTGCATCACAGGCGATAAATCTCGATCACTATTATCAAAATAATAATACTCTATCTCCCTACCTTGGTCAACTGCGTCCGGATCCAAAGATCATTACAAAACCAGTCGATACGGTGAATGCTCAATGGTATCAGTACATCCGGGAGAGAAAAGGGATCGTGTACGGCATCACTCCTGGAATCGCTCTGCCGTTGCTGCGGGTCCTGACGCTCGGTGGTTCAGCGACAATACTCACAGGTTCTTCAGATGACAATGAACAGCGCGTAGAACGAGGCCACCTTTATCTTGCTACGAATAATAAAGCGACTGCCGATGATTTTATGTTGGATACGGTTTATTACCAACAGTCGAAGGTGGGAACATCGAGCTACTCTGGAACAATGTTTACTGTCGGACTGTTGTTTCAGCAGGATCGTTACAGTATCGGTCTAACGATCAAACCTTCCTACACATTGACGAGGACCTGGGATCGGGATGTGACAAGTCTCGATACAACACAAAAACCGTTCCCTGTGAGGATCGATAGTCTGACAACAAGAAGTTATCACGAAAGCGGCACGGAACATCTCAAATTCCCCCTGGCGTATTCTCTCGGTCTTGTCCTGACACCAACCGAACGGTGGACAATTGCATTTGATTATGAAGTGAGAAATTTGATAGATATGGAATTGTCCATTGATGATTCGATATCGCATCCATGGGTCAATACGAAATTTGCTTTACGCTTTGGTGCAGAATACCGTCCCAGCACTCTGCTTGCTTTGCGCGCCGGTTATCGTGAGGACATCCAGGCTTTCTCGCCGGATGGGTCGGGTGTCATTGGTGAACCCGCACGCGGCGGTGTCTATTCGTTCGGAGCAGGTCTCACGTTTGGAAAGATACTGATTGACCTCACCTATGAATATTCTCGTCTGAAGTATCAGGACATTTATCAATCGAATGTGAACTATAATACTCGTGAGCAGCATCAATTTATAATGGAGGCTGCGTATCGGTTCTAAAGATATTTCGGCAATGCTGTAGTACGAATGAAGCTGTTTCAGTAATAATCATAAACCCGGTGCCCCCGGGCAATTTTGATAGTGATATCCAAAGCGTGATGTAAGGAGTACTATGAAGAATGTCATGATCCTGGACCTGTTGTTCCTGGCAGTACTGTTGCTGGCTGCCTGTACAGAAAATCTCAATCCCCTTGCTCCCGGTTCCACAGACGGGCAGTATGCCATGGGGATGAAAGCTCTCGTTC
>CAZYYD010000069.1:0-14184 GCA_964651225.1 uncultured Ignavibacteriaceae bacterium
GCTTTTTTATTGTCTAAACACTCATATTATTTACACACACTTTGAATGTAACTCTGCGAAATCTTTGACAAATAAAAGTTTTTGATCAATCTCACTCATCAATATATTACCATGAATGTCAAAATTATCGATCTCCTTAATAAAAGAATTCTGCCATTTTCTTGTACCCTTCCTAGACCCAATGGAAGACCATATCACAAACAACGGAATCCTTGGCGGTGGCGAACCTAGATGTCTAAAGAAAGCCTTCCCATCAGTTCTCATAACCTTCAACACTTTTTGTAATCTTTCCTTTTGTCTCGAATAATATTTGAAATAGGCCTTATAACTTAACCTGGTTGAAGTCTCTTCAATGATCAACATCTTGCATAATTCAAACACAACTTCGGGTTCTCTATTATGATACCATTCGATTTCCCGAGTTATCGTTTTTGCCGATCCCAAAATCTCAGCAACGAATGAAACAATATACTTCTTATCACGTGGACCCTTTATTTTTCTCCTCAAAAAATTACTGTCGAATAATTCTTCCAAATTCTTTTTTGTAATACCCAAATCAACCCAATATTGCTCAGTTATTTTATCTAAAGTCGTTAATTCCTGATCGATTGTCATCATTGTATCCAAGTAATTGTATGGGAAGTAATCTTTTATTGACAGAACGATAGCTATTCTTTAATAATAATTCCATTACCGTTTAAAAGGATGTCAAAAATAGTGAGACGTCTCAACGGTTTTTGGTTATTTTTGATTATGGCGAATTCTGTTTAAAATCGATAGGGTACATTCACTTTCAGAGTAAAAAATGCGATATGACGAACGATCGTAAATACCCGATCATTCATACGGTATTTTATTAGCGTTGCTCATAAGTGAAAAAAGTGGATAAATACTACTTTTGAGAAAGAACAAAAAAGTTGAAAGACACAGGGCGAGAGCTACTTTCTTTATGTGAGAAGGCTGCTGTTAAGATTTTTTGGATAATGAAGAGATAAATATCCTTCCTGACCTCCTTTTCGACGATCTTTTCTTTTTCTTTCTTTTGTTTATCAGAGGGGATTCTGAGCGATCATAATTTTGCCAGTATCTCGAACATAAGAATCTGGAAAATATTAAGAATCAGCCATATCTCTGGTCGATTGATGGGCATAATTGTAAGAAGCTGCAAAGGAAAAGAGTAATCTGGCGGGAGATGGTGGTTTTCTAGGATTCTGGACTTCCATTCGCCTTTATATTCTGTAGATAGGAAATACTTATGGTCCTCGAAGGAATTTTGGTATACCCGTGTCATTTTCCAACGAGAGGCAGGTAGTTCTTCTTCCCAGGAAATCATGCTCGGTAGAAGATTTTGAGGGATCTTTCCTTCTGACCGTATGACAGGTTGAAGATAGGAATACATCCTCCTACCGTCGTTTTGGAAGCATATATCATTCCTAATTGGAAGTCTTAGAGAGGGTCATGGATGAAAATCTGTGGCCCTTTTTGTTTTAGTGGGTTTTTCAGTTCACTATGCTATTTTTTTTAAAATAGCATAGTGCTTTGTCTAAAATAGCATAGTAAGCCCATAGTGAAATTCAGAATAAATGGACTTTGGAGTTGTTTTTTCAGGGAAAAAGGACGCTGTATTATGTGTAACCAATGACACAAGGAGATGCTATGCTAGTAAAGACCATGAGCAACGAGATCCACCCTCAAGATGATGATAAAATGTCAGGTATATCCAATCTGTGAAAAACTGAGATCGGTAAGCGAAAGACCTATGGTGAGCTTTTAGCGTCATGTCATGAGGGGGATATATAATTGTCGCTGATAAACTCTCACCCTCTCTTTATTAATAATAGTACCATAAATCCCTTTATAATAGTACCATAAATCCCTTTTCAGCAATAATCAGTAACCCTTCCAAACCTAGACCTTTAAACTTTACGTCCCATTAGAATTTCCCTGGAATTACTCTAAATCTTCGTAAATAGACCAATTATTCCCCAATTTATGATGAAAGTGTATAAAGATTTGAAGTAGCTAATTCAGATAATTCATTTCCTCTACAATTCTCATCCAAAACACTTGAAAATCTACACCGATCATAAATTCTTCAAGGAATCGGTGCGTAAGTAACTCCATATCTGATTTCGTCCTGAGAATGTATTTCCTCATTTCTTCATATTCATCAGCCCTTTTTGCTGGAAGAATATCATAAGCACTCCATCGATCTCTACAAAAGCTATCACAAGGTCCATAAAAACCGGGGAATATGGAGGATTTGGGGATGCTACTTTCAAAATCAGGGAAATGCTTCCTTATTACTGCCTGAAATACTAATGAATAATATAGGGCTGTAATGAACATGCAAAATCTCTCAGTCCCGAAGATAAAGCTTAGATTTTTACGAGTCAGAAATATTTCCTGGAAGGAGAATGGAGATCCTAAATGTTCACGATCCGAAGGAGAGATCTGTTCCAGGAATTGGTCCATATCGAATTTAAAGCCCTCTTCGGCATTGAAATATTGATAGAGATTCATTGTTTTCCCCTCCTTTATGGATTACACATCGATGTTATTGCATTAATTTTTATAACCAACTCTAAACCTGTTGATTGCTGCATCATCTCATCTTCCTCGATCGGATCAATGGTAATAGATTCAACTTGAAGACCTTTCAATAACAGATCGCTCCTTAAATCAGGTGAAAGGCTATCAAGGAGTCTCTGGCTAAAGGGAGTTTTGGGTAATTCCTCAGCGTTACCCAAAGTTACATACTGGACTGGAGTTTCGTTTTGATTTCTTCTTTTCTCTACTCTTCTTCTAATTGAATCTATGGTTGCCAGCATTATTGGAACTCTTACGCTATTTGCAGAATGAACTTCCATAACTTCTGGAGGATCGAAATTAGAGCTGTAGACTTGATACTCAATCCATTCGAGAATTTGGTACCCTTCCTCTTTATGGTCTTCGATTCCAAGATCATTATCCAAGGAAAGATGGGTGACCAGTCCTGTTTCAAGAAGATTTTCAACTTCTTGTACAGTCATTACTCTTACCCATCCATCTTTTGGGCTGTGATTTTCATCTAACGGTCTTAGGTCGTCTAAGAATACTTTCATAGTATTACTCCTTTCAGTTTTGTTATGGACATTCACTTTTTGTTTTCATCATCTTTTGGAGGCTTTATTGAATTCATGAGACCCATTATAACGAGAAAGATGATGACCACGTAAATAAGTATTTTCGGATCTTCACTAAGCACCAGAAACACACACACGCCTATAAATCCTATCAGTATTATGCTGAGGAGATGGCTTGATCCTGAATCTTCATCTTCTAAAAGCCTGCCAAAGACTTTATAGATGACCCATAAGACTAAAAATGCTTCGAGCATGTGAGGCACCTGTTTTTATCAATTAGAGTTTGCTGTAAATCCCAATGAGTTATCGCCATTTTCTGGTCTTTTATAGAATCCTTTGTTCAGTTCTGTTATGGCATCTATTATTGTTTCATGATCAATGGTCGTTTTCAGCAGCTTCTTTTTCATTCCAATATTTTTTAAGAGATTGACTACGAAAGCACCTGATGCTTTAATACGGACGAGTTCTTCGAGAACTTCTTGAGTAAAGGACTCAATCAAATTATTTTCAGCAAGTCTTTGCTCGATAAGTTTTCCGTATAAGGCCCCATCCAGCATCTCCATGTCAATAATATTATCAAACCTGCCTGGACGACTCGAGGCTCTATCAATCCAAGATTTTTCATTTGTCGTAGCAAGAACAAATATTGGCGATGATCTAAACCCATCCAAGAGACCAAGCAGGTCATCCAAATACTGAGAACAATGTCCAGTAGCCCTATCTCCAGAGAGAAGATCGAAGTCATCCATGCATATGACGGATGGTGAGAAATTTGCCGCCAGCTCGAATACTGATCTAATAGGCGTTGTTCCTTCTACAATGAAATATGTAGCTAGACCAGTGCATTCTTTTATGATTGCTCTGATCATTTCCGTTTTACCCGTTCCTGGTTTACCCGACAGGATATATCTCATTGGTTTCCTAACCTCTGCATATTGCTTTATTGATTGCACAAACAACTGAATAGCCTGCTGCTTGTTTTCACTGATGAATATGTCTTCAATATTTCTCCCAGCGATCGGAGTTTGCTTTACGATCAGGTTGCTGTCTGGGAAGTCTTTTCCTCTCACTGTCAAGGTCTTCCTATTGTAATACGAACAAGCCATTGATCTTCTCTTGAGAAATTCGAATAAGCTCCTGGGCTGGTTTGCATTGTCAGACAAACCCAGTACATAGGCTGTAAAAACTCTTACCCCATCCCGATGACTTTCCTTGCTGATAGTCACCTCGTAAAAACCACCCTTCCACGCTGCAGTTCCTTCTAAAACACTATCTGCTATTATCGGAAACTTCTTCATGCCAGAATCGAGTGCTGATACTGGCTGCGGTCGATGGTTCAGGCTTGAATGGGCAAGGCATCTGGTTATATCCATATCATCTTCATCTATAGATCCGCAATAAACTGCGTATATATATGATTTCAAGAATTCATACTCTACGTTTTCAAGAGTTGATTCCCAGATATATCCTGAGAGTTTGGTATTCTTGGTTACAGGCATATTTGTCATGGTTTTTCCCCCTTCTGATTAAAATTGTCTAACTGTTGGCAATATTTCCCAATTGATTTTTAGCACAGCTTCCTCGAGACGACCAAGATATCGAAGATCAAGAGTCTCTTGCTTACTGTGAGCATGTGCGTATCCTATTGAAATGTTGGTGCATTCTGGAATAACGCTTACAAAGGTCAAACTATCCGTTGCAACACCATTTGCAGGCTTTAACGGATACTCAGGCATTGCTTGGCCGAAGGCTTTGATCAAGGATTTAGCAAATGTAGCCGAGCAGCATGGTTCACCTTTTTGTGTCACGATTAGATCCGCTGTTCCCTTCCGATCGAACGAGACAGCTCGTTTAATTCCCTTGTAGAGTTCTGGATTCTGTTGAAGAGAATATTTACTTCCCAGGCGGTTAATCTCTTCCTCGACAAAGAAAGCATATAACCCAGGAATGCCAGATCCTATCATCTTCATGAGGAGATACACCCCTGCTTTGTTATCTGCCCCTAACACTTCTCTCTGACTGACAGGCTCCACTGAATGAATAGTTTGGCCCTCAATTTCGGATGATATTATTCCATCATAAACTGGATAATTCGAGACATCGTCTGTATGGGCCGTAAAGAGTGTTTTGGACTTTTCATCCGTGCGGACAAAGATATTGTTCTTCAGGTCTCTGAGGACATTCAACTCTTGTGCGTTGATATATTGTTCCAGCATATCTTGAAAATGCTCTTCATGGCTGGAAGGGATTGTTTCTTTGAAAAGAATGTTAAGCAGTTCGAGGTCTACCATACGATGGCCTTTATTGATTGTGTCATAGAGAAATGGCATCTTTTACATAGTATGATAATAGCCAGGATTATTTTGAGAGACATTAGAAAACTGAGAGTTCTATATGAGATTCCTATAGAACTAGGATGGTATTTTGAGAGAGGGGGATAATAAAATAGTCGCACCCTTTAATGAATGCGACTCAAAATGAAGCAAGTCCTATGGAGATGACGGTGACTTTTAGTTCAGTGTTATACCTCCTGCGATGAGTTCATGCAGTCCCTTTTTATTCTTTTCGGTTCCTTTTGTATAATGAACGAAGGCAGACAAACCGATTGATATTGTCGAAGGCTTGATCTTCTCGGATCGATCGCCAGCGGTATCCCTCATAATTCTAATGGATCGATTATTCTCAAGAGATGTCACAAGGTTCATGACGCTGAGGAAATCTTTCTCCTTGCTCTCCGAAAGTGGATTGTCGACCTCTATACGTTCAAAACATCCATGCCTCAGAAGTGCCAGACATATTGCAACACGCAGCAATTGGTTCCACATGGAGATGTCAATTTCATCAGATATCCAGTAACGTGTCTTCCTGCCATCCTTCTTATCGTCCGCGGTTACAATATGTCTAAAGCCCCGCAACGGATTATTCCTATCATAGATCCATCGATTATCGATCTTATCAATGAGCGTTCTTATCGCATCATCTGAACAGTTATGCAATGAAAGACGGTCGTTCATTTTTTCTTTTATTTCAGAGGCAAGGAGTCCTTTTGGTCTCGGTTCTAGGTTAAGTTTTTCTTCGACAAGAATTGCAACTAGTTGCAGTGCACGATATTCCATGCTCAATTCTTCAAAGGCCATTTCACTCACTGTATTATCCTTGTCAAGTATGATCTTACTGAATACTCTTTATTCAAAGTTATATAAAAGATCTACCGCAAACACATTGTTAAAATATGCTTGACTGAATTCATCGTCATTTCCGTCATAATCACTTTTTATCATTTGCCACAATAATACCTTTCTACGATGTAAACAACTTCACATATTCCGAAAATGTAAATATCCTGTTACGTCTGCTGCCTGTTATTTCAATCAATATTCCAAGCTTCACAAAATCATCGATCAACGTGTTAGCGGTTCCCTGTACAACATCTAATATCTCTGCAACATCAGCAGCTGTCACAGTCGGTTTCCGATACAAAGCATTCACTAATTCTTTCGCCCTCGGGAATCTCTTGCCAAGCTTCACCAGCCTTATTCCCTCGACTTCATCTCGAAGCTTTTGTATCTTCCCAAATGTATCCGCCCCCGTTGTCGCCGTTGCAATGACAGCCTCCATGAAGAACCTGAGCCAGGGAAGAATATCGTCTTTTTCACGCACTCGAGCCAATTGGTCAATATACTCCGTTCGATGTTTCTCAAAATAGTCTGAGAGATACAGCGTTGGTTTCGTTAATAGACCCTTGCTGACAAGATAGATGGTGATCATCAGCCGTCCGATGCGGCCATTGCCATCTAAAAATGGGTGGATCGTCTCAAATTGATAATGCCCAATGGCAATACGGACTAACTCGGGCACATCGATGGACTCATTGTGCAAAAAGTTTTCCAGGTCTCCCATCAATGCTGGCACTTCTTCATGATGCGGAGGCACAAAAGATGCATTGCCTGGATTTGCACCGCCAATCCAATTCTGACTGTGACGATATTCCCCTGGTTCCTTCTTTTCGCCCCGCCCTTTGCCTAAGAGTATCCGATGGGTCTCTTTCAGTAGCCGTGTAGAGATGGGGAGTGTTTCCAACTGACCGATAACAAAATTCATCGCTTCGATGTAGTTCTGTACTTCCTGCCAATCATCCCGCCTCTCAGGCAGAACATCCGCTTCCCGCAGCAACGCATCTTCAACCTCGGTTTTTGTTCCTTCTATACGGCTGCTGGCAGTAGCCTCCTTTGCCTTGTGCATCTGGATATAGAAATCGACATCGGGCACATAGAGCGAAAATGCATTGAGCGATCCTAACTTGTGGTTTGCTTCCGCCAGAAGAGTATTGAGCTTCTGATTATTCCAATACCAGTTTTCATTTACTTTGGATGGAGAGAAGCTTTTATATTGATTTTGCTGGCGATAGTAACCAGCCTTAAAACCTTCGAGATTCATAGAAATTATCCTAACAATTCTGCATTCTTCATTTACGAGAGCCAAATTGAATTAACCGCACTACTAATTCAAACAACTCTCTCAATTTGAATTATAGAAGTTATTATTTCAATTTAGTGACTCAATTCAAAATAAGAAAATACAGATCAAAATCAACGTACAATCATCTCTTGTTGCGTTTTTTGTGCATTACAGCCACTTTTTTCTTTCTGAATTCCTTCTTTTTCCTTTTCCCCTTTACCTTCTCACTTCCAATTCTTTCCTTTTTCCCTTTTACTTCAGCTTCCTTACTCTCCCTCTCCGCCTTTATCCTCTCCAGCAACTTCTCTGCTGGTTTACCTGCCCGCCGACTTGTCCGCTGAAACATCATGTAGGCAGAAGTCCAGCGGAGCGGGACGCAGATATTTTTGTTTATTGATGAATTAAGATTTCAGAGTGAAGAAGTAAAAGCCTACCCGGGTATTCACCCAGATCGCTGCGGGAGAGGATGGTGGGTGTGGTGGGGATGGTCACTTTTTCCGCAAACTTCTTTTCAAGCTCTGTCGAGCCGGAGGCCTGATAATGTCACACGCAACGCCTGTGTCTTCTTCTATTTTGCCGGCAACTTGACGAGCAGCGTTTTAATGCGCTTTGGGAATCGATGTTCCAGATGCTTATCTCACTGACAACAGATCCAGGTCGCTACACCAACTTGCCGATGAGATCCGCGAACTCCCCTTGCTGACGGACGCACAGTTTGCCAAGAAGCTCAGAGAGAACATACTGGGATGGCAGGTCAGTCGAGCAAGCCCACAATGTTCTTCTATTCAATGAACATTAGGATAATGAAATAGTTTGTATTTTTGTGTCCTTGAAATAACTGTGCTCTTCCCGCATTGAAACTTTGCGGGATGCTCAATTCGGCAATGAAGTGAGTTGCACTGCGTTTACTAACTTCAGTCGAAATGGCACTTCAATGCGTATGCAAGGCTTTCGTGAGTAAGTCAAGAGAGAAATTCCAGGCATCCAAAAAAGAACATCTCAGATCTGCAGGAACAAGATATTCCAAATTGTTTTTCCAGTTTGATTCATATTCGTCCCGTGATTCACGAAGACGCTCAAGATTTTTGGGCGTTGGAATTATCCCTTTCACTTTGCATTTCTTGCGATATGCCTCAAGAGCACGATTCATATCAACCCTTGTTTTATTCAAGCTCCACAGATCATAAAGATCTCTTGCGATTGCATATTTTCTCTGTCCAGAAAGCGCCCGAAGTTTTTCAGATACGATTTCTTCGAGAGCATAAGCATGTACGCTCACTACCGGCAGCTGTGACTCATCAGAGTATGAGTGATGCACTCCAAGTGTTACACTGGGAAAGAGTAAAGTCTCATCCCGATTTACATGAATACGTATTGATCGCGCTGCACCCCGTGGTCGCCAGACGCCTTCATAGTACACCTTTGCTTCAAACGATTCCTTGCTGTAGCCATCCTCAATGACCTCTACAGCAGTAGAACGAATGTCCATCTTGATACCAGTTTCAGTTTGTGTTGCCGCTTTCGCTTGATCCAGGAGTTTTCCAAGGGCATCGGGTTGAATGCTTTCTGTCAGTGTGAAATCTAAGTCCTCAGAGAAACGATACTGGGTGAAGTGACATTTCGCCAGGCACGTGCCGCCTTTGAATATCCAAGAACGTTGAACCTCTGGTACTCCGCTCAGGAAATGAAGAAAACATCCAAGCGCGTAATCGTGCTCAACAACATCCTGACTGACCCCTAATGCAGCTGAGGTACGCTGTATCTCTGATGGAGCTATCATCCAATCCTCACATTTACACGTACACGCCAGCGCGTGGATATCTTACCAGTCTTCGATTTCAACGGCTGCAGCGGCACCACACCTGCATTCAATTTGCTTTGCCACGAAGATAAGACTCCCTTCGCCTCGCTGGATAGTTCGGGAACAAGTGTTTCGTAAAGATAACCAAGCCTTTTCAACACTGCACCGTTCGGAAAGCGAGCGACGTACTCATTGAGCTTTTGCCATGAGATTTCGCTAACGCTTGCCTTTACTGCCTTGGAAAGTTCTTCAATTGTTCCAGCGCGTTCAACATCATCGGCACAATCGACAAGTGTTTTTTCTTTGTCCGAAATCAGAACGGGTTTTCCTTTGTACCATTCCTTGACGTGGCCATAGAATTTCGTCTTCGGAACGGTGACGAATTGATACTGCACACCAAAGACAGTTCGCCCGGTCGCTTTCTTTCGGCTTGTTGTTTGGACGTAGATTATTCGGGGAATTTGTTCTGTCCAATTCCAATGCCGGATAGCTGTCCAATAGCCAATGGCTGCCGGCTGAACGAGTGTGGAAGCGACCAAGTAAGGCTCTTCAGACCACGTGCGCTTTGCCCCTGCTTCGAGTGGGATGACCAAGTACTTCCCTCTCTCTATACGAGCAACCCATCCGCGCTTCTCAAGTTGATGCAGTTTCTTTGCTGCCCTCTCACTTGAACCCCAGAATTGAACAGCTCGTTCGTTCGTGAATTGGCCTCCGGCAGTGGAAACAGAGGAGAGGAATTCCGCTTCTTTTGGGCCTAATTCTGTTATAGTTTTCTGCACCATAATACCCTTTCAAAGGTCATTTCGGTGTATAAAAATATAACATTGTACCATGAAAAGCAACTCATTATAGATCAATAAAACCATGAATACTAGCCCAAGTTCGACAGTTGGAGAGAAAATATGGTGATTCTGTTCGGCATGGGGCATAAAAATCAAAAAATCGGCACTACATTTTTGACAGTGCTTATACTACATATATTTCAATGTCAACCATTCAGCCCTCTTCAACCGGCAAAAAGAACATAACCTAAGATCCTTATGTTTATATGATTCTTTGATCCTTTATTTTTCCGATACCCATCTATAGTGAATTATAGAATCTGGTATTATTTCTATATCAATCGCTCTTTCTCTCCGTCTTCACATCAAGCCACCCTACACACACTCAACGGATACGACTCCCCCGCCTCAATCTTTCGGCCAACAACCTTAACACCTGCAAGCTTCAATCCCAACTGCCGATTCAACGGATCATCCAAACGGTCAAGTATCATCTTGGCATTACTTTCAGCATCCGAATGAGACCTGAAGCAGAACGCCTCCTGGATATCTTTCGACCAAGTCGGTGGATCCGGCAGGAAGAACAGAAACCGGCTTAGGTATTCGCTTGTGTCGGTGCGGGAGAGGATTGTATATGTGGCTGGAATGTGCATCGGTCATCACTATTTCACCAGCATCATTTTCTTCGAGCATGAATACGAACCCGCTCTGAGCTCGATAAAGTAGGTGCCGCTCGACAGTTTGGATCCATCAAAAGAATAATAATACGCACCTGCTTCTCGTTGTTCATTCAGCAGAACAGCAACTTCTTTCCCTGAGATGTCAAGAATTCGCAACAATACGTGATTAGGTTGACGTAACGAAAATTGAATGGTTGTTGATGGATTGAACGGATTTGGATAGTTTTGTGACAGTTTAAAAGTGGTTAGATTAGAATAATTGTTTATATCAACGGATGTATTTATTGAAGTAGTTTTTAGAATTGTGCCTCCATAACCAACTGTAAAACCATTGTGTATATTAACAAAATAAACAGATCTCAGTTGATTTGAAGTCCCGCTAATCTGTTGAATCCAGTTTTTACCTCCATCATCTGTTCTAAGAATTGTCCCATAACTTCCCACTGCCCAGCCAGTATCATTGATAAATTGTAATGATTGTAAATGATTTGTATTGCCTCCAGTTAAAATAATCCAATTTTTACCACCATCTGTCGTCTTATACTTTTTACCATTATAACCGACAGTATAACCTGTGTCTGGGTTGAGAAAATAAACAGAGTATAAATCATCAAAAAGACCACCTAAATAATATTGACTAGCCCAACTTTCTCCACCGTCTGTTGTTTTGATAATTCGACTGCCACGTCCGACAGCCCAACCGATATCTGGATTAATAAAAAAGCAATCTTTTAACCAATCGGAAATAGTTATGGCATTGGTTATTTTTGTTATCCAATTTTCTCCACCATCTGTTGTTTTTAAAATACTCACACCACCGATCGCATAACCTATGTTTGAGTTGAGAAAGACTACAGATTCTAACACACCGCTTCCAGGATTGGGTCGCAAAGACCAATTGACACCGCCGTCAGTGGTTCTAAGTATGGTATTTAAATTTCCAACTATCCAACCAGTATCCGAATTAATAAAACATATAGAATACAACGCCGAGGTTGTGTTGCTTGCCTGAAGAGTCCAATTATTTCCGCTATCAGATGTTTTCATAATTGTGCCATTTAAACCAACTACCCAACCAGTATCTGGATTTATGAAATATACAGATTCAAACATTTTTGTTGTGTCTGAATATATTTTGAACCATTCGGTTTGTGAATACGATATTGGAGCATTTAATATAAAAAGACAAATAAATATATTTACTATTTTCATCTCACACCTCAAACAGCTTTTCCGTTTTTCTATTTCTTTCAATGCTTCCCTTACCATTGTAGCTATTTTCTCTTTAAGCATACCTTATTTTCCCTAGCTGCACACTTCTTCATCGCATCACCATCCACCACAAACTCGCCGTGTCGGTGCGGGAGATGAGGGTGTGGGTGGTGGGGATGGGCATTCTTCTGCAACTTTAAAAAAGTTCTTCGAGTGTCTTTGCAGTAACCAGTTTTGCATACGTCGTATATCGAGGTGCTTGTGGAGCCGAACCTTTCTTTTTTACGCTGAGTTTAATCGGTCCGATCTCCTTTGCTGGATCCTTGAAGTAAATAATATACTTCGTTGTGTCTTTGTATTTTTCAATTTTCGCAACTTCCGCGTAGTGGGTGATTGCCGAAATAGGAGCTGTTTGATATCCCGCGATATATTTAATACGTTCGATCATTGAGCTCGAAATGCGAATCGCCCACCAACTATTCTCACCTAAAAAGGCACTCTTAAATCCCTCTTCATTCGCAGGAACGACAATAGTATCCCATTCCGAGGGGTCAATGTTGGAAGATCGATCTTCCGTTTCCCGTAGTTCTGATTGGAAAGGTGTGAATTTGTGCAATAACTCGCCTTTACTTTCAAATGTTCGGAATTCAAGAACATCAGTTTTCATTGTAAGCTGGCTAAGAACATTCTCCAAGTCTTCTGTCACCTCATCAATAATTACGATTGCACCAATCGGTTTTTCAAAAATTATATCCTCAAAAAACGCATCGATGTTTCTGTAACCAGCCTGAAGTGCCGTCTTATCCATAAAGCTCTTCTTTACAGGATCAGTTAAAACGTGTTCGAGAAGGAACGTTTTGATTGCGCGTCCGCTTGCCTTGTAGGATATTGCAAACTTGAGCAGTTGTTGCCCTATATGCTTGTAAGGATCGTGGGTAACCAGTTCATTTTCAATAATATAGAGCCTTGGCTGTGCAGGAAACGAGGCATCGATGAGATAGCCGTCAGGGATAGAAAGGATGTTGTCCTCTCCTATGCGTTTCTTGATATCAATGTAGAGTGCGTTAGGACCAAAGATCTCGCGCGCCTGACAAACGACTTGTTCCTCGAATTCTTTTTCCTGCGAGTATTCGCGGTAAGTAAATATTCTTCCATTAAATGTGATTTGTTCCATAGCGCTATTATCCCTTTTACAATCTTTATCGCTTCCTAATTAATTTAATCCACTTTCAACTCGGAATAATTTCTTTGCACCGTATCCTTTATTTCAAGCAATAAATCAAAAAATCATATTGAATCCATTGAAATCTTCGTTGTTCCCATTCCGAATAATCCAATCGCACAGATTACTTTTCTCATCTTTGTTAACTTCCCAGACAACTGGAACGGTAATTTGTTCTCCTCTCATTATCTTGAATGTTGCCTGAGTAATGTCAATAAATGCCATTTTATAATTTAACGCTTTCTCGAGGAATGATTGGCTAAACAAGTTTTCAATACCCTTGTGAATCGGATTCCCGCGTATTTCGGGAATAATTCTTTTATATAATCTCCCTTTTTGTTCGTTTTTCTTTCTTGTATCACAATCATAAAGCAGTATTGTTTTACGAGGTCTAGCTTTGGCTAATTTTTCAGTAGTACCATTATATACTTTATCTAAATTAGAGGCACCGTCTGCAGCTACTATTTCGAACTTGTCAAGGAGATCGCCTTTTCCAAGCAATTCGGCTGCTCTTTTCAAATATCGGATATCTATATCTCCCTCCACATACAGCTCATATTCTTTTCCATAAATTGTTTTTTTGTATTTATTCTTAAAATATTCAACTGCCTCTAGCACTTCAGCAAGTGTCATACTATTTTGTATTTCATTAATGACGGTCACTGGAAACACCTGGCTCCAAGATTCTAATTCTTCATCAACGAAATTTATAGGTTTTGTTGCTGTTATCTCAACCGCTTTCCCATACTGTTTTAATGACGGCGAATTTTCCCATTTATGTTCCCATTCTTTTAATGTATTAAAATTTTCGGAATTTAATGCTGTTAATATGTTATTCCATTTTTGATTAGAGACATAGTCAATAGTTGTGTAAAAGTATTTAAGCTGCAATCCGTAGCTTAGA
>CAZYYD010000070.1:0-14118 GCA_964651225.1 uncultured Ignavibacteriaceae bacterium
TTAGAATAAACCCTTCTTCTTTTCAAGACCCCCCACACTTTTACGGATACAACGGCGTTACCTTCATCTCTCCTGTTTCCACGCCGAACCATCGCTTTCGAATATAATTGCGCCCTTTTTATCGGTGCGATTGATTTCTATAGAATGAGCAGCGAGTCTCTGCATCGTGATTGGCGAGGGGTGACTGAATCGATTGTGAATTCCAACGGAAACGAGTGCTTTTTGCGGATGGACGATATTGAGAAATTCTTCACTCGTGCTTGAATGACTTCCGTGATGTCCAACTTTCAAAATATCGCTCATCAGGAAATCGTCATATCGATGTACCATTTTATTTTCATCGACTGCCTCTGCATCACCTACCAGAAGTATCGATGAACATCCATAAACAACCTTCAGTACAATAGAACTATTATTAAGATTCTTTATCTTTGCGGCACCCACCTCAGGATAGAGACAATATACGCGGATCCTGGGATCAAGCGTTATCTGGTTTCCAGCCCGTAACACTTTTTGTCCGACATTCTTCTCCTCAGCTGCCTGCAAGACACTTCTCACCTGATAACTGCTTCCACGAAATGGGCTCATCACTATTGTGTCGACCATCATTGATCGTAGGAGAGCCCGGGCTCCTCCAAGATGATCACTGTGCGAATGTGTAATCAGGAAATACTCAAGACGTGTAATTCCTTTTCGTTTGAGAAATGGAGCGATTATTCTTTCACCGGCATTATACCGCTGTGAGAGAGGACCAGCATCGATCAACATTCTTTTTCCATCAGGAAACTCTAGGAGAATAGCGTCACCCTGCCCAACATCGATGATCGAGACATTCAGTTTTGGATGCATAGAATACCAGAGTTCTGAAATACTTATAGAGTTAGTAAGAATAAGAACCCATATTGCGAATTGTGCACGTACACGCGGCTGGTGGATATTGAAGACTCCAAAAAGGAGGACATAGTAACCAAGGATAACAAAGGTGCTTAGAGACCAAGCCTCCACATAGGCGAAAGGCACACTTGCAGCATGTTTAACGAATCCGAGTAAGAACCAAATCAAGAAATCATTTGCCGCAGCGAACAATCCGGCAATCCATCGACAAACAGGGAAGGAAAGAACTTCTGCAAATCCAATAAATGTATTGAGACCACTGATTGGAACGACGGGAATATTTGCAAGGAATGAAACAACAGAAATACGATTAAAATAGTATGCAGTAAATGGTATCGTTCCTAATTGAGCAGCGAGCGAAACAGCGAATAATTTCATCGTTGTATCGAACACCTTTATTTCTTCAAACCGATCAGGAATCTTCTTGATGAGGAACTCCAGCTTTGGATAAAAATAGACAATGGAGACCACGGCGGAAAATGAAAGTTGAAAACCGACATCAAAAAGGGTATTCGAGTTCCACACAAGAAGGATGAGAGCAGCTATGCTTATCGAATTGTAGATATCTGTCTTCCTCTCAACCAATGATCCACACAGAAGGACAATCGCCATGATCGTCGCTCGAACAACCGATGGACTCGATCCAGTAATCAGCATATAAGCAAGAAGACCAAGGACAGTGACTCCTCCCAATGCTTTCCGCGGAAGACGCAGAAATCCAAAAAGTGAGAAGAACATAAAAGCCACGAATGCCACATTTGAACCTGATACAGCCAAAATGTGTATCGTGCCCGTGTCCATAAAAGATTGTTTAACATCAGGAGGAATTTCAGAACGATACCCAAAGATGATCCCTTTCAGAAAACCTGCATGACGCGGTGAATGGAGAGAATCAAGAATGCGATATAGAGTCTGCTGCACTCTATACGTCCAAGACCGCAAAAGACTCCCTTCCACATATGCCCCAATTTTAATGTTTTGTAAACCGTTGACTGATACAATACCATGGATGTCATTCAAGAGAAGATATTTCCCATAATCGAATTCTCCCGGGTTTCTCTGAAATGGGAATGGTTCAATGATTCCTCGAAGTTCAATTTCCCTCCCAAGGTGAATATTTTCGGCACCTTTCTCTCCTTTCTTTAACCTCACAAACACCATCAAACGCCGCTCCTCCCCCTCGATATGATGGTTTCGCATAATCCAAACCGTTCGGATGACGCAACTCATCTTTCGCTCATCCTTTGTAGGATCAGAATCAATAGTACCGCTCAGGCGAATCGACTCATCTGAAGCCATTGGCTCAAGTTCACGCAATCTTGAACCGGATTTTTGAATTGTCTGATAAAGAAGACCGAGCAGCATAACTGAACCATGAAGAGACATCGTCCCGATGGATTGCCATGTATTCCCCAAGAGGAATATCGCCGAGATAAAAATGACTAACCCGGTGAGGACAAAGAGGTAAAGTCCAGAAAGAGGAATGCATGCTGCGATAAGAATTCCAGCTGCAAACAGAAGCACAAACCGTAGTGCTGGCCGACGCTGAAGCATCACGTTATTAAGAGTTGATAAAAAGACTCATGATTGCCGGTGTGATGTGCGTCAGACTTCTAATGCGACGCACCAACTGTTGTCGTTGTGCACCGACAAGAATACATGGGACTCGATTCCTGGTATGAGATTTGGTTGAAAGATCTTCAATATTTCCATGATCGCTGATGAGAAGGAGCAAAGTTGTGACTGGATCGAACAATTCCATAAATCCGCTCAGAAATTCATCAAATCGCTCCAGCACTTCTATCGCAAACGACATTTTCTGACTATGTCCAGCATGATCAGGCAGCCAGTATTCAAAGAGAGTGAAATCAAAACGCTTTGCAATTTGAACAAGATGACGGCCTGCTTCGCGAGAAGAAATCGGATTGATATCCGGATGCCCAAGCTCAGGCCATTTTGTGCGAACAAAGTCTGCTGAAATCCCCTCTTCCATCCGAAGCTCTCGGTCTGTCAGTAATGGAATTCCTGCAAATTGGCATGACATGGTCGTGACAGTTAATCGTCGTGTACCTGATTGTGTGTATTCGAAAAACAGCTTGGGGAACGCATTAGCAAAGACAGCGGATTTCCTAATATCCTTCAACTGCTGAAAAATATTCTTTGTCGCAATAATTGGACGAAGTACAGAAGGTGGATGGGGTCCAAAATGCCGGCCGAAAATTTTTGCTCCATTGATACCTGTAAATATCGCTGTTTGACCGGTTCCACTTTGCGGTAATCCGGCTATACCGAGAGTCGCATTTACTCCAATGACTTCAGCATGATCCGATGAGATGTGTTTAAACGGTGTGTGAGGAAGCTCGCCGCCGCATAGGGAAGACAAGACCGGTAATCGTGCTCGAAAGAAGGGATTGTAATCCGGATCTTTTTTCCCTATTCCTACTCCGTCCAAGAAGAGAAGGACAACACGAGGGGCAGTATAGGTGTTCCGGATTTCCAAAGAATTCCTTCAAGATTCATGCCGCCATGGGATAACCATTCGCGATCATTCCTCTACAGGAGGGATTTTGCTTTCAACCATCAACGTCACAGGTCCATCATTCACGAGATGCACTTCCATCATCGCACGAAAGACTCCTGTAGATACACGGGCGCCATTGATCAGCCTCCTCAATGTGCTGACAAAGTGGTTATAGAGAGCTTCGGCAATTTCCGGTGCAGCAGCTTCCGAATAGCTTGGTCTATTTCCTATGCGCGTATCTCCATATAAAGTGAATTGCGACACTACCATGACTTCTCCGCTCACATCCACAACTGAAAGATTCATTCTTCCTGTCGCGTCGTCAAAGAGACGAAGGGCTGCACATCGCGCTGCAAGGTACTCTGCATCATGGTTCGTGTCACCGGATTTTACACCGAGGAGGATCAGTATTCCTTTTCCGATGGAGCTGAATACAGTCCCTTCAATTGTCACTGAACATTTTTGCACTCGTTGTATTACTGCACGCATGAGTAGGCAATTCAATTGAGACTGATACTCGGCTGATGCTGTATCTTCCAACCTCCCGATACCACTCGGGGAATTCCTTGCAGATCGTGTATAGCGTGTAGCTGTTCGAATCCACTGGTTCGCAATTCATTGATAAGCTGTTCTGCCTGATGATAACCTACTTCAAATACAATTTGACCGCCTTGTTTTAAAATATTGGGAAGAACGGCGATTATGCGCCGATAGAATGTGAATCCATCCTTCCCGTCAGTGACGGCAGATCGCGGTTCAAAGTTGCGGACCTCCGGTTGGAGATGTTCCCATTCAAGCTGCGGCACATAGGGGGGGTTACTGACCACCATATCATACTCTCTGTCTGTCAATTCTGATGTTTCTTGAAAAATATCTGCCTGAATAAATTGGATCCTTGAACCAACAGCATGCAGATGTGCATTGTATTCTGCGACGTCCAGAGCTGCCCTGCTATTATCAGTTGCGGTGATACTCACATCCTTCACAAATTTTGCGATAGACACCGCAATATTTCCACTTCCCGTTCCGATGTCAAGGATATGAATAGGATCACCACCGGAGAACCGTTGACACGCTATGATGATCTGTTCAATCAATGTCTCAGTTTCAGGACGAGGGATTAGGACATTCGCATCTACCTTAAACTGGAGACCCATAAAATTCGTCGATCCGATGATATATTGTACAGGTTCATGACGTAACCGACGTTCATACAATGCACGGAACCGTCTGAGCTCTTCAGGGGTGAGTGGTTTGTCGAAATGGAGGTAGAGTTGAATACGCTGGATGTCTAAGGCATGAGCAAGCAGGAGCTCCACATTGAGACGAGCATCCTCGAATCCTTTCTGCTTCAAGTGCTCAATTGTCAATTTCATTAAATCACGGATTGTCCACACCCGAATTGATTCGTCTGGCATATCTCTTTATTTTTTCTTCCGATGCCGAACTTCTTTTTCCCTTGGTTTGGTTTTCTTATGGAGTTTCGAGGATTTCACTTTTGCAGAAGATTTTATTTCCTTGGCAGGTTTTTTATGCGTTTCTTTCGAAGCAGCGGAGGAATTCTTTTTAAGAACGATCGTGGACTGTCCGGCCTGATTTACAAATGCACGACGGCGTATACTGCCGATTTCTTCTTCTTCCTCACTAATTTCTGGTTCCAAAACTCGTGATGCACTTAATTTGACCCTGTCTTCCGAGTAAAAACCCAAGCTCTCCATTTCCTCATCAGCAAGATCAGTCTCTATAAGAGTTTCTTCGCCTCCTCCCTTTACTTGCGCCGGAATTATCTTGAAGCGGCGATCTCCCTCGAGCAATGCACTGAAATCAGGCAATGATGCAATAACAAATCCATGAATCTTAGATCGTTTTACCACTTCCTCCCAAACCTTGCTCACCGGTAACAAGGAATCTTTTTTTGAAGAAAGGATTACTTCCGCTTCGTTCAGACTCCTCTCGTACACGGCAGACTCCTTGTTTGTGGTACTTCCTCGTCTTAAGAAAATGTAAACTTATTTCGAGGAAATCGCAAGTTTCGATGCATGCAAGTCCTGGATGTGCATAAGAAGAATGAATCCGTCAATCCAGCATATTGCTGGCGCTTATCTGCTTTATAAGGGAAGACATCATATTCTGTGTTGGGATACATGCACCTGTGCTCACGTACGGCTTACTTTCACTGGTGAGCAGCGAGGATTCCGATGCTGCAAATTGGGTAGACTCATTTCGATCTCAATAACAAAAAAGGCCACATAGGGAGGCCTTTCTTGAAGAACATCGATAACCACAACTTTATTTTTTTAGCATTTTATCTGCGAAGAACTGGGCGACTTTTTCGATATCATAACCAACTTTCGGCAAATAAATTCCGCCATGTTTTTCGACCATCGATTTTAGAGTATCATATGCATCAGCACTGCAGAAAAAAATGGGTGTTGCCCTATTCGGCCCTTCCTTCTTTGCCAATTGAAGAAGCGCAATACCAGGCAAATGTCCTTTAAGGTTTGTATCCTTAAAATCGTTGTCGAGGATTATGAGATTAAAGACTTCCGATTTAATTTTTGCCCAAGTATCGACGCTTGTTGCAGTTTCAACAATGGCTATTTCATCTTCCACAATTGCGGTAGCAACTTCTAATGCAAATCCATGGGACTTGCGCTGTCCTTCGTCATCATCTGCTACAAGTACTTTGTACGGCATTCTACCAGTATTTTAATTTTTGGGAGCACAACATCACTTTGTCCCATACTACAAACTTTTCACAGTAAAAACAACAGCCTATTGTCCTTGCACACATCTTGTTTATAGCGTCGTTTTGTGTGATAAACTTACCAGCATTCCACCCAGGAACGTTTTCTCCACACAAATTATTGGTATTTCGATTGCTGGACAGTTAAAGATATCATGACTTATCACAAGAAAGTCCGCTAATTTTCCGCGCTCTATGGAACCCTTGAGGTTTTCCTCAAAAGCCGCAAATGCGGCCCAGGTTGTAAAGCTACGAATGGCCTCTTCTCGCGTCATTCGCTCAGAGCCATACCAACCATCATTGAATGCAGCAGAATCGATTATCCCGACAGGTGAGAGTTGGAAGGAATCTCGAATATCATCGAAATTTCCAGGCCTCCCCTGCCTATCCTTTCTGGTGCATGCAGCGTATATTCCGAGGAACGGATTAGGACTTTCTACAGGAAAATCTGAACCGCCAGGGATGATCACTCCTGTGTTCAACAATGACCTCCAGGCATAAGCACCATGAATCCGTTTTGAACCGAGACGTGCTTCGGCCCAATACATATCGGATGTGCAATGTGTTGGCTGCATGCTCGGCAAAACACCAAGCCGGCTAAATCGAGGGATGTCTTCCGGTGCCAGGACCTGAGCATGTTCAACCCTTAGGCGTGCATCGGGATATCGATTGTCTTTCAATGCCGCTTCGTATGCATTAAGAATAATATGATTGGCACGATCTCCGATTGCATGGGTGCAGATTTGAAAACCGTGTTCAAGCGATTCATTGACCATCTTTTGCAAATTTTCCTCCGAGATCACTGTGAGACCCCTATTGGAAAGATCATCAGAATACGGATCGATAAGTGCAGCTCCACGGGACCCCAGTGCTCCATCGATGTAGAGTTTCATAGCACGAACGGTGAGTTTATTCATTCCAAAACCGATAATTTTTCCCCCTTTTTTCATTTTTTCCCAGAGAACGCCAGGTCCATCAACAGCTCCATAAACACGCAACGGAAATTTCCCTTCATTGATCATGTTCTGGTAGAGCATAAGCTGCCGATCATCGATGCCCATTTCCTGAACAGAGGTGAGACCTTCGGACAAGCATTCTTCTGCTGCAAGCCGGATGGCCTCATGCATCTCCTGTTCGTCGGGTATTGGTACGAATTGATAGACAATGTCCATCGCTTCATCGATAAATATACCGGTCGGTTCCCCACGGACATCGCGGATTATTTTTCCTCCCGGAGGATCAGAGGTCTGTTTGGAAATTCCTGCAATATCCATCGCTCGCTGATTCACCCAGCAGGCATGTCCATCAATACGAGTAAGATACACCGGATTGTTCTGTGCGATCCGATCCAACGATTCGTGGTTGGGGAATAATTTTGGCCGCCAATTATTCTGGTCCCATCCCCGTCCTCGCACCCATTGTCCCGGCAGTGATTGTTCAACACGTTGCTTCACCTTTTCAGATGCGATTATCTCTGATTCTGTACCAACAAGGTCGACCGTCAATCTTGCCAGTCCCAAACCCAAAAGATGACAATGGGCGTCGATCAGCCCTGGTATGACAGTCTTCCCGCCAAGGTCAATAGTTTTCGCCGCAGAGAATTTTCGTTCGATATATTCACGAGTTCCGACTCCTGCGATCCTATCTCCCGAAATTGCCATCGCTTCTGCAATAGAGGTTTGCTTGTCCATGGTATAGATTCGGCCATGAACATAGATTGTATCTGCACGATCAGGCAGATAGCGAATGATACAGAAAGAAATGACTGCTGCAAGGACTATGAAAAGGATGAACCAAACTGTTTGAGGTGCCATGGAATCTCCACTCTATCATTGCGAAATTCCTTCAGATATCATTCTGGATATCGTGGATAGATCGATGAATGAACGAAGGTATATTTTTCAAGGGCTAATGTACCGCGTGAAGAAAGAAATTGCAACTTAAATTCTTCCTCCATCAACGATTCATCCTTGCTTGATTCCGCTTCAATTATCTCATACCTTGGAGGTGCGGGTGCATGTAATCAGCCTGCGACGGACAGATGATGTTCATCCTTCTGTATCCTTTTTATGAATTGTCATATGGTATAATATAGTGCAGGTCTCGATATCTAGAAATTTCTTCAGAAAAACATCCTTCTGTATCCTCTCTGTCATTGTCCTCTGCAGTATAGACCAAGTAATGTTGTCTCAAATCAGCGACAATCCGCCTCTCAAGAAAGTCCTTATTGTTGTTGAAGGTTCATCGGGTCTGAAAAATTTTGCCGTTGGGGATGGCCGCCAACTCGCAACGCTTCTGGGGCATTTCAATACAACAACAACGATCAAAGGAGTACAGGACTATAAATTTGGTGAGTTGAACAATTATGAATTTATTTTTTATATCGGATTCAATGTTCGAAATGCGGTGCCAACAAAATTCCTTCTGGATGTCTATACGACGAATAAGCAGATCATTTGGCTCAACAGCGGTATGGTAGAATTTTGCCGCCGGTACGATATGACAAAGAAATTTGGTTTTGCCGTCACCGGCATTGATTCAGTATCCAAGTTTGATCAAATCTTTGCAAATAATGCCACATTTACAAAAGGTGAACCTCGCCTCGGTCTCATCAGCATCAAGAATCCGTCCATGGTGAAAGTACTTGGAAAAGCTTATTCGTCAACCAGAGGGAAAGAATCACCCTATGCGATTTCATCAAAGAATCTGATCTATTTTTCTGATTCTCCTTTCGCGTTTGCAATTCCGGGCGATCATTATAATTTTTTTGCGGACGCGTTGCATGATATTCTTCATGAGAACCATGAATCGTCCCATCGCGCGATGATTCGAATTGAAGATGTCACACTCTTCGAAAATCCAGATAATCTTCGCGAGGTAGCTGATATTCTCTCCGGCCGAGGTATTCCTTTTATGGTTGGTGTGATCCCATTTTATGTTGATCCGAACGAAGGAATTCGAATCAGTCTCTCTGATAAGCCGGAGATTGTTGATGCGCTCCAGTACATGGTAAAAAACGGCGGGACAATTGTGATGCACGGAATCACGCACCAATATAGAGGGAAAACCGGCACCGATTATGAATTCTGGGATGACAATGCCAGCGGAGTAATCAAGGGCGAGACAGAAGAAGCGGATGCTCGAAAAATCGAAATGGGCATTCAGGAATTCATGAAGAACGGTCTCTATCCCCTTGTCTGGGAAACACCGCACTATACAGCTTCATTCATTTTGTATAAAACGATTGCAAAATATTTCAGCACTGCATGTGAGCAGCGACTCGCAATCGAAGATGCCGATTTCAGCCAGTACTTTCCGTATATCATCAAGAAGGATTTGTTCGGTCAAAAAATCTATCCCGAGAACCTCGGCTACGTACCGTTGAATCCGGATAAAAAAGCAAGTCAAGCGTCGGTTAATCACCTGCTGACAAATGCCAAATCGCAATTATATATTCGTGACGGCATCGCGACGGCATTCTTCCATCCTTTTCTCGATCATGACCTCTTAAAACAACTTGCGGATGGTTTAGAGGAGCTCGGCTTCAGTTTCCTTGATATGCGAGAAGAAACACATTGGGTGAGAACAAAAGATCGCGTCATACTCGCAGGTACTCAGGATTATTCTATCTCGTTGAAAGATCAGTATTTACTTGAGGCCTATTACGATAAATCCGGAGAAATTCGATCTCGCACGATATCTGAAAAACGATTTCTGGGAACCGTGACAAAACATATTCAACTCGAACCTGGAGAATTCTATAAAGCAGAACCGACTGAATTCCGTGAGCGAGAACAATCGGTTATTGATCATACATTTTCTCAATTCCAGCGAATATACGAGAATATATTTTCGAAAGAAGAACACTGGAAGCCGGCGCATGTGTTACTTCTCTGGAATCATTATATCCGTGGAGCATTTTTTAATGACCAAGCTGCCTTCGCGGGGGCATTTCAAAGTGTGAACATCCCTGTTGATACTGTTTTTCTTGGCCAATCCATCGATCCTTCACCATACAATCTTCTCATCGTTCCGGCTGCCATAGCAGATTCGTTGAAGGATGATGAGGCGGCCATTCTGACAAATTACGTCGCTTCCGGCGGCAATATCATCCTTGATGGGAAGTCCGACCTCGCAAAAGATTTCGGACTCGATTTTGCTTCTACCCGTTTCAGCGTCAGGCGGATCCGCGATAAACTCTTTCCCGAAGAACAAATCGTATGGCAGTATGCTGAACTCGTGAACAAATTTGATACCGATAATCTGGACAAAGTCTTCTCTACGGACGATGCGACAGAATCACCCATGGTGATTGGTAAACTCTTTGGGAAGGGGAAGATATTATATATCAATTCACTTTTTGATCCACTTTCCCAATTGGGATATTCACATTATCCCTTCTTTCTTGAATATGTTCGTCGATTCTTCCAGCTTCAGCCTATCGTCCGGTCCGATCAGCTCGAAGTCTTTTTTGATCCCGGTTTCCGGCACTTGTACAGCGTCGAAAATCTCATCCATGGCTGGGTAACGAATGGTATTCGTATCGTGCATGTTGCAGGATGGCATGAATATCCAAAATATACATATGATTACTCCCGCCTCATTCGGCTTGCTCATGCCAACGGTATTCTTGTTTATGCATGGCTGGAGCCTCCGCAAGTCAGCCAGATGTTTTGGAACAACCATCCTGAATGGCGGGAGAAGAATATCACGGGCGTCGATGCGCGGCCGTCATGGCGCTATCCTGTCGCTCTCACTGATACGCAATGTGTAAAAGCTATGGTCAAAGAATATCGGACCCTTCTTGAATCGTACGACTGGGATGGAGTGGATCTAGGAGAACTTTATTTCGAAGCTGGTCGGGGTTTTGAAGAACCAAAGCTCTTCACGCCTGCTCATTTCTCTGCGAAGGTTGAATTGCAGCGAAAATATGGCATAGATCTAAATGCTGTCTTTGATTCCCTGTCGCTCTCCTATTGGAAGGCCAATACAGGCGTCAAGGAAACCATTGTCCAGTATCGGGTTCAGAAGCTTCGTACAGTTTACCAATCAATACTCAAGGCATTTCTCGAGATTGCCAGGAATAAAAAAGGATTTCACATCATCGTGACGGCGTTGGATAATTTTGGGTCGCCCGAACTTCGTGAACAACTCGGAATTGATATGAATAGTCTTCTTGAACTCCAGAAGGAATTTGGATTCACCTTGCAGGTGGAAGATCCACAATCAAAATGGACTAGCAGTCCCAACAGGTATATCGATATTGGAAAGAAATACAGCAGACTTATGGATTCATCTAAGCTGATGCTTGATCTGAATATCCTCAGTTTCAGGAACAAGGACGCTATCACCCCTTTCCCAACACTTATTCAAACAGGCACGGAAAGTTTTCTCCTTATTCGGGCAGCATCATTTGGTGCTCCTCGTCTCACAATTTACTCCGAGGCAAGTGTGAATCCGCAGGATTTGAGTTTCTTCGCATATGCACTTGCAAGTGATGTCCATTATCGCTTTACGGGATCCGGCATAACAGCATCCGCACCATATTCCTTTATCCTGTGTCTTCCGAAAGAAATTACCGAGGTGACGATTGATGGAACCTCGCTCTCCCCATTCCGGGACAATAAATACGTCATTCCCGCCGGCAAGCATTTCGTTACTTTACTATCTCAAACGTCGAGTACTTTTTCTGCCCATGAACTTCAAACCCGCATCATGTCTGCAACAGGAATACTGAAATCTATCTCCTATGGAATGCGTGATGTGACGATAGAATACAACAGTATTGCTGAGAGGATGCTGATCTCTTTAAGTAATGTTCCGACAACGGTTACCGTAGATGGAACGGTTATCGATTGTTCAGTCATGAAAGGAACTGACTGCTTCAGCATCTTCCTGCCACAAGGAGTCCATGAAGCGAACATTATTACCGGCGATCGATTTTCGTACGGCATAAATCTCACAAGTTTTTGGTCAACGACAGCCATTGCTGTCTTTAGTGCATTTGCTATCTCATTGCTGCTGTGTATGTACATTTTTCTTAAAGTGCTGCGGCGTCATACTGGGAACAGAAAGGAATAATATCTTATGACTGTTCTTGAAGTCGACCTGAGTTTCCTTTTTGTTGTTGCCGTCATTCTTATCTGGTTCACCATTGCCTATCAGTTTATTTTGACGGTCTTCGGATATTTGAACTATGTCCGTTCTATGCGGGAAAAGCGTACCATCGACAATCAGTCGTTTGATTATCCTTCATGCTCGATACTTATACCTGCGCATAACGAGGAAAAGGTCATCAGTGCAACCATCGAATCGATGCTTCGTTTGAACTATCCTCCTGAAAAACTACAAATTATTGTCATTAATGATGGTTCAAGGGACCAGACCAAGAGTATCATAGAACAGTACGCCGCACAAGATTCTCGAGTGCAGCTCTATGACATTCCTCAGGGAGAAGGAGGAAAGGGTAAGTCGCATACCTTGAATCTTGGCATCAAACATGCACAAGGTGACGTTATTGCTATTTACGACGCCGACAATACTCCTGATAAAGATGCATTGAGCTACCTTGTTACTCAGCTCCTCATCCATCAAGAGCTTGGCGCTGTTATCGGAAAATTTCGCACGGTGAACAAGAAAGCGAACTTATTGACTCGCTTCATTAACATCGAGACACTGAGTTTTCAATCTATGCTTCAAGCGGGTCGTTGGCAAATGCATGGTATTTCTACACTACCCGGCACAAATTTTGTAATGTGGAATCATCTGATAAAAAAACTCCATGGATGGGATGAAGAGGCACTCACAGAAGATTCCGAATTGAGCATTCGAATTTACAAAGAAGGATATAAGATCAAATACATTCCCTATGCAATTACCTATGAGCAAGAACCTCAGGAATGGAATGTGTGGATTCGGCAGCGAATGCGCTGGGTTCGCGGTAATAATTATGTTGTGAAAAAGTTCTGGAAAGAAATCCCCCTGTTTAAAAGTAAACGTCTAGCATTCGATCTCCTGTATACGCTTTCTTTGTATTACATTTTCTTTATAGCGGTCGTTTTTTCTGACATTCTCTTCCTCGTGAGTCTCCTGCAGCTTGTAACTATTTCTCTGCCGGGCCCGTACACCTTTGTGTGGATCACGTCATTTTTTCTTTTCATTTTTGAAATATTTCTTTCCCTATCATACGATGATGAAGATGAGCTTAAGAATCTTCTTCTTGTCGTATTCATGTATTTTTCCTATTGCCAGTTATGGATCTATGTCGTTCTCAAAGCGGCATATCAGGATTATATCAAAAAAGAAAAACACCTTTGGGATAAAACTGTACGCTTTGACACTCCTCCAGCGAAACCATAAGAGTGCAGAATGAATCATAAACCGCTGGAAATTTCTATTGCCTGCAATACCTTCGTTTAGTATATTACGTACGATTGCCCCGTAGTGTAACTGGCAACACGCCTGACTCTGGATCAGGAAAGTCTAGGTTCGACCCCTAGCGGGGCAGCTCTCCATAATAGCTGCGAAGATATCATCGATTGAGGAGTAATCTCGTTTGAACGGAGTTCCAGGATTTCGTTCATCTATGAAGTCGATTGCAAACCTCTCTCTTTTCAATCCCTAAGGTAGTTCCAATTTCTGTTTCCTCATTATGTCTTCTCCGCGGTGAAGTATTGTAAAATGTGTGTGACTGAGAGATTGGACAAAATGAACGACGATCAGGCATTAGTGAAGAGGATTGTTGAATTCGCGTGATACAATTTTTTCGTAAAACTCTATATTGCTTGTGAAAAAGATATCGCGTGGCCTCGGAGTATCTGCTGTGATCTTTATCTCAACGTTTCACAACAATGCCCAGAATGAACTTCGATTCATCCTGGGCATCGATAGGTATCTAAGAGGCTAAGGGTTATGTGACAAATGAAAGTGAGCCACCTAAAATCCTGGTTTTAGGATT
>CAZYYD010000071.1:0-13288 GCA_964651225.1 uncultured Ignavibacteriaceae bacterium
AATATCTTAAACCATTGTAAAAAGTACAAGATTAATTATTTGGATCGGCACTAGTCGTATCCCATAGGACAAACCAGATATCGCTGACCGGATTTCCGTAGGGAGGAACATAATTTGGAGTCGGTGGCACTCCGGCATATCGAGTCTTATTTCCATAATAATCATATGTCCCCTTTCCGATCAACACAACATATTGAGGTTTTGGCAACTGCCAAAAAGCATGCGTTGATTTCAGAAATTCTTTGATCGGCTCCGGGGCAAAGAAGCCATAATTAAACTCGTCATAGATATCATATGTGCTGATAAGTTTTGTACTTACACCATACGTTGTAGAAATAAACGCAATGTAGTCCGATGCAGTTGATTGAAAATAGGGGTGAGTAATGGCAAGATAATCTGCCTGGTTAGACCCATTCCGAAGATTTGTAAACTTCTTTTTGTAATAAAAAATGGGAGCGGGAATCTTGTCTTCCCGTAGAAGAAAATAATATGAACCATTGGCAACAGTATCGATGAATTTGAGTGTATCGATTGTACGAGTATAGTTGGTAATTTTTATGATAGAGCTATCATTCATTCTATACCTATACAGGGAGAATGTGTTCGTTGAAAGTCCCGATATCGATAAAGCAGCAAGCGTAGGAGAGGCAATATTGTTGTAAGCAAAGTTGAGTGAATCTGTTGTGGTTTTTAAGAAACGGGGGTATTCCAATTCGTACCAGTCCCGTATGACCGTATTCGGCGAACTTGCTGTGGTGTAAGAGTGAATATCTATCGTATTATTTCCATTCTTTAACACGGAAGAAGGAAATGCCGCTTTGAGAACTTTCACCTGATATTTATTGATAAATCCTGAATCATATTGTGTCGCTGTGTTATTGATGGACAATGAAAGATTATGGGCGTTCTGCTGTATGCTCGATGCAAAATCCTGCAGTTTCACGAATGCTCTTGCTGGTTTGCCGGCATAGAGATTGGACACAGAGAACGTAACGGATAACTTCCCGACATCAAGATTCCCTTCATTCCATGTTTCATTCTCTAGAATATCAGGATCGTTTTTTCGCAATGACGCGGTTAAATTTCCAGGATCTAACGAAAAGTCATAATACACATTCCTTTCAGAATGCATCAACTCGTCATAATAGCGCAGAGTATCTGAAGGAATTCCCGATACAGAGACCGTTGTATCTACCCGCTGGCCCTGCGAGCCGCTCCACGTCAGCCAGTAGATCGTAGTATCAGAGTACACATTCAGGTATTCGTAGTACGCAGAGCCGTAGGGTACGGCTTCCCGATAACGAGCATCGCCGTAATTCCTTCGGCCGAGAAATTCCACATAGTCGCTTTGATCAAAAACGCCGTCATTTTCTCCGGAGACATGCAGCGGTATCTCTTTCCCTTTCACATAGACTTTGATTGTTTTGGGATCTAACGATCCTACAGGAACACCATACGAAAGGAGGTCGTAATATCGTAACCGATAAATACCATCTTTAGCAATGCCCAGTTTAACATACTCTGCATTGTAATCAATCCATGAGTCCGTTTGAGCAATGGAAGATGCTGGTTGCTGAGATTTCCATAGAGATCCGAACTTCGGATTATCAATAATCGATGCTTCAGAGGAACTAATCTGTTGCGGTTGCCGGAGAAGTGATTGAGGTAAATCAATTTCCACGGAAAACTCTTCTACTTCTTGAATCTCTCCGCTGGCTCGATCGTACCAAAAAGGATTGATCTCAATGTGCATACAGTAGGAGTCGTTGACCCATAAAAATCCTTTTATGGAATGCTGAAAATTTGTTTCCTTCGGGACATTTTCAATATTTCCAATTCCGAGGGTATGCTGTTTGACACCAACGAATTGAGCCGATGGCTGAGAATTTGGAGGAAGTGCAATAAACAGATCCTGGGCAGGATACGAATAATCGTCTAATACTTTGGACGATCCTGTAAAAGATAAGTATTTTTTCCCTGTCACAGACTGAACGGTACGAGCATATCCTTTGTTGATATAGGACAGTCTGTAATGACTACCGTTCATCGCCTCTTTCTGCAAAACCACCTGAGAATGCATCATAAGAGGAACGAGCAAGAAGAACAGTAAATAATGTTGAACTGTTGTTTTCATTGAGAATTATTTTGTCTTATAGATTTTTGCATTGTATTGATGCGGTACCGCCTCCAATGCCACCGCAACTCAGAAGATGCAGGCGATGTCACCCGGAATTATCGGATCTTTACTCCTTGTTTATAATTTTCCAAGTAAATACTTCTGTAGACATCGACAATCTGTATTATCATATGATCGAAACCAAACATCGTTTCATATTTCCTTTTTGCTTCTCTTCCCATCAGTTTCAACTTTTCGGGATCTTCCAGGAATGAATGTATTGCACCTGCAAGTTGAGCAGGATTCTCTTTCTCTACCAGAATACCTGTTTTACCGTTTTCAATAAACTCTGGTATCCCGCCAACATTCGTCCCTATGTGCACTTTCCCCAAGCTAGCTGCTTCCAATAAGACGATTCCGAAACCTTCGCGGATTGAATTGAGCATCATAAACTCAGAAACATTAAACAGAGATTCAACATCGAACAATCCATCAAGAAAAACGATGTTCTCCCTGAGATTCAAGTCTTGTACCAGATTTTGCAAGTACTGTTTCTGATCGCCGTACCCTAAAAGAACAAATATCAAATTGGAGATATTTCTGATTTTTCTCAGCTCAGAAACCGCAAGAATAAGCGATTTCTTATCTTTAACTGGAATAAATTGTCCGACAGAAGAGATGATAATTTTGTTGTCGGAGATGCCAATGTTCTTTAATGTTATCTCTTTTTCTGCTTCAGTATGTGTTCGAAACGGACGAATACCATAATAAATCGTTTTTGCATTCTCTTGTTTGCAGCCATATTGATTGACAACAAGCTCACGAACTGCGTTGGAACAGCATATTGTATAATCTCCAAAATATGTGAACCATTTCTTTCCAACAATATCGCTATGGTAACTCGTTATATGCGGAATATGAAATTGCTTTGCCAACAGCGTTCCTAAAAGATGAGCGTATCTCTTATGGGAGTGAATAATTTCTATACGCTCTCTTTTTATCAGCCGAGCAAGACGAAAATATGAGGGCAGCAGGCCGAAAAGATTTTTCTCGAATGAATCTTCTGTTAATAAACCTAGCGGAAGAAAAGGGACCTCTTTGTCCAGCCTTGACAAAAACTTACCTGGGGTAGCAGATACAAATATGGTAATATCCGTGTGGACCAATGCATTTGCAACATCAGCAATATGACGTGCTATTCCACCAGGCAACAAATCATCTGCTAATACCAGAACTCTCACTGATTTATCCTCTTAAAAGGTCGTCGAGCTGACGACGAAGTCTCTTTGCACTCGTTGAATAATACAACAATAAATACTGGAGGCGAAACTTCACTCTCGCTTCTTTGAACTGAATAAACATCTTTTCCGGCAAGAACGTTACGAACCAAGCAAGCATGACCCTCGGCTGCCGAAATATGAACAGTCCAAGTATGCCCCAATATGTTCTCGCTTTCCTTTTGTCGCCGAAAAAATATTCTCGCCACCCTCGATAGAAGATTTCATCGCATTTATTTGATATACCAAAATGATGATGTAAGTCGGTATAGTATGGTTGTTGTAAAGAGTAAATGGACTGGTATTTATGAGCGACATTTTGGGTCGATAATCGGTTTTCAACATACTCAACCAATAATAACACTTCATTGAGTATATAAAATGTCGTTGAATCCTTTATCCTCAGCCATAGATCGTAATCTTCGAATGGAATATTACGATACATCCCTCCTGCAATGATAAAATCACGATAATACATTACCCCGCTGTGAGCAAAAGAAGGGTGCAAAGCCAATCGCCTTTTTATATTCTCTCGGTTCGTCGGTGCAGATACAACGTATTGTATCCTATTATGCGCAAAAACTGCATAGCGTGTTGACACTATGGTGTTAGGAAGTTGTCTTGAAATACATGAATATTGTTTTGCGAATCGTTCCGGCAAAGAAATGTCGCCGGCGTCCATTCTCGCAACAATATCGTATCTCGCCTCTTGCAACCCTGCATTTAGCGTTTCTGGCAAACCTCTATGAGGATATTTTATATAACGTATTCGTGGATCTTTAAATTGAAATACAACGCTCTCTGTACCATCGGTTGAACCATCATCTAATATCAACAATTCAAAATTGTGAAATGTCTGATTTAGAATACTCTTGATAGAATGTCCGAGAATGGATGCAGAATTATATGTTGGAAGCAGAGCAGAGATCATCCCAACTCAATCCTTGACAAAATATCTTGAGCGATTTTAAGCGGAATTGGTTCGGAAGAGAAGTAATCAACGTCCACTAAGTATCCCATAATATATTGCTGGATGGATCGTTCCTCAAAAAAGGAAAAAAATGTCTTTCCAAGATAGGTTACTTTTTTACCAAGGATCATTGCCTCAAGTCCTACCGTAGAATTTAGGGTAACGACTTCCGTAGCATGTTCGAGAATTCGCATTGTTGGTTCCATCACAACATAAAACGAATATGATTGCTGCAATGCTCGAAGCTGCTGAAAGATATTACCGCTGTTTTCTGCAGGATGGGGTTTTACAACAACATCCATATTATTCTCAAGTCCTTTATTGATACAATACTTGATCCCTCCAACATTGTTTATCGTGCTATTGAATAACAATTGACTGTCATTACTGATTTGCATTGGGAAAAAAATATATTTCCCCTTCTTGAGATTGTACTGATCTCCCAATGGATCGATTACTCGATGGAATATTTTCTCCTTTACTTTCGCGAGAATACTCATATTCCCAATTGCCGGAAGATTCATAAATCTTACACCAATAACATCGACCAGAAAAAGATAATTATTGATCTTGTTCTGATATTGAGCCGTTTTTGTCGTCAGTTCATTTTTCTTCTTAGCAAGATAATTTATTTTCCATTCTTCATATCGCACTGTATCATTGTCAGCAAATTGATTAAGAACTTCTGGCGACGAAAATAGAAGTGATTGAGCATTCACTCCCACAGGATCAACAAATATTTTTCCTGGAATATTTGCTAATTCAAAGAATAGAGTTTTAACTCCATTGTTGCGTGCAAATTGAACAAGCGCCTTTGTCTGGACAGAAGATCCGTTCCATACTGCAATTAGATCAACTCTGAGAATTGCATGTATCTTTGCCGCGACTTCCAGTACTGCGTTAAATAATAATGCAGCAGATGTTGCATCCACAACATGCCCTGCTACCTCGATCGTATACAATACATCATTAGGAATATTCCTATTCGTTGATTTTCGGATCAAATGGCACTGATGGCCATTATATCCCGCAACCAAGAACAATGACAGTTTTGGAGTTATAAAAATAACTTTATAGCTAAGCGGTTTTATCGCTTTAGCCAGCCTCGAAAAGAACCTATATTCAGAATGCGCGGCAACAACTACAAGAATAGTTTTCATTAACTTTATTCTAATTTTACCCACACACTATCATTGAAGTACATGTAACTCATATTCTCATAGTCAATATCATTAGGTTTATATAGTATTTCTGAATATCCTCGTGTATCGTTCACTTTCTTATTAATTATTTCCGCAGAAGTCTGATTCGTAATATTAAAATATGTGTGATTATTATCGCTGAGAAGTCTATAATTGGGGTGAGCATACATAATCTTTACATCTCGAGCATAATCAAGCCAGCTATTAATATCAAACGCTGCTATTTCAGATAATATTATTGATGTATCATTACCAAATTCATTATGAGTATTGAAATAATAGCTATAAGGTGTTGTCGTCCAGACATTTCTCCAGAGAATGTATATTTTTTCTTTAGTTTCATTTTTTCGCATTTCCCGTAAGGACAGGTCAGCCTTTCTTGTATAATTGTATCCGTTCTGAATTGTGGTTAATTCACTTTGCGATTCGATAATATTGCTGAACACAGAGAGGCCAAATACTATGAGTATAAATGTTCTTTTATAGTTGAAAAGGAACAGGAACAGCGATGTTAGAAAAAGCACTTGAATTATGTTTAATCTCTCTCCCGATTGAGCTAGGATCCTAGGAAAATATATCAGTATTGTAATAAACATATAGACGATTAGGTTTCTAATATTCATATTTCCTTTTTTAACTTTTACAGCCCAAAGCATCATTCCAAGCATGACAAATAATAGCATTCCAGCGAAGAGCTTGTGCAAGATAAAATAGCTATAGATATTTTTGCCGGGAAAAGGGAAATAAGATATCAGCATTGTACCGATAATTGCAAATGGCTTTTTATATGTGTTTTCAAATCCAATAATTATATGACTCTGATAGTATAATACCGTGTTTAAAAGAATGAATACACCAACAATAACAAACATTACTAATATTGTTGTTAATAAAGTTTTGCGTTTAGCGGGTTCTATTTTATCCTTAAAAAGTAAAAAGAGAATTAGTATCAATATAGGTAAATGAGCAGAATTCTGTTTTACTAATAATGAAATAGATACAAGAACACTTAATATTAAGCCAAATAATGTTGAAGAGCGGATTTTCTGATTTAAGAACAACGCTATTACATAAAATATTAAGGAGTAGAATAAGCCAGAGAGCAATTCATTAGCGTTAGATATCCAGAGAAGGGATATAAAGACGTCTAAATTAAGCGATATTATCATTCCGAACATTAGATACATTATTCTCGATATTCTAATTCTAAATAATTCCAAATATTCTTTTATCGTAAAGAGGACGATAGTGGTGCTACAAATATGTACCATGAGATTTAAAATTTTTATAGCAACTGAATTACCGTGAGTAATATGGTATGTAATGAAATAATAGAGGTAGGTAACTGGTCTTAAGAAAAGAAAAAACTTTTCTTGAGGATTTTTTGAAAATATCGTATCTGGAGTGTTCTTGATCCGATAAAAAATATAATAATCATCAAAAATAAAGTGCGGAAATTGTAAAATATAATAGATGTAGTATACAAGGTTTATTCCTACAACGGCCAAGAGTATTAATAAAAAAGATTTCTGAGTTGCCAGATTATCAGAATTCGATTTCATATTGTTAGTCATTCATATTCAGAATGGTACGTTTCTAAGAGAGACATTCTTAAACAAAATAATTGAACCTGGAATGGTTACGACCTCCGCAACCAATGTTGAATATGCAGCACCCATAATTCCATATTTCGATATCAAAATAAGGCAGAATATCACAAAGAGAATAGTTCGGAACATCAGTATTTTAATGAAGAAGGCATCTTTACCCATCGCCTGCAATGGATTCATAAAGGCAAAATTCACACACGCAGCAGCTAAGGAAAAAAACAATATCTTCATCACTGAAATAGATGCAAGGTAATGCTCTCCATACAACAACACAATGATGTACTCCGAGAGGAAAATGCCAATCAAGACAAGAGCAGCCGCTAAAAGGAACAATGGAAGAATATAATTTCTCTGTGTCTTGCGGTATCGATCGTCGTTTTTCCTGCTTAATGAGGGAAGGAATGCGATGTAATACAAAGCCAAAAAGGAATACCCAAAATAATATATCTTGAACGCTACGGAATAAAGACCCACCGATTGGTTGTCCACGTAAAAACCTAAGAGAATGGTATCAAAATTGAGATATAATAGTATTAATGCACTCGCAATCCCAACGGGCAACGAATCAATCAGTATGGTTTTGATGAAAGAGAGAGCCGGCAGAGAGAAAGTATATGAGACGATCTTCCTCATCAGCAGATAGAAGGAAACCAAGGTTATCGCTGAAACAACAAACCACACTACTGGCAGCAACAAGATTTTATCGGCTTCAACGAATACATACACCATCAAAAAAAACAATCCTGCCTGAGCCATTCGAGAAAGACCATCGTATTTTGCCTTATTCAGGCCGCGAAAGATATATTGAGTATTGAAGGGAAGCAACAGTAAAGAAGCGGATTGCAGAATCAAAAGAAAATTGAACTTCGGAAGGATAAAAGTATTTAGAAAAATAACGAATGCGAATACGATCGTGGCATAAATGAAACGAAGGACAAGGATTCCGCTGATAAAATCATGAGATGGTCGTTGTGCAATCGTACGTGTTCCATGGGTCTCAAAACCGAAATTTGCCATCATGTAAGCATACGCATACACTGCCATGACCCAGGAATACTGTCCAAACTGTTCCGCCCCCAGAACACGTGCAAGATAGACTGTCGTTAAAAACCCGAAAGCCTTTGAAGAAAACTCCCCAAAGGCTAAATGGCTGAAATTCGAAATGTGTATTTTGTAATCCGTAAAAATGTTATTCTTCACACTGTCTCATCGTTGTGAATTCGGCAATGAGAATCTTCTAATATCAGAGCATCTATCGAATATTTTTCGGAGTGGGTCTTTTCCTTTTTTCTCGAATAATCCTATACAGGAAAAGAGGATTTCCAATAAGGTACCGTTTCCAATATCGTGTCGGTTCAGTGATCAAGCGGAAGAACCATTCCAGACCCCATTCCCCCATCATTGCTGGGCAGTATATTTTCTCTTCGGCCAGATAATCAAACAAGGCTCCGGCATCCAGTGCAATCTGCGCGCCGGTTTCATCAAAATGATCCATAAGCCATTTCTCCTGGAGCGGCATCCCCCGACCGATGATGAGAATATGAGGCTGAACCTTCCGGATATCCTCTACAATAGCCTTGCTTTCCGATTCATCAAAATATCCGGTCCGATAGCCGACGATGTTCAGAGATGGGAATCGCTGCGTAAGATTCTTCACAGCTTTTTCGAGAGTGCTTTCGTGTGTTGCAAGAAAATAGAGGCTTCGATGTGTCCGTTCCGTGAGCGCACAGATATCGAAGATCCAATCTGTGAGCGCAATGCGTTCTGGGATCTTCGTGCCGTTCATCCATCCGGCAAACAACACACCAGCACCGTCACTATAGCAAACCAATGAATGTTTAAAAAAATCTTTCAGCCAGGAGTATTCATAAGTGAGATTGACAGCATGCGCATTCAGTGATCCAAACCATCCCCGATAATTGTTTTCTAATGCATACGTGAGGCATCGTGTAAGCTGCTCCTTTGTTGCAAGGATCACCGGCATACCAAACACATCGACAGTGTTGAGTCCTAGGTCAGCTGCAATAGAGTGCACCGGCGGTGCTTCGTTCGATATATCCCTGCCTACCATGAGCTTTTCTTGCCGCATACTGTTATGATTGATTGGTTCTTGTTCAACGTTTGCATAGTACGGAAAAAACGATGTTGATTCAATGCGATGATGAGAAACAAAAGGATCCGGTCCTTTTCTGAACCTTCAAAACATTCGCTACGTTTTCAGTGAACCTTGTCAAAGTTTATGGTGCCCCTGCTCAGTGAACTTTGACAAGGTTGACCCAATAGGCTGGGAGGGAGTTTCTACTCCCGACCATCTTGGCTGTGCAATTTCAATTCGTAAGTGCAACTCACTCACAACTGAGGGGTACCCCATAGATGAACCTTGTCAAAGTTGTCAGGATTTATATTCGGTGAACTCTGACAAGGTTTCCCGAAGCTTGCCTCACTAACACAGGCAGGCTTCCCGACACCCAATAAAAGCGAATCCCCCATCCCTCCTTTGATCCCGCTAAAAGCGCGGGATGCTGGAAAACGCAAAAGGGGGATATGGGGGGTTCGTTACTACTGACTCCTAACTTCTGTATTCTGACTCCTGTTTTTTTTACTTCATCATAAGTCCTGCACGAAATATTGCAGGATAGTCTCGGCTTTAAGACAAATCCCCCTTCCCCCCTTTTTGATAAAGGGGGAAAATAGGGGCGAGTAATTTACTTTGTTATTAATTCCGATAAACAACATAGGGACTTCTGAAAATAAATTTGAGCCATCAGTCCCACATTCCTGCTCAAACACAGGGCAGGCAATACAAAACGGAAAACTGCGGAGTGACTTCGGATATCATCAAAGCGAATCCCCCTTCCCCCCTTTTTCAAAGGGGGGATATGGGGGGTTCTAAGCTTTTACTTCGTGAGTACCATTCTTTGTACAATGCTTTTCCCGTTATACTCCAGACGGGAGAAGTAGACACCGGATGAGAGCCTGCCTGCGTCGAATGTCGCAGGAATGTAATGGCCTGCCTGAGCGATGCCGCTGAACAACGTTGCAACTTCCTGACCCAGCATATTAAACACCTTCAGGGTCGCAAATCCGTTTTCCGGGACCGAGAAGCGGATATTGGTCTCAGGGTTAAAGGGATTGGGATAGTTGCTCAAAAGTTCAAATCCCTTAGATAACCCTGCGTCCACTTGCGTAGTGGCAACATATTTAAAGTTGCCGTCGATATCGATCTGTTTCAGGCGATAGACATAAACACCGGGAGCAAGATTGACATCCTGATATGTATAATCCTTCGGTGAGTTGCTTGTTCCGGATCCGGCAACATATCCGACTTTTGTCCAAGCAGTTGTGTTTTCTGCGCGGCGTTCAACCTCGAAGCCAAGATTATCCTGCTCTGTCGCTGTATGCCAGTGCAAAATAGCAATGGTGGCATTTTGCATGGAGGCTGTAAAGCTGGTCATCTCGACGGGAAGGGGTGCATTAGTTATTAAATCTGTTTCAATATAAAAATCTGCCGAGTTGTCATCACTATCACATCCATTACCACTTCCATAAACATTGGTTCCAGAATTACTTTTTCTTCTTGCACTTGAAGAATTGCTTGGTGCAGATGTCGGACCCGTGCCTTCGTATCCATTTGCTGTAGTTCCAAATCCAACTAGATCGATCACTGTCGCACCGCTTGGAATTTGAACTGCAAATGCCGTTGTTGTATTTGCTAGCACCAATTTTCCCGCTGATGCACCCATATTGATTGATCCTGTCACCCTTGCAGGCACAGGAATAGCTGCACCAACAGCTCCTCCAGATGCCTCTTGAATTAAATAATAGCTGTTGGCCAAAATACTTCCGGACAAAGCTGTTACTGACCAAGTCGCTGAAGTCGATGTTGCAGATGCATATTGAACTGACCATCCTGATAAATCTACTGAGGAACCTGTTGGATTGTATAGCACAATATAATCATTTGTATATGGTGCCCCTGTGTTTCCACCGCCGCCATATACTTCAGCAATAACCACATGATTTGCGACAGGAACATTTTGACATGAAATACTGCCCGAGACCGCACTTGTTAAAAGAGAAGCTGATGCTGTTATAACAAAAGATTCCACAGTATTATAGGTAACATCACTCCAAGAATACATGCCCGCTGATAGAGATTGGGTAAGACCAGTGGATGAAGAAAGTGTTCCTGTTCCTGTTGTTCTAGAAAGTGTAACCGATGGCGTCGCATCAAGATCAAGATTATCATTTGCATCTTTTGCTACAACTTGTACGTTAATAGGTGCATTAATATATACATTTGATGGTGGTTTATTTGTAGCATATGCCAATTTTGTGGCAGTTACTTCTACTCTATTTGCATCTCCCGAAACTGAACTTGTAGCCCCCCCTGCATCTGAAGCCGCAAACTGTGACTTAGCAATATTAGCTGTAGCCGAAGTTATTTGGAATCCGTATTGATTATTATCTGTTGCTAGAGTCTCAAATGTTAGATAGAGGTCTAATGTTTTGCTTCCGTTATCTGACGCTGTAACATTTAAACCACTCATTCCAGAAAAGTTCAGCATTTCTACTGATACACTAATTTGTGCAATTAGTGTGGAGCCATCAAATAAAGCAGCTTGGCGGATTCTTGATGCCCAAGAAGAAACAGAATTTCCTGCGCTTTTTCCAATTGTTATATCTGTAAGTTCCGTTCCAAATGCATCACCATCCGCACTGCCACCTCCATCCTGAATGGTGAATGACCATACCCGTACTGCCTCTGAAGTTGAAGAGATCGATGCGGCTTGATATGAAGCATAATCTATATTTGAGGTTTCGTTATTTGAAGTAATAATATTTGATGCACTGCTTGTTGCTTCAGACGTGGCTTGACTATTTGGATTGTTTGTAGCGGTTGTTGTTATATATTTCGTTGATGATCCACTTCCATTATATTCATAAACTCGATAATAATATGTAGTACTTGCAGTTAATCCAGTAACAGTTACTGTGTTACTGCTATTATTATAGATAACTTGTTCTCCCGAGCCGCCATATACAGAGTTTGCCGTTGGATCTGTTCCATCAGTAGGATCTGTAAACGAATTAGTTGTATTCATGATAACGACTCTTTTTGATCCATCTCCATTCGTCCACCCAACAGTTATTTGGTTTGCTCCAATGGACGAAAATGTAATTTCAGACGCTTGTGTAGAAGGTGCAGTAACCGAGCCGGCAGTTGCAGTAACTGAAACATTATCAAAAAAGGCTGTCTGAGTGGCACCTGTTGAACCTTGCCAATATCCACCCATATATGAAAGAGATGTACCTGTGTAAGTATTATCGATTGCAGTCCCTTGTGAAGTTAATGTCCCAGATGTTGGATCGGTAAAAGCAGAAGCACCATCGTTTCTTAAAAACAATTCCCACTCATCCGTAGAAGGATTGTAAGTTATTTTAACGCTCAAATATTCTGCTCCAAAATCAGTCAGGCCTGTTGTATTTGAAGTAATTATGTTTGTTAAACCTGTAGAGAGCCCACCACTAAATCTTGCTAATCTCACAGGATCCGTTGAACCAGATTGGCCATATACAATTGCATAACCTGTTCCTGTATTATTTGCTGTTTGAGAAGTGGTAGCAAGAATAAATGCCGCTCCATAGGATCCTGAAGCATATCCAGCAGGATCAGTTCTTATTTGACGTATATTGAAATACCAAGTCACTAGACCTGGATTAGAACTTAAAGTCGTACTAAATGGTGAAGAAAATGAAGACATCGCGGTATTAGTAAAAATCCACCCATTAACGTTAGCTGTTGCACCTACATCGTTTGTTAATTCAAGTTGGGCAGGAGAAGTATTTCTTCTTGCACCCCAATCATCCCCACTTCGATTTACTGACCATGCGCTACTTCCAATAGCTCCACTTGTTGTATATGTTACATCTGTATTAGTACTAAAATCATCAGTAAAAACCGTCGTCTGTCCCCACGCTCTCTCGCTTGCGCCGATCAAACAGATAACAAATACAACCGAAAACAACATTTGTAGCTTTGTTTTCATCTTACCTCTCGAGTTAATGTCAATAGTTGTGTAAATATCTGTTAAGCGACATGCCGTAACCTG
>CAZYYD010000072.1:0-12542 GCA_964651225.1 uncultured Ignavibacteriaceae bacterium
TTCCCACAACGATGGCTCTTCTTGATGCATACCCTAATCCGTTCAATCCATCAACATTAATCAAGTATCAGCTTCCGGTGAATAGTATCGTATCTTTGAAAGTGTATGATATGCTTGGACGAGAAGTGGCGGCCTTGGCGGATGGTGCAAAAGAGGCTGGATATTACAATGCTGAATTTAACGCCTCTCGGTTGGCCAGCGGTATCTATTTTGCACGATTTACCGCAACTCCGCAGAATGGCTCATTGCCCTTCAGCCAGACGATGAAGATCTTACTTACGAAGTAGATGTTTTAGAATGTTGGTAGGACAAAAGAGCTGACTGATAATCAGCTCTTTTTGTTATTTTCCTACCATTACCTATTGTATTACTTAATTCTTCGTATTGTCACTCTTCTATTCCTCACTCTTCTTCGGCTTTACAAAATCCGGCCATGCATCTTGCCAGAACATCGCTATGGAATTCACAGCATCTGTCATCATCGATCGGGATAACTCCCAAAATCGTTTCTCTCCGCAGAATTGAGAGCCCAAAATATCGTCAAGACTTACAACTTTGTCTTGATTGTCTACCTCTGCGATATTAGAAGGGATAAACGCGTAGGAAGTAGCAAAACCTACTCGGCAAATATAAACGGCCTCTTTCCATGGATCAAAGCTGTCACTTTCCAACAAAGATCAGTTCAGAGACGTAGCTGCTCGAAGAGAACAGATTGGAGATTTTTAATTGTTTGTCGCTGACATGGTTGTCGATGCCAACCCCATCACCAAGCGCCAGAAACACAAGTTTGACTTATATGTCCCCAACGGAACATTTTCAAAAGGGGTATACTGGCTCGGAAATGATAGACAAAATTGATATTCAAGTCTAACATTTTTCAATAAATCTTAATGTTATCCCGATATCAAGCATTCTTCTCCTCCACTACAGATCTGACTCTATTCCAAGGAAACATTATTCTCCCGATCACGAAGAGTTGAGATAAGATAGAATAACAGTATGAAAATCCTCTATCAAATACTCCACCTGAAAAGTAATTCATAGTGTCGCAAGTAAATAAATTCAAAAATGTTAATGTATGAATTCTATTTCTATTACTATGTCATATGAAGTGTGACATGCTTGCCGAAAAAATACGACAAATGAATAAAGTGAAAAGCTCTTGGAACTCGTGTGGAGTTTTCGTAATGTAGCACAAAACTAGTCCGGTGAACTAACCGTAAAAATTTGTAAATATTATCTACATTGTTATAATCTAGTCTGGGAATAGAAAGGGTTAAAATGGAATGAAGGTAAAAAAGGGATGTGTGCTTCTCATGCTTACCTTAGGTCTTACCTTTATCGGGATTGACTGTAAGAAGGACAAACCATGCACAACCTGTCCCCCAACCATCCAGAACACGGTAAAATTGTCTCTCGACTATACAGAATGTCAACAAGTATGGCTTAAACTCAGTTTTACCGATGCAAATCAACCGCGCAGCTATGCACTGTTCAGAGACGATAGACAATTACTTGCTGGTACACTTACGGCAACCGATACTTTATTGGTGGATGATAGTGTTGTTGCAGGGCATGACTACATCTACACAGCTCAACGGCTGAATGGTTCAAATGTTATAGATGCATCTACTGCTTTGCCAATTCATACACTTGATAGTACTTCGCACTCAATAAATTGGATCGTTGATACACTAGGTACGCAAGGATTAATTCGGGATGTATGGGTATTCAACAGAAATAATGCATGGGCTGTCGGTGGAATCTACCTTAACGATAGTACAGGTAAGCCTAACGAGGAATATCCTTATAATGCTGCTCACTGGGATGGAAGTAAGTGGGAGCTCATGAGAATCTTGTTTTATACAATTTGTGGACAGCAAAGCAGAAATGCATATGAAGCAAGTTCTATTTTTGCTTTTAGCGAAACAGACATCTGGATCGCATTGAATGGAAGTCAGGTGGCTCGATGGAATGGCAACACGCAAACATCTACAATGTGTCTTCCAGTATCATTTTCAATAAATAAACTTTGGGGAGAAAATCCAAATTCTGTTTATGCTGTTGGCTATGACGGAGCATATGGAATAATTCTCCACTACAACGGTAGTAGCTGGACGAAGATGACAAGCAACACTTCGGTCGACTTACAGGATATTTGGGGTAATGATGGTTCACATATTTGGGCAACAGGGACAAATGTTGCCGATGGGCATTGTGTTGTACTCCAATACAATGGAACGAGTTGGTCGACGATATATGATAATACCACTAGACCACTCAATCAAATTCAATATTTTAAGACGGTTTGGACAAACAATCAAAACTATATTTATCTCGACGGTGGAAGCGGACTTTACAAACTCACAATGAATAACTCTCTTGGTTCACAAATAAGTACAGGGTTGACATATGTTGTATCTTCCATTCGTGGTATCAAACAGAATGATATTTTCGATGTAACAACTGGTGGAGAAGTTGCACATTACAACGGTTCAAGTTGGTATTCCTATTTAAATATCCAAGCATTAAACAAAAGTGGTGCTTGGTTTACCAGCGTATATCCAACAAGCAATTTTGTTTTAATCGGGGGATGGTATTTAACAACATATAATGGTGCTCCGATTGTCATACGCGGATACAAATAACTAAAATAAATCCACCGTGCAGCTAGAACTGCACGGTGGTCAAAAGGCAAATAGAAGGTGGAGAGCAGGCAAGCTCAAAAAGTCTTTCCTTAACAGGGAAAGACGCCGCCTTTTTATTTGCCAGAAGTTGAAGGTATTTAGGTAAAGAACAAACTACTCCAATTGTTTTATTTCTAATACAATTTGGTGGAATTATACCACAAATCAAAGGAGGAAAACAATGAAAAAGGTGATGCAGGTTCTGTTTCTTATGACTTCACTATATGCGTTCTGCACGGGGCAGGACTACCATAATAAAAATATGATTATTAAGATGAATGGTCATGATCATCAAGTGCACGACTTTCTTTCGGAAACAGTGAATACACTATATATTCAACAAGTGGAATCGATAAGAGAACAAATCTATTCCGCAGTTGTCAACGATGCGGTGGATCCAATATAAGTGTATATACACCGGGAAATCTTTCATCCATTCTTTATTCGCCCAATCAAATTGAAATAAGAATTGGTAATTCGACTGACAAATGTTGGATAGGATTTAATAAAGGCATATGCCGGTTTGATGCATATTTTATTCTCGTAGCTACCGGACAACTCCAAACAACCGGTCCTGCTATTACGAATAAAATTTACATATCGAATGTTCAATGTTCAGTAGATAGCTTTAATATCGAAGGATATGCCGATGTTTCTTGGTATGAGTGGTTGGGAGGAGGATGGGTGTACGATGCTGGATGTAAAATTACAAGTTGGTTTTTAAATACTTTTGGATTTATGGACTCATATAAAACCACTCTTCAAAACAACATAAGTTTTGATGTCTTCGATATAATTAAGTCAAGCACAAGTATTGATCCAGATCTTCTCACAGAGATAGTAAATAGCTTCCCAATTCAATTCGCAATTAGTGGTACAACAGCTGGTGATCTCATTATTGCGATGGATTTTATGCAGGGAATAAACCCTTCTGACCAATCTTTCGTCTCAATTGTTCCACCGGCTCCAACCAATTCAACATTTGATTATCTTGGTTTTGCATGTCCTTACTATGCCTTTCAAGCAGGTCCTTTTTCCAAATGGACAGAAAATAAGCCGACAGGCGATTTACAAGCCTTAGTATTGGACAAAATGTATGAATATTCAACAAAGTCTATTAGAATTTCCATTCCATGGATAGATTTAAGTTCGTGTTTTATCTTAAATCCGTCTAGTTATTCACAGCTTGAGGGTAATGCACTTGAAATCGCCGTAAATGCTCTGCTTGAAAGAAATGATTTATGGATTGAATGTGATTCTATAATAGAGATGGCATCGAGATTAGGATTTGATGTAATTCCGCAAATTACGCAACAAGAATCAGATGTAGCAAAGTATAATGATAAAACAGTAGTTCCAGACTCTGCACCAGAAGGAACTGAAATACAAGACAGGATAGAGGCAGATAAAAAATTCTTTGTTGTAAGCGCCAATACCTACCTCTACAATCTGAAGGTTTTTGCCCATGCGGCAGTTCGTCGATATAGAAATAAAATATCGCTCTGGGCAATAGAAGCAGAATTAAATGCAGCCAAGTATGCTGAACTTATCGATAATACTCGTCATGGGAATTTATGGGAAGATGAAAATCAAAACGGATTCCAGGACAAACTATGGCGTGTTCTAGTAGATGCGGTACGGCAGGAAGATCCGTCGGCTCGTCTTACCACTGCCTTGCATATGATTAAGATGGTAAATGGTCTCCAAAGATTTGCTTCCGATCTGGAAATCGTAGGAGTCAATATTTATCCCAATTCTTATTTTGCGATACCCGTCATGGGCTTTGCCGTTGGTGAAATGGTCTGGGCTACAAGGCGAGCGCTGATGGGTTTAGGTTTAAACAACAATAGCGATGGGACACAAAAAGAAATTCATATAACAGAAACAAACTATCCCGCGAAGATACAAAGCGATCCACCCAGCAATATTTCATTAACTGATGATGTTACATATTTTTCGTGGGGGAGGCAATCTCAGTATATGAACGAAGCCCTTGAATCCTCTCTAGCTAAGGGGGCTACTGGGTTTTTCTGGTGGGGATTTCTTGACAATGATATTGCGGGAAATTCGGATGTGCAAACATATAATGATTACGGTAGTTTGATTGTAAGAAATACGAACCTTCAATTTAAGTCGGCAGCAACCACGTTTCGAGATCAAGTATCAACAAAACATCCGGGAAAAACGCCGATTACACTGGCAAACCGAAGTACTTCTAATCCCAATTTGGGTGGATTAGTAGCCCTGACTGCTGAACGAGATTCTCTAATTTCTGATTCTAACTTGGTATATGTTACAAAAAGTCGAAATCACACTTCGCAAACGTACCAACAGATTTTACAAGGAATAAAACATCAAACATGGGATCAAGATCGATCTCAGCCTCACCTTAAGCAAGTATTCTCACCTTTGGTGATAATAACACGTCGTGATGCTTATTTTCATGGAACATATCCGGCGAGTTTTAATATTTCTTTGCTTGAGGTTGGCTCATTGAATGGTACGTTGTCTTATCAAGATCCGTGGTGGGTGGATGCAACAGGGAATCAATCTAACACGTTCCGTAATATCACGTTAGCTCCAAACTTCAGCGACAATATATTCCTATCGCAACTAATAGAACCAGGAAAGCCTTACTACTCAGTCAGTGCATCACAAATGCAAACGATGACTGTTAATGGACAGACATATACAGGTGTGTTTCAGAACTGGTTAGGGACAAATGCGAATCTCGGAAACGATGCTTCTCTCCAAACAGCTGTAGTTTTTAATTCCTCAAATGCAACCGTTACAGCTCTTTACAAAGCCCATCTTGCCACTACAGTTGCTGCAGTGACCGCTTCTAACAGCCAGCGTAAAGTGGTTATGGATCCGGCAGGTGTGTATCATGCTGTGTACGAATCCGCTAATAAAATCTGGTATACCTACTCTACGGATGGAACGAATTGGAGTCCTGAATCGCTTGTGAGCGGACAATGGGATTATCAGGACGTTCATAATCATAATCCTTCCATCAGCTATTATCGCCCCGACCCCAATCTGTTTGTTTTCAAACCATTTGTTACCTGGGAATGCCGCGCTATGGATAACTCAGCATATCATATTGTCGTTATGCAGATGGTAAGTGATGGCAGTTGGATAGATATTCAGACATCGGCAGATTATACATCAACAGTCATAGCAAATCCGGTGGCTGCATATCCTTTCATATTTTATCGAGGTCCGGATGGTATCTATTGGATGCAGTCATTTGGTTACCTTTCTACCCCTGCGAAGATTGCAGGAACAGACACATACGCAAAGGACCCATCTGCAATCGTCAATGGCTCACTTGTGCATATCGTTTGGGAACAGGGGGGAGATATCAAATACTGTAACGTTCAAACTAACGGTTCTGTTTCCTCCACAGAAACCATTATGTATGTGGATGAGTTCGAAAACAACTGCGAACCATGCATTGGAATAGATAATACCGGAAGACAATGGATCACCTGGCGGTATACCAATGCCGAAACACAGACTGAAGCGATTAAAACACGCATGCGTGATGCTGCTAATAGCTATGGAGCAGTGTCGGTATTTCATGTCAATGGGAACTCTGGTGCACACCACCGTCCCTCCATTGCTGGCAGCAGAACACACGGAAATGCTGTCTCGGTTGCATGGGATATTAATAATAATGCGACTTTGATGAAAGCTACATATGCCGATGGTTCATGGTCGGGTATGGCATCGATTGCCAGTAATGCAGTGGGGGCACAATTACCTATGAACGACGATGCTCAATATCATAGTAGTCGTCTTGTTCTGTATACCGGTACACAGGGGACGCTTTATAGACTTCAGAACACCTCGATTACAGAACCGGTAAACGAGGGTGGTCAGGGTGGTGGAGAGTTAGACAAATCCTCCGGTCGGAAACAGCTTGCAGGCCATCAAATGCGGTTTTCACTCAAACAGAATGCCTATCGATATATGGTTGAGATTGAAGCTCAGAACGGTCTCTCTGTAATCTGGCCTACACCCCCAGATACCATACCGATGATGACACTTGCTCAGATGGCCCCGTATCTGGAAAGTGAGCCGTTTACTCTTGCAGACAATAGTACATTGGATGTCTGTGTATCGGCAATGGAACAAGGGGAAAAAAATAAGAAGAATGCCGGATGCGTGTTAGAATTAGTGCGAACAGGCACGAAAAACGTTCTAGCCAGTATGCCATTGAATGCCGGAAGTGGCAAAATAGGGCATATCGATGTGGGGCATACAGGCAACTTAAGTGCATTCTTACGGTTGAAACTATCACAAAATGTCGCTGATTCGCTTTCCTTTGCACTTGAAAACTGCTATACCGTAGAACAGGATTCAACTGTAATAATAGCCAAGGAAGAATCTTCTGAGCGCACAGTAACCTTTCCGGATTTGATCCCGAGGGAGACGCATCTTTCTCAGAACTATCCCAATCCCTTTAATCCGAGCACAACGATTTCATATTCATTAGCCACAACAAGCTATACCTCCCTGCGTATATATGATGTATTGGGTCGTGAAGTAGTTGTGCTGGCAGATGGGATGATGGAAGCTGGATATTATACCGCAACATTCAATGCGTCCAGGTTCGCAAGCGGTATCTACTTTACCCGGTTTACTGCAACGTCACTGGACGGTGATAAGCCATTCAGCCAGACGATGAAGATGCTGCTGACAAAGTAATAAACTAGAAATAGAAGGACAATTAAAGAGCTGACTAACCATCAGCTCTTTGATTATTTGATTAACAGAACCTACGGTATTGCTAAATTCTTTGTATTGTTGATTTTCTATTCCTCATTCTTCTTCGGCTTAACAAAATCCAACCATGCATCTTGCCAGAACATCGCAATGGAATTCACAGCATCTGTCATGATTGCTTGGGACAACTCCCAAAAGCGTTTCTCTCCGCAGAACGTAGAGCCCAAAATATCTTCAAGACTTACAACTTTGTCTTGATTGTCTACCTCAGCGATATTCGGAGGGATAAATGAGTACGAAGTAGCAAAACTTACTCGGCAAATATAAACGGCCACTTTCTATGAATAAAAGCTGTTTCTTTTCCACAAAGATCAGTTCAGAGATATAATACACGACGAGAACAGCCTAGAGATTCCCAATTATTTAATTGATTTGTGTCTAATGTTCAGTATATTGAACATTGATTATGAGCGTATAGGAGAACGTGATGGCGAATATATCAGAGAATATTAACAACATTGTGCGAAGCGTTACGAGTTTGTGGAGTAGATCTGCCGGTGCAGAAGTAAAAGATATTTCTATTCCGACTTCTGAAATTGGAAGTCGTTACGATAGCCGAATGGGTCAGCAACTTATGGCCTTCGATATTTTCGGTGTGTCGAGCGATTATCTCACAGGTGTGATAGATTGCAAAAGGTTGAGTGAGAACAATCCGATTTTTTCAGGTTTGATGGATAGAGTTGTTGGTCCCGTTGCAGATGCAGAGTCTTATGTGAAAATCGATAAGATCGACGGACGCGAAGGGCATCCGATGGCGAAAGTCATCACAAAGGATTTGAATAAGCTGATTGAGATTGTCAAATGGAACGACAACAAGGATGAATATCTCAGACACATGCTCAACGAAGGTGGATTGTCGTGCGAAGTAATTGCTGATAGCCAGGGCATTGTTCGCGCACTCGAGTATCGTCCGCACTATACGATTGAACCGCAGCTTGTGAACGGAAAGATTGTGAATCCGGATGAAGCGTATCATCAGATAGATTCTTTGTCAAGAGAAGTGATAGCGACATTTGCAAAATGGCAGATTGCAGAATCAACATGGAAGAAATCTGCATTTCAGACCAGAGGTATTCCGTATCTGATGGCGAGTCGTCGTATGCTCTCGAGCGTTGGCGATATGGTTAACGGAGTTGTTTCCAAATGGATGCGCAGCGGTGGAGAAATCGAGGTTTTTAATTTGAAGAACGCTACGCAGTGGAAAGATGTCGACGAGTTCAAGAATAATAATTTGACAGACCTGACACCGAATTCCAAGCGTTTGATTCGGCAGTTGTTCACGAAGGGTGATGTAGAAGTCCAAAGATTGCATGGCGATAATATGCAAGACTCAACCGCAGTCATTGAATTTCTCTTAGAGCTGATCTTCCTCGCCACCGGTGTATCGAAAGAAGTCGTTGGCTTCAAGGGACACCTTGTTCTCAAGGATATGGCAAGCATTTCGCTGGATAGTTATTACAGATTGTTGAGCCGAGTGCAGAGTAGGTCGCACGTTGTTCTACGTCGTGCCTGTGATATTCAGTTGCTGACGCAGGTAGCGAAATACGGTGTTCTTCCTGAACAAGTAGAATACGAAATAGTCGGTGGTTCCTTCGCGAGTGAGAACACACAGACGAAGATTGATACAACGGTCAAGGTTGTGAATCTCTTGAACACGTTAATGTCGCAAGTAGAGAATAAAGAAGTCGTTCTCGAACAAGTCGTTGGTGTGTTGACGTATGATCTCAAGGATTACGGTATTTCGTTCAAAGAGAAACTTGTTGTTGCAGCTCCAGTGGAACCTGAGAATTCTGGTGGTCTTCAGAGCAAAACGACAAAGACTTCCAAGGGTGACAAGAGCAAGCAGTCACAGCAAACTCCTACCAAGTCGCAGGAATTAGTAACCCGCAAGACAACCACAGAAGAAGTTGTGAAGACTGAAATCCATCACGGTTCGCCGTTTAAGAAAAAGGGTAAGTAAGTATGGAATTATCACTCGAAGAGAAGACTGACACAATCAGGAATGTCATGGGATTAGTTAAACGACTGATTGCACGCGACCTGCCCAACAACTTTAATGTATCGATAAATGTTCGCGGCCGGGTAGTGAAAAAGTTTGAAGTGCAACAGGTTATTGACGAGGTAGCTGTATGCGAAACACAAGTTCATGTGAGATAAGCGACAATGGCACACATTGGTGACGATCCTATTCCTCTTGGAAACCTTTGTCTCGCGTGCCGATTAGACACATTCGATCGCGCAGAGATATTCTGCTACGATTGCAAGAAAGCGTTCCCAGCGAAGCCGTTGATTGACGATTACGACAGATGTGAAGCGATCAAAGATGCGATATTGAAATTTACGTGTGGCTGTAAAAACAAACATTAGAAGGTTAAGATGACTACAAAAAAGCCGTGCAAAACCATTAACACTGAAATCGGTGGAAAACTCCGTGGCATTAAGGAATGCGAGGAAGAGATGTTCTTCATTTTGGCGTGGTCAGGTGCTGAGATCCCGTCACTGATGTCGTATTCAAAGGAAGGTGCATAATGGCTGAATTGACGATGGAAGAAATTCGAGATCAAGCACTTATCGACGCCAAGCTTGATGTGATAGCGATGTGTGCGAGACATGGTATTGATGACGCGCAGGCAGAGTGCCTTGTCGCCGATATAGGTGTCGATGTTATCCCCTTCACCAAGCGCCAGAAAAGCAAGTTTGACTCATATGTCCCTATTGGACGCAGGTTGCCGAAAGAACAACCAGTTATTGAGCCGGCAATTGAATTTCAGGTTGTTGAGCAAAGAGAGTCGATGATATGAATGTAGAAAGGAAAAGAAAATGAAGAAAATGATTTGGGACGGGATGCTTGCGGGAGAGATAGTTCTTCTTTCTGATTTGACAAATTCCTAGAGGATTTGAATGTTGCTGGTGCATTGCCACCACCCTAAAATAGGAAACACAGATTTGCACTCTGAGGTGCTTTATTAACTTGTATCAAGTCTCCCCGACGGCACGATAGCCTCCCTAAACCTGACGTTTGGTAGTGCGCTAGGGATTTTTATTGTTGCATTTGGAAGCCGCACGTTTGAAAATATTCCCGTCGAATGCTCGATTTTAAGTGGAAGGAGAAACATATTGCTCGCAAGCGGAGTATATCGAGCAACTACAAATTCCCTGTTCTCCGGATGGCGCTTGATATGAAAGAGAATAAATCATTTTCAGCCGGGTAACACAAGCACTTGGAATGCCTCCTGATCTGGTTGTAATGTGTCATATTGCAACACACGGACATAGTCTATATTTTATTAGGTGATATTCCTGCGTGCAGAACATCAGTGAGTAATCGGTGATTCTTCACGTATCCAACGGACTACGCACAGCCAATTCTTTTCGATCCATCACATGAGTATAGATTTGCGTTGTTCGGACATCCTTGTGTCCTAATAATTCCTGCACCCTACGAATATCGTATCCGGATTCCAGCACATGAGTTGCAAACGAATGCCGGAGGGAATGAACAGTTCCCGCTTTGTTGATATTCGATTTTTGCAATGCGATCTTGAACGCCCGTTGCACAGCACTTTCGTCCAGATGATGTCGCTGGAGTGCTCCCGTGATCGGATTCATCGAGCGTTTTGAGGCCGGGAAAACATACTGCCAAATAAACTCCTTTGATGCGCGCGGAAACTTTTTACTAATCGCATCCGGGAGATGAACATCGCCGTACCCGGCAGCCCGGTCTTCCTGATGGATCACTTTTACTTTGGCGATCTGCCGCTCCAACTGAGGAATGAGTGACACCGGCAGAGGTGTAATACGGTCTTTTTCACCCTTTCCTTCACGCACAATAATTTGTTTCCGCATGAAATCGATGTCTTTGACACGCAGCTGCAGACATTCCAGCAAGCGCATCCCGCTGCCGTATAACAGCGAACAAATCAATCCGGAGGTCCCCGGGAGCTGGCGAAGAATATTTTTAATCTCCTCCTTTGAGAACACAACGGGAAGGCGGGTGGTTCTTTTTGCGCGTACGATATCCTGTAGTAGTCCGATTTTCAGTTGGAACACTTGATGGTACAGAAAGAGAATTGCATTGAGTGCTTGATTTTGTGTGGATGCTGAAACCTGTTCATTCACTGCAAGCGACGTGAGAAACTGTTCGATGTGCGATTTGCGCAGGGTCCGCAAATCTTTGAACATATGAAAATCCATAAATCGTTTGACCCATCCGCAGTATGCTTCTTCCGTGCGCAGGCTGAGATGTTGTGTGCGGATGCAATTACGCATTTGCAGTAGAATCTTTTGGTTAGCCATAATTTTTCCCTTGCAATTGATTGAGGCATTTGATAGTTTAGCGTAAACCTCAAGGGAAAAATACAAAGAAGATTTTTTGAAAGAAAGGGATCGGACTGTATAGAAGTACCGAACGAGGAATACAGGGACTATCACTAACAGCACCCATCCAAGGGACTGCAGGTCGCGCAGTCTATATTACAAAACACGCATATTAGGCTGAAATCAGCAGTATAACGCTCAATACGAAGGGATATCCTGCGGGGCTCAGCCTAATCATAGTTAGGCAACGCCTCAAAAACATTTTGGAGGAGAATAAAATGAAACCAACTATTTTCACATTCTCTCTTATCGCATTTATTCTTCTTGGCTGCTCAAAGTCCTCACAGCCAACAGAAATTCAACTTGGCACTGATATTAACGGCAAGAGTACTACGTATTCTCCAAATCAAAAGTTTTCATTGGAGCTGGATGTGAATTATGATGGTGGATATCAGTGGTTCTACAATATCAGCAATACAAGTGTTGTGCAACTAGATAGCACAAGCTATAGATCAAAAAGTGGTCAACAGGTCGATGGCGGATTGGCTGTGGAAACTTTCCATTTTCGAACAATAAATAACGGTCAAAGTACTATAAGCCTGAATGAACGCCGAGGATGGGAAAAAGATGTTCCTCCGATCAACTCGATACAATTTGGCGTATTGGTTAAATAACTATAAAAGTAGGGCGTTGCCTAACCAGGTACTGTGTTAAGAGTCAAGAGTAAATGCAAAAAATATGTCAAAG
>CAZYYD010000073.1:0-11954 GCA_964651225.1 uncultured Ignavibacteriaceae bacterium
ACTCTTTTAGAGCGTCACAGATACCCCGCTGCTTGCGGCGGGGAGCTTCATTTTCTCTGAGATCCTCATCGGGAAAGGCTATTCGCATATAGATCACATGGTCAAGCGCGGACTCAACTTCGCCAGGATTTCCTGAGCCGAGGCAAGCGAGGTAACTTTTCTCGATCATCCGGATATCGAGCCCTTTTGAGGCCTCGTTTCCAGAAAGGGAATCCTCGAGTATTGAGAGTTGATGCTGCGATGGCGAGCAGGCAGCGGCGGTTGCAGAGATGGCAAATCCAATTGCCAGCAGTCTGAGTGTTTTCATGGCATCCTCCAACGTATCGGTGAGATGTGATTCGTTGATTAGTGAATCTACATCACAGTACGGAATGCATTTGTCAAAGATGTTTCAGACGCGTAAGGATTTTGTCAAAAGATGTCTCTAAGGAGGTTGTCCCTGGGACAAAGTGGGTTGTACATGGCGAGGGAGTAATCAGACGACGAGTTTGTAGCCAACACCGTGGATTGTGAGGATATATTTTGGAGTTGCCGGGTCAACTTCGATTTTCTGGCGCAGTTTTAAAATGAAGTTATCCACTGTGCGGGTACTTAAGGACTCATCATAACCCCACACATTCGTGAGGAGTTCATCACGAGTGACAGTCTTGTTGCGATGGTGCCAGAAGTATTTGAGGATCTCAATCTCTTTTGGCGTCAGATTGAGCGGTTTCCTCTCACGTGTGGCAGTATAGGCTGCAAAGTCTACTTCCACGGAGCCCAAGACCACTCGTTCGGAAGCCGCACCGACAGATCCTTCTGCTCTCCGGAGCAAAGCCTTAACGCGTGCCAGAAGCTCCCGCACGCCAAACGGTTTTGTAACATAGTCGTCGGCGCCAAGCTCCAGGCCGAGCACCTTGTCAATCTCTTCTCCTCTTGCGGTGAGCATGATGATCGGAGTTTTTATCCCCTGCTCCCGGGCGCGTCTGCAAAGATCCAGTCCGGACATCTTTGGAAGCATAATGTCCAGAATAATGAGATCATAGGAGTGCTCGGAAATTCTTTGCAGTCCGATCTGACCGTCAGCTGCGAGTTCAACAACATAGTTTTCGAACTCGAGATTGTCTTTTAATCCCCGCTGCATTTCGGGTTCATCTTCAACTATCAGGATTGTGGGCATGTCGTTGCTCGTTTATCAGTTTTTTTTACGTTAAGGCATCTGTTGAAACGAGAGCCGGAAGGTGCTTCCCTTCTTCAGCTGACTCTCAACGGATACCTCGCCGTGATGGGCGTCTATAAGATGTTGAACCAAGGTTAAACCCAGGCCGCTTCCCTTTGTCTCGTGGACCGATCCTGTCGAGACACGGTAGAACTTATCGAAGATCTTCGTTTGTTCGCTTGGTGCTATACCGATTCCGTGGTCTTCGATCTCAACATAGACACGTTGACCGGAAATACCTGTAGCGATTCTGAGCAATTTCTCTTTATCGCTGTACTTCACAGCATTGTCGATAAGGTTCAGCAGCATCTCAGAAACCGCCTCTGCATCTGCTCTGATGTACGGCAGAGGATCGGTAATCTCTCTCTTCACGCTGAAGCCGTTGTGTGCGAGATGTGATTCATAACTTGAGAGGACTTTCAGAACGACCGTGTTCAAGTCTACGCTTGCGAACTGGTACTCCCTCCTTCCAGATTCCATTCGAGAGAAATTGAGAATGTTGTTCACCAGTCTCGTCAGGCGCTCGGTCTCCCGGAGAATGGTTGTATAGTATTCCTGCTTCTTTTCTTCACTCGATACTCGACCCATTTCCAATGTCTCACCGAACATACGTATGAGGGAGAGAGGAGTTCGAAGTTCATGGGACACATTCGAGACGAAATCAGACTTGAGTTGAGCCAGTTCCATTTCCCGACGAATCGTGCGATACACAAACAATACGCCGGTAATGATCATAAGGCTGAGAATCCCCAGCAGAATAAGGCTGCTATAGAACCTCTCGCGGACAAGCTCCTCAATTGTCTGACCTTTCAAACGGATCCCGAGACTATAGTCCGAAAAGAGCCAGAGGTCTTTTGTTTGGCGCACATCGCCCGGAGCTGTTTCCCCAGTTGCGTAAATGACTTGATTGTTACTCTTTCGCGCCAGAATCAGAACAAACTCGCTGCCGGCAGCTTCATCTACTTTCTGACGAAGAATCTCACGAATGAAGGGTTCGGAGTCTAACATTATTCCAACCAAGGATTTTGGGCCTGGAAGGGCATCGCTGACAAAGAGGAGAACTGTCGATTCTTCTCCCCGGCTGTCGCTGATGGAAATGCCTTCGATCTTGCGATATCCGGTTTCCTGCAGCCGAACAAGGCGGGTAACAAGCCCGCGATCTGCTCGGAGTTGTCGTTGCACGTCCCCTGCCCGCAACTTTCTTTGGATTGAATCTTGTGATGACAGCGATATCAGCAGGATCTTTTCAGCGGATGTGTCAGTAAGAAAAAGTGTATGAATTCCGCGGTTGGACGACATGAACTCCCTGAATTCGCTTTCGACATGAGGCAATGCCAAAGGCCTTTCCGTCCGAAGGACCCGGTCGATTTCGCTGGCCCAGCTGTCCGCAATATCCCAAGCGTACTGATTTACCGAGAAGAGAACAGCGTCGAGTTGTTGCCGATATGCCTTATCGATCAAATCCTCACTCTGTGTCAGAGAATTGATCTCATAAACAGAATAGAAAATGGCCGGGAGAAGCACAAGCAGCACGAGGATCGCCGTGAGCTTCTTCAATGCCCCCGCTTGTGGTGCTGTCCTTGACAAGGTGGTTCTTGGTTTGATATAAAAAATCTAAGTAAAAATTATTCCGTGGAGTAATATTGAAAAAGGTCCGGAACGTCTTGCTGAATCTCCGCCGCACGACTATATCGGAAAACCATTCTCCCTGCGGCAATCAAACTTTCCGTTCGATCTTGAGGATGTTGTCCACTAACTCAAGAAGCTGGGGCAGTGTAAATCCCTTATCCAGATAATGAACTGCCAGACAGGAGTTCCATGCCCCGGCTCCTTGCGCGGCGCTCGTCATCATAATCACAGGTATTTTTGCAGTTTGCGGATCATCCATAAGATTTTCAAGCATCATGAAACCGTTCATATTATCCATGAACACGTCACTGATAATGAGATCCGGATAGTGCTGCCGGGCCAGTTCCAGTCCCGTGAGCCCATCTTCCGCTTCGACCACCTGAAATCCCCCTTTTATTTTCAGCATGATAGCAATGGATTTGCGGAATGAATCTTCGTCATCAACAACCATTATTTTTTTTGGCATGCGTGGAATCCTCTCATTCTTGAATATGAAAAACTATGAAGATGGAATCATAAACACAAGTAAAATATCATCATGGATCCTCAGCACATCATCTTATCCGTTCTCACCTGTGAGGCGCGCAATCTGGAGCACATAGAACCGCAGCAGATCTTGCTTGTCGGTGGGAAGAGCCTGCTCTTCGATACGGGCGATCTGTTCGACATCTTTCATGGCCCGAATGATCGTCACCGGCACCTCCACCATTCCTTCAGAGACTGATGCAAGGTATTCCAGAGAAGCTGCCAGGAACTGGCGCATTTCATCGTCGGCACTGGATGCACGGAAGAACTGGGAAAGGTCAGAAGAAAGCTTCACTCCCCGCGATGAAGCGGGAATTGCAGTGAGCGGTTTTCCGGCTGTCAGGGAATTGAGTGCCGCAGCAAGTTCTGTAAAACTCCGCACCTGCTGATACACCGGCTCTTCCAGCAGCTGCCAGATCTTTGTCCGCCATGACTGCACGTGTGTACGGACACCAAGAAGCTGCTCGATCGACGTTTTCCATCGTGGATCGATAGAGTCTCCGACATCCTCCAGGAATACATCGATCTGTGTGTTGAAGAGATCCCGCTGCAGGAGTACCGCCAGATCGGGACGCAGAGTCGGCAGTAATTTGGGAAGGAAAATATCCCCCTCAAAGAACTCATTCACATCCACTCCATGGCGGCGTACAAGTTCCTGCCGGAAAAGATGCAGGAAATTTTGGAGACTATCATTATCCTCGCGCAATGCAAGAAATGCAGAGTTGCCCGCCGGAAACGCGGTTTCGATTTTCCTGAGATACGTGAGATCGATGTCATGGTACAACCGGAGTGTCTGGAGAATTTCGTAGACCGGAAGCTGCGGCAGGACGCGATCCGCAATCAGCGTCCTTGCATCCCCATCCTTGAACTCCATTTGGGAAAAAACATTCAATGCGCGGAATAAACCGGTTGTCAGCTGGTTGACCCCCAGCACCATGGTTTGCGCCTGGTTATGGGCGATCGCACGCAACATACTTCCATACCGAGCCAGAGGGATCGTCTGGGAGACTTTTTCGAGGATGCGTTGTCCGCGGTCGCTGTCCGGCCCTGATCCTGGACGCACGGTCGGCCGGTCGCGCAGCTGCGGCATAGTACGGGCAATAAAATATGACGCGATGTGCATACCGACGACGTCCGCCTCCCGGCCGTATAAGATTTGCCTGAAGTTTTCCGTGACGAGTGAAGTGAATTGATCGTAGACCGCATCGCGGGAGCCGAGTGTTAACCGTTCAATTTCCTGTGCTCCCCGTTCTTTCAGCTGTAACCGGCTTTCGATGAGCGACTCAGAAGCTCGAAGCAGGTCATCGTGGTGAATGTGCTGAGATTCTTTGACGTGATGAAGAACCTGCACCAATTCGTTTACCGGCATATACCGGAGATGTTCGGAGAGCGTACTCTGGAATGTGCGGAGATCTCCACCAACAAAGATACCCATCAGGGGTGTGGTGGCATATTCAGCGCTTTTTCGCGCGGAAGCAGGAAGCTGCTGCGCAAACAATTTCATCGCTGCCCGAGAAGAGATGAACGCCGGTTCTCCGGAGAACGGTGCATAATATCCTCCCTGGCGCTGCATCGGTTCGCCGCTTCCCATTTTGATTCGGACATCATCCGTCAATCCGTGCTGAGCCAGCCATAGGATAATATCGTGTTTCGCCTGCCTGAACAAAGCAGCTCCGGCCGCTTGTCCTACCGCTTGGCTTAAATCTGAACCGGCAATAAAAATTTCCGGAATAAATTCAGCGAAACGATCTTTAGTGTCTTGATCGACCCGCCGGCTCTGATGCGCGTAATCCCACAGTTTGTTGAGATAGGCCGGAATCGTCCGCACGGCTTCCAGATCTTCGAATAATGGAACAAGAAGTACCGGGGGAAGTTCAATTCCGGAATGTTCACGCAGTGTCTGTTCGCGGCGTGCGCGCATTTTCCGGTCCAACGCGATGAGCGCTTCTGCCTTCGTTGACATACTGACCTGCAGTGCAAGAATGAGTCCGGGATTTCCATACGTTGCCGCCAGCTCATTGATCTCGTGAAGATTGTGCACGGTCGTATCGATGGCAAACGGATCCTGCGCGGTGATCATCTTCTGATGAACACGCGGTGTGATGACAAAACGCTGAAGGAGATCCCGATAGAGACATGCTTCCAGGGCCAACGCGCGATTATCAAGATGTTTGAGGATGACCGGAATCAGCGTGTGCAGCTGCTTGCGTAGTTTTTTGTTTAACTCAAAATACCGCTCCATTGATTCCCATCGGCGCCGCCGGAGATCCAGCATCTTTCGTTCGAGCCGGTCATTATGGTACCACAAGAGAGAAAGCGGATCGCGCGCCAGATGAAGTTTCATTCCGACATACCGTATTTTTCCCGGCTTTACATTGAACGGAAGAACTCCGCGGTAACGTTTTTCAAGCTGATGCGTCAGCGAGGTGATGTCGTTGAGGAGACGAGTAAATTGAAGGTTGTTTTCAGGAACCCGCTGAATCTCTACGAGAAGCTGCGGATCAACCGAAAGCTTTTTTTCTACACGGACCAGCTGAGAGAGTAAGCTGGAAAGCCGGGATACATTTTCGATCAGCGTTGTAGCTACTAAACGATGTCCCTGGCCGGAAGGACGATTGCTTCCATCCCAATCTCCCCAAAACGAGAGGAAAGAGTGAAAATCAGACGCAGCGAACAGTGCAGCATAGTTCTCGCTATCGATAAGAGAATCAAGATCCAGAATAAGTTCATCAGATTCTTCGCTGGAATTGATAGCCACATTGAGAGCATGGTATTCCCGAAGGAGCTGCTGCACGGCCGATTGAACACTCTGGTTTGATACTTCACGGTGGCGGAGGAGATCGTGAATGATACCTTGAAAACAGAGTTCTGTTTGAATAGAATATCTCTGAGTTGGATGTACTGTGCGGTCGTACATCCGTTTGTGAAACGCCTCGCTGCGCCGGATCAGTGAGTCTTTATACAGTTCTCTCTCGAGCCGATAGGCAAGGGCTTTGCCTCCGTCGGTACGGGTTTGCTGAAGAAGTTCCTCTGCGATCACCAGCCGGTCATGATAGCGCTGTCTGAATACCTCAAGCCGCTGCGGCAGGTAGCCGGTTCTGAATTCTTCCAGATGCTGTGCAGAATCAGATCCCAGCCCTATCCGCAATTTTACTTGCTGGCTCTTCTCACGAATAGCGTGTTCAACTCTGGTCCAGCGTTTAAGGTTTTGCCGTTCATCATCCGAACCAAGATACTGCGGTACGACGCTGGCCAGCTGCTTTCGGTTATACCTTGCCGACTCTTCGGCAATTAACCGGTTGAGATCGATGAGAACCCGCCGTGTTTTTTTCAAGAGCACTTCTGCACCATCCACACCGCCCAGTGTGAGACGGAACGTTTTTCGCCCCGTGACGAATCCTTCTTCCGTATGTGCAAATGTCGATAGAGGGAGCATACCTATACCGCGTCGTGCTAGTCCCGAGGCGAGCCATTCCAGCGAAAGTCCTGCCGGCAGATCATCAATAACCAGAAGCGGATACATACTCCCTGTCGGTGGAATAATTTTTATGCGATAGGGATTTCGTTCCTCCGGCAGTTTCTCCACGGCTTCCAGCAATGCCTCTGTTCGCTCCAGGAATATCCGGTTTCGCAATCGCCAGTATGAACGCACCACTTCACCGTCGTTCCGGTAAAACAGATACGTCAAAGCGATAGCGCCGATATTGGGTGTGATGAGACTGGTGCGATCTTTCAACTTGCGAAAGAGTGCATCATCGCGAATTTCTACCACGGCAAGCCGGGCGCCTGCAAGACAGTCTGTTTTCGAGACTGAATGTACAGAAATGATTTTCTCGGTTTGACGTTCAGTGTTGTCACCATTACGGACAAGTTCGTGCGCAAGCTGCCGCAGCGTTTTAATAGAAGGAAGTTCAGCAGAGGGAGCAACATTCTCATACGAAAGATCGTCGATAACATAAACACCATGTTCCAGAAGCCATTGCAAAAGAGATCGTATCGACGATTCCCGAAAAATACGTCCCGTAGCATTATGCGGATTATTGAGTGCAACAGCACCATACCTGTTCCACTCCGGATCTGCATCAAGCTTTTTCTGTACTGCCGTGATGACGGCATCGACATCAATTTCATATCCCGGTGCTATCGGTACGGCATGCATCATTGGAAAACACTGCTCATACGACCAGCTGAGATCCGGAACAACAACTTCACGAATGCCGCAATGGAACCCGAGCAGTCCCAACGCCGTGCGTGAGGAACCGCTGATCACGATGCAGCGCGACGGCGTATATTCAGGGTGATGTCTGCAAAAGACATTTAAAAAGCTGGACTTGAGATCTTCCTGCCACGGCAGTGAATGCGCATGCGCCGCCAATTCATCCATCAAAGATTTGGCATTTGTTCCCGCAAACATGTCAGACAGAGGAAGAAATTTCTGTGATTCAAGTTTTCCAAGAATATCCGCAGTTTTTTTTGCAATGGAGTCGATACGTCGATCAAGAACTTTCGATTTGCCGTCTAGTGTATGAACAAGCCGCTGCTCGAAGGTGCGGGTGTGAGCCGGGAGTGTCTGCCCCGACGCTCTGGAAAACGATACTCCGTCAAAAGGAGGATCGACAGAAATATGTTTTTCTTGAATTATTTTCGGCGTGATTGCCTCTTGATGCTCAAGAAAATACGTCAGCAGTTCAATCTCAGAGGCAGAGGGAGAGCCTTTCAGCTGGAAATGCACCGTTTCAAAGATACTGAGGAACTCTGCCGGACCCGCTAAAAATATTGTCGCTAATTCCTGAAAATGCGGCGTAAAGATACCCGGAGTCAATAACCGGAGAACACGATCCACTAATTTCGCTTCCCGGGCCAGGGAAAGATGATTCGGCGCATCATTGACTTCAATAAAGAACAGGGGGTGCTGAAGACTGAGATGGCGCAGACGGCGGCGCGTTTCCTCCCCCAGTTCTTTGCCAATAACAAGGAACACGGGGGTGCCGCTCTCCCGCAAGAACCACGTCTGTAGCTGCGGAATCAAATCTTGTTCAGAGGGGGTCAGCGTGCTGAACTGCAGCGAGGTGAAGAACGATTCATCGTTCGGTAACGGGACTTCCCATAACAGTACTGCTGCCCGCTTCGCGAGGCGAGCCGGCCGATGGACAATGTACGTTGAAAGCGCATGATAGAGAACACGCAGGGTCTCTGTCACGCCTCCTGTCGACAGAACAACTTCCCTCTTCCCGGAGGTCTGACCGAGATCGTACGACAACGGCTCCTGCTGAGTCTGAAGCCAGGAAGTAAAAGATGTGATAAGGCTGTGCGGAACATTTCTGGAAAAACCGCCTCGTGGTGAATAGGGGCAGCTTTTCTGAATTAACTGCTTTAAAAAATCAACGAACGATCGGTCTTCATCACTCCATTCGAGCTGCTCGAGTATCTTTCCGACATCCTCGCCGTCGAGATCCTCCCGCCGTACATCAATGCCCAGCGCCATGCGAAGATAGGCTGCCATCAGCCGCTTATCCTGAACCGGATTGCCGATGTGGAAATTCACACGGTCTTCCGGCGCTGTGGCGGATGAAGCCGTTGCCTCACTGATTTCTGAGACACGGGCAACTTTCAGCGGTTTCAGCTGGAACAGAGTACGCTGATAAGAGTCTTGACTATGCACAGTTGATACCAGAGTGCTGAGTGAAAAGAATTCCTTTCATGATGCGTGTGTTCGTCTACTTTGATTGCTTCTTGTCCCGGCTGCCGCGGTATGTTGAGAGTGCAGTCTGCAAGATATTCTGGAACATGGCGAACAATTCCGAACCATGGGCAGCGTCCTGCGGTGAAAGGGAAACTACCGTACGCGCATTTTTTAGTCCCTGACTTGCTTCTGCCAACCGTGCTGCCTGAGGTGTCAGCATGAGGAGTTCTGGACTGCTCTTGAGCATCGCCAGTTCTTCTTTATCGAATTCGAGACGCTTCCGGTTCCTTTTTAGCTCATCGTTGACGCGCATGTCGTTTAACTGAGACTCACGTTCCATCCGGCTCTTTTTCAGATCATATCGTTTCAACTCAAGCTGATTCTCAAGAAGTGCTATCTCTTCGTCAGCTTCTAATTTTACTTTGGTACCGACAATGCGGGCCTTTTGGGTCAGCACTTCTGTTTGCTCGAGAATCCTCGCCTGTTCCTGCTGTTTCAGTGCTTCGGAAATCTGGGGATTCACAGGTTCAAAGGAAAGAATCGCCAGGGAGATCACCTCAATGCCCATCGCAGCCTTGCTCGCCGGAACTTTTTCATGCAGGTACTCATGGATCTTTTGCGAAGAGAGTTCTTCGATTTCAAGCTGTTCGGTGAATCCTTTCACAAATCCCTGCAGGATGGTTTCCAATTCTTTTGCGGCATGCGCAACCGCTTCGGTGCTCCATCCACCGACCCGTACCAATTCGGCAAGATGTGCCATGGAAGCGCCAACCGTCACAGCTAATTTGACCTTAATGTCAATATTTCCTTTGGCTGTTGCGTCCACCGTCAGTTGAAATGAATGCGTTGTGCGTTTTAACGGCAGACTAAAGTGCCGCGGATAGAATAGTCCTTTCCTGACGGCAAGTCCCTTTTGAGCTTCATAAAGGATAAAGTAATCCGGCCTTCGAATGCGATATTCAAACGCAGCCCCCAGGCATAGTACAATAATACATCCTATGATGAATTCCATAACGCTCTCATCTCCTTAGAGTCGGTTCTTTGATGGTGGATAGCTCTGTATCATGATACAACATTCACGGATTTAACGCAACGTGCCGAACATACATGTTGGAAAGAATGTGTATATTTATGCATTACTATGAAGAGCCGCATCCTTTCATCTCTTGCGATCATCGCGATAACGGTCCTGTTTCTTTCATGCAAGGAATCGTCGACCGAGCCGGTTCTCAATCACTCTCTTGAGTTGAAAGGATTCACGTATACTTCGTTCAGCGCCGACGGTTTCCGTTCAGGACACCAATCAAATGCTGTTACCGATCTGGTGAATCAAACAGGGACAGAATGGATTGCCCTCTCTGTTATTGAATACCAAAGCACGCCTTCGAGTCACGATATTGCACCCAACACCACAGGCCGGAATCCCATCACGAATACCGCATGGTCTACCACATCAACAGGCGAAGATCTGCAACAAGCAGTCGTCGATGCCCGCAGCTTGAGCAGAAGGATTATGTTGAAACCGCACGTTGATCTGTATTCTGGGGAGTGGCGTGCCGCTATCCAGCCGGATACGGCATGGTTTTCCGCGTACCTGGTGATGATATTGAAATACGCACAATTCGCACAGGAGAACCAAATCGAGATGCTGTGCATAGGAGATGAATTTGTTGCGGCAACGCAGTACCAATTCACTTCCCGATGGCGGAATATCATTGCTGAAATCCGAAGAATGTATTCTGGGAAACTCACCTATGCGGCCAACTGGAGCGGTGCATATGATGAGGGAATCACAACTGCAGAGTATCTCCAGGTAGGATTCTGGAACGACCTCGATTACATCGGTATTGATGCATACTATCCTGTAACAAATTCTGCAGCGGATGCCGTCCCTACGTTGGAAGCTGCGACGGCAAGATTATCATCTGCGGTCCTGCAGACCGGACTTGCAGCAGCGGCATTTAGAAAACCTGTCATTCTTACCGAGATCGGCATACAATCTGTAAAAGGTGCTTTAGCTGAACCATGGAATTACAGTCTTGGTTCCTCAACTGATGCTGTTCAGGACAATTCCGTTCAGGAACTTTATTATCGTGCGGTGATTGAAACATGGGGAAAGCAATCGTGGTGCGCAGGCATTTTCTGGTGGAACTGGGAAAGCATTGCAACATCAAATGAAAAAACGAATTACACACCGCGGAACAAACCGGCATCAGCTGCTTTGAAACGCTGGTATGTACCGCAGGCGAGTTGAAATGAAGAAGGTCCTCTTTGCTATATATATCATTCTTATCTTTTGCCTCTGTTCTTTCACGTTTTTTCTGGCAACGGGTTACCAGGAACATCAAACACGTAATCAGGCATCCTTCGTCATCTGGGTAATCGATACTATCGACCTCTTTATTCATGAAACAGGACATCTTGTTTTCAGCATATTCGGAAAATTCGTTGGAATTCTCGGTGGCTCTCTTTTTCAAGTCATCATCCCCTTGACCGCAGTATATGTCTTCACACGTTCAACGCTTCGATCTCTTCCCTTCACATTGTACTGGACTGGTCAAAGTATTGTGAATGTCTCTATTTATATCGGCGATGCCCCGTTTCAACGGCTGCAGTTGATCTCCCGCGGTGCGATCCATGATTGGCGATGGCTGCTGGGATATACAGGGTGGCTGGAATATGCCGGAGACATTGCGGGAGTCGTTAACGTCCTCGGTCTCCTCGCCTGCTGTATTGGTGCCGGTGTTGGTAAGTATTTTATTATTCGCGACTTCATTCAATTCTTCTCACCGAAACAATCCCGATCCATTTAAGTTTTTCCACCATTCTATTTCAGAAAGATAAACCCACTGTTTACCTAGTTCCGTTGCATCCGTAGAAGTGTGGGGGTATTGAAAAGAAGAAGGGTTTATTCTAAGA
>CAZYYD010000074.1:0-11584 GCA_964651225.1 uncultured Ignavibacteriaceae bacterium
CGTTGCATCGAATTAAACCACATGCTCCACTGCTTGTGCGGGCCCCCGTCAATTCCTTTGAGTTTCAACCTTGCGATCGTACTCCCCAGGTGGAATACTTAATGCGTTAGCTCCGGCACCGACCCTTGCGGGCCGACATCGAGTATTCATCGTTTAGGGCGTGGACTACCAGGGTATCTAATCCTGTTTGATCCCCACGCTTTCGAGCATGAGCGTCAGTAGCAGACCAGTTGACTGCCTTCGCCATCGGTGTTCTTCTAGATATCTACGCATTTCACCGCTACACCTAGAATTCCATCAACCTCTTCTGCACTCAAGATTAGCAGTATCGATGGCAGTTTTCGGGTTAAGCCCGAAAATTTCACCACCGACTTACCAACCCGCCTGCGCTCCCTTTACACCCAGTAAATCCGGACAACGCTAGCATCCTACGTATTACCGCGGCTGCTGGCACGTAGTTAGCCGATGCTTTTTCCTGAGGTACATTCAATCTCGCCTGTAGCGAGAAATTATTCCCTCACAAAAGGAGTTTACGACCCGTAGGGCCTTCATCCTCCACGCGGCGTCGCTGCGTCACCCTTTCGGGCATTGCGCAATATTCCTCACTGCTGCCTCCCGTAGGAGTCTGGACCGTGTCTCAGTTCCAGTGTGGCTGATCGTCCTCTCAGACCAGCTACCCATCGTCGGCTTGGTGAGCCGTTACCTCACCAACTACCTAATGGGACGCAGGTTCATCCAAAGGCACCTTTCGGCATTTAATTCCAATACAATGCTGCATCGGAACACCATCGGGCATTAGCCTCGATTTCTCGAAGTTATTCCCGTCCTCTGGGCAGATTACCTACGTGTTACTCACCCTTGCGCCGGTTTACTCAAGATATTGCTACCTCTTTCTCCCAAGACTTGCATGTGTTAGGCACGCCGCCAGCGTTCGTCCTGAGCCAGGATCAAACTCTCCATTGTAGAATTTTTATATTCTCAATTTCAAGTCTGATAACCTAATCTCTGAGTCGTTTGACTTTTCGAATAGGGTTGAAACCCAGCTAAATTGACATTTGTCGTGCACACTTTTTCAAAGAACATCCTTACGATAAAAATGCCCATCTACAATGGGCATTCAAATTTTTTCTCTAAGGAACCTTCCGCCTTTATCGTGCGGGTTAATAATATACCATGTCTATCTGCAAAAGTCAACAATTATTTCAAAAGACAAAAAATTATTTTTGCCGTAGGATTTCTTGGCGGACTTGCTTTTCTAAACGCAGGTGTTCTTCAGCGGAAATCTTGAATTTTTCACGAAGTGTATCCAGGTGGTCCAAATCTTGAGGGGTAATCGATCCGTTTTTCCAGCTATCAACAATCGCTTGTAAGTAAATTTCAAGCTGAACTTCCTGCTCGAGACTTACATGCTCTTTTTCGCTAATCCCCATGGATTTCCGCAAGGAAGCCAATAGTCCATCTTCGTCATTGCTTAAAGATCCGTCAGTCCATGCCTGCTTGAGAGCCTGAGCATACGCCTGCAATGAAACGACCGCGGCGGTATGTTGTGTTTGAACTGTTTTCGCAGCTTCTGAACGCTTCTTCTCTTCTTCCTGTTGACGACGGAGGGTATCATCGGATTGACGTTTTAATTCCTCCGCACGGCGCTGGTTCTCCACCTCAGTTTGACGCAACGCCTCCAGCGCCTGTTGCTGCGCTTGAGTCGGCAACTGCCCGGTCTGTTTTTTGACAACATCTGGAGGCTTCACAGGGGGCGGTTCCGGTGGTACATCCGCACCGCCCTTCCTTTTCTGCTCAAGGATCTTGCGCTTGAGTTCTTCAACTTTTCTTCGTTGTTCGTCCAGATCTGACATGATTGAGAAATTCGAATTTTGAAAGAAAAAGGTTACGACTCATCTAACGTGCATAAAACCTGACTAAAAAGAATATATCCAATTGACCATCGAATGTCAATGAAGCCCTATTCCTCATTCTTTTCTCGTTCAATTGTTAAAATTTATCCGGTAACTCACGGAATGCATTTCCAAAGAGATCGTCAGCAATTGCCGATGAATCGACGAAATCTATAAATTCCGACCCTTCAAATTTTTTCCGCTGGAGGTACATCAATACCAACGAAAATGCGGCTCCGACAGCCAGCCCCATAAGAATATATTTCTTCATTGATGCCCTTCTCGGCTTTCTACAAAATCGATATTGCAACTACACTCTGGTTAATGAAAAAACCTGTGCATTTCTTGAGGTTTTTTCTCTCCAGCCGTCGAAACACCGCGAGAGTTCAAGACCGTACTCAGCAGTTGACTGCTGATTCACCAGCGACCAATCCCGCCTTTCAAAAGAAAGGCAGGGTGAAAGGAATACTGAATAAAATCATGCGACGGTTGGCGGTATAGTCTCTTCCGTCATTTTTGCTTTTACTTCTTGTACCTCGTTACGAATTTCCTGTGCTTTTTTCTTCAGGTTCGCCATATTCTTCCTAAGCCGCACACCTGCCGACTTATTCTGCTTCAGATAGAATTTGTCAAAATCTGTTTTGAATGTTGCTACAAGATCCAGCAGTTCCTGATAACGATCCATCGTGTTGCTCCTATGTTTATTGTGTTAGATTTCAATCGGGGCGACCAAATATTCTTTAGTCCACTCCTTATTTGGATTCAATAATAAAACCGCGAGTTCCTTCCCTTTTTGGTACCGGTTTTTTTCAGCACTCAGAGAATCGCTTCGATTACACGAGAATAATTCACATTTCTCCTGTCTGTATTGTCTGCGAAGGTTTGAATTACTCGGCAATTTCGCCAGTAAGATACAGATTTTGTTTGAGAAGTCAAAGAGAAATGGCGATTTTTTAAAGAATTCACAATTGGTTCCGAAATCCATAAACGATATCAGTGAGCGACTGGTTTGATAACCACACAATCAATACGTTTGACTTTTTACGATTTTGGGGATAGATTATTCCAGCAAAACTACTTATAAAGGAATTCCAGAATGAAATCCGGCCGTTTTATTCTTATACTCATTATTTCTCTCTCCATCTCTTCAGCTCAGGACCTGAAACCCATCCAGCTTCCTCCGCCGCAAACCGAGATCGGCAAACCTTTGATGCAAGCATTAAAACTTCGACAATCATCGAGGAACTTTGACGCAAAGCCGCTGCCGCTCCAGGAGCTTTCGAATCTCCTTTGGGCTGCAGACGGAATAAATCGCCCCGAGAACGGAAAACGGACAGCACCATCGGCAATGAACTGGCAGGAAATTGATATTTATGTAACGATGCAACAAGGGACATTTGTGTACGAAGCAAAATCGAACAGCCTATTACTTATTACCGAAAAAGATTTGCGGGAGGCTACCGGCAAACAAGCTTTCGTACAAGAAGCACCCCTCAATCTCGTGTATATCGCGGATGAGAAGCGAATGACTCGTGCAAATGACGAAGATAAAATTCGCTGGAGTTCTGCAGGTGCCGGATTCATTGCACAGAACGTGTACCTCTATTGTGCTTCGCAGGGATTGGCAGTTGTTGTGAGGGGAATGGTTGATCGTGAAGCACTTGGTAAGGAATTGAAATTGCGCCCGGAACAAAAAATCATCCTTTGCCAGACTGTCGGCTACCCGAAGCAGTGAAGAATAGAAAAGTGCAAAAACACAAACGATAAATTTCAAACAACCAGTTTATAGGGACAAGCTTCAAATAGAGAATCACATTGCTTCTCCCACTAAAAAAGACTACACTTTGCTCAGGTAGTTCCCAATCCTACTATTTGGGGGATTCGCTTCACCGCTGTCGTGCAATCGCAACTACTGAGAACTTTGTTCAGGAAGAATGAACATGGATCAACCGGTACTTTCCGATAAAACACAATTTCCCACGGAAGAAATACTCTTTTCGTATCTCGGGAAAACAAAAAACGTCTGGATTTCCTTTTTTGAATATCTTCATGAGAACCATCCTGATATAAGTTCGGAGTGGCGGTATTACAACGACGGGAAAAGCTGACTGATGAAGAATACACGAAAGAACAAGACGGTCTTTTGGTTAAACGTTATAAAGGGGGCTTTCAGAACCACTTTTTACTATACCGACAGAGCAACAAAGGCAATTGCGGCCAGTACCATTCCAGCGGAAATGAAAAAGCAGTTCAAGAAAGGAAAACATTACGGTAAAATCCGGGGACTGACGGTTCTATTTAAATACAAAAAGGATATCGAAACTGCCAAAACACTCTTGGCGATTAAATTGAGTACTAAATAAAACAGCAAGTTGTGGGCGAGATATCCTGAGGAAAGAGGTCATGAGTTCAACTCTCTCCCAACTTGGTCTTCTTGGATATCCTAAAAAATAAAGATCTGATTAACCTACAGCCTAACCCCTCTTAACCTCAGCGAATTCGTCACAACACTCACGGAACTCAGCGCCATAGCTCCTGCGGCAAACATCGGGTTGAGCATACCCATCGCCGCCAAGGGAATGCCGATACTATTATAGACAAACGCCCAGAAAAGATTCTGCTTGATCGTGCGCATGGTCTGTCGGGAAAGACGAATCGCCCGAAGAACTCCTCTGAGATCGGATTTCATCAGGGTAATATCCGCCGTTTCCATGGCGATATCCGTACCGGTCCCAACGGCTATACCTACATCTGCCTGCGCCAGCGAAGGCGCATCATTCATACCGTCGCCCACCATGGCAACGATCTTCCCCTGCTTCTGCAGCTCTTTTATCTTCGCGGCTTTTTCCTGCGGTAAAACTTCGGCAAATACATGTTCAATACCGGCTTGTGCGGCAATCGCGTGGGCTGTGCGGGTCTTATCGCCTGTGAGCAGGACAAGTTCGAATCCCATTTCTTTCAATTCTGTTGCCGCATCTTTAGAAGCCGGATGAAGCGTATCCGCAACGGCAATGATGCCAAAAATTTTTCCACCGGCGGCAACGAGTATCAGTGTTTTACCCTGCTCCGAGAATCGGAGGATTGCACCAGATGCAGGTGTAATATCTATCGATGCATCACGCATCATCTTCTCGCTGCCGACAGCCGCCTTCTGTCCGTTCACAGTTGCTTCAACTCCAAATCCTGTGCGAGACTGGAATGAATCCGTTTCGTCCAAAACTAGAGAACGTTTCTTTGCTTCCCTCACAATGGTTTCACCCAGCGGATGCTCTGATTTATTTTCCAGCGAAGCCGCCAGACGAAGTACTGCCTGTTCATCGGCACCGTTGAAACCCTGAATATCCGTCACTGAAGGCGTACCGGAAGTGATGGTGCCGGTTTTATCAAAGACAATCGTATTGATCTTGTGCGCCCGCTCGAGACTCTCAGCGTTCTTTATTAGCACACCAAGCGACGCCCCTCTGCCCGTACCGACCATAATTGCCGTCGGAGTTGCAAGTCCGAGCGCACACGGACATGCAATGACAAGCACCGCGATAGCATTCATTAGTGCGGCAGCAAAACCAACGCCAAGTACGAAATACCAAACACCGAATGCCGCAAGAGCAATCACCATCACAACGGGCACAAAAACCGATGCAATGTTGTCGGCAAGATGCTGAATAGGAGCTTTTGAACCCTGCGCTTCTTCCACAAGTTTCGCGATGTGAGCAATAACCGTATCGGCGCCGACAGCGGCAGTGCGGAATTCGAAACTACCGTTTTTATTAATAGTACCGCCGATCACTTTATCGCCGATAGTCTTTTCTACAGGAATACTTTCGCCGCTCACCATCGATTCATCGACGGAAGAATTTCCCTTAAGTATCACGCCGTCGATCGGAATACGCTCACCAGGGCGCACGACGATCACATCACCGACAGCAACTTCCGCAATCGAAATTTCAATCTGTTTCTGGTCTTTGATGATCCGTGCAGTTTTTGGCTGAAGCCCTAATAGTAATTTTATAGAATCGGACGCTTTGTGTTTTGCGCGGGCCTCGAGCATTTTGCCCATCAAAATGAGCGCGATAATCACAGCCGCTGAATCAAAATAGACATCATGGAGATTCGTTTCCGACGGAAACCATTGCGGGAAAAGAACGATAGCGGCGCTGTAAAAAAATGCCGTTCCTGTGCCGACGGCAACCAGAGTATTCATATCCGCCGCGAAGTGCTGTGCCAATTTCCATGCCGGTTTGAAAAAACGTTTTCCCGAGACAATCATGACCGGTGTCGTGAGAATCAGCAATAGTGTATTCACTTCCTGCATCGACAGAGGAATGTGGGACATAAACCATTCGGTCATGCTCAGCATATTGATCAGCATGATCGGAACTGCAAGAACGAGGCTGAAGAGAAATTCGCGCTTGAGTTGGCGATAGGATTTTTCCTGATGAGATTCTTCCGGTGCCTGTCCTTGTCTTTGGCTGTGAGATCCTTCGGAAGATTTCTGAGGTACTGCTAACTTGTATCCTGCGCTTTCGACGGCTTTAGCCAGTAGATTAAGAGATGTCTTTGTCGCATCAAAAGAAAGCGTAACCGCTTCCGTCGCAAGATTGACATTGGCAATTTCGACGCCATCTACCTTTTTCAATGATTTCTCGACTCGCGCAACACAACTTGCACACGTCATCCCTTCTACCGGCAGCGTCAATGTTTCGATATGATGAGAGGGCTTATTCATTGAATCGAAACAACTTTGTATCCGGCTTCTTCTACCTTATCGCTGAGAACTTTGGCGACTTTTTCATCGTTATACCAAACGCGTGCTTTGCCAACCTGTACGTCTTCCACTTCTAGTCCATCGACTGCATCCAGCGCCTGCCGTACATGCATCACGCAGTGACCGCAACTCATTCCTTGAATTATCAATTCGTGAGATTTCATGAATACTCCTTTTCTTGTGAGATGCTCAATGAGACAAAACGGCTCCTCCGTTTGTGCTAATAATGGAACCAATAAGGTTGTTCGAGAGTTCCGATGCAAGGAATAACACAGAACCGGCAATTTCCTCAGGCGTTGCAACGCGTCCGCGCGGAATACTGTGCCGTATTTCTTCTCCGATCTTCGGATCACGAAGCTCTTCTACTGTCATATCCGTCTCTACCCACCCCGGTGAAACACAATTCACGTGAATATGATGCGGAATAAGCTCAGGACCAAGCGATTTTGTAAAAGCAATCATCCCCCCTTTGGACGCTGCATAATGAGAATGGTAAGGCTCCCCGCGCTGACCAGCTGTGCTCGCAATATTAATAATCCTTCCACTCTGCTGCTGCTTCATCAGAGGTACTACTTCATTGCAGAACAAGAACATACTTTTCAGGTTGATGTCGAGCATTTCGTCCCATTGCCGTTCTGTCATTGCACCGATGGCGCCATACTTCCAGATACCGGCATTGTTCACCAAAATATCAATTCGTCCAAAAGTACGCTTTGTCTTTTTCACCGCGTCGCGCACCTGTTTTTGATTGTTGATTGATGTTCGTATCTTCAAACATCGGCGCCCTAAGTTTTTCACCAACAATTCAACAGACTCCGCCTCTTTTTGATGGGTGATATAGGTGAAAGCGATATCCGCTCCGGCTTCCGCAAGCATTTTCACAACCGCTGCGCCAATGCCACGCGAACCGCCGGAAACCAGGGCTACTTTCTGACTGAGATCGATTTTCATGTAGCCAAATTCCTCCATATATTGTTCAAGAAGATAACAGTATTTTGTTTCATGCAAAGTACGCGAACTTTAGTGTTGATTCCACTGCGTGATTCAACAAAAGAACACTCTCTCAACTCATGGTGAAATGAAGCTTCTTACACCAAATATGAAAATGGCGGATGTCGTTCACAGCAATTATCTGCTTCTACCGGTGTTAGGCCGCTTCGGAATTCCCTTTGGATTTGGTGAAAAAACCATACAAGCCATTTGCAGGAAGCACCGCCTCGATGTCGATTTTTTCCTTGCAATTGTCAACGCGTTCAATCATGAAGATTATTTTCCAGAAAAGAAACTAAGGGCATTCAATGTTCTCATGATCGTCGACTACCTGCGGAAGACGCATGCATATTACATTGAAAACCAGATCCCGCTCATCGAAAAACTATTGAACACCCTGCTGCACCCCCGTCCTTCGGGTGCCCGCAATTTGAAACTCATCCAGAAATTCTTCCTAGAGTACAAACAGGAATTATTCAATCACCTCGAGCGAGAAGAGCAGTTGACCTTTCCCTATGTCAAAAAAGTTTACCGCTTATATCACACACCTCATCCGTCTCCGCGGGAGAAACGGGCGCTGTCGAAGTATTCAATGCATGTCTACGAGGAAGAACACAGCGATGTGGATGAAAAGCTTTATGATCTCAAAAATATTCTCATCAAGTATGTTCGCAGCACGTCCATGCAGGCAGTCTATCATGAAGTGATCTTCGAATTGTTTCGTCTGGAAAAAGACATTCAGAATCATACCCGCATCGAAAACAATATCTTGATGCCGCTCGTGGCGGAGATGGAAGATGCCTTATTTTATCCGGCAGAACATTCTAAGCGAACCGCCGGGAGCAATGCTCTTCAACGGAGAGGAATGAATCCTTCTGCACCGACTGGGCAGCACGTCACCGAATTCGTTAAACGAATCTCACAAATTCCCGGCAATCTCCCAAAGGCGAATAACACGGGATTAGAAGGATTAACTTTGCGCGAGCTGGAAGTTCTGCAGCTTGTCGCATGTGGCTTGTTAAACAAACACATAGCAGACAGACTCTCCATCAGCCTTCACACGGTCATTTCCCACCGCAAGAATATTACCCGAAAGCTCCAGATAAAAACTGTAGCAGGATTGACTGTCTATGCGTTGCTGAACGGTTTGATTTCCTCCAAGAATATCAATTGAGACCTCAGCCGATTCGTTGGCTGGTTCGCTTTTCCCTTTCCCTCTCATCTTTTTTCCTCGGCAATGATAACACACGCTCATCCCCATAAATAGGGATTGTGTCATTCATCCAAGGATGGTATTTTGGATTGGAATAAAAGGATTAAGAAAAGAAATTCATGCAATATGACAATCGAGAATACTATATCGTTAAATAAAATTCCCAAAGGGAGCCGTGTATTGATCGTCCAAGTGCCCGAAGGTAAGGGAAAAAGTCAGCTCATCCGGTTAGGGATCCTGAAAGGGGAATTTATTCGGTGCCTTGAGCGCCTTCCAGGGGGAACGGTCGTCATAGAGAAAAACAGACGTGAGATTGCTATCGGCATGACACTCGCAAAGACAATTTTTGTCGCTTATGCAAATACCAGACTCCGAGAGGGAAAAGTAAAGAAAAGACATGTCTGAACAGCCAAAAACGGTCAATGAATTAAATATTCACCCTGAGCATATTGATCACCATAAGCATTCCCGGGCGACTCCAGTCGCTGAAAATATTCCCCAGCTGAAAATCGCATTGGTCGGGAATCCGAACGTTGGGAAATCGGTCATTTTCAATTTTCTCTCTGGTTTGTACATGGATGTTTCGAATTACCCCGGCACAACGGTGGAACTTACCAAAGGCCATTATCAACAGTATGTCATATTCGATACGCCGGGTGTCTACGGAATTTCTTCCTTCAGCGCGGAAGAAAACGTTACGCGCGATGTCGTGCTCGAAGCTGATATCATTCTCAATATCGTCGACTCCGTACATCTTGAGCGCGACTTATTCCTCACCCAGCAATTAATCGACATGGGCAAACGTGTCTCTATCATTCTCAATTTTCAAGATGAGCTGAAGCGTGAAGGCGTCACGATCGATACAGAACAGCTGAGAGCTTCCCTTGGTGTGCCGGTATTTCAGACATCGGCTGTTACAAAGATCGGGTTTGAATTACTCGATAGTGCAATCATCCATGCACAGCATGGATTCATCGATCAGGCGCTTCATGCAAAACTTCATACGATGCTGGTTGAGATTGGCTCACAAGCCGAAGCTTTGCTTATCCTCGAAGGCGATGAATCATTGGCCAGCAAGCATGGTGTCCATGCCGGAAACGAGCGTGAAGATATGTACATTGAAAGGCGCAATCGTGTCAACCTTATCGTGAATGCCGTACTGAAGGAAACGAAAGCACATCCCCGCATTTCTACTTTCCTGGGCCGGTGGGCAGTGAATATTTGGACCGGTATTCCGATGCTTTTCGTTGTGCTGTATCTCATTTACCTTTTTGTCGGTAGACTCGTTGCGAGCGACATCGTCAACATTACAGAAAAACATCTCGGCAACGAAATATGGGAACCATGGATACGGGGTGTGGTCACACAATTTTTTCCGTTCAATACCTGGGTTGGAACGCTTTTAGTGGGAGAATTCGGCGTCATCTCCATGACCGTCACCTATCTTTTCTTTCTCTTGCTGCCGTTAGTCATTGCATTTTATCTTGCACTTTCCTTGATGGAGGACAGCGGTTATTTACCGCGCCTGGCAACTCTCGTAGATCGAAGTTTGAATGCCCTGGGACTGAACGGCGGTGCTGTCATTCCGCTCATCCTCGGGTTCGGCTGTGTAACGATGGCGACCATCACCACGCGCATTCTCGGCAGTGAACGGGAAAAAACGATTGCCACGACAATCCTACAGTTTGCGATTCCGTGTTCTGCACAAATTGCCGTCGTCGCCGCCTTGTTAGCGGGCGCTGGATTCGGAGCAATGATGATTTATTCCGTGACGATCTTCGCTGTGTTTGTTGCTATTGGAACAATCCTCCATCGGTTACTGCCAGGGGAATCAAGTCCCCTGCTTCTTGACCTGCCCCCTATGCGGATGCCGCGACTCGACAACATTGTCCGGAAAACGACATTTCGTTCCTATGCATTTATGAAGGAGGCGACCCCATGGTTTTTTGCCGGTGCACTTGGTATCGGTGTTATGCAAGTCACCGGACTGCTCGTCATATGGCAAAATTTATTGGCTCCGATTGTCACCGGATGGCTGCAGCTTCCGCGCGAGGCATCGACAGCATTTGTCATGGGATTGGTGAGGCGAGACTTTGGCGCGGCCGGATTGTATGACTTAGCATTATCGCCGCATCAAGTCGTTGTGGCACTGGTTACGATTACGCTGTTTGTCCCATGCGTCGCTTCGTTGATGGTGATGCTGAAAGAACGGGGAATCAAGGAAGCGCTGATTATTTGGTTTGCAACATGGGGTGGAGCGTTTGCTATCGGCGGAATTGTTTCGCAAATACTCATTTGAATAAATTCCAAATCCTAAAAAACAATACCTAAACAAATGGCAAATATCAAAATTCAAATCATTAACTCCTGGAGACTATTTGAAATTTATGATTTGATATTTGGAACTCAGGAATAATGCCTTTCACACTCGAAGAACAATTAAAGCGTGAGGTCCGCATTTGTCCACAATGTCGATGCGTAATTACGAGTCCATTTGTCACACGCTGCCCCAGGTGTCTGGCGAACGTTCCGACACAGGAGCTTGGATGTTCTTCATGTGTTCATCGGAGAAGCTGTCCTGCTCTTCCGCCTCAAACCTAAAAAACGCTGAAATAGGCTCTCACCGCTGATTCCATCATTTTTTCCACTACGATCTGACCACCTGCGTTCGTTGTATCCATAAAAGTGTGGGGGGTCTTGAAAAGAAGAAGGGTTTATTCTAAG
>CAZYYD010000075.1:0-11173 GCA_964651225.1 uncultured Ignavibacteriaceae bacterium
TTAACACCAAAGGAAGTCTTCAATAAGATCGTTGCACTTCCTCATTGAATCCAGCGTGTTTCATACAGTAGATATTTTCTTCACAAATTTCTTGATATATTAATCATAGATGATATCGTCATTCAATGTCCAGCATATAGTTTGCAGGCGGTCTCGGAATATTCGATGCCAGTTTCAAAATGATTGCTGAAAAGCAATAAAGAGAAAGATCAATAGCGAGGCATGAAGACAGAACAGAGAAATAATCCTCTGCATGGGAAGACTTTAGAGGCGATTCTAAACCATTTAGTGGAGTATTACGGGTGGAAGGAAATGGGACTCAGGATTAGGATCAGATGTTTTACGGATAATCCAAGTGTTTCATCAAGCTTAAAGTTTTTGCGGAAGACTCCCTGGGCGCGCGCAAAAGTAGAGACCCTGTATCTTGAATGCTTTCGATAAGCGGATATGAAGAACGCGGCTGCGGCAGAATATTTCTTATTGGTAAATTTCAAAAGGCGACAGTCCGGTTGTAATGTTGCAGCATAGCTTCCCATGGAACCGGGGAGAAGAGTTGCGTGTTTTGGAAAGTGCAATGTCCATTCAACGAAAATATACATTTGGTCCGGTACCATCGAGAAGACTCGGTCTTTCGCTCGGTGTAGATGTCATACCCAACAAACTTTGCTCGCTCGATTGTGTATACTGCGAAGTGGGGATTACCGATAAACGCGGATTAGCACGGAGAGAATATTTACCGGCAAACGAGATTCTCGCTGAAGTGAAAGAGGTGATTGCTGAATATCCACAGCTCGATCATATCACCATCTCCGGTTCCGGTGAACCAACACTCAACTCAAAAATCGGCGACATCATTCGTGGTATTAAACAGATGACGAAGGTACCGGTTGCCGTGTTGACCAATGGAACCTTGCTGGATGATCCGGAAGTCCGTCGTGACCTGATGGAAGCCGATATTGTCTCGCCGTCGCTCGATGCAATCTCGCCGGACGTGTTCGAGAAGGTTGATCGTCCCAACCCGAATCTTCGCATCGACACTATTATCGAAGGAATTAAAACGTTCGGGAAAGAATACCATGGCAGGCTGTGGATGGAAATTCTCTTCGTCCGCGGAATGAATGATCATGATGACGAAGTGTATAAGTTGAAGCAGGTCATCGACGAAATCCAGCCCGAGAGAGTTCATCTCAACACCGTCATACGTCCTCCGGCATATTCATCCGCAGAGCCGGTGGGGGAAGAACGGATGAAGGAAATTCAAAACATCCTGGGCAAGCGAAGTGAAATTATCGGTGTGTTCAAGGATACACGCAGGACCGAAAAACATACTACCGATGGACAAGCCATCCTTGCGCTCCTCAAGCGGCGGGCGATGACAGTCGATCAAATGACGCTCTCGCTGGCGATGAAGCGGGAAGAAATCATAAAATCATTGGAGCAATTGGAACAAGAAAAATGTATTAGGTCATACGTCTTCAACGGGGAAGAGTACTACCAGGCGTAAGGATGAAACTGTCTGCGCGGTCAGAATCGTAACGAAAGGCAACTTAATCCGCCATCCAATTTTTGAAATTCGGACACATCGATTTCCATCGTTGCATATCCTGCATTTTCTATTTTCTTTTTCGTGACAGGATATCCCCTGGGAACAAGGACTCGCCCGTTGATCCACAATGAATTCGCCGCATATGCTTCTGATGGATCAACAACAATTCTCTTGAAGTTTTTGAATTTCGGGTTTTCCAAGAATTTGCCGCTGACCAGTAGCGTATTCTGTTCTAAATACGATAACCCGGACTTCAAATGAAGCATGTGCTTTAACGGGATTGTGGATCCGGACATCCTGTAGTTCCGGAGGATCGTCATTAATTGTTCTGCTCCATTCTGATTGGTTCTTTCCGAAATGCCAATATAGAAATGGTCGTCGACCATCATCACATCGCCGGCCTCAAGTGTTCCCGGAGATTGTATCGTTTCAATGGCCGTAAAGAATTTTTGAAGAACCGGCTTCATGCTATCTTTTTCACCGTTTCTCGATGGTGCCCCCGGATTTGTAATAACAGCACAACGTGAAGTGCACAATGCAACATCTTCAATAAATGTAGAATCGGGGTAAGTATTCACTGCATCGAGTACGGTGACAGCCAAACCGCATTCTTCCAATATTGCAACATACGTTTGGTGTTGTTCCAACGCCTTTTGATAATCAGGTTTGCCGCCGAGGGCGGATGAAAGACCATTCACCATCTCCGGACAGGGCGTGCGAACAATTGCTTTGTTAAATTTTTGTTCCATAAGGTTTCATTCTTGTTCAGGATAAGACAAATCGTCTTCATGTGAAAAAAATAATCGCTATTCTTCAATATCCGGATTTGTTTCTGCTTGACGATCCGGTCCGGCTTTCTCAACCGTGCGAATTTTCATAAACCAATGATAAAATTGCTGTCGATCATAAGTACGAGACTGATCCACACTGCAATTGTCATATCCATTGCTATTAGTGCAATGAACTGTCGGTACTGAAAGAGGAACAGGAGAAGCGCTGCTGCCGGTGGAATGAAGAAAAACCAGAAGTATTTACCGAATCCCGTAACTCGTAAAAGTGTTCCGCAATGATGACATGTGAAGAACCCTTGAATGGATTGGGAAAAGGAAACGCCCTGCAAGGTTAGAGCATTTCGAAGAAGGGTCGTCGCCGATTGATGGCATGTCGGACATTTCATAGATCTTCCTCAATTTCTCCTTCTGCTTCACATAAACCATTTTTTCTGATTGTACACAATATCACCAAAGTCACGCATGAATTTCATGTCTTCTTCATTCAAAGGACCTTTGCGTATTGCATCAATATTCTCCCAAAGTTCGCGTTCGTTTCGAGGGGCTGTTAGAACCGTATGTACATTGGGGTTTGAAAGAACAAACCGATAGCATTCTCCCGCCGTCGGGATACGCCCATTCTTCGGCCATGGTTTAGGACGACGAAGCAAATAGGTCCACCGAGTGGCAGTGTAACTGATGACACCAGGATTATGCGCGTTAAGGTGCGGGAAGATATCCCGTTCTGCTCCGCGGTGGGCTGCATTATAACGAAGCATCAATGCCTGGACGTCACCGTTTGCAGCAAGCTTGCCGAGGAAGGCACGATTATGACTGGAAAGTCCGATGGCTCGGATTTTCCCTTCCTCTTTCAGCTTCGTCATGTCCTCGTAAACCTCTGGTGTGAATTCTGCCGGCTTCATCACCCCCATAAAAAGAAACACATCGATGTAGTCCGTTTCGAACTGCCGCAGACGTTTCTCCAGTGTCTTCCGAATATCCTGTGCTCTCCAAATGTAATTATATGCGCCGGTCACGAGAACAAACTTGTCACGACGGGACGGCATCAATGTTCGAAGGGAGCGCACCATCTGTACATCAATGCCGAATGCAAAAAAGAGGTTTATCCCTTCCTCAACAGATGCTGAGATTGCTTTCTTGCCGGGAAAGTATGATGCGGAGAGTCCAAGCGGCGATACGGTAAGACCCGTGCTGCCGAAAGGGCGAAGTGGGAATTCAGAAGCCATGGGACGGTCCCTTTATTTGGGATACTGATGGTCAAGCATTCAGAATGATATGTTGAGAATAATCCCTATTGAAAAACGCCGGGTTGCATTTCATGAGATTGAGATTTTCAAAGATCTTCAAATGGCACATTCATGATGGGATAAGACTTCCAGTCATTATAATCAAAGTGCCACCATTCCTCATCCGTAACTTTAAAACTATCAGCTTCCATAGCGCTTCGCAGGATCTCCCGCAGACGTATCGATTCCTGGCTGCCTTTGCTGTAATTTGCGTACGCTTTTTCATTAAACTCATCAAATTGACTGGGCATCGTCACTTCACGTCCATTTATCAATGAATAGAGAGAAAGGTCGACTGCACAGCCCCGATTATGCCGTGAACCCTTGGCGGGATTTGCCACAAAACCGTCTTTTCGCTGCTGCTCAGTGGCAATATTCCAAAATTTTTGAGTGACATCCCACGGTCGATAGCCATCAAAAACGATAATTCCATATCCTTTTTCATGCAGCTTCTGACTGACCCTAATGAGAGCTTCAGCTGCAGGTCTTTGTAAAAAAGCCCTTGCTTGAGAATACACAGCACGCCCGGTGAAATTATTTGTTGTTGCGTATCGAATATCTAAGTGGATTGTCGTGTCAAGGTTCACGAGTTCCACTAAGTCCGGTTTGCGGAATGGGCCGGTTTCTTTGGGTGGTTCATTCTTACAACCCGAAAGAAAAACTGCGAAACATATGAATAAGATAGAAACGTAACGTATGTTTTTCATTTTCCACCCGGGGATGTGCTAGGTTTTAGAAGTAAATCCTGAAAATTGAAACTAAAATCCGTTGCAGACGAGACAGCCTTCATCTTGATCCGATCAATGGTGCCATCCGGGTTCAGGGAAAAGCTCACAAATGCATCGGCACGCATCTCGGGGTCGTCCCAGCGGGCGATGAAGGTATCATACTGCCAGTGTTCGAGACGACCGACAAGTGCAGCGGTTGGGACGAATCGGATACCCAGTGTCCCGCTGTTATACATGATGATGACATCTCCATACCAGCTATCGGTATATGTGCCGGCGTATTTTTCGAGCGGGAGAGACGGATGTGAAGTCGTATCGCGTGAATTGGCTGATGCGATTTCCGGCGCGGCGGCGATGGAATCATGTCGCACCTTGTACCAGCAGAATCCGCCGAGCCAATCAAAAGCGGGTGCGGAAAGGAAATGATCGAGTACCCAATATGTGATAGCCTCGTAGGCTTCATCACTCTCCTGATTCGTAAAGACGGCAACCCCGAGCCGCAATTCCGGTATCATGGCAATACGGGAAACGTACCCCGAAAGGCCGCCCGTGTGTGTGACGAGTTTCCTGCCGCGATAGTCGCGGATGAAGAACCCAAGGCCGTAGCCGTTGAAGTTCGATTGAAGAGGAGCAAGTTGAACCGGTGCCGGCCTGCTCCCGATCGGTGTTACGATCTGCCACATCTGACGTGTGAAGCCGGGGGAGAAGAGCAGTGATGATCCTGCGACGCGTCCGGAATCAAGTTGAACGATCATCCATTTAGCGATGTCCTCTGCACAGGAATTGATGCCGCCGGCAGGATTGACGTTAGCGCTGGTGTCCGGCTTTACGGGACGAACCGTCCCCCCGATGGGGGCATGAGGTGTTGCGATGTTTCCGATTCCTGCGGCGTCGGCATGGCTAACGTTGCTGTGCGTCATGCCGATTTTTGCCAAAATACGGGCGGCAACGAATTCCTCCCACGTTTTGCCGGTAACGGCTTCAATAACCTCTCCTGCTACAGTGTACAGGACGTTGTCGTACGCGTACGCGCTCCGAAAACTCGTCGCCAGCGGAATATAACGAAGGCGGCGCACGATCTCTTTTCGGTTATATGTACTCGCAGGCCACCAGAGCAAGTCTCCCGCGCCGAGCCCGAGACCGCTCCGATGAACGAGAAGATCGCGAATCGTCAGCTCATGTGTCACATACGGATTGGAAAGTGCGAACCAGGGAAGATATCGGACGACCGGCGCATCCCATTCCAATTTCCCTTCCTCTATGAGCAGAGCCAACGCCGTCGCGGTAAATGCTTTGGTATTGGATGCGATGCCGAAACGCGTTTGAGCATCTACAGGTGTCGACGTGCCGATCGTTCGTACGCCAAATCCTTTGGCGAGCATCACTTTTCCATCCTTGACAATCGCGAGAGCGATGCCGGGGACCTCGAATGTCTTCATCACTCGTGTCACATACGCTTCAAGACCCGGAGGAAGCGAAGGCTGCTGCGCAAAAAGTGAACAAACAAACAAGAATGTCATCAATATTGATTTTTTCATGTAGTTGTTCCTCGACTTATTGTTCGAATGGATGTTGGGATGATACTATTGTTGTATTGAACATAGCTTGCGCCGGAGTGCGTGGATACTTTTCTCAAGGACATTGATCCTCAGAGTCTTTCATATATACCTGAACAGATTACAGAGGACTCTTTTTCTCTTTGAGACTCGGCCATTCTGAGAATCCCAGGAAATACAGCATCACAACATTGATCAGCGGCACAAGCATGAGGAGACCGAGCCAAGGCGAAAAACCAGCCTTGCCAAATATCCGCCAATAGGGGATAACAACGATAACAGCAAAGAATATAATGATCATAACAATGAGCAGAAGTTCTATTTCACCGATTCTAGCCATGGATTTTTCCTTTCAAAGAAATTAAGCAAGCGTTTAATAGAGCGATGTTGTACCTCGTGTTGTATATCTCGATGGAAAAAGAGAATCCCCATATTCATTCCTCATCACGCATTCTTGCATATGTAAGGAGATTGTCATAGACCGTTTTGACAATGTAGCCTGAGAGCTTTGCCATTGTGTTGTATTCTGGCTTGTGATTTTCTATACCGGAATACCATACAAAGAGATTATCATCGGGCGACGGCTCTACATTGTAGAGATTCCATGAGAAAGTTGAATCCTGCACTTCATACGTATTGGGATCCGCACTTACGGACCCTGGGTCAATATTCAGATCCTGCATTAAAACAACCTCGATGTGGATGGTCGAAATTGCACTGTTCCAAGTTGCTCCATGGGCAAGGTCACACATGAATCCTCGTCTGCCATCAGGTATCTCAACCGTATCAAGACCGGGGAGAGAGTCAAGGTCTGCAAGAGATGTCTGTGCCCAGAAAAGCGCCTGGACGTTCTGTTGTTCACCCGGGGCTAATGGAGTTCGTATCGTATACCAGTCTTCGATACCGTCCTTGATAAAGTCAGGTGCAATTCTTTTTCCCTGCACCTGCAATTGAACATTGAGAATCCCTGTAGAAATCCTGCCTCCCGGCGCGTTGCCGTTCTCGTTATGTCCTGTTGACGGAAGTGCAAATTCCTGAACGAATGTCTCTGAGCTCGTGTTTACAAAGTCTGCCTCGGAATAAACTGCAGCAGCATTGGGATAAACGAACACAACAAATCGTTGGCGACTCAGTTGTACGGGTCCCTCAGCCCCCGAAGTCCGCAGCCTGTCATGGAATGAAGGGATAATTGCCAGACACCTACTTTCCTGCGCCGGTACATGATACAGGCAGACGATGGAGAGGACCGCCTCGCAAAGGGCCTTCAATTGCCAATACCGTGTTCTCATATTCCTTTATTCCCCTTCTGATTGGAGCCGTCGTCCGATGTCTTTCACGGATGCCATGCTTTCTAATTGTTCCGGCAGATACTCTGACGATGTCACGAATGTCCACACATAAGCGGCTATGGCATAGATACTGCCAGTGGTAAAATCATCAAGGTCGATCGCAATGTACAAAATGACCAGGAAGATGACCAGGAGGAAAAGTCGAAGAATGCCGAAGTTCATGGCTCCCCAATTTGCAATCTTCTGTTTCCACATCGCCATCTCAACATAATACGACTGCACTTGTTCAACATCGTTTGTGGAATAAATGCCATAGATATCTTCTTGTTGATCGTGGATGTGTTTCTGGAAGTCGGTGACTTTCCTGTTATAGAGTCGGCTCATGAAATACATTGGCACCAGAATCGTGGCGCACGCTGCCCCGAGGCGCCAATCGAATAGCGTGAGTGCGATCACCGCACCGCCAATATCGATTCCCTGTTCAACAAGATCAGGCAGACGATATTGGTAGAAACTGACCACCTCACGGGTAAGTTCAGCCCGTGCCGCAGCACGGGAAGCTTTGAGAGATCCTATGTTCATTTTTCGTGCAATATTGATCACGAGGTCATTATAGATTCCCAGAAATATTTTTTCATCACGCGAGCGGCGGAACGTGCCAACACTGGAGTTGATAGTGAAAATACAGATCCAGATGATTAAAGGAATCGTTGGCGATCCTTTGGGCGGTGTGGCGACCGCCCCAATCATAGCATCAATGACATTGCCGAAGACCGTCGGTTCAATAATCCAGGCAGCTTTTTCAATAATAATGAACGAGAAGGCAAGGAAGATGCTTTTCCGGTAGGTTGCCAACATGTGCATCGGTTTCATGGTCACCCTGTTTGATTTGTCGATGGGAATACGGTTAAACGTTCTGCAACATAACTCAATAATTTTGTGAACTCCAAATCATCCTATGCGCGGAAAGACAGTAAGGCGAGTGATCAAAGGCTCATCACTGGGCAGAACATGAATTACCTGTCTTTTCCGGTTTCCCAATGAAAGACATGCAGCATTCGGTGTAACGCCGGTGCAACAAGAAGACCCGCAGCGACAAGAAAAACCAAACCGGCGTACAGGGCATAGAACCCGGCAAAGAGTTTCCCGCCGTCTGTCTGCGGAGATTCAACGGGCCCCATGCCGCCAAGCAGCATGGCAGCATTGAGAAATGCGTCGCGCCATGACAACAATTCGTAGGAGTGATAGCCAATCATTCCCCCGAGCAGTGAAGCGGCAACCAATGCGAGCGATCCAAGACCATGCAGAATGAAGCGGCGCATAAAGTGCCGTAGTGATATGGGTTTTTGGTGGCGGTGTTCGTACATGGCATTTCTTCCGATACTGAATGCATCAATAAATTTTCACGGGATTCAGTTATTGCGGTCCGGATGTTGGGCGTATTATGTGCCGCTTATTATTTTGAGATCTCTCAAAATTTTCTTTGTCAGCTCAATCCGAAAATTATTCTTTAAGTCCTCAAAGTCATTGACAATAATGTTCATCGCAAATATACTCGTTCCAGAATCTGTCTCAACGAATCCAATATACCAGCCGATGACTTTGTCATTCCAGCAATCCCCGCCACCGGTCTTTCCATAGAGTTTATATTGAGAAGATACTTCATAAAGCATGATACTCTTCACGGCCTCGAACGATTTGTCCGAAAATCCATGGAGTTTATGCAGATAGAATTTTTTGAGGAATTCAATTTGCTCGTTGAGAGAAATCTCTATTGAACTGCAGAGCCAAAAATGATCAATACCGCTGGAAATGTCGTTATTTCCGTAATCCATAAGATCTACATAATGTTTCATCCGCTCTTGTCCAACCCTCCTGGCCAATTCTTGATAATACCACACACACGAATAATGAAATGCTTCTGCGAGGGATAAATCTTCAAACCAGTGTTTGAATGGCTCCCTGGAGAGCAATCCCTTGTCTCTTGGATGCAGCAGGCTATCATACTTGATGATATATCCAGTGTCGGGGATGGCTCCCGTTTCCAGGCCGATCAACGAGTTGGGTATTTTAAACGTCGAACAAGGTGAAAATCTTATTTTACAATGTTCCGTATTGTACTGGATGTATGTGTCCGTCTTGAGATTGTACACACGGAACCCGCCTGTATGGCCGCCAAAACATGTTTTGAGATCAACCGTATCAACCGTTTGACCTGAGAGACGAGACGTGAAGAACACGACACTCCAGAGCACGAGAGTTTTCATTCGGAAGTGGTCTTTCATACGACGAAAAATTCTTTCATTTCATAAAATACTTTACGGCTGTCCCCGTCGTTTTTGAATGAGAGCCTTTGCTATCGCTTTTTCAGCAAGACGAGCCATGACTTTAAATCCTGCTTCGTTTGGGTGAACTCCATCACTCGTGTATTCAGCTTTCAGTCCTTGTCGTTTGTCTGCCATGGAGGAATAATAATCAAGATAGAGAATTCTATTCTTATTGGCATAATTTTTTATCAACTCATTCAGGGCGGCGATCTTCTCGGCCGGATGAAGTCCCGGTTTCCAGGGATAATCAAACGCCGGAAGAACGGAGCAGAGGACAACATGAATACCATTTACCCTTGCCAATTCAGCCATGGAAATGATGTTATCTTCTATCATCTCAAGGGTTGACGGTCCTGTGTTGCCGGCAATATCATTGGTGCCTGCGAGAATGACGACGACTGCCGGTTTCAGGTCGATGACATCGGCTCTGAACCTGACCAACATCTGAGGAGTGGTTTGTCCGCTGATGCCGCGATTCAGATAGGGCTTGCCTGAGAAAAAGTCGGGGCAGATCCGGCTCCAGATTTCGGTAATAGAGTTTCCCATAAAGACAATCCGGTTTTCACCGGATGAAGGTAAGCCGAGTTTCGCATTATCATCTTTGTACCGGTTGAGATTTGCCCAATCCTGAGCATAGGAGAATTCTCCTGTAACCATTGATGCTAAAAGGATACCGAAAATCAGTTTGACATTGTTCATGATGAGTATTCCGGTCAAGGTGAAAGTCCATGCGCTTACATGAGCGTTTGAATTTTATTCATGAAATATTCCCTTGCATTGTCGGGCAATGTCAACGAAGATTCTTCTTTAGCATTATAGCGAGTGTCGTTGTTTGCCATGTTCTCTAAAGGGCGAGAAATCTACATCCAGATGTGAACTCTTTGTTTATATTCCCTGTATTCATCACCGAAAGTCTCCATCATAGATTGCTCTTCCACAGGAACGAATCGTATGCGGACGATTATCCAGAAAGCGATAGAACCGATGAAGCTTGCAAGGGACCCGCAGATAATAGATATCCCAAGGAGAATGGCCAGCATACCAAGATACATCGGATGACGGCACCAACGGAAAGGACCATCAACGATGAGAACAGAGGGTTTCTCAAACGGTTTCACGGTTGTACTCGCCTTTTTGAAAATTTGATCAGCCCAGAGATTGAGCACACTTCCGAACACAATGGGGACGATCCCAAGTAGATTGAACGGGTAATCAACGAAAGTGACGACGGGCATAGCGAAATGAAACGCTATAGAGACGGTGGCCGCCGTCATGAAAAACGTGGGAGGAAGAATCGCTTTCTTTTTCATAGACGAATATCTTCTGATCGCCTCCTTACATGCGTTTCAAGTATTTCGCATCACGTTTGTAAACCAAGAACATTTTGTTTGTCGTAATATAAACTTCCATTTCCTTTGTGGCAAACGGCATGGAGCAGCTGGAAGCCTAGAATAAACACCAGCGGCTGCTTGTAACCATTTCCAGCCTGAGTTCTCTGATAAAACCTGTATACAAGATATTGGGATACTTCTGAGCGTTATTGTTTTTCGCTGGTAGACAGTGTTTCTGTCAATTGCGTAGCGAACTCTTATAGACTAAGGGTTATGTGACAAATGAAAGTGAGCCACCTAAAATCCTGGTTTTAGGATT
>CAZYYD010000076.1:0-11165 GCA_964651225.1 uncultured Ignavibacteriaceae bacterium
ACACTCTTTTAGAGCGTCACAGATACCCCGCTGCTTGCGGCGGGGAGCTTCATTGGAAATGGTCCGGACCCAGTATGAGCCCCAGGCAGAGGAAGTTTCGGTGCTTGTCTACGTCGGTCATGATTTTAGTCGATTGATCTTTATGCAGGGCGAGCATTATCTCCATTTTGCTCCCATTATCAGCGAGGGGTACGAATCTCCCAATATCGAAAACACTATTTACAGTCGTATTCTCCTTGAGCAAGATAACATTGCTCTGACCCGTATCGATCGTATTGTGTTGTCCGGTGAAAGCCATAAAGTGAATTTGCTCGAAGCCATTGCGCCGCAATTCTCCAGTGCACTCGTGGAATACATGAAAGCACCTAACCTCGATCTAGGCGATTTCGCAGAATCGATTGGAGACGTGGTTTCAGAGTATGTCATTCCCGTCATGACAGCATGGCGCTCGCTTGAACCGAAACGCCCTGGTTTTTACAATATCAATCTTATTCCTCATTTTGTCATTGAGGGACAGCGTGCACTGGCCCTGGCGTGGCATGGGGTATTGGTTGCAATTATGTTAAGTTTGACCATACCATTTTTCACGGTTTCTATCGGTGATCGCAATAGTGATATTCGTCACCTCAGAGCAGAACTCTCTCAGAAACAGCAAAAGTTGACTGAATTAGATGTCTTCCGGCAGCGCAAGACGACATTGGCTTCTGATATCAATCGTTACAGCAATGCGATTACAGTCTATGATTCGATAGCTCCGGGGAGTGATCGATGGAGCCGAATCCTGCATTATCTAGCCAATAGTGTCGAAGATTTGAATTCTTTATGGATCTATAGTTTGAGACCGGATGAGAAGAATTCAAGAAATATCGTCATTTCGGGGAGATCGATATACCGTACTCGTATTCCACGTATTGCCAGCATCTTTGAGTCTGCAACCTTAACAGAAGTACGCACCATCACAGTACGGAAAAAGATTTTATATGAATTTGATATTGTGATTGCGCGGGTAGATAAGTACGATATTCCCGAACCCATCTATAGTGGCACAAAATAAGGGGACGAGAGAACCGTGACCTTTAAACTGAGAAACACACTGATCCTCGGCGTTCTTTGGCTTATCTTTACTATAGCCGGATTATTTTGGTGGGCATTTTGGCAGCCTCGTCAGATCAAAAAGATTAATAAAGAAACTCTGGCGGTTAACAAGGAACTTGAGGACTTGCCGGGATTGACGGATGAAGTCCAGCGCCTCACATCACAATATCAAGACGTCAAGCGGCGATACGATTCTCGGAGCAAGGAAATTCCTCAGTATGATATCTCTTCCCAGACATACGGATACATGAGCCGGGGTATTGATGAAGCCGGATTTTTGAAGTTCGATATGAAGTTTATGGGGACAAGTGAAAAAATGGGCTGGGGATACAACGCCTATCAATTGACCCTCGGTGAAGCACAATTCGAAAATCTCTTCAAATTTGTATATTTCCTGGAGAATGGGAGACGGTTGTATAAAATCGCCTCGATGAAGTTGGATCAGAGAGAGGCCATCGATCAGGAAACGAAAGATGTCACAAAATGGATTGCCTTTGAGATGGAACTCCATGCATACTTTGTCAGAAATGTTCCGGAGCTCAGCACATCGCTCGCGGCAAAAACACTGACCATGATTCCTTCTCCGTACGATCCATTCCGTAATATGATCACACAGACGTTGTCGACAGAGGTCCCGCAGGGCGAAATCAACGCCGATATCGCTGAAGTGAAGGCGGTGCTTCCCGGGAAGGCTTTTATCTCATTCGATAAAACATTGGTGGTACTCCATCTCGGCGATAAGGTATGGCGTGGTAGTGTCACGCGCATCAATCCGGCAGAGAGTTCTGTAGAATTCTTATTAGATGAAGGCGGCGTTCTCCGAAGACTAACAAAGAAAATTCTGTTTGAAAAATGATAGCACACGAGGGACTTATGAAGATACGATTTGTACTTTGCATGGTGGTACTCACTGCCGGTCTGGCGCAGGAGATGGCCGCACAGACGGAGCAAATGGTTCGTCGTGCTGCACAGGGGAAGGCCAACGCGAACCCGGATGAACTGGTCTCCTTCAAGTCGGATATTCCTTATTCGAAAGCGATACAATCGCTTGGGGAGTTGAGTAAGAAAATTGACGGGAAGATTCTGATCGATCGATCTCCGTTGCAGGGGAAAGATAAACCGATCGGTATCAATATTGAGTCGATGTACTGGAAGGATGCTCTTGAGCTCATTCTGCGCAGTAATCAGCTCTGGTACAACGATTATCCGGAGTACGTGGAAATAGTCTCATTTGAGGAGGTTGGAAAGCAGCTTGGTGAGCAGACAACAAAAGAGACTCCCGCCAAAGAAGAGGCCAAGACAACGACAGCAACGCCGACCGCGGGACCCGCGGCGCCGGTAGTACCGGTCGTCGTGGATTCGGCCGAGGTCTATTCCAAGATGCATGAAGTAACCATCTCCAGTATCTTCTTCGATGTCAACAGAACAAAATTAGCGGAAAGCGGAGTGAGTTTTTCTATCTTCCGCGGAAGGAATTTAAATCTGGGCATTGATCTTACGGGGGCTGAGAATGTCGCGAAAAAAGTCTTCTCTGCCTATGTGCAGCCGACCGACAAGAACCTCGCCGTGTCTATTGATGCTGCAATCAGTATGTTCGAAAGCGAAGCTATGGGAGAAGTAATCGCACGCCCGCAGCTGACCGTTCGATCCGGTCAGTCTTCCTCCTTCCAGATCGGATCAGATTTTTCTGTATTGGAAAAGGATTTTTCCGGGAATACGGTACAAAAATTCTATCCCACAGGAACCATTCTTACCGTAAGCCCGAAAATATTTAAAGTGGGAGATGTTGAATTTGTTACTGTAGGATATAGAATTGAAAAAAGTTCGTTCGAAGCCAGCACAGTGACGACCGTTGTGAATAAAACCCTTGCTGGAGGGTCTTTGATTCTGCTGAATGGAGAAGAAGGGTATGTCGGAGGGATGTTCTCCAACGAAGAGACAACCGTTCGGCAGGGTATACCACTTTTAAAAGATCTCCCCTGGTGGGTATTTGGATTGCGCTATCTCTTTGGGTACGATTCCAAGAATGTTGTGAAACGAGAATTGATCGTTCTTATAAAGGCAGAAATCATGCCGACCCTGGAAGAACGGGCGAAACAGCAAACCGAAAGGAATGTTCTCCAGGATACGCGTCAGGATAGACAAAAAGATATCGAACGTGTTACAGGAAAGAAAATTCCATAATTGAAATATTTTCTTGGAACAGGGATTGACCCCCTGAGGAGTCTGTTATGAAAAATCGTGCTTGTGTGCCATGGATTCTTGCGGCATTCCTATTGGTAAGTGGAGGTTGCCAGCAGAACAATCCTACGGAACCGGTCACTCCAAAGACAACAACAGTGAGCGGGCTAGTCCTCGATACGTTGAATCGACCTATTGATATTGCGCGTGTCGAAGACATTGGTGCGAAAGCAACATATGATACGACAGAATCCGCCGACGGTTCTTATAAGCTCACGTGGGAACTCACGGACAATTATAACACATCCCTTGTTGCGACTCGTCGTGGATATTACTCCGACACCCTGGCTGTGAGTTTACAACCCGGAGATAATCTCACGGGGAAGGATTTCGTTTTACGAGTGCAGGATTCGGTGTATGCTATAAAAGGTGTTTCCGGTCAGCCGGTTAGTATTGTCCTGCGGAGTCAGTCTGCCGCAACTATTGCCTTGAAAGGGACAGGAAAGAACGAGTCCTGTACATTGACGTTTGTGGTGAAAGATTCTTCGGGAAATCCGGTGGTGGGTCTCAATCAATGTGTCGTGAATTTCGTGATCAGTGGCGGTCCAAATGCAGGTGAGTTTCTTCTGCCAACATCGGCGAAAACTGATCCGATTACCGGTGAAGTTTTTACCACTGTTACCAGCGGAACAAAACCCGGCGTACTACAGGTCATTGCCTCCACACGCGGAGATACGGTAAAGGCCAGTCCGGTGTTTCTGGCGGCAGGTGGCGGGTTGCCCGACAGCGCCGGTGTCTCCATCGGAGCGTCCTTACTGAATATTGCAGGAAGGAAATATGCGAATTTACAAACAACAATAACTATGATCGTCTTAGATCGATTTGGTTCACCTGTTGCAGATGGAACGGTTGTTTCCTTTGTCGCACCCGGTGCCCGATTATCTGCAAATTCAGCGGCGACCGAGAAGGGTGTAGCGACAGTCGATCTCTTTAGTACTGCGAATCAACCCCCTGGCGGTATTGTGTCGGTCTTTGCAACAACGACAGGTGATAAGTTCTATCGTGCTTCGGATAGCTCGATCGTGAGAAGTATGCAAATACTCTTCTCAGGGCAAACCCGAACGCCCATCGTAGATACAGCGGGGAGTATACTAAATATTAGTGACCGGCGGTAAGGGGACTATTCGTTTTACTGTTTCCGACGATCTGGGGAATCCTCTTGTCGCTAAGTCGAAAATTATCGTAACGGTCAAGGGACCCGATACGTTATTAAATGATCTTTATCTTTCCAATGCATCGGTCGAACTTCAGGACTTCAATACTCCGGGACCCGGGACAACTCAATTCAGCGTGGGTGTAACAGATAAAGGGATGGGAAAATCCTCCGGGAATGTCACATTTGGGATCGAGATCGTCAGTGAAAATGGGAATTATAAGAATGAAGACTGGCTGACTGGATACATTGGACAGGGATCGACAAGTTTCAATATTCCAGCAAGCATTGAGGTCACAGACTCATCAGTACGCTCGTTGTATTTAGCAGAAACAGGTATCACGAATGAGATTTCTAAAACGGTCACGTTCATTGTAAAAGATGCAAACGGAAACCCCATTTCGCAGCAAATCCCTATCAATTTTTCATTGAGTGGATTCCCGACAGATGTCACACTCTCACGATATAGTGATACGACAACTCTCGCAGGGAAAGTCTCTGTGAAAATCTCTTCAGGCAATACGAGAGGTTCAGGTACTATTGATGCGAGCACCAGTTCTGGTCAGATCATTCGGGGCTCATCACTGCCGATCGATATATCACGAGGTTTGCCGATTCCGGGGAAGATTCGGGTGGAATTGGATCGGGGGAATCTCTTCAATACACTCGGCAAAGCGGCAGGAACAGTGACTCTGACACTGCTGGACAAAGATGGATACTACGCCGCTCCGCAATCGAATATTACCGCGTCGACTTCCGCTGGTGATGTGGGTATAATTCCTCAAACAGTCAACGGGAGAACTTCGTTCACACTCTACGGTGGTCCGGATCGAGGGACTCCGGCAGGCTTTCGTACAGGCTTTGGACTGGTGCGTACGTTCGTTCCAGTAAGTGTTGCAAACGGATCTATCTATGAAGCCAGCGTGGCGTTCCTGTTCTCCTATGCTCCGCAAATAACAATTACCTCTCCATCGCTTGATACGCTGGCTGATGGCAGTTCTGTCGACGTCATGTTTGATATAAAGGATCTGAATGATAATCCGATCTCCAGCCAGAATAAATTGACGGTAAGTCTGAAGGGGGATGTCGCCGCTGATATCAATCTGTCAGGGGATATAGACAAGCAGACATTCGACGATGATACCTCATTCAATTCGACCCACTATAAATTCACTCTGACGGATAAAATAGTAGGTGGAGGCAAGCCAGGAAAATTCACGGTAACGATCCTGGTAACGGGTGAATCTGGAACGGCGACGAAATCGTTTGATGTGTATCTCCTGCCGGCAGTTGCAACAGAAAAAATTTCGTTCGTCAGTGCAACAAATATGACGCTTGGCGTCTTAGGGAGCGGCAGCGCTTCGATACAGACCTCGCAGATCACGTTTAGAGTGACCGATAGGAATGGACAGAAAATCGATGAAAACAACTCGGTCTATGTCGATTTCTCATTATCCAGTACAGCAGGTGGAACCGATATAAATCCAAAGCGAGTAAAGACGGATGCGAACGGAGACGCTACCACCACGCTCTATGCAGGTAGTCAATATGGAACATTCCAGGTAACAGCATCATTTATTCCTACCAATAAGACAATACCGATTTCATCACAACCGGTGACATTCACCATCAGCGGTCCATCGAAGAATAATTTCACAATCTCGTTGTCAAAGAAGAATATTCCAGGAGTAGGTGCACCCACGACACTTCCTGTTGGTTCGATCACAGCGCTGGCTCAGGATTCAGTGAATGTTCCTGTTCTGGATGGGACAATGGTGTCCCTCCGAACGACAGGAGGGACGGTGGAACGTCAGATCGCAACCAGTAACGGAGCAGCGATTGCGAAGATTTCCGGAGGAGCTATACCGACAACTCCGGCTCTCGGCGGCAAAGGATTCGGCTATATTTATGCTAGTGTTGCAGGGGATCTCGGTACTACAGTGACAGACTCTTTACCCTTTATGTTCTCCGGTCCGCCGACTGTTATACAGTTTACGGATGCGGTAGGCAATCCTTCTGTACCCTTGTCCACTCCAATCCTCGACGGCGGTTCCGCTACGGTCTATTTTAAGGTACGCGACGTCAATTGGCTGCCGGTCTCGAACGATTATATCATCACGGTTGCAGTTGAGGGAGATACCGGAGCTTTACAGATCAAGAATATTTCTATGATCCGGGATGTACAATCCATGAGCGATACAACTCAGATCTGTAAATTTGATTTGCAGGATCTGATCAAGAATGGCGGACCGAGCGGTCCAATCGCTGTGACTATCACGGTAGCCGCAACGGATCTCGGCTCCTATTCGACCATCATCCCCGGAACGCTCGCTTCAGCAGTCGGTAAAGTAGGGACACGTGTTCAGACATTGCAATTTGTCTCGAGTTCGACTGCGCCAATCTATGTGCGTGGCACTGGTCTGCCTGAATTCACCACGCTGGTATTCGCTTTAATCGATTCCAATGGTCAAGCCGTGTCGTTATCAAAGGCGGATACAGTTCTCTTCTCGATCTCTTCCAATAGTGGAATTGGATTGGAACAGCTGTCAACGACAGCAATGTTAAGCAATGTGAATAGTCAGGTTATGACGAGCTTTTACGCCGGCACAAGGTCAGGAACCTTCACTGTTGTTGCACAGGTGAAAGACCTTCCCATGATTCAGGCAACGAAAGACATCACCGTTATCGGCGGTTTCCCGAATCAGAACAAGTTTACCATGCAATGGGCGGCCTCAGATACACTGTTGAATGTTCCAGGATTTGTTGTGAGCGGAACGCTGGCAAGTGCAAGTATTCTTGCGCTTGATCAATATAGTAATCCGGCAAAGCCATCGGTCATACAGTTTGACGGTACAACGGGCGGTTCAGCCCCCTTCGTGACGACCGATGCAACCGGACGAGCTAATGCAACTCTTTCCGGCGGAAAGCCCTACCCTGGATTAACGCCGGGGTATGGATATGTAGGATATCTGAAAGCCTATACACTTGGTGACAACGGTTTATATATACGGGATAGTTTGAAATATCTCTATACCGGTGCTCCAAAAGTTACCGTAGATACGAGCAGCGGGATGACTCTCACTGATGGTGGTACATTGAATATTGGATTCACTATCTCAGATGAGTACAATCAAGCGCTGGCGGGAGGAAACAATATCACCTTAACTCTTGAAGGCTCTGCATCGAGTTCGATCTCCTCACAAACGAATGCTCCAGGTACTACGCCAAGTAATAAAGTAACCCCTGCTTCGTACTACATTACGTTAACTGATAATACTCCACAGGGAGGCGTAAGCGGCAGCTTCAGCGTGAAAATCAGTGTGAGTGGTGTTTCCGGAAGTACCACGAAAATTATTACAGGGACTCTTTTACCCGGTGTCTCCGGTTATGCATCAAGCATCGAGTTGTTATCGGGTTCACCAAGTGTGAAGACGATATCGGTGAAGGGGACGGGCGCGACCGAGACAGCGACAATGAGTTTTGTGGTCAAAGACTCGTTAGGCAATCCTGTCAGCTCGTCACGCCAAGCGACGGTGACGTTTAGTATTGTTGGTGGTCCAGGCGGCGGTGAATTTGTTTCACCGACATCCGCAGTGACGGATGCAAACGGAAAAGTAACAACAACCGTCAACTCCGGCACAAAAGCTGGCGTTATGCAGGTTGTAGCAAATATTGGCGCGATCCAATCTGCACCAGTATCGATCACGGTCGCCAGTGGTTTAGCTGATCTGATCCACTTTACAGTTTGGACAGATAAACCTAATTGGCCATGGAATGCACAGGGATTAGAGGTTGGGACTGTGTTTGTGCAAATGGGTGATATGTATGGAAATCCAGTTCAATCAAACACAGCATTGTATTTCACGACGACTGGCGGCATAATTACTTCATCAGCCTTCACAGACGCTACAGGTCATGCATCAGCGACAGTTTTTGGTGGGAACCCTTATCCTTATTTGGGTCTCGATACAATTACTGTTACTACAATAGGTCAAGGTGGAGTCACAATTACTAAAAAAGTTACCAATGTTTTCTCGGGTACTCCAACCGTGATAGTAGCGAGCACGAATCTTGGGACGATTGGCGTTGGAAGTTCAATGCAGGTAGACTACAAAGTTGCGGATGCGAACGACAATCCTCTTGCTGCGAGCAATACCATCAGTGTGGTATCAGGAGGAACCGCAGGTTCACTGGCGCTGTTGAGCGGCAATACTTCGGTCACGATAACTGATACAACGAGATATTATCAGTTCACGGTTGCGAACAATGTACCGCAAGGCGGGACAGGTGGAAGCTTCACCGTGGCAATCACGGTGAATGGTCCTAATGGAACGACGACCAAGACGTTGACAGGTACATTGGCTACTCCACCAGCTGTCGTTTCCGGTTTTGCTGCGAGTATAAAACTGGTTTCCGCAAGCTCCAGCACGGTTTCAGTTAAGGGTACCGGGGCAAGTGAGAGCGCTCTGCTGACATTTGTGGTGAATGATTCTACGGGAAAAGCGATTGATATCAGTCATCAGATTTCGGTAACGTTTGCTATTACAAACGGACCGGGGGGTGGAGCTAATCTGAATCCTACTTCGGCATTAACCGATGCCTCAGGACAGGTCTCCACAACGCTGAACGCTGGTACGATTTCCGGACCGATTGCAATCACGGCCAGTATTGCTTCACCGGCTGCATCGGCATCCGTGACCCTTACCATTGCCGGAGGATTGCCCGATCAGAATCACTTCACAGTCTGGACCGACAAGCTTAACTATCCAGGTCTGCTGCCGCAGGGGGGAGTGGTTGGCGTGATCAAAGTGCAGGCCGGAGATGTGTACGGCAATCCGGTGCAACCATCGGCGGTATACCTCAGAACCACAGGCGGTGCAATTGACGCTACGATTACGACGAATGCATCTGGAGCCGGTCAGGCCAATATCTATGGCGGTAATCCCAACCCCATCGGTGGAAAAGACACAATAACAGTTACCACGACCGGATTTGGTGGGGCCTCCGTTTCCCAACAGACCGTTGTATTATTCACAGGTTCACCGAAAATCACTGTAAGTGCGTTTCCGCAAGATACACTCTCACCGCTCGCTGATGGAGGATTCCTCTTATTCGGCTTTGATCTGAAGGATATCAACAACAATCCGATCGCTTCCGGAAATTCTCTTGCTGCATATGTCACGGGAGATCAATCGGTGACGTCGCAAATTGCTGTATCTATCAATGGATCCGGATCAACAATACCGCTCAGCGACACACAGGATACATCAAGCGTCCATTATCAGATCAAGATTTCCGACATGGCCTCCGGTAGTGGTTCCGGGGGATATTTCGCGCTTACATTAACCTCAAGCGGTCTCAATGGGACTTATTCCAAATCCTTGGTTGGATTCCTGCAAGCGCCTGGTGTTGTTGTAGGGAGTGGCGGTGGGACTGGATATACTTCCAGTATCCTTCTGAAGTCCGTGAGTTCTACCGACATTTCTGTTGCTGGTACGGGAAGCAGTGAAACGGCAACTCTTGTGTTCCAGGCTGCGGATTCATTGGGTCAGAGCGTTGATGCCGCCCACGCATCGATGATGCACTTCTCAATCTCTCCCCCCACCTTGGGTTCAGTGCTGACGATTGATAGTATCACGACAGATGCATCGGGCCGTGCAACGACATTGGTACGATCGGGTACCGTCTCTGGTGTGATTCAGGTGAAAGCATCCGTTACTGTGAACGGACGGACGATCAACTCGCTGCCGGTTCGCATCAGCATCAATTCCGGCCTGCCGGATCAGGCACACTTCACGATCGGAGCCGAGAGGTACAACTTCCCGGGTCTGCGCTTTAATGGATTGACGAATGGTATAACGGTTCAAATGGGCGACCAGTACAGCAACCCTGTGCAGACCGGTACTGTCGCATACTTTAATTCACTCCATGGAATCATCCAGACCACCGGTTCAACAACAAGTTCTGATGGATTCATCACCAAGAATTTGTTTTCCGCAAATCCGAGACCGGAAAATGCGGATACGCTCAGCAGTGGTCCCGGTTGGTCATATGTCTACTCAACAACGGCAGGACCAAACGGAACTACGGTCAAGGATTCTGTCAAGATCCTCTGGACCGGGCCTCCGATTATTGCAAAGGTAAGCGGACCGGCTTCCTTCAATATTGTTAAAGGAGGATCGGACGGTACATGGGTATTTACCGTTATGGACCTTTACAACCATCCGATGTCTGCCGGTACAAATATCATAGTCTCTGCTGCGGGGGGCAGTGTCGCCGGAGATGCGAATGTCACATTGCCCGATACGCAATCGGGATTCACAACCTTTAGCGTTGATTTGTACAACTCGAGCGCTGCCGGAAGCACAGATCCTCCTGTTGCCTCCTCGCTCATCGTGACGGTGAGCCATCCGGTCTATGGTACCTACAGCTATACCTTGGCTTCAGGTGTCATGCAGTAATCTGGCATTAGAGGGAATCATCAAAAAGAAGCCCCGCCCCCATTAAATCGGGACGGGGCTTCGCATTTTGTTTTCAGTGGTATCAGGAGTCTGCACCTGACACCTCCAAGAGAACCCACATCCTTCACCTATTGGCGATTTCTTCTCTGTCAGGACTTTCGAGACTGTGTAAAAACTCGGAACAAAAGTATCCTTTGTACGTCAAAACAGGTGAC
>CAZYYD010000077.1:0-9931 GCA_964651225.1 uncultured Ignavibacteriaceae bacterium
TTTCACCCTGCAAGAGACGCCAAGCTTCTCTTGGCGCACGCCTAACGATTTCTATCTTGCGATAAATAATGTCTAGGTATTCCCGCAATGAGATCGGCGCTCCGGGCAAATTAATTCCCTCAACCCAACAAGTCCCCGGTTGTCTCGTTTATAAGCCTAACAACTTGACGGATCATCAGCCTTTGATTGCTTTGGTCTTGATTTCCGCGCCACCTGCTTTGACGGCGATCTTTACAGCGTCCTCCATCGGATCTTTAAAGGGCACCTCAATTCGGAGCAGGCCGTTCTCGTAGATCGCTTCGGCTTTGTCAGGTTTCACCGGCCAAGCTAAAGCCATTGCTGAAACATACTCGATGTCCCTTGCTGGCGCTGTCAAGTGGACGCTGTCTGGCAGAAGCTTCAGATCGATGGTATCTGTTGGTGCTCCTGGGATGGCGAACTCCACTACGAGCTTGTTTTTCTCTCCGTCAGCATATGCTACTGTCACGGGTGCAACCTTTATCCGATATTCCGACATTTTGGTACCCTCCTATTAGGACATATTGTATACCATGGCGATCTCCTCGCCGAGTGACTTTCGACGTTCGGATGTTGAATGCATGGTCTTCACGAGCTAGCACATAGGCAGCGCATCAATTCTTCTTAACCTGCCCATCCATAATTATGAAGGCAACATATCGTTTCTGAATGAATACGCTTCCGTTGTTCCAACTTCTTGACATAAACGATCTTCCAGGAGCAATCTGGAACAGATACCCGACCTATCGTGTTACTGCTTAACGAAACAGATCCGCACCAGACCATCACACTGTCATAGGTCTTGGCCTGCTTCCTGGCATAGATTTCCAAGGTTTTCCACACTCCGGCATTCAAGGAATGAGTCTGAGGTGTCATATTGGAATAGTAAAAACATTCCTTCATTCCAACCGCGCTGCAGGTGTTATCTTCTGCAGGCATATTATGGCCCCGGTCGTATCCGGAACCGGCATAATCGCTCTTTAGATTCGTAACAGCAGGGATAGCAGGATCCGGTGTAAAGTTGTTTGTGCGTTTTATCTTCGTTTTGCAGGAGTACATCTTCTTGGTGAGCCAGTATTTTACGACAAGGGGATAGTGTTTCGTTCGATCAAATGTTGAGGAATAATACTTATGAGTTACAGTGACGGTATCTGGAGTTTGACCGAAAGCGACAGATCCAACCAACAAAGAGACTGAAAGCAGCCATCTTGTCATTTGCATCCCCAAGTTGATTTCTTTATAGCATCTACAATATCAGCATCGCATCGCCATAGTTATAAAAGCGGTATTCATCCTTGATCGCTTTCTTATAAGCGTGCATGAGAAATTCGTGTCCACAGAACGCAGACGCTAACATTAAGAGCGGTGATTTCGGCAGTTGGAAATTCGTGATGAGCTTATCGGTGATCTTAAAATGATACGGCGGGATGATAAACTTATCGGTCCACCCTTTTCCAGATTTTACATGGCCATCCGCAGTGACACTGGATTCCAAAGCGCGGCAGGTGCTGGGTCCAACAACGAAGACTCTATGCTTTGAATCAGTAGTCTTGTTGATGATATTCGCCGTCTCAATGGTGATTTCAAAATACTCAGAATCCAATTTATGCTTATGTAAATCTTCCACTTCTATGGGATTCATCGCACCCAGACCGACATGGAGAAGCACAGGCGCGATCTTCACTCCTTTCGCTCTTAATTTATTAAGAAGCGCTTTTGTAAAATGCATTCCTGCATCTGGTGCGGAAACAGAGCCAATGGTCTTCGCGTAGACCGTCTGGTAGCTCTCCCTGTCTTTACTTGTCGCCTCGCGTTTGATATAGAGAGGCAGCGGTGTTGCACCGATGCGGTCGATGATCTTCAATAAGCCTTCGTTCTGGCTAAACCGGACGGTGCGGCCGCGCGATGTCGTATTATCGAGCACCTCGCACCAAAGCTTCCCGTCGTCAAAGAATATCCTGTTGCCGACGCGCACCTTACGAGCAGGATCAACGATGACATCCCAGATATTCTCCTCAGCATTCAGCTCGCGCAGTAGAAAAACTTCGATATTCGCATTCGTTTTCTCTTTTTTCCCAGACAAGCGAGCTTGAAACACTTTCGTGTCATTCACGATCAGACAATCACCTTTAGAGAAATAATCGATGATTTCAAAAAATTTGTGTTCTTTCATCGAGTTATCCCTGCGGTCGAGGACCATAAGACGTGAGTGATCGCGTGGATGTGCAGGCTGCTGGGCTATCAGGTTTTGCGGAAGAGAGTAGTTGAATTCGGAGAGCTTCATTGCTTAATTTACTTCTTTATAAGATACCCCAATAAGCAACTTTGTTGTGAAATAATGTAGGCAATTACAGTATCAAAATCACACTCTTTTTACTCCAAGTTTATTCACCTTTGCCTGAACCGATGAGACGCTTCTATGCAGTCTCTTGGCAATTACACCAATATCTTTACTTCCATGCAATCGTTTTATTGTCTTCTCGTCTTCTGGTGTCCAAGCTTTCTCCTTTTTGCTTAAATCAAGGATATCCGCTCTTTTCTATATATTGTGCGTCCCAATTGGGTGACAAGTGTTTCATAGTTCCCTCGTTTGTATGGAGTCTTTAGTATTCCATCCTCTTCCTTTGTCCACCTTCTTGAAAGATCAGCTATTCCTAAAAGACTTACACGGTGTTGGATTGATCTCACGGGAATCTTCAGCATGTCTGAGATCCTTTCCGTGTCTATCTTTCCAAAGAGTTTCTTGATTGTCTTTTCTTTTTCGATCCAATTTATTACAAACCGTTTTTGTGCAATACCTATTACTCTCGCTCTTGTGCGAATACTATGAGGATTTCTTCCAATCCGCTTGGCAAGTTCGACGTTGCGTTCAGTGCGATAGTGTCTGTGTAGTACCTCATCATCTTCATGTGTCCAGGGATTGTTCTTTCTCGTTGCACCAATCTTTGATGCAAACACTCTTACAGATCTCTTCGGACGTTGTAATATCTTGGCAATCTCTGAGGAAGATATTTTATGATACCACTTTTTGAGGTATTGAAGTGCTTTCGGAGACCGTACCCTATCGTCCAAAGTAATGTTTCTTTTAAGATTCATAAATAAAATCCCCAGCGATCTAACTTATGCTGAGGGTTTAGGGAGGTTAACGCACGTCGGGGAGATGTGCAGTGGAGACAGAGATATTATCTCCAGCGTCCTAACGATTTCTCTATTGCGATAAGCTCCAACTTACGCCTTTACTTACTCGGTGATGTTAGCGGCACCTTGTTATACGGCATTGCGGCTTGTGTACTATTGTTCCCCTGCCTTGAACTCTGTCCATGGCTGTGTCGGACGGTCCTTGAGCAGACCGGTCATCCAGTCGAACTGCGGATGCGCTTCCAGATATTTCCCTGCATCGAATGCCATCCCGCAAGCCGAGCCCCAGCGTGCGAGGAACGACATCTTCTTTGCCATCTTGGAGTCAACGACTTTTCCGTCTATGGTTCCTTCCGGACTAAAGGGAATATCCGTGCCGGAGAATTGTGGATCGAGTTCCCAGTGCCCGCAGAGCGAGCGACCGCCGGGATTATTTTTCTTCAAATACGTATCGTAATGGTCTGCTTCGAAGGCTTCAGCGAGATGAAGATTAATTTTGCCGGCATGCTCTTTCATCAGCTGTTTCCATCGGACACGCCGGGCGACCGAAGATAATTTTATATTCATTTCGTCCCTCCTGGTCTCTAAGCGAAGGATTTGTAAATCTTCAGCGACATTCGACCCGATGAAGTATCCATCTTTCTTCTTCTCAAATCCGACATACTTCAACCCAAGTTCAAGCCGTGCAATTTCGTTCGTGTTGATGTCGCCTATCAGCCATGCGTTTGCATAGCCGCCATTGTTGTCTTTCTTCATGATCTCACACCATTCATCGATCGAAGATGCATATTGTGTGGCATGACGCATGCGGGAAAATTCCGGAACACCCGTTGGATCGAACGGGAAAAAATCTCCGATCGTTGTTTCAGAGCCGACAAGACCTGCATCAGTTACAAAGAAATCAGTTCCGCTGTGTATAAAACCGCTGTACGCCTGCATGAGAATGCGGTGGCCTTTCTCCGGGAGAATATCCAGAATGATATTACATGCCGGTTCAGAATAATTGAACATAGAATTATGACCGAGCACGATTTTACCATCGGCGGTCATGCTGCCTGTTGCGATGAATGAACTGCACGATTGTCTCTTTGGCGCCGGTGAATTTGTTTTGAATGAATCTCTCACTGTGGGCCACCAGTACCATATCAATTCCATGTAACCATTCAGCGTAACAAGCTCATCCCGTGTTGTGAGAATACCGGCGGCATGCATTCCATCAACCATTCCGTCTATTTCTAATAGATTTTCTGAATCAACTTTTGTTGTCAGAATTTCGCCGGCTTTCCGGACAAGCCATGGCCAATCCATAGCACTTTGATGTTTCCATCCCTCACCTAATACCCGGATTGCCTCCTTGATATCTTTTGCAAGCAAGTAACCGTGTTGGAATCCGCGTTCTTTTGGTGCGCCTTCGATGTGGAGATAGATCCAACCGTTCTTCTCGTGGCGATTGGCTCTGGAGAGCCAGATTTTTTGTTCTTGTGTAAGAGGAGTGTTTATTTGACTATAAAGGAGATCAGGAAACAGAAGAACGAAACAACAGAAAAGGATAAGTCGATTATTCATAGCAGTCCCTCACACTCTATCCGACATCGATTTCCCATTGAACATCACTATTTGGTATCTCAATATGCCGATAATGTAAGCCTATGAGAAGCGAAAATCAATTTTCTTGGGACAATAGTTCGATAATAAAAGAAAACCCCCGGCAGTCTACCAACGCCAGGGGTTAGGGAGGCTATCGTGCCGCCATTTTGGGGGGAGCGGCACAATGGAAACATACAAATCCAATCCCAATTTATCAACTAGAATCAGTGGATGGCCTATAAATCGAAATGAAAGCCGGAAGAACTTCGGCGGTCATTTTGTATCGACCATAACTGCTTTCACTCATTGCACTACTCAAAGAACTCCGAATACTTCCACTCCAAGAATTTCCCTTTCGTGTTGATTCTCGCGGTGATAATTCCCTGTGGATACTTGACCGATGTCGCCTTTACTGCCACAAGTGAGTCTTGTATTTCAACCGTATATTGAGCCTCCCGAGTAGTGGAGAGTTCTTTCGGCAGGGTAAAACCAGCCATCGAACCATTTCCTCCGCCATACTCTTTAGGAAGAACACGATATTCATAGAGTCTCAATGCGATCGTATTCATCTCATAGAAAATATTGTCCTTGTTCTCTACTTTTGCCTGACCTTCACGCAGACTCGATGATACCTGGAGTTGAATTATCGATATGGGAATAGATTGGGTCATGGGTCCGATAATCACAATGCCTCCGAGAACCAAGTATGCCGATGACCAACGGAAAATATGAAACTCTTTTCCGGAGTTTCGTTCAATCGCTCTTTGTCGCACTCCAAAGAGAAAGAGCGTTGGTGCAATGACCAACATGATGACAACGCTCACAAGGAAGCTCAGTTGCAACGTAAGAGTGGGCGCTTCTGGTATCTTTCCGGAAACCATCTGTAATGCGTGATTGATCGTTATTCCTCCCTCAATGACCCACGGGAATGGAGTCAAGAAAAAATCATGCATCGCGTGGTAGGTGCGGAAGACTAGACTTGGAAGAATTCCTCCACAGACAATAATGATGATCCATAATATCATTGTGTGCGATTTCCCAAGCTTTGTTTTCGTTGTCGTCGGCGTTTCAGTTGTCTGATTCATGGCGCACTCCTTTCTCCGTAAGAATGTAGCGCTCCTGGATGGTGCCTTTCCGGCCCCAATACGGAAGGAAGTCGGCAGTACGGCCTTGTGCAAAAGCGTGAGAGGCTGTAAGCACTATAGCTGAATCCGACAATGCTGTAACAAATATTTTTATACTCTCATCTCCCATAGGAGACACATATACATTCGACCCGATGTGTGCCTGAGGATATTTCTTTAGAAATATCTTTCCCGGGGACAGTTTTTTTATCTTCCCTTGTTCCTGATATTCCTCCAGCACTGAGAGAAGCTTTATCGGTGCATCTGATATCATAATCCCTCGAATAACCAGCGATTTGTTCTCCAATATCCGTTTTTGCTGCCAATGTGTTGTACTGTACATCCCCACCCAATGAGTACTTAGTCCGATCATACTTAAAAGCGCTACAGCACCAAGAATGATGCGGTGTTTAGCCGGAATTGGATTGCACAGGATGTACACCAGCAGTGCGACAATATAGATTACCGCAGCTATACCGGCAGCATCAAGCGATTGCCAGAGATCAATTGATTGATCAGGAAGGAAAAATGCGAGCGAGACAACAATAATACCTCCCAACATCCAGAGAAAGATCATAACGCCTCCTTTGGTTTATGGTGTATGGATTATGTGTCGGAAAACCTCGTGGAATAATACAGCTTAAATGTGTGTTCGTCAATACCATGGGCAATAGATGCAGGGCATCGATCTTAAAAGCAATATAACTACTTCCAATCATCGTCAGTAAAATATGCTAAATTGTCACTAAAATTGGACCCACGATGGGGCAAGTACCACGTACATCCATTACTAACTTCATATAGGGTCACTTTAGAGAATTTAGGCCACAACGCCTCTGTCATTTTGAGATAGGCGGCTATGGATTGACTTTTAACAAATTTGTCGAAGGTTGAGAGTTGCCTTTAGACCTGAAGTACCAATAGCGGTGTGTTTACACGAACGGAGAAGTTCTTAGCTGTAATAAAAAGATGATACTAAACCTTTTTTTTGCTTCCGGGAGTCATCCCTGTTAGCTTTGGCATGCTCGTCATCTTGCCATTCACCCACGGGCCACGAGGGTTCGTTCTCATCTGTGCGACTATTAATGCTTTTTCCTCAGCTTGTTGAGGGGTTAGTAAGAAATGCTTAATCGGATTTGGCATGCTGTTCCTCCATTTTTGTATTCCGTGGACTGCTTTGTCCAACTGAACTAAAGATATGACTTCAAAAGCAGAATATTACAGGTTCACTGATGTGTTATAATAAGATACGCAATTTCTCCGTCTTATTCAACAGAACTACTGGAGATAGACCGGTCGAGACTCCTTTAGAATTCGAACTCTCAGATACGGGCTGATAGATTTTGGGGCCAGGAGGTCAACTTTACGTCCTACAATGGATGACAATTCCCGTTCAAGTCCTACCATCTGAAGTAGAGAAACAGGTTTTGAAAACGTTACGAGCAAGTCAAGATCACTATGCGCTGTTGATTCACCACGAGCTGCGGAACCAAAGACGCGAAGAGTTTTGACATGATACTTTTCAAAAAGGGCCGTTACTTCTTTCGTATGGAGATTAAGTTCGTTCATGATTCTTCAAAACAAAGATACGACATCTCAGTGAAAAAGCCTGCACTCTAACAGGTGACGAATATTGCGGGAAGGGGATTGATGATTTTAAATTAGATTTGCCCTTTCAAGACATACGATTGGTTTTTTTTACATTACCCTATGAAATTTCAAAGCGACAGTTTAAATTTACATAGCTCCATCTTTTCGATTTCCCCGACCTCTGCAACATGAATACTATTCACCATTTTCATGAAGAATATTTTATCGTCTGACTTTATTCTCTCTCATCCTATCTTTTCTTTTGCCACTCCAATTTACCTGGTAACCACATCGACAACTTACCATCATCAAGAAGGATTGGCTCTAAGAAATTTTCCAAGATCCCGACAATTATTTCTAAAGTTCCTACCATGGGCAATTTGTTTGTTGTATGAAACGCTGTCCATTGTTTTCCTCTTTGAATATCTTGTTTAAACTCTTTACTCCAGACAATCTTACGGTCTTCGATCGCAGTTCCACGAGTTTGAAAAGTCTGGTCTATTGCTTCCGCAAGAATATCCGATTTGAAGATATGATGCTGTGCCAAATAAACAAGATCGTAGAAATCCTTCATACGGCTTGTAGCCACGTTGAGGCGTACGATAGCTTCAAACTTTTCAGCAATTGCCGACTCCAACGAATAGACCTTGATTAGTGGAGCAGGATAATCCAATATCACCGGGAACTCGATATCAAGAGGACCTGCAACGATCTTGTCGCCAAATCCAATATCAATCTGCATGACATTTTTTGCTCCACCGATGGAAGACTGAACTGAAACGCGTGTACCAACATACTCGGCTTGTTCCGCAATTCGCTCTGCCTTAACCGTCGAGGGGTCAAACGTCACACCGTCATCAACTCTTATTGCGGTAATTTCCTTCATCACTTTCTCAATATCAGTCAAATTATTCTTAATCGCTTGACCAAGGAAATCAATATCTTTTGTCGGGCGATGATGGGGCATATCGTATGTGAGAAACAAAAGAGCGCCTTTGAGAATAAAATTATCACGATACCGAGAAATGGAAAACCTGTACAATAAACGTTCCTGTGTGTATTGAATGAGAATACGGTTGTAATCCCGGTTACTTTTCCTGGCAATATTCAACAGCCTTGCACGAACAGAAGCGCCTATATTTGTGACCATATAAGATTTGGTTTGCTTCGGGCTCATGTAACCATTGCTTTGATATAAGGGATCATGACTCTTTTGACACGGCAAAGAGCTGCATATTCTGATAGTTTCTTGATATTTGAATCTTTCTGGCGGAGATAATTTTTCAGGGCTTCAAGCGCAAGATTTTCACCGAGCTTGTCTCTGTAACGAAACATATCACAGATAGTTTTTTCTGGGTCATACATTCGAACAATTCCCGCAGATGTTTTTATTACTCGGATACCGACCCGATAGAATTGTTCCGGAAAATAGAAGAAACGAACAGGTGGATACGCTATTTTGGGCGGCTTATCAGACATGGGAATTGCAATATAAACCTCAGGCGGTACAAACGTGGTGAGGTCGTAATGCGCTAGAGCTGACGCCAGTGCGATGACACCATGGGGTACTGCATGAGAAATCTCTACAAGGTTTGCGCCAATATTAGCTGAATCTGATATTTCAGGAAGTTTGTAGAGTCCGGCTTTTATCTTTTCGAGTTTTCCCGTTTGAACCAGCCTTGCAATGTCTCTCGTCTGGAATGAAGCTTTTCGTAGTTCGCTCATCCTGGCAAAGCCGCCTTTGTTCTTGATATATTGAACAATCTTATCCAATGGACACCATGAATCATTTTCTCTGTTGGTTGATTGTACTTACAGAAAAATCGATTCATAAGCAAATTCAACAATAACCTACTAACTCCAATGCTCAACTTGCGTCGAACAATAAAACTTTTTACATTTGAAACACAAATGTCGTGTTAGTTGGAGGAGTGAAATTGCTAACACTACTGCTAACACTTGGTGTTTTTTCGAGGGTTTTTGCGGTAGTATTTCTTTGAAATCAGCGAAATTTCGGACCCGATCACCTTTTCAAGCCTGGAACAAAAGGGAATGAAGGATTGAGAGTGAAGAAGTAAGAGTGAGGAGTGAGGAGTGAGGAATTAAGAAGCTGACATAGGATGAAAATTCTCCTGATCATTTACCAGTAATCAATTTGTTCACTCCCGCGCCGGCATACGCTCCTGCAAACGCAATGACCAGCGCAATGACCGATTCGTAATTACCGCTCAGAACGAGATTCGTAACGAAAATTATCCCACCGATGATCAGTCCCAAGAGCCAGGGATGGAATGGAGACCATACTCCGCAGGCCGCGGCACTGAGAAACAGTAATCCTGCTGTGACACCGGTATCATCCCAATTGGGTCGTGTGTCAACCCAGGTGACGATGACAGCAAAGAGAACAGCAGTAATAATTGAGGCTCTTCTCCCAACCGAGTGGGTAAAAAGAGCGAGATTTAGCTTCTAAAAAG
>CAZYYD010000078.1:0-9685 GCA_964651225.1 uncultured Ignavibacteriaceae bacterium
CCTTTGCTTCAAGATACTGGCTTTTCTCCTTGTCTACAATTTGGGGGTAACTCCATCCTTTACTTTTGTATCACTGCTTTTGGATTTACATCTTTGCCCAATTCAAAATCTTTTTTCGCTTTTGAGATGTCGGCATGGAGCAACTGGATGTTTTCCGATTCCCTGCCGAAGACCTTCATAAATACTTCGGCACTAGCCGAGAAGAATGGATGATTGATAGTTATATCTCTGACGTTATCCATTTCATAAACCGGACCGTTACTTGTCAGGACACGCACATTGTCGAACATGATACCTTGAGCATCGATACACGTGACTCCCCTTTTCGCTGAGATAGTAATATCCTTCAATTCAATATCACGGATACATTTCTCAGGCAGACCCTGGATGTAGATTGCCTCGTCCGCACCATCGCACACAACATTCTTGATAAAGAATTTCTGGAATTGCGGTGTTCGATCGGTGACAGGCGCAGCAATACGCGCATCTCTACCTTCGGGTTTATCTTCTTCATAGTACGAATCAAACAGAATCGCCCTTGTAGTTATATCCTTCATCTGGATACCTTCAATATAGATATTCTCCGATACTCCACCTCTCGAACGAGAGGACTTGAAACGCAATCCCACGTCTGTTCCGATAAACATACAATTCCGCACAGAGACATTCTTTGTTCCGCCATAGGTTTCACTTCCAATCACAAATCCGCCATGCCCATGATAGACTATGCAATCGGCAATAATGATATTTTCGCACGCAACCGACCAATTCTTTCCCTTGTCGATCGTACCGGGCTTTAGGCAAATTGCATCGTCACCGGCATCAACTGTCGTATTATACACAATGACATTGTGCGAGGAACCGATATCGAGGCCATCGCCGTTTTGCGCACTCCATGCATTTTGAATTTTGATATTGCGGATGACAAGATTTTCGCATTGTACCGGATTAACACAGAACTTCGGAGAATTCCTGAACGTTGGCCCATCGAGCAATACGTTTCGGCAAGAATGAAACACAAGCATATTTGGTCGTAAGAAATCCCGTGCTCCTCTAAAATCTTCTGCGGTCAAGGTCTTCTTGTCCTTCCGCATGGACTTTAAATATTCTGCTCCATCCATCGCCTGCCGTGAGGGCCACCACATCTGGCCATCGGGACTGACAACTCCGCCAGATTCTACCGCTTCCTTCCACTGTCCTGCTGTGTACTTACTCTTTTTCATCTGGCGCCATACTTCGCCGGAGCCATCAATAATCCCATCACCGGTAATTGCGATATTTTCAAGACCATATCCATAGATTGGATTTGCCGGAGCAAAATTCTTCGAACTGGGTGTTGGGTAGGGCATCAGAGGAAAATCGTCCCGATTCCGGCTGAACAGAATCAACGCACCCGGTTCCAGATGAAGGTTGATATTGCTTTGAAATCGAATGGGTCCTGTCAACCAGACTCCAGCGGGAACGATCACGTGACCGCCCCCCTCTTTTGCGCAAGCCGCAATAGCGTCAGCAATTGCCTTCGTATTCATCGTCTGTCCGTCCGGCACAGCGCCAAAGTTTTGAATACTCATGTGTCGGTCGGGAAATGAAGCAACATGAACCTCCGGCATGGAAAATGGAAGATTGTTCGTGTACGATGCCGGGACAGGCTGTGCAAACATCGAAAGAACAATCCCTAAGTGCATGGCTGCAACCAGGAAAACGACACGGATGGATTTCATAGGAAACATCCTTTAACTTTATAATAATGATCTACGAATTCAAAAAACTTGCCCGCTTCAAGCTGCCCCCTTGTGGAGGGAAGACCTCAAAGCGGGCAATCGATATTCTCTTTTTACCAACAAAGAGACGTCTATTTTCTCTCTACTTATTTTATAAGCAGCATTCGTTTCACGTCCACCGATGTGCCAGCTTGCAAACGATAGAGATAGACACCAGAGCACAAGCGAGAAGCATCGAATGGAATAGTGTAACTGCCGGCATTTTGATCACCGGAAACCAGTGTTGCAACTTCCTGCCCCATGAGGTTGTAGACCTTCAATAAGACGAAGGATTCTTTCGTGATGGTGTAACGAATTTGTGTTGATGGATTAAATGGATTGGGATAATTTTGAGCTAAAGAAAACATTTCTGGTTCCAAGGGGGAGTTCTTCACGGCAGTACCACCACCAAGAGTCTTGATTTCCAAATTATCGATTTTTATTGTAGAAATTGTACCGCTGCTTATACTTCCTCCTGTATTCCCAAGTCCAAGCTTGAATCCGGTAATCGCATTTGCTGCATTAGCGATGGCTACTCCGGCAGATTCAAGTGTCGTTCCGACCCAAAGGTCCGACAAACCAGCTGCTAGTGATTGTGTAGCCCCATTGGGATCAGTATAGGAAACTGAAGATAATGTATTATTGACGGCGAACGTTATTGGAAATGTAGCTGGACCGTTATGCAACGGAGCAAAGGGTGCAGTAGCATTAAAATTACCATTATTTACATAAATGGTATCTGTATTTGTACAGCCGATCGTGAGAAATGCAGTAGCATTTGCCGCAGCCGAGGAAAGCGCAGGACCGGATGTCTGATCCGCAGAAGTCATCGCGCCAAGAATAAATGTGAATCCTACTTTGGTTCCTGTTTTCAGCATGCCGGCTGGAGTAAAATCAAACTTCGCAATGACCGCTCCGACGCCAGACCCAAAAGCTGCTCCTCCATCCTGCACTGCCCATCCGGAACCGCCGCCTTCTCTCGCAAAAATCAGGTCATTCCCATCACAACTGACATGGGAAACTCCATTGGCTGACGAGGATGTCGAAATAGCTGAAAATTGTGAAGTTGATGGTGAAGTTGCACTGACATAGTTCGCATCAGTCAAAGTGGTTGAGCTTCCACTCACACCGATATCAGTGAATGGTGTGCTGAAAGTTTGATTGAAGAGAACAGTCTGTGCACCAAGGTTGGTACTACATGCAATACAAAGCGTTAGTACGCATAAAACAGTAATTATTTTTTTCATAACTTCCTCCTGTTTAATTGAGATGAAATGTTGTGAAATAGAATTCGACATGCGGATGGTTCTTCATATATAAATGTTATTCGCTTGATGATCTGGTTTATTCTGTGCAGTCAGATTATCGTCTGTTTTTTATTGTTTATCCGATCATTATATATCATGCTTGCTCGTCATCCTCCCATTTTTCTCTTTGGACGGAGAGACAACGAGCAAGGCTTTCAGGTTTTCTAAAAAAGAACCTTCGGTATCTCATGTGATGCGATTATTTCACCAACAACATGCGTTTCACATCTACCGATGTTCCAGCTTGCAATCGATACAAATAGATGCCTGAACTCAGATTCGATGCATCAAATGTCAACTCATACACACCGGCTGATTTATATCCACTGAACAAGGATGCAACTTCCTGGCCCATAAGATTATACACTTTCGCCGTCACAAATCCATCTTTCGGAAGTCCAAACGAAATTTTTGTTGACGGGTTAAATGGGTTGGGATAATTCTGGCTCACAAAGAACGACTTTGGCACGGTTGTATGTTGTTCTTCAACGGAAGTTTGCGGCCATCCTGGGATAGCAGATTTTGCTGTTCCACCTGAATATACAACCGACCCACCAGATGCGATCGTGACAGCATTAACGCTATTATCCAGTTGACCTGCATGCAGGGTCAAGACACCGGTAACGACGGTTGCTTTTGTCAATTCGACACCTGCTGCATTACTAATGGTGAGATTTTGTACTGTATCAGGCATCAGCAAACCTGTCACTTGAGCGGATGATCCGCTGAAAACATAGCTGGAACCGGTGACGAAAGTATTCCCGCCGCCGTTTGCTCCCGTATTTCGAACAATACCGTTCAAACCGAGTGGGTGGTTACAAATGACTGTAGCATTTGCATTGACTTTGAATGAACCTGTTCCACTTAATGTATCTTTCACATCAGGGAAGGATAACGTCGACCCCCCTGCAACTTCAAAATTGACTCCAGAAAGAAATGGATCTGTGGACCAAGTTCCGGCAGGTCTGGTAAGCGTTTGAGTTTCAGTTCCGGCAAAAAGGATTTTCGAAGTATTTGCACTAGAACTTTTCGTCACAAAACCACTGTCAAGAATCGCGAGATTGCCTTGTACGATCCACGCACAATTTGCTGAGCTATTATTCGCTAAGAACAGTGCACCACCGGACGAAATAGTGATATTCCCGGGAATAAGAATGGTATCTGTATAGGAACTGCCGCATGCGGTCAGAGTCGCCGCGTATCCGCTTATGTTAATGTTCGTAATTGTACATTTGCCATTGCCGCCGAACAGTCTTAATTGGGCGTTCGGCGTGGTAATCGACGAATGTGTATATCCTGTATTGAAAACAGTCAATGCTCCACCGATTGTAATAGACGCATTGTGCCATCCAAAATTTAAATTTCCGCTGTAGCTGGGACAATCAACATTGAGGTTATAGAAATTCTGAGTCATGTTCGATGGCATGCTGCCAGCCAAACCAGTTAATGTACAGGTGGAACCTGTCGACCATGTGGCTTTGGGAGCCATACCGCCGTTCACCGCATGAATATACGTACTGCCATTGGCGAACGTGATGCTTCCACTCCCACCTATGCTATCTTTCTTCGCGCTTTGCTTCACCAGTGTCCCCGTGATCGTTACCGCGACATCATAGATAATCGAATCCGTAGACGCGATCACAATCGTATCACTTCCTGTCGGGACAACCCCTCCTGCCCATGTCGCTGAAGCGCTCCACGGCCCACCGCCCGTGCCATTCGAGACGATCTGACCGCTGAGGATTGAAATCCCCAAGCAGAACACTATAGCGAAAATATACATTCTGTAAATTATTGTTCTCATAATGTTCTCCTTATAGAAGATGATGGTTCATTATTCACGTTGAAAAGATTTTGACTATGTACACTTCTCAAGCAAAAAAACGTATGTATTGATAACTGTTACTCTATCCTAAACCAATCGAATTCTGCATACCCTGGGTTTCTACCTGGAGCTTTTGCAAGAGCAAAAAGTCCTATTTTTGCACCGATCCATCTTCCTTCGCGCGCTGTAAAATCCTTTCCCATCGGTTTGAATGCATGACCATCGTCACTGTAGCTTAAACGACACACAGCCCCTGGATCAACAACAACGCGCAGGAATGCTGAAGTCCCTCCCACCAACTCATCTGCTTCATCTGTTTCTTTTGTTCCCTTATCTGCATTGCGGCAGGTTTCCTTCACTACATGAAGTCCATCAGCCTTCTTCACAAGCGCTATGTAGGAATAATCAAGTCCCATGATCAGCAAACCGGTTTTCTCTCCTACCGAAACCGGAGAAAATGAAAGTTGTGTTGTGACGGTGCACTGGGAAGCGGGCAGTTTCTGTAAAAGCAAATTTGGAGCTTTCCACAGATTCGCCCCGGTATCCAAAATTGCGAGACATTGCAGGCGTAAATATCCCTTCTTCTCCGTTAACGAATACCATTGATTCGAATGGTTGGCATACCACTGCCATTGGAGTCCAAGAGAAGACGAATCAAATGCATCACCCGTCTGCGGAATTTCCATGGAATACTTCTTCCCCACATCCGGTTTTTTCCACGTCGTCATCGGTTCGCCGCATCCGGAGGAATCCTGATTTGTTCCCATCACCGGCCAATCGTTTTTCCACCACATCGGCTGCAGATGAATAATGCGCCCATAAGCACCGCGATCTTGAAAATGCACGAACCACGATTCACCATGCTGGGTTTCTACCCAGCCGCCCTGATGCGGACCGTTGATCTTTGTCAAACCCTGATGAAGCACGATCCGATCCTCATACGGTCCCCGAACATTGTTCGACCGGAGAACTGTTTGCCAACCGGTGGAAACCCCTCCGGCAGGTGTGAAGATATAGTAGTATCCGTTTCGTTTGTAGAACTTCGGGCCTTCCATCGTTGGATGGTTTGTATGTCCATCAAAAACCAGAACGCTGTCATCATAGATTTTCTTTCCGTCGGGACTCATGGTGTTCATGTGGAGAACGCTGTTAAATCCAACACGGCTCTTTGCCCAGGCATGGACAAGATATGCTTTGCCATCGTCATCCCATAAAGGGCATGGATCAATCCAGCCTTTTGCCTTTTTGACAAGAAGAAGCGGTTCCCAAGGACCCGACGGATTCTTTGCTTTTGACATATAAATCCCGAGATCGGGATCGCCATAATAGACGTAGAACTCTCCATCATGAAACCGAATACTAGGCGCCCAGCATCCTTTACCATGCTGTGGTTCGTTGTACACAGGAGATGGCAGGTTTTCAGAAACATGGCCAATGATTTTCCAATTGACCAAATCCTTTGAATGCAGCACCGGAAGGACTGGAGTACATTGGAAACTTGAAGAGATCATATAAAAATCATCGCCTGCACGAACGACATCGGGATCTGAGTAATCTGCAAAGATAATGGGATTTATGTAGGTCCCATCCCCACGATCAGCCTGCCATACCGGTCGGGGATTATGCTCAGCGTTCCCTCCAGGTTTATTCTGGGAAAAGGAATTTGGAGTACCAATAAAAAAGATAAACAATGAGTATCTCATCAAGGAATTCAATACAGATTTTCCTGAACAGTTCATTCTGACACTCCGGTGACGCACGTCCTGCAGAGGACTAACTTCGTCGGTAGAACGATTGACTGAGGAACAAATTCATCCTTCTGCTGAATGCTATGGATAGTCAAATCCACGGCCCTTTTCCCTAATTCAGTTGTCGGTTGTTCGATGTAACTCATAGGTGGAGAAAGGAACTGATTCAACCCGCTGTTTCCGAAAGAGATGATATCAATGTCATCAGGAATCTTCATTCCCACCTGTTCGGCAGCTCTGTAGACACCCAGGGCCACAGGGAATGTGACAGCAAAAATAAATTCGGGCATGTTCTTTGATTCATATAATTTCATAAAGCCCTGGAAACCGTCAGGTTCTCCAAATCCGCCCTGAACGATCCATTCAGGATGAAGCGAAACATTGTGTTGTTTCAGCGCAGTTTTAAAACCACGACATCGTTCCTTCCCAATATACGTATGCGCATATCCGGCAAGGTGACCAATGTTTCGATATCCAACATTGACCGCCTGTTCTGTAGCTGCAAATGCCCCGGCATAATCGTCTGCAACAACCGTATTAAATCCATCCATATCGATAACGCGATCCATAAACGTTATTGGGATCCCCATATCCCTGACCCTCTTGAAAATCGTATAGTCCTTAGTCTGCTGTGTGACTGAAATAATGATACCGTCGACGCGCATCGACAGGAGCGTTTGAATATGAAGCAGTTCGCGTTCCGCATTCTCCTGAGAAACTGTCAGAATGATTTCATATTTGTGCGCTAGTGCGGCGTCATACATCGATTCAATCACAGACGAGAAAAAAAAGTGGGCAATCTTCGGCACTACCACGCCAATCGTTCGAGTGTGTTTAGAAGAGAGATTTCGTGCCATGTAGTTAGGCAGGTACCCTAGTTCCCGTGTAAGAGCAAGGATTTTTTTTGAGGTCTCGGCAGAAATATCGGGATGCCCGCGCAGAGCCTTCGAGACTGTAACTTTTGAGACCTTCATCCGCTTTGCGATGTCGTCAAGAGTAACTTGTGACCCCTTCTTCATATTGATTTTCCTCTAAAGCAAACATTTATGGTTTACCATCACTTTGAGTTATCGTTTTGGGCACCTGTGAATGGTTTTTCCAGTTCCAATGCGGCAAGAATGAAAGGACCTATTGCCTTAAAGTCATTTGTCCTCTGCTTTTCACCGATGTAGTATTCATAACTGCCGTCGCGATAGGGATTTCCGCCCAAACCGGCGCCCTGACATGCATGATGCAGGTCGACCAAACCATCTGCATCCACCGTCACCATCGTGGAAATGAGATTCTTGAAGGATTCCTCGGCAGCCGTTCTAAACGACGCATTGAGATATCCTTTCTGCGCGCCTTTTGCAAATGCATAGATAAACATACATGAGCCGGAAGACTCAAGATAGTTACTTTCCCGCGCACCTTGATCGACGACTTGATACCACAAACCGGTTTTCGGTTCGCGATAGTTCATGAGCGCTGCAGAAAGCCTTTGAAGGATGGCTATAAGTTCATTCCGTCGGGGATAACCACTCGGAAAATAATCCAGCACGTCGACGAGCGCCCACGCATACCAGCCCATTGCTCTCCCCCAGAAATGGGGTGATCGGCCTGTTTCTTTATCTGACCATTTCTGCTGTTTGCTCTCATCCCAGGCATGATAGAGTAGTCCCGTCTTTGTATCCCGCGCATGGGCTTCCATCCAGATAAATTGATTGGCGATATCATCGAAATCTTTGGATTCATTGAACATCTGCGCATATTCCGCATAGAACGGCTCTCCCATATAAAGACCATCGAGCCACATCTGGTATGGATAAATCTTCTTGTGCCAGAAGCCGCCTTCATTCGTACGCGGCTGATTGGCAAGCTGCTTACGCAAAGTGTCGGCAGCAATTTCATATTTCTTTTCGCCGGTAATTTTGTACAATGCTAAAAGCTGCCGACCGGTTGGAATATTATCAATATTAAAGGAGAGATAGTCGTACGTCCGGATCGAACCATCTTCCTGAACATAGAGATCGATATGTTTTTTAATATAATCGAAATATTCTTTCTTCTGTGTGGCAAGATACAGTTGATAGACGCCTTGCAGTACCACACCCCGTTCGTAATCCCAGCGGGCACTCTTTGCCACTCCGGGGTACATTAACGTATCCAGATTACGCTCCATCAACGAGCGGACAATGCGGATAGACCAAGGATCTTGTATCCCTTGCTCCGTCTGTCCGTAACAAAACGCACCAAGACTGACAATGAATATGCTAACACACAGAGCGCATTTATTCCGGGATGTTTTAATTGTTCTTTTTACCTTTCCCATGCAATCCTTTTCAGTTTTTATTTCAGCCATGGCAGTTCGTATGAGACGCTTGCCATAATGCTATTGTTGATTTGCCGGTTTTCACTGATCGCATTCGACCACGAATCAACATAGTGCATATCGGAGTATTCATACGCAATGTTTAGAGTGGCACCAAAATATTTCACTCCTGCACCGAGCGAATATACCGGGTATTTAATCGGTTCTCCCCTTAACGCCGCCGTCACCGGCTGAAATACTTCAGCCTCTTGACGTACACCGCCGCGAAGAATGAGCCAATCGGACGGTTTGTATTCCGCACCGCAGCGAAGCACTCCGGAAGAGGTCCATGGAGCCGATTGAACTCCATTTGCATCCGTATACGTGGCCGAAGCAAATGAACGGACTTCGTACTCAACTCCTACGGTAAGATTGTCGCGGAGTGAAACGGCAACACCAAGAGACGTCCTCCAAGGCATTTCAATCTTATCTTCCCCCTTCGCACTGGATGTATATGATACCGTAAACGAGTCGACTTTGGAGGCATCGACCTTTGTGAAAATAGAATCAATCTGTGTTTGCATTGTATAACTGCGGGTAATGGTTGTAGGAGGTTTTACCGAAAATCCGACATGCAAATTCTTGGTCTCAAGTTTACCACTAATGGTGATCTCCGTACCCGAATAATCTGAAGTTCCATTAATGAAGCTCCCCGCCGCAAGCAGCGGGGTATCTGTGACGCTCTAAAAGAGTGT
>CAZYYD010000079.1:0-9683 GCA_964651225.1 uncultured Ignavibacteriaceae bacterium
AAACCTGGGCAGATTCGACTGCCATATATGCTTCTGAGTTTTGGGATATATTCGCGAATGACGGATGGCCTCTACCCCCATCAGACGGTACGATGGGAGGGGATAATGGTAAATATGATATTTATATAACTAACCTCGATAGTGAGACCTATTGCGCAGAAGTGGTTCCTGAGCTACTGACCTGCCCCCCGATTATGTGCCAATGATAAGTTAGTAATAATTCATTATCAAGCATTGGCCACCTGATAGGGAAAATAAGTTTCTGGTGCTGGTGGTCGGTATCCCAACGCACTGTGTGGTCTGATTCTGTTGTAATGATTTCTCCACCGTTCTGTGATCACCCGTGCTTCAATGACTGTGTCAAAGATCTCTCCATTAAGTAATTCATCTCTGAACTTCCCGTTAAATGATTCAATATATCCGTTCTCCCAGGGACTACCGGGTTCGATGAAAGCAGTCTGTACGCCTAAGTCTTGAAGCCATTGCCGTATGAGTTGTGCTACGAACTCGGGTCCATTGTCTGAACGGATGAACTGCGGTGTCCCCCGTCTGATGAACACATCGGCTAAGGTATCGATGACATCACTTGCTGTAATCTTTCTGGCGACACGAATAGCTAAACATTCTCTCGTGTATTCATCGATGATATTCAGCATCTGTATGGCTCTTCCATCGCTTGTTCGCTCGGCTACAAAATCATAGCTCCAAACGTGATCTTTGTGTGTTGGACGAAGTCGTATACACGAGCCATCGTTGAACCACAGGCGTCTGCGTTTAGGCTGTTTCTGAGGCACTTTCAGTCCTTCCTGACGCCATATCCGTGCTACACGCTTATGATTCACTTTCCATCCTTCTGTTCTCAGCAAAACCGTTATACGACGATACCCATAACGTCCATACTCACAGGCAAGTTCTGTGATGCGTGCTCTCAAACGTTCTGTGGCTGCATTCACCCGTGGCTCCTGTCTCTGTGTCGATCTCGGCTGTTCCAACACCTTACATACTCGACGTTCTGATACCTGCATCTGCTCAAGGATCTCTACCACCGCCCGGTGCTTTTTATCCGGGCTTAGAAGTTTCCCCGTGAAGCTTCCTTCAGAATAGAATTATCGATTGTCAGATCCGCGATGACTTTCCGCAAGCGGAGGTTCTCTTGTTCCAGCTCCTTATAGCGTTTGGCTTGGTCGACCTGGAGTCCGCCGTATTCTTTTCGCCATTTGTAATACGTCGCATCACTGATACCGAATTGCCGTACAATTTCTACCAGCGGCTGTCCCTTCGCCATTAAAACGTCTGCTTCTCGCAGCATTGCCACGATTGCTTCTACACTGTGTCGTTTTTTGCCCATGACTGTCTCCTTTGATCCATAATATACTTTTTACTAAGTTGATATTGGATCACTTTTTGGGGGGCAGGGCAGTTTGCTTCTCGTAAGTATATAACAATTTCAAAGCGGATGATTCCCTAACTTCTACTTCTCTTGAGGCTTCAGCATGACGAAATCTTCTCAACTCTTTCTTATTGCGATTTTAGTGATTGCATCGTTCTTGAATCTCAGATGCAAAGACGAGCCGACAAAGCCCCCCCCTCCGCCCCTCGATCCAATCGTTTCCTTAACTGCCGAGGATGCAAGTTGCACAGAAGTGTGGCTGAGACTTTCTGTTGCAAATGCAAACAATCCCATAATAACGCTAACACGAGATACAACGATACTTGATACGCTCATACTAACCACTTCCGATAGTACGATAGTTGACGAAGGATTGCTTCCTGCCCACACATATATATACACCGCACAGATTCTCAATACCTCATATTCATCTACTCCAATACAAACCCGTACGATGGATACAACTAATCATTCTTTCTCGTGGCAAACTTTCCAATTAGGTGATGGCAGTGGCGGTAGCACACTGTATGATGTGGCTATAATAAACGATACGTTGGCGTATGCGGTGGGTGAGATTTACCGCAACGACACAACATTTAACCTCGCAAAGTGGGATGGACACAAATGGGAATTATTAAAGATTCAGTTCTTAGTTTTTTGTGATCAAAGTCCTACATTCCAATATTCAATAAAGGCTGTTTGGGCAATTAGTGAAAATAATATTCTATTGGCTTCTGGTTCACAGATTGTAAGATGGAATGGACAGAATCAAACTTCACCAGTTTGCATTCCTGTTTCAGTAAATAAGTTATGGGGAGAAAAATCAAATTCAATCTATGCAGTTGGCTATTCAGGTGGAATTGCCCACTACAACGGTTCGAGTTGGACGAAGATGGAGAGCGGGACGGATATCGATCTAACCGATATCTATGGTAGTCCTGACGGGAGCATAGTGTGGGCGTGTGGATTTTCATATTCACAACCTCTTACGGTATTATTACGACAACAAAAGGGTGTCTGGGATATAGCTTATGATGGAAATTCAAACATCGAGACATTGCAATATGAAACCCTGAGCGGAGCCTACACAAGTGTCGTTGCCTATGATTCCCGATTCGTCTGGGTGTGTTCACATTACGGTATGTATCGATGTCCAACAGGAACACAGGGTGAAGGAAGACGGTACTCTTTTGCAGCACGAGCTTTTCCAGGATTTCCCTTTCGAATGCGCGGGAACGGTTCTAATGATAGTTTCATCGCCGGTGAGTACGGAATGATCGCTCATTTCAATGGAATGAGTTGGCGAGACTATACCGAGCTAAGAAATAATTGGCGGCTCACATCGGTTGCACAGAAAGGAAACCTCGCAGTAGCGGTTGGATGGACCTACGATTCCTATGGCAACAAGGGGATGATTCTTATCGGTCGACGGTAATTTCTCTCTCTCATCTTAACAACTACTATTCTAAAGGAGGAAAAAATGAAAAAGAATAATCGCAACATTTTCAAATCCCTTATAATATGTTTACTGTACCTCAACGCTGTTTATGTAGTACCAGTTTGCGCTCAGTATTATAGGCCTGGATTGCAAGAGGAGCAGATAATTACGACGGATAATTTTAAGATCCACTATACAACTTTCGATTGTGAGGACCAGTGCACGGTAGAATACGCAACTGCTGCAGCAAATTATGCCGAGGAAGCGAGGTCGATATTGATTTCTCAGGGTTGGCTACCACCGCCAAGTGATAATAGTGAAGGTGGTGACTCCTTATACGATATCTACTTGCTTCATCGAGACCTAGGTAATGGCGTTACATATGCATGTGTAGGAATTGCGCCGGATCCAATTAATCACCCTCTTGGGCGCGCCAGTTGGATAGAAATTAGAAATAATTCTCTAACAGGGCCTTCTGGGATTTCAATCAATGATCTTCTGAGATGGACTATTTTTCATGAAGTACATCATGCATCTCAAGATGCATATCGATATGAATCGGGATATCAATGGTTTATGGAAAACACGTCGGTATATTTTCAACAGAACTCATTGACTTCTATAAATACATTATCATATTTTTTATCGGATCTTTTTCCCTGTAATCCATTAAGCACTCCAGAGAAGGGAATAGATTTTTCAGTTATAGAGTATTATAGGTATGGTGGAGGTCTATGGCTTCAATTCCTAAAAGAATATTATCAGAGTTCTACGATAGTTCGCGAAATTTGGGAATATTTTGGTTCACACCCCAGCATTAATGTCTTAGGATCTATCGAAAATGTCTTATCCTCAAATACGTACCAAAGTAGCATGGAAAATGCACTTAAGGAATATAGCGTATGGCGATATTTTACAGGCACTCGTGCAGATAACTATCATTTTATGGAGGCAGCAAATTATCCCACATCAAATGTGCTGCATACCTACGATATACAATCAGAGTCGCCTGTGTCCCTTCCTGTACAAAATATATATCCAGTGGGAGGGGTAAAATTCATTGAATTTGAAAATGGAACCCATAGATTTATTAAGGATATTTCTTTGGCAGTAAACCGAGCCGGTTGGAATGCGTGCATAATCACATTAGATGCAGTAAATCAACCAGATGAAAATTGGATAAGCCTCAATCCGAATAACAACCTGATTTCAAATCAATGTTCAGATAATTCAAAATATTTATTACTGATGACTCTAACTGATTTACAATATGGTGGCGTTGTCGGAGTGCCCATTTCTTTTTCTGCAGAGTTTGTATATATGGATAGTGTAATCTTTGTTAATCAATCTGAAACCTCAAGCCTTGGTGGATATTTATTGCTTGACGAGTCTGTAGAGATTCCATCAGACACACCAACGTACCTTAGACCATCATCAAATCATTCTGTGAAAACATCCAACGAACGTTTCCCCACATCTCCGATAAAGAAACATAATAATTGGAACTCCATCCTATCGGATTATACGCTGAAGAAGGACTTCCATTCCTATGATGGATTAAGGATGAGTGCTAATTTCCTTCCGCTTTATACAACGACTGTTCAAGCCGAGCTTATTGACGGTGGTGTAGGCGGAACTATCCAATTCCGTGATCCATGGTATCTCAAATCCGATGGAACCCAACCAGTTGATAATGAATTCTTGCCATCCGTATCATCGCCGTATTATCCAACCGGGGCATACAATCAAGAGACTGGTGGCGTGTTCTTGGAACAAAACCCGGATCCTCAGAATCCAAGCAAACCTTATTATTCTATTCGTATGCCTCAAACTCAACAAAACATTAATGGTTTTGTAGGGCAGTTTTTATCTTGGTCAACTGTCAATGCCGATCCTGGTACACCCAATAACATTGTGCAAATAAATAATCAATCCTATTATCAAACACCTGTGGTTTTTCAGGTACTGCTCCCCATATCATGGTCCATGGGAAATGTTAGTATTTTTACTACATTTACCTAAATGGAACTTGGAGGAAGCGACCATGAAAAAACGATTCACAGAAGCACAGATTGCCTTTGCCTTGAGACAGGCATCATCAGGGATACCCATTGGAGAGATCACACGAAAGATGGGTGTATCGGATGTGACATTCTATCGATGGAAAAAGCTCTACGCAAATTTAGAAGTATCAGAAATACGCCGACTGAAGCAATTGGAAGAAGACAACCGGCGCTTGAAACAATTGGTGGCCGACCTGACGCTTGACAAGCAAATGCTGCAAGAGGTATTATCAAAAAAGCTGTAAGGCCTGCCCTTCGCCGAGAGTTGGTCCAAGAGGTGCAGGCCATTTATGAGACAAGTGAACGGCGGGCCCTGCGTGTGATGAGATGGCCACGGTCAACGCATCGACAGGAGAGCACAGCTGACCCGCAATTACCTCTTCGGTTGCGATTGCGGGAGTTAGCAACAACACGAATAGCGTATGGATATCGCCGGCTTCACGTGCTTCTGAAACGGGAAGGATGGCAGATCAATCATAAACGGGTCTATCGGCTCTATCGCATAGAAGGCCTGTCAATGCGTAAGAAAATACCTCGTAGACGCGTAGCCTGTGTGAAGCGAGAGATTCGTCCAGCGGCATTAGCCAGGAATGAGTGTTGGAGTATGGACTTTGTATCCGATCAACTTTTTGATAATCGACGACTACGAGTATTAGTCATATTGGAAAATTACACAAGGGAGTGTTTAGTTCTTGAAGTCAACGCACGGATTAGGGGAATCGACGTGGTGACAACTTTGGAACGTATCACACGTGAACATGGCTTTCCGAAACGAATCAAGGTAGACAATGGACCAGAATTTATTTCGAAGGATTTCGATCGATGGGCATACTGGAATCATGTAGAATTGGATTTCAGTCGTCCGGGTAAACCCTCTGATAATGCTTTGGTGGAAGCATTCAACTCTCGTTTTCGACAAGAATGTTTGAATCAACATTGGTTCTTATCCCTGGAGGATGCAAGAAGGAAACTCTCTGATTGGCAAAACGAATACAATACCGAGAGACCACATAGTGCATTAGGTTACCGAGCACCACTGGAAGGTAGGATCAAAACATCCAATGAAAAAGCAGTTGCAGCATAAAATCAACAAAAAACTTACATTGAATTTGGACCTGCGATGGGGGCAAGTACCATAATGAATTATTACTAACTTATCATTGGCACATAATCGGGGGGCAGGTCAGAGGGATTATTAGTATAAAGTTTCAAATCTTCACAACACTATGATCTAATCATGGATTAGAAAAGAATGTTTGCTTCTCGTAAGTACATAACAATTTTAAAGCGGATGAATTCCTATATTTGCCGTGTTTTCAAAACTTCAATTTCTCTTGAGGCTTCAACTTGAAAATATTTTCTAATATCCTACTCATTGCAATGTTTGTGTTTGCATCGTTTCTAAATCTCAAATGCAAAGACGAGCCAACAAAACCGCCCCCTCCGCCCCCCGATCCAATCGTCACCTTAACCGCTGAGGATGCAAGCTGCACAGAAGTGTGGCTGAGACTTTCCGTTGCAAATGCAACCAACCCGATAATAACGCTAACACGAGATACAACAATACTTGATACTCTTATACTTACTACTTCCGACAGTACAATAGTTGACGAAGGGTTGTTTCCTTCCCACACATATACATACACTGCACAGATACTCAATACCTCATATTCATCTACTCCAATACAAGCCCGAACGATGGATACAACCAATCATTCTTTCTCGTGGCAAACTTTCCAATTAGGTGATGGCAGCAGCGGCAGCACACTGTTTGATGTGGCTATAATAAACGATACGTTGGCGTATGCGGTGGGACGGATTTACCGCAACGACACAACATTTAATGTCGCGAAGTGGAATGGGCAGAACTGGGAATTGAAAAGAATTCCGTTTATCGGTTCTTGTAGCGCTGTAGATTATCCAACAATCAAATCGATTTGGACATTTTCAAATGATAATATTCTTTTCACAAATGGCGGTAGCATTGTAACCTATGACGGAACGAATACGGTAATGGATTGCAGTATGAATGCTTTATTATCGGGATCTATTAGTAAAATATTTGCCACAAATCCAAACAACATTTACACAGTTGGCAATGCAGGCTCTATCGTCTACTTCTCCTACGGTAGTTGGACGAAGATTGAAAGTGAAACGGGAGTCGATATAAAAGATGTATGGGGAAGCGTCAATTCTAGGGATGGGAAAACAGAAATTAGTGCCCTGGCTTCCTTTGGTCCGTTTATACCGCAAGGGCGAGAACTTATTTCTATCAGTGGAACGACTGCCGCACTTCTAGATGCAACTGGATTACCCAAAGATATGAATGGAATCTGGTTCCAGGCAGGCCGTTATTACTATGCTGTAGGTTCTGGAATCTACCGGAAGTCCCGAACAATGTCTGCAGGATCATGGGAATTACAACAAAACGGAGTAAGTAATAATTACCTTGAAGCGATACGTGGTAATGGCATAAACGATTTTATTTGTGCAGGTGATTATGGAGAACTACTTCATTTCAATGGAAATAGCTTTAAGAGTTATAGGTCTCAAACTGGACTATATACCGGAGTTTTCAGGTCTGTAGCGATGAAAGGGAATTTGATCATAGCGGTGGGAGATAGATCAAGTCTGGCGTTAATCGCAATGGGAAGGAGGTGAATCAAGATCAATATTGGATGAAATCTGATTCGAAAGATTTATGTCAGGAGAAAGTACAAACCACACTATCCCAACCAATCAAAGGAGGTACTACCAATGAAACATACTAAGCGGTTGTTTTCACGGATTAATATGTTCTCATTCTTTATCTTTGTATTAACTTTGAATTCATATTCCCAGTCCGTGGTGTGGACCGCACCACGACAGATTACCTATAGCTTTGACCTCAATAGTTTGACAGGTGTGAATATAGATGGCTCTCCGGCAACAGAAGCTGTAGTAATCAATCAGATTGAAAGTGCCCTAGGAACTTGGTGTGGTGCGACAAGAGACATTTTTAATTGTGGGGGACTTTCCTTTGTGCGGGTGGATGTGAATGGTGACATTAGAATAAGGTTTATTGATTTATCTGGTGGAGATGAATATCACTATTGGGCATTAACTGCACCTCTTCCATATAATGAATACGATGGAGTAGGGATAGATATTGATTCTAAAAAACTATGGATTACTGAATATATTCCAAATGTGGTATATCCGCATCTTTTCACGACTCTTCTTCACGAATTGGGTCATGTGTTTTTCAATTATGGAGGTCATCTTGAAGAACCGAGTGTTTTGCATGAAGGGAACAACGGAGCGCATTGGGAATTATCGGACTCGGATAAAGAACTCGCTAGAAATCTTTATAATCCATTTTCGCTTACGGTAAACAGTAATGTCGTCGGATTAGATTATTCTATCAAACCAGTCTGTTGTACAAGTTATTCAGGGGACGTCTTTGGAACCTCATTTGGACGATATAGCTTAGCTGTAGACTCTATCTTGGCGCCTGATCAATGGAAGGGAAATGATTATTGGAAGTTCAGCTATTGGATAATACCGGATCAAACAACAATTACAACTCGGAAAATATGCATTGTCTCCTCTATGAATGCCATATATACGGCGATATATTCGATGGCGCCTCCACAAGTATTTGTTCAAGTTAACCAATTTGATGCAGATGTACAACCGTTCGATTCTGTAGGTCGCTGGGTTCAAACTACTTTCGAAAAGCAGAGAGTTCCATATTCATTTCAAGTTGATAACGAAGCGGTTGAGATATTAAAAGCAAAAGACGGATTTAAGCAGGGAACGACTGAAAAGTTCAGCAACTGGAATCAATCAAATAATATAGTCAACCATAATTCCTTTATCATTAGTCAGGCAAATCACGAATTCAACTCCTATTTCAGACCTTCAAAATCTGCTTCTCTTTTAGCACAATTAATCGATGGTGGCAACCCAGGAGACAGCGTTTCTTTTAAAGATCCATGGCTCGTTGATACAACAGACAACTATGGAGCAAGAAATAGAATCTCTGCTCGTTTCAAATCTATACTCTCTGCACCGAACAATCTTAGCACAGAAACCGATTACAAAGGCGTGTTCTTGAATCAAGATTACAACATTCCGGGTAATCCTTATTACTCGATCCTTGCGTCGCAGCGTACCGTAAATGACATTATTTGGAACTTCCAATATTGGTCAGGTCATCCAGACTCAGTCGCCTTCCAAAACGCTAATGCACCCGAGACAGGAATTGTTTTCAAGCAGTCAAATGCGAAGGCAACTGCTATATATAAAGCGTACTTAGGTTCTTCGCTCAATGATGTCACCGGTTCCAACAGCCAGCATCGGATTGCTCGCCTACCGACTTCTACTATTGCAATGGTGTATACAAGTGCAAATCGCATATGGGGGACCAAAGACATTTACGGTCAGGGGGAATTTGAAAATGAAAAACGCATGAGTCCGGAGGCAACTTCAACCAAGACCTATAAAAGTCCATCCATAGCAGGGGATAATTATTTGCATTTCTATATCGTCTATCAGGAGACTGAACAGTCCGGTTCAACTTTCACACACCGGCTATATCATGTGGAGACGAACTGTGATTTGAATCCCATCAATGCTGAACCCGAACTGATCACGAGTTGGACAAGCACCGCCGATGGCGATGCTCAACCGTGCATTGCCTATGGTAAAATTTCATCGACCGGGGATCAGAATAAAACAGTAGCGGTGGTTTATAAACGCGGGAATTCACTTTACATCAACGCCCGTCGTCTTAATCCTGAGGCCGTCT
>CAZYYD010000080.1:0-9451 GCA_964651225.1 uncultured Ignavibacteriaceae bacterium
GATTTGGTGGTTAACTCATGAAAATATTTGTCTCAAAAGTATTGGCAAGTTCCGCATACAACTCAGGTATGCTTAAGTACCAATTAGATTCCGACGTGGGTGTAATTCGAATCGGTGACATTCAAAAAATCAACGACAGCCTAAATTTAACCACTTATTATTCATTTGCAATTAGGGATAGATCCTCGCGTATTGAGCCGATTCCCACAAGCATTATTGAAAAATATGAAAATGTACAAATTGGCGATGATGTGTTCGTTTTGGGATATCCCACATCAATTGGATTGCAAAGGTCACCACAATTTGATCCAGAACGTCCACTCCTCAGAAAAGGAGCCATTGCCGGTAAAAATGTCGCGAAGAAGACCATTATTATAGACTGTCCTGTATATTACGGGAACAGCGGTGGACCAGTAATAGTCCAGTACTCTGAAAGTTTCTCTACATACTATAAACTGATTGGAGTTGTATCAGAATTTGTGCCTTATGAAGAGGACTGGGTTAATACAAAGAATGGATTGACAAACATAAGTATTACCAACTCAGGATATTCAGTTGTCGTACCAATTGAATCCATTCTTTATTTGTTCAATAGTAAAAAATCATCACCTTAAAATCAGTCTGTTGCGCGCTAACCAGCAGCTTCCCGCCAGAGAACAGCGAGGCAGGCAAGCTGACATCCGTTAGGTGACAAATAAATAGAAAGGAATCCTACTATGGCAAAAGTAAAGATTGGCAGAAGCGCCGTAACTGGTAAGTTTGTGAAAAAGTCTTACGCGAAGACTCACAAACGTACGACAATAATACAGACAATCAAGAGAAGTGGTTCTAAAAAGAAGTAGTTTAACTGCAAATATTATTGGACTCAGTGCGTTTAGTACAATTTGAAGGTTTGCAGTACCGCAACTTAGCGCCGATCGTAAGGCGTCAGTCAATAAAGGAGATATAACATGAAGCAAATATCTTGGAATGAACGATTTTCCGTCGGTGTAAAAGAAATCGATCTTCAACATCGCGGCCTCCTTGACATTATCAATCAAATCATCGACTCTATTGAGAAAGAGAATGAATGGCAAACGACATCTACAATTCTTAACTCTCTTATCAATTACGCTTACAACCATTTCGCAACCGAAGAACGATATATGAAGGAAGCTAAATATCCTGAATTGTTGTGGCATGTTGGATTGCATCTTGAGTTCATAAGAAAGGCATTTGCATTTTCTCAAGAAATATCACTGAAAGGACCAGATATACAACGAGAGATGCTTCAGTATTTAGCAGGATGGTATAGTAGTCATGTTCTCGGAATCGATAGGCAATATATGGAGAACCTTTCTGCGAAAGGAATAAAATAGATTTACGACTGCCGCCTAACCCACAGCTCCACGCTAGGAAGCAGCGGGCCAGGCAAACTGACCGGATGAAGGGCATTGCACTTCGAAGTTTTCAGTGTGGTAGCCCCTGAATAGTCAACCCAGAAATACTAGCATTTCGCAGATTATAATCTGCGGGTTTTAACAATAATCTGCAGCCAACGATCCTGCCCAAACCCTGCCCATGTGTGAAGTGGTATGCAGTGGTATGCAGTGGTATGAAGCGGGAAACAAAATGAAATCGCCAATTTGAAATGGAATGAACAAGTAAAAAAAGACTCATAATCTGCGGGTCGCTGGTTCTGCGCCGGAGGCGCATCTGCCGTCTTGCTTGGCGGAGAGCCCAGCAGGGCCCACAAATAAGTGAAGAATGAAAAGTGTAGAATGTAGATTGAAGATTGGCGATTTTGAAGAATCCAGTCCTCCTGAAATATCTTGACAATATGAACTTGAATTCGTAGAATTCCAATGCCCGTCTCCCCGACGGGCGTTAGCCTCCCTAAGTCCCCGGCATCTGGTAGTGTGCCGGGGATTTTTTATTGACAATGGTTCTAAACAGAGCTACCTTATTCTCAGTAGTTGCCAATACGTGGAGGTACTAGACAACTGCTGCAGACTACTACAACCAAAGAAGACCTGAGATGAACAACTATGGGTCTATGTGGCATACGTCTCCATCTCAATACAATCTATTTCCTACCTCTTTTTAAGTTAGGCTAACATCTATCAAAAGGGAGAACACATCATGAAGATCAAGAATATTAATGGAACCGGCGATAATAAATGTAATTGCGATAGCTGGTTGGATCATTGGAATAAATTCAGCGGCCGGACGATACCCTTTTGTTCTGTAGTATATTGCATGGGGCATGATTTGGTCGGTGCTCACGTTCAAAAGGAAGGTGATACCGATAATAAATTGTACATCATACCTTTGTGCCGAGGACATAATGCTGAAACGGGGAAGAGTTTTACTATCAAAGATTCTTATCCTCTCGTTTCAGCAAACGTGAGCGAGACGTGCGGGAAGAAAAAGGGTTGAGGTTATTCTCGATAGATAAGATCTATATATCTCGTCCTATTATGTGCGATTTATCGACAAAGTCTTTGTAATATGTAGTTAGAGCGCAACAAAAGATGATGATTTTAGCTGAAAAATAGTGTTGTTTTGTTTTTTCCCTATTAAGTTGTTATTATTAGGCAGTTAATTATAATCTCAAAATATATCTTGGAGCCGTGATGTCCTCAGAAAACAAAAAAGAATTGGGGTTTGTGCAAGTAAAGTTGGAATACAAATATCCCGAAGATCTTCAAACACATTTTGTGACGAATGTTGTGATACAACATCAACCTGATTTTTTTGCGCTTTCTTTCTTCGAGGTTATTCCACCTGCTGTATTAGTTAAGACCCCTGAAGAAAAACGTTCTGTTTTAGAAGCATTGGATCACATAGATGCAAAGTGCGTTGCGAGAATTGTAGTTTCTCCAGAAAAAATGGTAGAGTTTGCAAAAGCAATGAATGACAACTTATCGAATTATCAAACAATGCAGAAACTACGACCCAAACAGAATTGAGGAATTGTATGTCAGTGCAAACAATTGCATTAACAAAGATAAATGCATCAAATTATTTCGCTACTTTGCCCTTTGTTACCGCACAAGTAAATACTAAAGTATTTCCGAGCAAAGAATATTTTAGTATAAATATTTTAACCTCAGATATTGCAAGTCTTTTTAATTTGGGTGACCTATTTTACCCCGAATCATATCAAACAATGATTGCATCAGAAAGAACTCTTGCAAAAGACTGGGAACAACCAGATGAGGATGCAGCATGGGCAAATTTGTAAAGGGGGATGTTGTAGTTCTACCTTTTCCTTTCTCCGATCTCAGCTCAAGTAAAAAAAGGCCAGCCCTTGTTGTTTCTCCATTAGATGGGGATGATTTAATCCTTTGCCAGATTACAACAAGGGCAAGGAAAGATAGATACTCAATTGATCTTTCCGCTAAAGATTTTACGCATGGCAATCTCTACCAAGATTCCTCGATCCGTCCAAATCGTCTCTTCACAGCTGATTCAAATATTATCACAAAGCAGGCCGGTGCTGTCCAACCTGGTAAGATTGAAGAAGTTGTAAATAAGATTATTGAAATTATTTGTACATAGAATAAAACATTTCGGCCTCTAATTTCAGAAATTTATTGTTGAGCGCAATCAGTAAAGTGTAGCTCGGATTAAGAAACATCTCAAAATTATTTGAAGGTTATCAGTGCGGCAGCTTAGCGCCAGTCGTTAGGGCGCAATGAAAATAAAATTATGAACTTGAATCACTCTTGTCGATATCTATTACCTTTGTTATTATTTGCTTATATCTCCTCAAGTCGAGCGCAATTCATAAGACATATTAGGTTGTTGGCAGGTGTTTCGAATGCAACACAAGATATTATTTCCGATAATCAATCTGAACCTTGGTTTCAGTGGAAAAGGGGAAGTGATTTTGGCCTTTCTATTGAACTATTCGATCATCCAATTCTTAGTGCACTTGCAGAAGTGCATGTTGTACGAAAAGGATTTAAACCTAATTATCCCGTTATAGTCAATTCAGACCTTGATTATCTTTCCTTATATCTAATGCCAAAAGTACGTGCACAAGTTTCGATATTTGAAATATTTTGTTTTATCGGTCCACGTTACGATATAATTGTCTCCAGAAATGGGCGAGTCTTTTCACCACTATTTAATAGTTTTCCTCCTATAGATTGGGGTGCTACAATGGGAATTGGATTTGAATTTCGGATTATTTCTATATTGTCAGTAGGAATAGAAGTAAGATATAGCCCAAGTTTCCGAAAGATGGAAAGCAATGTTACACCTGATAAATTTAAAAACAAATCATACGAATTTGTTGCCATACTAGTATTTTAATCATTGCGCCCTCCTGAGTAACTGAAGTGCAAAAGAAATTCGATAAACGGTGTTTGAGGTTAAGAGCTTTGTTGATATTAAAGTTTGTGGGAGCGCCGATCTCATTGTAGGAATACCCCGCCGTTATTTATCGCAATATAGAAGTCGGTAGGCAGTGCGATAGTTGCTTGTTCCTCAAAATGGAGGTCATATGAAAAACATAATCATCATTTTGATTTTCTCGTTGTTCTTATATGCATGCAAGGATAATTCAACCAAATCGTCGCCCTCAAGTCAAGTGATTACAGCAAACCAAAGGAATAGTGCTGTCACTGCCTATGCAAACTCCTATAATGCGGGGTTGAGTTTGCTCAACATATCTACAAAGAGTATTGGTACCGACGGTAAGGCTTCGCAGTGGTCGTATTGCTATGTTGACACTTCACTCGGAGGACATCCAATATATTATTTCCACGCGACAGCAAACGAAGTTGGATTCGATAGCACGGCACAGCTTCTCGATGGTCGTAGCGTGATAACCCTCAGGTGGTTTGACAGCGATTCGGCTCTGATCTTTGCCGAGCTAAATAGTGGATCACAGTACAGGACTGAGAATCCCAACACGACAATTGCTGCATCATTAGGTCAAAGCCTTTCCCCAAATCCCGTCGCTAGTTGGTGGATCATTTATCAGGGTGGTCCGATAGTTTTGGGTCTACGAATTGACGCGAATACAGGTACATTACTCGGGCAAACTAGATAGCTATTGTTAATAGCGTGCCGCCTGGCCACTTTAAAAAGGAAGAAGTCAAGAGAAAATAGTTATCCCGAGGCAAAGTGACGTAAAACTTTACCGGCTCTCGATAGAACAATCACAACGAAGCGATGATGACGTACGTCGAAGCCTGTGATGCTACCTAAAAGGCTACAATAAGGGTCGTTAAACAGTGCTCAAACGATATCAAAGACCATCCGAAGATTATTGAAACACTGACAAGATAGGTGCGAAAGACTGACAAAACTGTATACAGTTTAAGTCGTTGAAGAGTCGAGTTTTACGGTTTTAGCGCTTGGAAAATGTTGTTGCGATGAAGGAATTCCGAAAAATATTCGCTCAAGACAGAAGGATTTCCATAAATTTTTGTTGCGGGTCGTGAATTCATCTAGAATTCCCGCTACAACCCACCGAATCACACGATTATTTCTTTCAAATTTGATTTTCCACCATCATTCGGTACATTATCGCAACAAATCAATACCAAACGGTGCACATTTCGTGGAAATCCGTCCTCTAACAGTAGTCAAACAGTCGTAATTGATTGCTTCACTGTAGAGAACGGTTACAAAAGAGTCGTAAACGGTGGCGCAGGAGTGATAATTTATACGACCGCTAGGCTGTTGTGAATTAGGGAGTTGATTCAAAATTTGATCGCAAGTAGAAGAGTTTTGTAAAGTCTTCATTGCAAATGGGAATTCCATTCCAAATTTTCATTCAAAGTTGAAGATTCAGGGGCAATTTGCGCTGCAAATTGAAATTTCATCCCAATTTATCATTGCAAATTTGATTTTGCATCTTGATTCGTTACATTATCGGCAGATTTACTACTGAGTGGCCTCTTGAAGCGACTTAGCTCAACCGAATTTTATCCGCAGAGGCCACCTATGAGATATGTGCGGATAAAAATCCTTAACGTTAGGGTGCCATCTTAATAAGAGGTGCGACATGAAATATTTAACATTCCTTTCATTTGTTCTGCTATTTGCCCTATATGCTTGCAAAGATTCAGAGGTCTCGTCAAGTGAGTTCAAATCGGGCACCTATAATTATATCGCTTATGATACAATAGGCACAATAACTACCACAGGTTCTCTTCTCCTTACAAGGAGCGATACAAAAATCTCCGGAACTTGGAACTTTAATGATGGAAGTTCTGGTGACCTGATTGGAAAAATTGATAAAGACAATATCGAATTGGAATTATATCCTGGTTATGTAGATCACAACCTAAGCTTGAGCGGAAAGTTATCAAACAACACTATTGCAGGTGATTGGATTAAATATGGCTGGGCACTCCTCGGAAGGGGTACCTTTCTAGCGAGCACCAAATGAGAATGTCTCTCTCGTCAAGCATTCCCCGCTTGAGATCAACCTGATAGCAAGGAGGTATCATTTTATGAAGATCATACCTATTTCATTGTTACTATCTTTGATCTCATTGCTTTTCACCTCTGGATGTTCTGAAAAGGAATCTTTAACAGACGCTCAAGTCAAGACGAATCTGATTACTCGTTCTTGGATGGGAGAGGAATTTTTTATGATTACGTTTGGTGATTCATCTGTCAGAGGGAGAGACTTTGTAGGAGCCTTTGATTTCAGAAAAGATGGAAGCTATTATTACTATACATTCTCAATGAGCAGCCCTGGATGGATTGGCAACTGGAATTTTGAAGATAATGGAAATCGCATCAGACTTGTACGGAATGATATGTACATTGAAGAGTATACGATTACGCATATGAGTGCAATATCATTCATTCTTGGGGATACGAATTCTCATGGGTATAAACTTATTCCTAAGAATGATTAATAGGGCTGGCCATCTTTTTGGCGGAGCCGCCATCCGTTAGAATGCGCCTCAAGCTATTTATTTCATATTCGCACAAGATTATTCCGCGAGGTGCTATATGAAGAATCGTGTTTTGTTATCGTTCATGTCGCTGATCGCTATGACTCTCGGATGCGACAGGGCCACAGAAACGACTGTGGTAAAAGCAGGTAAGTGGGACATCGTTCGCAATGCGGACTCGACAAAGTACTACTACGGTATCTATTTCGCCGATCAATTGAACGGATGGGTTGTGGGAGATTCAGGCAGGATGCTCCACACAAGCAACGCTGGTGACTCGTGGGAGATACAATCGAGCGGCACTACCGTTTCGCTTCGGTGTGTCCAATTTATCGGAGAGCAAACAGGTTGGGCAGCCGGCACAAATGCAATTGGAATGACAAAGGATGGTGGTCGTTCATGGAATTGGCAGTATCTCCCAGGGGACCCTCGAAGAGGGTTCTTGAGCCTGTACTTTGCCAGTCACACTGCAGGATGGATAGGAGACAATTTGGGCGGAATACTTCATACAGAAGACGGCGGCATGACATGGACACCTGAAGTGAGCGGCACGACGTGGGCTATCACTTCGATGCAATTCCTAGATACTCAGGAAGGATGGGCAACTGCCATACGTGCAATAGTTCTCCACACAACCGATGGCGGAAACAACTGGACAACAAAAATCCTTGATACCCTCAACTGCGGCAATGCCGGAGATTATAACGATATCTTCTTTACGAATCATTCAAAAGGGTGGATTGCCACAAATAATCTTTTCAGCAATACGGCCTATCCGGTGGTATCACCAATTGTGCATACTTCAGATGCGGGTAAAACCTGGATATGTCAACCCATGCAGTCACCTGCAACTTTATCTCTCCAATTTGTAAATGAGAGTTTAGGCTGGGCCGCTGGTTGGGACGGTATTCTCTATACATGTAACGGCGGTCAAACCTGGATTAATCAACTCGAAGATTCTTCCGGTCGGTTTGTTGATCTTTGTTTTGTAGACCAGTCAAACGGCTGGGCTGTCACTTTTACGGGCAGCATTTATCGTTATCAAGTTCAATAATACCCATGATCTTAGGCACAACTTAACCTCGCGCATTCCCGCTTAATAACAGTGGGACAGCCATGCTGACGTAATTAGCGGGAGCGTATTAAGCACGGCGAGTAAAGGTTTCGGTTTCAGAATGAACTCAGTTCGTTCACAGTGCGTTGAAAGTTTTCACCGGCGCAGCTTATGCGCCATTCGTTAGGTGCCGCTAGCTATTAAAATTTGAAAACTTAAAATATGGCAAGGGTTAAACATATTAAATTACTCTTTTATTTTTTGACTAGCGTAGTTTTGTCAAACTGCAAAAACGATTCTATCAGCCCTACTCTACCTCCCGATACAATTCCAAATCCACGATCTTTATCTTGGACCGTCGATACATTGCTAGACAGAGGTAATATGATGTTTCGCATATGGGCATCCAGTCCGAAGGATGTCTATATCGTTGGTGTGGGTGGAAACAATGGTTCCTCTGAGATGTGGCACTTTGATGGAAGCAAATGGCAAGAAATCAAGTTACACCAATCAGAGGGCGGTCCTGTTATTGGATTTATTACTATTTCCGATATTTATGGATTCAACAAGAATGATATCTGGGCCGTTGGTTTTCATACCGATTATAATCCAATAATAGATTCCAATTTTACTTATCGCTCACTTATTCTCCACTTTAATGGTAATTCATGGAGCGAGGAAACTCAAATATTCGGTGGCCTTCAATGCATCGGAGGCATATCATCAAATGAATTATGGGCTGGAGGGTGGGGAGGAGAAATTATTCATTATAATGGAAGATCTTGGATAAAGGATACTGCATCCTACCACTTTTCTCTGAGACAGTTTACATCATTTCTAAACATTTCTGCAGGTAACTCTTCAACAATCTATGCTCTAGCGTCTTCGGATAATTCACGTTACCTATTTCAACGTACTATAAACGTTTGGGAACTGATTGATAGCGTCGAATCTACAAACCACATCCTTAGTAAAATATGGTTGAGTCCCTCACTAATCTTGTACGGTTGTGGAATTGGTGTTAACCAATGGACAAGATCCAGTTGGATGACTCTTCATCCTTCATCTAATTATAATTCATTCTATTATCTTTTTGGAACAGGTGATAACAATATTTTCGCTGTCGGACATAGTGGCACTGTCGCGCATTTCAATGGGAGCGATTGGTATGATTATCCTAACTTCCTTAAGCGCGATGAATACTTCGCAACTGGATGGACAGATGGAAGAGAAGTGATTATTCTAGGCTGCAACAATAATTTAAATACTTTAATATTCCATGGTAAATAATAGCGGCACCTAACCACCTTCAAAAATGAATAAGTCAACAGAAATATAGTACTCCCGAGGCATCAATAAGTATATGATACTGATATAGTTCTTAATTTTTGTTTCACCTGATGCGTGGGAGCGCCGATCTCATTGTGGGACTACCCCGCCGTATTTATCGCAATATAGAAATCGTTAGGCGTGCGCCAAGAGAAGCTTG
>CAZYYD010000081.1:0-4297 GCA_964651225.1 uncultured Ignavibacteriaceae bacterium
TAATAGCGGGGTAAAGCTTTAAATCATCGCGAGACTTAAATCTATGATCAGAAAGAATCGTGAGTTCGCCACACTCTTTATGTCGGGCAGAGTAATTGATAGAGAACATATGTGTAATGTAGCAAGACCTTTTATAAAACCCAAAAAATAATGCCAGAAAATCGTATATAGGCCGAATTCAACACCAAATAAAAATTCTATGGAATCGATTCGCCATAAGGAAACAAAAAATATTCCAGAAAAAATTTGGCGGAAGCACTTTGACCCTCCTCTCGACATTGTTTCCTATCCTATATCGGTGTAGAAGCAACTCCTCGGCTTGGCGGAATCACGGGTTGAGGCTCTTGGGTCCCATACTATCTCAGTCGGTATAGCGGGAGATTATCTTTTTGGGGTGAAGGTCACATGAGATCGATAGCTTAAACCTGTCTGGGTCTTTCAGACGGAATACTTGTGCACCCCAGGGCATGTCGGTGTTTGTTGGGTACAGTGCTTTATTGATTCATTATCTTAATCAATTTAATAGCTATTTCTTTTAAATCCTTTTGACATGGATAAGGAGCATACACATAATAGATCTTATTATTTATCGAGTATATATTCATTTTACTTACACCAATAATACCATCATAATAAATAGTCTTGCCTAATCCACCATAGTTACTATCTAAATAAATCCCTAATCCCAATTTATCATTTTGTGCGTCTGAACCGTCAAGATTGTAAGATTTTGACATTATAGAAAACTCCTTTTGCTTTGAGATAAATCCAAATGTTTTAATAGCATCTTCTGCTGTACTGACCATCCCACCAGCATATCCTGGCGCAGCCCAATGATAAGGCCAAGGATTCACATAGCATTTAGGATATTTTGCTTTCCCATCATCCATTTTGATTGAGGGTGCAATTGAATGGAAATTTTCTAATACTAAATTTTCAAATGTCTTTTTCAATTCTTTTTCAAGTATCAAACCCAATAGATTAAAGTTTGTATTTGAATATTCCCAACTTGTACCGGGCTTAAACATAAGCTCTTTATTTTTATATGCAATATTTATTGTCCGCTCAACGGTTACAATTGAATCAGGATGGTTTGGAACCAATCTTACAAAATCCCGTATTCCACTTGAATTGAGTAATAACATTTTGACAGTAATTGAATCTGACAATGTATAACCATCTTTTTGGGGAAACCACTTGCTTATCGGAGTATTTAAATCAATACCATTTTTTAAAATGAGATAACTGATTATTGGCTTACTTGTAGGGCAAGCAACTCTAAGTTCATCATCTTTGCTAATTCCACCAACCGTCCAAATAGAAATCCTTCCGTCTTCATTGCAACCAAATAATAATCCTGTATTATTCCCATCATCTTTTATGAAAGAATTCATTGTTGATAATATCAAATCATCATGTCTGTTTTTACATCCAAGCAAATTAAGAATTAAGAAAAGAATAAATGTCGTCTTTTTCATGTTTTCATTGTTTACTAATTGCGTTTGCATTGTACCTAACGTTGAGTGTATGGAGCGTGCGAGGTTTCGTGGAGGCCACACTATCAACCGTTACTGACTTCACCAGCGAACTTTAAACTTGCAAATTGCTCTGAAACCCGCATGACTTATACACTGTGTTGTGCATTCGTTATTATTTTATTTTCATTTCACAGTTATTATTACATTTCCTTTTTTATGTCCCTTATCAACATATCTGTGTGCATCAACTATTTGATCCAATGAATAAATTTTGTCTATAACAGGTCTTATTTTCCCGTTTTCAGTAAGTTCTTTAAGTATAGTCAAATTAGCTTTACAAACCGCACGTTCTCCTGGATTTCCATCATCAACTGATATAAATTTTCCATTGAGATTTAATGCTTTTTTGTATTGTAAATGTGAACTCTTTTTCTTCCCGACAGCATCAAATATTAAATCATATTGCTTCCCAGTATCCGTAAAATCCTCCTTTGTATAGTCAATTACTGTATCTGCTCCCAATGATTTGACTAATTCTAAATTAGCAGTACTACACACGCCTGAAACCTCTGCACCAAAATGCTTAGCTAGTTGTATTGCAGAAGTTCCTACTGCTCCAGAAGCTCCATATATAAGAACTTTTTGTCCTCTTTGAATATTTGCTTTTTTCAAATAAAATAAAGCTAATGTTCCTCCAAAAGGAATTGCCGCTGCATCTTCAAATGATGTATTGGATGGCATCAGAGCAATTGCGCTGGATTCGGGAATACATATATATTCGGCATAAGTACCAAATCGCATTAATGTATGAGCATATACCTTGTCTCCCGTTTTAAATTGTTTTACATTATCACCTACTTTTTCAACCTCTCCCGATAATACAAGTCCAAGTATAGATTTTCTTGGTTTTGTTAAACCTAACGCCAATCGTGCCAGAATCCACTGTGTAAGAGGCAACTTAAAACCCCGAATAATGCAATCACTTGCAGTAACTGAGGTCGCAAATATTTTTATTAGCACTTCATTTTTCTTAGGTGTTGGTTTATCAACCTCCACCATCTTTAGGACTTCGGGAGGTCCGTATTTAGTGCAGATAATTGCTTTCATCAGTTCCCTCCTGATTCATTTGTAAACCCGGAAGCGATTGCTGTTGGATTGAATCCCTTTACGATCAGCCATACCGCAAAAACCATTTCTTGCAGGCCTAATGGAGCTTCCATAAGCAGATAGAACGTAGAACGCGGACCATGTCCGAATAGAGGTAAAAAGCCTGACGCTAAATACAATGCGGCTCCAATAAGACCCCAACCTGATAGCCATTGAGGAATGAGTTTTGAGCGATATAATATATAATTTAACATCAGGGCACTTAGGCTGAAAACGATAGATGAACACACACCGCCTCCCCATTCACGCACAGCCAGTAATAAAGCGCCTGATGTTTGGAAATAGGAAGCGTCCGGAGCACCTGCTTTTATAAATTCCCGACTTAATGTTAATAGTGTCAGCAGGCTGATTACCCCGAGAGTAAGGATTACGACCTCAATAGTCCTGGCAACGATATACCCAATAGCCAGACTTTCATTATGTTTTTTTAAGATTGGGTACATCCAAATTGCCATACCGGCAATTAAAACAGCCATAGCAAACTCCAAGAGCGTTCCTATCAACACGTGGGTTTCATTCGCTGAAATATTGGACAAATAACTTGGAGCATCAAGATTAGACCCCAAAAAAACAAAACTTAGTATGCCTGCAACCGTCGCAGTTATGAATAATACGCCGACAATTGTTGCGGTCTTTCTGCTTGTATTCATTTTTCCCCCTTTTTATATAAATTGTTTTGTACAGTTACTTTGTTAGACTTTGTTGTTGTGTCCCACAGTTATCACTACATTTCCTTTTTTGTGTCCTTTGTCAACATATCTATGAGCCTCGACTATTTGTTCAAAGGGATAACATGTATCAATTACTGACTTGAGCTTTCCTGCTTCGCAGAGTTCTTTTAGAAAGATCAGGTCTTGTACCTTTAACTTAATGTTGCCTGACAAATCAAAAGCGGATATATAGATTCCTGACTTCGTCAGAGAATTTTTGCGTTTTGAAGATGCAATCTTGCCTACTGCATCAAAAATAACGTCATACGCATCGCCGCTTTGTGTAAAATCTTCTTGCGTGTAATCGATTAACTTATCGGCTCCCAGAGATTTCACCATTTCCAAATTCGCAGTACTGCATACTCCCGTAACTTCTGCCTCAAAGTGCTTGGCAAGCTGTATTGCATAAGTGCCAACGCTGCCGGAAGCTCCATAGATTAATACCTTTTGCCCCTTCTGTATATTTGCTTTTCTAAGATTAATCAAGGCGGTTAATCCGCCATTAGAAATCGGGGCGGCTTCCTCGTAGGACATATTGGTTGGCTTTATTGCAAGAATCCCATCTTCAGGAATACAGCAATACTGGGCATACGTGCCAAATCTAAATTCAGTGGAGGCAAAAACAGGATCGCCTACTTTAAATAGCGTAACATCTTTGCCTACTGCTTCAATGTCTCCGGCCAGTTCCATTCCAAGTATTTTTTTTCTAGGTCCCTTGAAACCCACTATGATTCGCATCAGCGGCTTGAAAAAGAAATCTTTTACTGGCCCTAAACCAGGCTCAAAACGCCGAATTTTAGTATCTCCTATGTGTACTGTTGTTGCATTTACTTTTATCAGTACCTCATTATCTTTAGGAAAAGGTTTTTCTACATCTTGAAACTGAAGAACCTCCGGCGGCCCATATTTGGTGCATATCACTGCTTTCATTTGTGTTCTTTC
>CAZYYD010000081.1:4397-9256 GCA_964651225.1 uncultured Ignavibacteriaceae bacterium
TATTTCTTATTTGGTTTGCTCAACTACGCCCTTTGTAATTCGCGTGTTCTAACGAACCTCCGGCGGTCCATATTTGGTGCATATCACTGCTTTCATTTGTGTTCTTTCTATTTCTTATTTGGTTTGCTCAACTACGCCCTTTGTAATTCGCGTGTTCTAACGATGGCGTCTATGCTGCGTGCAAACGCTCCTCTGCGCTGGAATTAAAGTTTATATTACTAAGTTTTAAATCGAAAATGTATTGAAAGGATTGGTTTCAATATGCTATTGCAAATATCGAACAGCAACTCCCTGTGCACCACCACCACCACTTACTGCCATATTGAATTTAAACCCAATGATTGCATCGGCACCATATTTTGCAGCTTGTTCTCTTAAATTATCCTTTAATTGATCTCCAGCCCTATAGGCATCACTCGTATAGGTGGAAACATATCCCAGGACCTCATAATTGCTTGAAGGATTCGTGGTTGAATAAACTTTAATGTTTTTAGAATCAGTTTGTGTGTAAGACTTGGTAGTCTTCATGTATACAGCGTTACCTGTGCAACCAATCAATATAAATATTGATAATAAAAGCGATATTACAGATATGGTAATTTTCATTTGAGAGCTCCTCGTAGATTTAATTGATATACTTCACTGCTGTGCCAGACACAAAATATGAATGGATAGGAATAGGAATAAAAATAATAATCAGCGTCTGTGTTTGAATTTGCACTTCCAGGTTTATTATTGCATCAGCTCCCATCTTAGCTGCCTGCTCACGCAAGAATTCAATACCATGTTTTTCCGAATTACCCCCTACAACAAGACTCCCTAGTTCTTTCGCAGGTGGAGTTTTTTCACCTTGGAAGAATACTTGTACTTTCTCTGTGGTAGTAGCAGAATATGATTGCTCATCATTTGTTAATGTCGCATGGTATGGTGTGCATCCCACGATACCCGAGACTAAAAATATCAAAAGTAACCATTTTACAGTCGACATAGAGATCCCCATTATTTATTTTTGTTTATTGTTGTTTTTTCCATATATCCGTTTATAAGGATAAATGAAGTATGATTAGTTGTGTACGTTAAAGATTATGGATGCTGATTGTTATTTGTTCCATGAATAATTTGTGATATTAATCGATGTCCCGATATTCAAGAAAATACCCCCCCAACCTAATTATTCTATAAACGTTCTATATTCACCTACAGAGTGGCGGCTTTGATACGAACGAGGAGATGGCGTGATATAGCTCTCATATGAATATTTAATCGGGACACTACGATATCCAACCTCGACAACAAAACATCTCGATCCTCATGCGAATTCATATCCTGAGCCACGATCAAGCTCTACTTCGTTACTCTTGAAGTCTTGGATTAGGACATCGGATGAAACCGAAGAAATTACACCTATTGATGCCAGGGCATAGAGAGCACCAATATTAAAATAATATCGTCCAATTATTCCTGGTATTAATACGGAAGTGACTTATAATTGTTACGTATCAGAGCCTACCGGACAGATGAGGGTGTGAACGAACTCCAATTATTGAGAAAGTAAATATCCTTCATCAGCAGGATATTCATGAAGGATTTGGCGAGGCGTTTCTACCCGATGCATTACAAGTGAAACTCAAGAATGCGTCGAAAGAGCTAGGGTGGCAGTATCTCTTCCCTTCTTCTTTTCAAAACCCCCACACTTCTACGGATGCAACGGATCTAGACGATATCCATGAAAATGATACTTCAGATTCCGCCTTGCGGCGGACACCCTACGGATGATTATAATACCCGGCCGACATTCGGTGATAAGAAGGCTTCAACCTCCAAGTTGATGATACTGCACGGCACAAAAAAAGCCGGTGGAAAACACACCGGCTTTAGCGAAAACGGTTATTTTCGTCTTATCCGCGGAAACAACAGGAGTCCTACAATCAGTATCAGCACTCCTCCTGTTACAACTGTTGCCCAGGTATTAGCAATACGGGATTCGACAGTCATGGTATAGCCTAAAAGAGCAAACTTATCTTCATTGAAATGCCACACAACCTTGTCCCCCTCCACCGTATTCGCATTAGTGTTCAAGACGATCCCGGGCATTTCTACTTCGTTCACATAATCGCCCCCCGCGTCTAACATAAATTGGACTTTAGCTTCGATCGACTTCATAATACCGTCGATCTGCCGCCCCAATTTACCGCTCAATTTCAGACCAAGGATCTTTTCCAGATATTCGACGACTTCTTTTGGCTTGTCACCAATGTCATGAAAATCAATTTCCTTTTTCTTCGAAATAAAAACACTCACGGGGAGAGATGGATCATGAAGTTGTTGTACCGAATCGATTAATTGTTTATAAAATTCTTCGTAGATGTTCGTCATGACGAACTGGTCCGTCTTCTCTTTTAACGATTTACTCGTATCTCCCTTTTCATATTGAGCATATTCTTCCTGGGTCAAGAAGTCCCTCAGTTGGATCCTCTGGATCAGAAAGCAGGGCTTATACGTTTCCTGATAGCTGAAGTAGGTAAAGAACCATCGGAATTTCTTTTCAAACTGGATGTCAACGCCAACCTTGTCTGCTCTTTTATATTCGTTATTCAGCTGGCTGACATCATCAAACCGCTTCGTGGCAACATAGACCTTTTCCGTATCACCCTCCAGCCGGGTCTCCCAGCTTTTATCCGACGGGACAGGAAATGTGGATACTGTATCGCTGGCGGGATGGACAACGACCGTTCTCATACACGAGCCGTCGCTATTGATCTTCGTCGTTGTCTTCTTCTCCTTCTTACACCCCGATGCAGTTAGCAAAAGCATAACGATGAGAAGAAGAAACCGATATTTAAGTAACATGTTCATGGCCGTCCTTTCTTAAGATTATTTTGTTCCAATTCTTTTTTCAGCCGTTCGATTTCCTTCTGGAGAGCGGCTACTTCTTCACGATTCTTCTCAGAACCGATGAAGGAAGATTCTTCTCTCTTATATTTGTCCCATATCTCGTTCAGGCGTGTCCGGGATGCTTCATCCAATGTTTTGTACCCATTGAGCAGAGTTTGCAAATCCGCTTTCTTCATAAGAACCAATGTATTCGTCAGTTCCACGGACGATATTGTTCCATTCGACAGACCGTAGAGCTCGCGCAGGAAGTTTAGGACGTTGATTTCCTGTTGGAAGATATTGGCACGGCTGATCTTACTCTTTTCGTCCAACCGTTGTTCCAGATGTGCGATGGCTTTCGTATCGTTGTATTCCATAGACACATACGACATTCCACACATGAGGATGATGATACCGCAAGCGAACCGAATGATCTCCTTCGTGAAGAGAGCGTCCAAACGATCGAGGAATGGAGTCGTACCGGTATCTGCTGCCAATCTCCTGGCGTTCACGATTTCAACGATAATAGATTCTGTCAACGCATGCTCATTTCGGATTCGGGGTACAGTTCCTTTCAAGCGGGCAAGCAGCCGGTCTGCATTCGAAATGTTCTGAAAGACCGTAGAACAAGCTTTGCAGCCAGCAAGGTGCTTTTTGATAGATTCCCACTCAGCGGGATTCAGTTCCTCGGTTCTTGCCGAGTACAGAAGGTGCTGCAGTTCTTTGCATTTCATATTCTCGCCTCTGCTGGTGCTAATTTCTTCCTGATGCTTTGCCGTGCATAGAACAGGTTCGTCTTGATCGCGGATTCTGGCATTCCGGTAATATCGGCGACTTCATCAATGGTCAGATCCTGTAAATCTCTTAGGAGAAAGATCATCCGTTGTTTATCAGACAATCCATCGGCAAGAGATTTGATCAACGATGCCATATCTTTGTTGGACAATTCCTGTCCCAGGTCGAACTTGTCAATACAGTCCTCGGTGGAGGAATTGCTGTTCAGTCTCGCAAACACTCTCGTTCTTCGTTTGTTCATTTTGATTCTATCATAACAGAGGTTGACAACAATCCTGTACATCCAGGTCGTAAACTTCATTCCCGGATCGAAATCCTGCAAGTGTTTCCAAATCCTGATAAAGCTTTCCTGAACAATGTCTTCAGCGTCATCTTCATCGCACACAAATCTGAAAGCTATTGCGTACGCATACGATTGATGGCTTTTGACGATCTTTTCAAAAGCCGGAATATCCCCTTTTTGGGCTTCTTCGATGAGAAGTTCAAGCGAATCAACCATGTTATTATTCATCATTCGAGGGTTTCTTTGTTCTAGAAATGATACGACACAAAAAGATAAAAGTTAAAAAGGAAGGATACTATCGACACAAGCAGAAGCGAAATTCGCAGGGTGAGCTACACAGGGGAGGAAAAGGCCAATTCCTGTATAAAAGTGAATATTCATCCCTTGCCCTCCCTTCGCCATTAAAACGTCTGCTTCTCACAGCATTGCCACGATTGCTTCTACACTGTGTCGTTTTTTGCCCATGACTGTCTCCTTTGATCCATAATATACTTTTTACTAAGCTGATCTTGGATCACTTTTTTGGGGGGCAGTGCGTTGTCAGGTTTGCATAGGATTCTTCAATATTTTTTCTAACACGAACAGACTCCTACCTATATACTCTATTTAGCTGATCGAATGGAGTCTTTTTTAGGATTCGCTCCACACTCAATCAGTGGCCATTCTTAGCCCTCATCCCGAACCTTCTGTCTAATATGATATGTTGTCAATTATGCCCTTTGAAGCATAAATTCTTGCCAAAAGCTTGTAATCCCCTATTTACCTCTGTGTGGAGTTGTTGAGGGAGTAAGTGAGAATAGATTTCCGTTGTCTTGCTTGTTGAATGTCCAAGTAACTTTTGAACTGCATATAATGACGCCCCCGAGATTACTAAAGCCGAGGCGAAAGAATGCCGGAGAGAGTGAAA
>CAZYYD010000082.1:0-9256 GCA_964651225.1 uncultured Ignavibacteriaceae bacterium
TTAGAATAAACCCTTCTTCTTTTCAAGACCCCCCACACTTTTACGGATACAACGACAACCTTGCATTTCTTTGGCTGTTCATATATCTTCCTGTGCGAGTTGCCATCAACTGAACGATTCTAGATGGATCACTCAAATAATAAAATAACAGATCATGTCAAACGTCCCGACACATCACAATTTTCATCGGAACTACATGTAGTTAATTCAAGATACTCAAATTGAAGTATGTTACCTCTGAGTGATAGGAATCCAGAAAGTTGGAAGGGGGGGAGCCGCCTCGCGGATTAATATATGCGTGTTCGTTTCCGGGATAGAGTCAGCTGTTCCATTTAGGAAATATCGGTAAATATTCAATATCTAGCGGAGCTATTGTGAAAACTAAAACAATTCGAGTTTATTTATCAGGCGGCATGGAATATGCAAAGAACGAAGGGAGCGACTGGCGCGCCGATATCAGTACTTGGGTTAAGGAAAACCTACATCACTCCGTATTTAATCCCAACATCGAAAGTGAAAAATATCTCTATAAAATGCGATCCAATAATAATTTCAGACTCCTGAAATCAACCAATATCGAACGATACACAAAGATTGTCGAGCATTTTGTTGATCAGGATTCAAAGGAAATTGCTCTCCGTTCGGATTATATCATCTGCTATTGGGATAAAAGTGCTCAAAGCGGCGCTGGGACGAAAGGAGAACTTACAATAGCACGATATTTCGAGAAGCCTGTCTATATGGTTACTCGTATTTCAAAAGAAGATATACCTGGTTGGATCCTAGGTTGTATTACTGAAATCTTCAGCTCCTTTGCACAGCTAAAAGAGTTTTTAACAAAGACCTATTCAAAATGAGTAGCATCATCGATACATTTGGTTTTACTTCAGGCATTTCCTATATTAGTTAGTTAGCATATTTATACCTGTTGGGGGTGAAATGGATTCGACGGGGATGAGGAAGCTTAGGATTGCGTGCCGTGGTCACCGTGTCCACGATAAAAAGCGGTAAAACATAAGTGCAAATTACGATTACGCACTGGCTGCCTAATAACCTTAGGTAACCCGTTCGCTCAAGTTTGGCCCAAGAGACTTGGGATGAACGTCGCTTATTTGGGATAGCTTATTCTTGTACTCGAGGAGGATAAGTAAATCCGTTGAAAAACGGTTCACTTGAGTTGGCGTAAGGTAAATCCAGCCTGGCGGAGTTTCCTTGCGCGAGATCCAAAGATCAGGATACGCGCGTAGACGTTTTAGGGATCTTCTCTTCGGACCGGGGTTCGACTCCCCGCACCTCCACAATGTTTAAAAAAACTCTGGATAACCTTTCTGTGAAGCTTGAATTTACTAAAATGTCTGGAGCAGGTAACGATTTTGTCGTAATAGACAATCGTTCAGCATCGATTCAGGACGGTGCAGGCTTCGCTAGGAGAGTTTGCGATCGTCATTGGGGAGTAGGAGCTGATGGACTGTTGCTCCTCGAAAAAAGCTCCACAGCACAATATAAGATGATGTATTATAACGGTGATGGAAGTTTTGGTGGAATGTGCGGTAACGGCGGACGTTGTATTGCAATGTTTGCATTCAAGAAAGGTATTGCTGGTACTAAGCATGAATTCGAGTCCCTCGACCATATTTATTCTGTAGCCATTGAAGGCGATGATGTAAAGCTCGCGATGAAAAAACCATCAATATTGAAAATAGATCAACACGTGGTTGTGAAAAAGAAACGCATTACTTTTTCTTCGGTGAACACTGGATCTCCTCATATTGTTGTAGTCATCGATCAATTTGCAAAGCAACGGCTGTCTTTAAAAACCCTTGATGTTCCTTTTTGGGGAAAAGCTCTTAGGGACAATAATAAATTCGAACCTGAAGGAACAAATGTCAATTTTATCCAACGAGCTACGGATGGAAAAATATATCTTCGGACCTATGAACGAGGAGTGGAATCGGAGACCCTTGCATGCGGAACGGGTTCAATTGCTTCTGCAATAGTCGCATCTTTGAAATGGAAAATCAAACCGCCAATAACTATTATCCCTCTCAGTTTAGTCCCTCTGATAATAAATTTTGACATAAAAGGGAAGAACATAAGCTCTGTATCTCTTTATGGTCCAGCGATTGTAACTTTTAGTGGAATTCTAGATGCTTGAAAATAAGAGATTAGGCTTCATCCTCAATCCATTGGCTGGCCGTGGTTGGGCAGGTCAGATAGAATCTCAGCTCATCGAAGCACTTCAGGCAAAGCGCATTCCTTATAGTCTGGAAAAGACAAGAACTTCAGGAAATGCTATACACATTGCACGACAAATGAGCAAAGAATTGGCTACTGTCATTGCTGTCGGCGGCGATGGAACAGTGAACGAAGTCGTCAATGGATTGGTCGGGAGCACAACTTCCCTTGGAGTTCTTCCCTTAGGTTCCGGTAATGATTTTAATAAGATGGTAGGTATGCCAACGAAAATTCAGGCTGCACTTGATATTATAATTCGCGGGACAAGGAAAGTCATAGACATCGGAAAAATAACCATCAGGAATTTCTCAGGTATTTCTCATACAAGGCATTTTATTAACACACTGGGAATTGGAATTGATGCTCAGATTGCTAAGGAGGCAAAGCGGATTAAATATTTACGTGGATTGCCTTTATACCTTATCGCTACTGTTAAAGCCTTAGCTACTTACAAAACAAATGAATATAGCATCACAGATGCCACCTCAACGCGAAAAGAAAAAGCGTTCCTGATTTGTGCTGGGAACGGAAATTACGAAGGAGGTGGATTTAAAATGCTTCCCGATGCACTAAATGACGATGGTCAGTTAGATATTTGTCTAATACGAAAAATGCCTGTCCTGCAATCGCTTCCCGTGATACTAAAAATTATAAAGGGAACACATTCAGCAGAATCGAAGATTGATATATGGAACTCATCGCATATTGAAATAAAATCTGATCATCCATTTATCCTGCATGGTGACGGAGAGATATTCGATGAAAACGCTCTGGAGGTAACGATAGAAATCGCAAAAGAAAAGATGCCCGTGGTGATTGCATAGAATGTAGTAGTGTGCTATAATATATATTATGCAGAATAGCCAATTCCTTCCGGTTCCCTCTTCATTATTCTTCCTCAAGTGGCATCTTCGACCCTATCGAATTATTATATCCTTCGAGAACCTCTTCTACTTCTAAATCAATAACCTTTCCAATTTTTATCCTTTTTGTATTAGTCACTCGTCCGATATTTTTAGCATCAATTCTCATTTCCTTTGCCAAGTTCAGGATTTCTCCCAGTTTTTCATTTTTGCAGGAAAGAATAACTCTTGATTGCGATTCACCAAACAACAAAAAATCATCCCTAATTCTTTCCAAGTTGTTAAATTCTACTTCAAATCCTAATCTTTCCTGGTCATTCAAGCATTCGATTAGCGTTACTGCAAATCCACCATCTGAGACATCGTGCATTGACTGAACAAGCTCATTCACAGCAAGCCCTTGGCAAAGCGTATGAAGCCGTGATTCATATGCCAAATCAATCTCAGGAGCATCGCCAAGAATTTCTTCTTTTTGCATAGCAAGATACTCTGAACCACCTATTTCTCCTTTATTAATACCTAATTCAACTATCATATCGTTAGTCTCTTTAAACACTAAACTTACAGATTTTTTTACATCATCTAGTAACCCTAACATACCTATGACAGATGTGGGATTAATTGCTCCGCTTGGGCCCTCATTGTAAAAACTGACGTTTCCTCCGGTAACAGGGGTGGAAAACGCAATGCAGGCTTCTCTCATACCTGCGATTGCCTCAACAAATTGCCAGTATATCTCCGGATCATAGGGATTGCCAAAATTCAAACAATTGGTGATTGCGATAGGTTTAGCTCCAACACACGCAACATTTCTGGCAGCTTCAGCTACGGCTATTTGTGTTCCTCGTCTTGGATTTAAATAAACATATTTTGCATTACAATCTGTTTTAAACGCTAGGCCTTTATTTGTTTTTTTTAAACGAATTACAGCTGCATCTGAATCTGCTAGCTGAATAGAATTTGTTCTTACCATCGAGTCATATTGCTCATAGACCCACTTCTTACTTGCGATCGACGGTCTTTTTAGCATCTCTATCAACACAGCATTTAGGTCTTTCTGAGTTTTTAAAGAAAAATAGTCAAAACCTCTGCAGTTTGAGATATACTTAGGCTCTTTTACTTCTCTGATATACACTGGGGCACCCCCGCCAAGAACAAGTTGATCGGCTGGAACGTGTGCTACAGTTTCATTATTCAGCCGAATTGTTATCTCTCTTTTATCCTCGACTTTACCTATGACAGTGGACTCTATATCCCATTTATTAAATATATTAGCTACTTTCTCTTTGTAACCTTTCTTGATAATGAATAGCATTCTTTCTTGAGATTCTGAAAGCAGAATTTCATAAGGAGTCATTTCTTTCTCTCGAAGTGGAATCTTTTCGAGATCGATAGTCATTCCGGAGTTTCCTCTGGCACTCATTTCCGATGTTGAACATGTAATTCCAGCAGCTCCCATATCTTGCACACCGACAATACTTCCAGTCCCAATAGCTTCTAACGTAGCTTCAAGCAATATTTTCCCGGTAAATGGATCACCCACCTGAACTGAAGATTTCTTAGCTTCCGATCTTTCAGAAATTTCTTCTGAGGCAAAAGTTGCACCGTGTATGCCATCCCTGCCAGTTTTTGAACCGACAATCATAACAATATTCCCTTTTCCTTTTGCGATAGCTTTTGCAATATTTCCGTGCTCCACAATACCAACCGCCATCGCATTAAGAAGAGGATTATCTTTATAAGAATTATCAAAATAGACTTCTCCGGCGACGGTTGGGACACCAAAACTGTTTCCATAGTCCGCTATCCCTTTCACGACACGTTTAAAAAGATGTCGCACTTTCGGATCCGTCAATTCACCAAACCTTAAGGAATTCAGTACGGCAATAGGACGAGCACCCATTGAGAATATATCTCTGAGAATACCTCCAACTCCTGTTGCAGCACCCTGATAAGGCTCGACAGCTGAAGGATGATTATGGCTTTCTATTTTAAAGGCAACTGCAAGACCATCGCCGATATCAACCAGACCAGCATTTTCTTCACCGGCTTCGACTAAAAGGTGAGGACCTTTTCGGGGCAATGTCTTGAGCTGAGCGATGGAATTTTTATAGCTGCAATGTTCACTCCACATGACGCTAAAAATGCCTAGCTCTGTAAAGGTTGGGATACGATCGAGTATTTTTACTATTCGTTCATATTCTTCCTTCAACAATCCATGATCTAGCGCCAATTCGCAGGATACGATTGGATCGTGCCCTCTACTTGGAAGGTTCTTGGCTTTTTTCATATTACAATAATTGCCTCATATCATACTTAGATGTTCTAAAGAATTATAATCTGGCTATATTTTATCAATTCTCTGTAAAAAAGGGCAATGTCTCTGGAACCATCATTTCAATTCGACTACAGTTACTCCAGCCCCTCCCTCATTCCATTCTCCTAATCTGTAGGATTTCATATGAGGATATGATTTAATGTACTCTCCGATTCGTTTTCGTAATGCTCCCGTCCCTTTTCCATGGATAATATCGACTCTATGTAGTCCTGCGACATATGCATTATCAAGAAATAGTTGCACTTCAGCAATAGCCTCAGCTCCTAGAAATCCACGTAAATCAATCTCGGTTTTTGCCGCGGGAGTTGAAACCGTTGATGCTGGATACATACCCTGTCTGTGTTGTTTGATTTCCCGTTGTAGATCGGTAACAGCGATGCGTAAACGTGCATCACCACAAAGAACGACAGCATGCTTACCTTGAATCTCGATAACCTCACCTCGCTCCTGTCCATCGCGAATCCGAACAATATCTCCCTTCTTAATAATTTCATTCTTCTGCGTGGTGGGTTGTTCTTCAACAACGATCTTTTGTAGTTCTTCTCCTAGCTGTTTCAGTACCTGACGAGATGAACGGACAATTTCCCGTTCCGCGCCGCTCTCACGTATCTCTTTCACCGATCGCTCGACTTTGGTGTGAGCCTGCTGGACAATCTCTTTTGCCTCTTCGACTGCTTTTTTCCTTATTGTCCCTAATTCACGTTTTAATTGGGTCATTTTTTGTTCATACGAAAGGACCAAAGATTCCAACCGTTCTTTTTCCTTCACCGTTTCTCGAAGCTGGTGTTGGTATTCCTGTGATTGGTGTTCCAATTCGATGAGAAGCGACTCAAGCTTTGATTTTTCGTCTCCGACTTGTCTGCGTGCTCGGTCTATGAGATCCTGTGGAATTCCTAAACGTCCTGCAAGTTCAAATGCATAGCTGCTTCCCGGAATACCGCTTCGAAATCGATAAGTCGGTTTCAGTGATTTCTGGTCAAATTCCATGGAAGCGTTGCTCATCCCTGGTGTTTCATGTGCGAACGCTTTAAGCATGCCGTGATGTGTTGTGGCGATGGTGATTGCTTTCCGCCTCGTAAGTTCCTGCAGTACAACAGATGCTAATGCACTTCCCTCAGAGGGGTCAGTTCCTGCACCAATCTCATCAATGAGAATCAAGGAAGTGTCATCTGCTTCTTCAAGGATATGACAAAGTGAAATGAGGTGAGAACTGAAGGTGCTGAGATCGTTTTCTATTGACTGGTCATCACCTATATCGACAAAAATATTTTGAAATGGATATATCTCTGATTCAGATCCAGCAGGAATATGGATACCTGCCTGAGCGCACAAAGCTAACAGACCAACTGTTTTTAACGCCACAGTCTTGCCGCCTGCATTCGGTCCTGTGATGACAACAGTTTCCACATTCTCACCGAGTTCAATGGAAAATGGAATCACTTTGTCTCTATTCAAGTGACGTAAAAGGATGGGATGCCGGGCGTTGTGTAACTTGATACACGGTGTGGCCGCAATGGAAGGGGGATTTCCTATGATCTCGATGGAGTATTTCCCGCGCGCGAAAATGACATCAAGTTCAGTCAGAGCAGTAAAACTCATTTCAAGCGGTTCGCGTATTTTGCTGACCTGACTGGTAAGGTCAGCGAGTATCCGATAGATCTCGCGTTGTTCCCGAAGCTGGAGTTCCCGAAGCGAATTATTCAGCTCGAGTGATTCAGCGGGTTCAATGAAAACAGTAGCCCCGCTCGCTGATGATGAATGAATAAACCCTGGAACATGATGTTTGTGTTCGGTTTTAATAGGTATAACAAATCTGCCGTCCCTTGTCGTAATGATGTCTTCCTGAAGAAATTCTTTTTCTGAAACCTGCCGAAGGATCGCTTCGAGACGCTTACGCAAGGCTTCACTCGCGGAGACCATTGATCGGCGAATCTCTCGTAATTCCCGACTTGCATTGTCCTTAACAAAACCGCCCTCGTCCAGTGCTTCGTTAATATGATGTTCGAGGATCTTCTCAGCATATAGCTGATGGTGGTACACCCCCAATAATGGATATTGAGCGATTCTCTTTGCCAGAAACGTTTTTAGTGCGCGGGATACCCTAATTGCTGCAGCAATCTCGAGCAATTCAGTCACAGAAAGAATATGGTTTTCAATGGAGGTCTTCTTTAACGCTGCGGCGATATCCCTAAAACTTTCTAAGGGAATATTCCCCTCAGAAATCAACATCTCTTTTGCTTCAGAGACTTTACGAAGTTCTCCTACGACTATGCCATGGTTGGTATATGGCAGTAATCGAAGAGCATGCTGGCGACCTGAAACTGAGACGGTCAATTCACTGATCCGTTCAACTACAATATTGAATTCTAGTTTGCGGAGCGCTGCAGTTATACTCGCTGGAAGATTTATTGACTGAGGAAACACTATTACGTCTACTTCTTCATAGAACTACGTGCACGATTGAGCAATTCATTTTGTCTTTTCCTTTCCGCTGTCGAAATGCTATCGATAGAAAACCGTTTGGTGGTTTTGCCCACATTTTCTTCTACAGCTCCGGAATTACCAATTTCTTTAAGCCGCTCCATGGCATCCGGTCCAAGAGATGAAGTGAAATCTAGAATCTGCGGAGCAATATTGACTATCGGTTTGTATAGCCGCGAGTCGCGGGACGTTTCATGAGCCGGGACGCCCGAAAAGGCAAAGATAAAAAGGAGAGAACTGAGGAATAGAGCACCTTCAATGAATCCAAAAGCAACTCCGCCTATTCGATCTGCAATTCCGCCTATTTTGTAACCACCGGCTAACATTCGATACAGGAGTCCCTGTAAGACGGTCAATGACATAAAGATCAACAAGAATCCATACATGGAAGCATTGGATGAACCCACCCATCCATTGTCCACCATGAAAGCTCCAACCTTGCGCATATACATCTGGCCAAGAAAGAGGCCGGCGACAAATACCAGGCTTGCAACGATTTTTCTCACAATACCATCGCGTAAACCCAGAAGTGTAAAAATGATAAGCGGAACCCCGAGTAAAATATCAAGCATCATCGTTTTATTCTCCTAATAAATTTTTCACTAGTTCTTGAACAACCTTCCCATCAATCTTCCCTTTCAATTCTTTCATTATTGGAGGCATAACGTTGCCGAAATCTTTTAAAGAAGATGCGCCTACTTCTCCAATAATACGTTTCACAGTTATTTCCGCTTCTTCCCTGGTCATTTGATTCGGAAGATATGTATTAATAATCTCAAGCTCACGCTTCTCTTGGTCTGCGAGATCATTCCTGCCGGCTTTCTCATACATTTCAATTGCTTCTCTGCGCTTTTTTGCCCCTGACAAGAGAACGGTTAATTCTTCCTCAGGTGTAATGCTGGCGTCGATTCCGCGTTTTGAAAGTTCAATAATCTGTGCTCGTATGGATCTGATGGTGTTAAGCTTAATACTATCACCTGATTTCATGGCGGTCTTAAGATCAATATTAATTTGCTCGGTAAGGTTCATCTTTTGTTTCTGATATTGATTGGGCAAATTGTTTTACTTCCATTATACAACATGAAAATATTATCTGTATTAGTACTTTAAAATACAAAATATTCATCTCACCTGCTAATTTGATAAATATATCCATCCTGTGAAGGAAAACACCTAAATTGATAAGAAGATAAATTACCTGACAGTTGTCAACGCTCCTGTATGAGAGTCTCGTCTGAAAGATCCTCTATACCGCAAAATGGAAATTGAATTGATAAAAAATTCACTAGAAGCCATCTCAAAAATACCCTCGGAGGAGAATAAGGATACAACCGAGGTG
>CAZYYD010000083.1:0-9125 GCA_964651225.1 uncultured Ignavibacteriaceae bacterium
ATTGTGAGCTACATCATTATACAGGTATTTGTCTCATCAATATAGGCAAAGAGGGCAGATGTAAATGCTTAAACAAGAAAAGTCTATGGAGGAGCAAATTATGATCGTTATGTTCCATTTTTGCCTATAAGAAGAATGTCTCGTGCGTAATAAAATAAGCTCTTATTGTCTTCTTGAGAAAGAAGCTCATTGTAATTCAATCCATTAATACCTATATTTTTTATGAGGAAATATGATAAAAGAAAAAAATAAACGACTTCGAAAGTCAATAAAGCCGTTGGGGATTATCATCTTTCTTGGAATTGTTCTGGTTCTTCTGTTAGATACTGTAGTTATTCCCATGTATGTGCAAAAAGGTAAAACGACAAGAGTTCCAGAAGTGATTGGATTGCCAGTAGAGCAAGCCAAAGTGAAGATAAAAAGTGCCGGGCTTGAGCCCAAGGAAGCAGAATATAAAACTGATAAGCGGTACGAAGTTGGAACAGTGACCCTACAAAATCCACCTGCAGATTCAGAAGTAAAATATGGTCGTGGTGTGTATTTGACGGTCAGTGGTGGAGAAGAACTCGTCGAAGTTCCAAATCTCAGAGGAAAATCTGTTCGTGAAGCTGCTTTTAACCTTGAACGAAGTGGGCTCAGATTAGGGGCAATAGTTTACGAACCTTCTGAAGAAATTTTCGCCAATACGATTATACGTCAGGAAATCGCGCCAAATAGAAAAGTACGCAGCGGAAATCGAATCGATCTGGTTGTTAGTCAAGGACGATCTACAGATACCCATTCTGTGCCAGATGTAACGTTGAAAACTCTTTCTGAGGCTGAAAAGATTCTTATGGATAATGGTTTTCGTGTAGGAAAAATTTGCTATCAGGTGAATCTCGATCTTATTCCAAACACCGTTCTCGAACAAGTCCCGCAGGCAGGTGATTTTATGAAGTTGGGTCAATCGATTGACATCACGATAGCACAAAAAACTGAGAGAAATAACTAAGTCGAGAATTGATTCCATGATAAAAATAGCACCGTCCATTTTAGCTGCAGATTTTTTGAATCTTGGACGACAGATTACTGAAGCAGGACTCGCTGGAGCCGATTGGCTACACCTTGATGTCATGGATGGACACTTCGTCCCGAACATTACTTTTGGACCCTCGCTGGTCAAAGCTATTCGTTCATGTACAAAACTCCCTTTAGATGTTCATCTGATGATTGAAGAGCCGGATAAATATATCACAGATTTTCGGTCATCAGGGGCGGACATCATAACCGTTCAGCAAGAAACCTGCAGTCATTTGTATCGTACGATTCAATCGATCAAAGAAATCGGCAGCAAAGCCGGCGTAGCACTGAATCCATCAACTCCCGTTTCTTCCCTCAGCGAAATCATCTCTGAGGTTGACCTTGTGCTTATCATGACTGTTGAACCGGGTTTTGGTGGTCAAAAATTTATTCGTCAGACACTTCGAAAAATCCAAGAAGTACACAACATGATCAAACATGTAAACCGTGAGATATTCCTAGAAGTGGATGGCGGCATTGACCAATACACCGCATCGGAGGTCGTTAACGCTGGTGCAGATGTTCTTGTTGCCGGCACATCTGTCTTTCAGTCGGGTTCAATATCCAAGGCGATTGCATCTTTACGAGTGTAAGAATAAATTCACTTGATGAGTAGGCGCATAGTGTTCATAATGTCTTCTCAGCTTACACTGAATGATGTTCGGTATCAGCAAAGGAGATGATAATGCGCATGACAAGAAAGTACTAAAACAAAGGACACCCTCACTTATGATGCTTGATAAAGTTGATTGTGAATTGCTTGAGATTCTTCAACATGAAGGGCGGACAAAGCGGAATGAGCTAGCGGAAAAAGTGGGACTTTCCTTACCGGCAGTGAGTGAACGGTTAAAGAAATTGGAGGAAGAGGGAATCATTCAAGGTTATTATACGCGACTCAACCATAAACGACTTGGGAAGGATATCACTGCATTTGTCATTGTGAACATCGATTCATCGAAACATTTCATGAATTTTCTCGACCACACATCGAAAACAGATGATATCCAGGAGTGTCATGCCATAACCGGCGACGGTACCCATCTGTTGAAAGTGAGGACAGAAAATACAGCAGGCTTAGAAAAATTATTGGCACGAATTCAATCGTGGCAGGGAGTCATACGGACATCAACAAGTCTTGTTCTCTCGAGTCCGAAAGAAACGAGTTATATCAAAATTATTCCTCAGAAATTGACTCCGTAGTTTGGTTTAACGTGAAGCATTGCGGGTTGTGTGCTGCTGATGGTGTTCTCATCGTATTTTCCACACTCCTTTTTGCGAACTTCACAAAACTCTCAAGGTGATCTCTGGATCTCTCACGTATCACATATGCTGTTGAGAAACGAGTTGGCATTATTTCTCTGAATTGGCCTGCGAAAAACAATGCTCTCGATGATCAGATGGTCTCGGAGCTCACGCAGGCTTTTGTTCAAACGCAGCGCGACACGAATGTGAAAGCGGTTATTCTACGTGCGGAAGGCGATTCCTTTTCCTCGGGGAATGATCCTGCCTATCTCGAACGAATTTCCAAATATGACTTTACTCAGAATCTGGACGATTCGGCAGATTTAATGAAACTCTTTCAGCAAATCTATACCTTACGCAAGCCAGTGATAGCGCTTGTCCAAGGTGCAGCGTATGCTGGAGGTTGTGGATTGGCAACTGTATGCGATTTTATCATTGCTGCTCGGGAAACTGCAACATTTGGATATACAGAAGCTCGAATCGGATTTATTCCCGCAATTGTGTTGCTGTTTTTGGTTCGAAGGGTAGGCGAGGGAAGAGCACGAGAACTTGTATTGCAGGGGAATATCCTCAAAGCCGAAGAGGCCTTCAATATCGGACTCCTTAGCAGAATTGTTCCTCCGATGGAATTGGATCAGGTGGGGATCGAACTTGCCCATGAATTAATGACCAACAACAGCAGCACAGCAATGGGGCTGATCAAAGAGCTTCTTGCACGAGTTCATGGAATGGCTACAGGTGATGCTTTGGATTATGCTTCTCATCTCAATGCCCTCACGCGAATGACTGATGATTGTAAACGTGGGGTCGAAGCCTTTCTGGCATCAAAATCTGTTAAATGGTAACAACAGTACGGTGATCGATGAATCAACTTAGTAGTTATATACGGAGCATTCCCGACTTTCCGAAGAAAGGAATTGTGTTCAGAGATATTACAACACTTCTTAAGAATCCTGAAGCATTAAAGAATTCTGTGGATCTTTTACATGATCGTTATGCCAATCTAAAAATAGAGAAAGTCGTCTGTATTGAATCGCGGGGTTTTATTCTGGGATCGGCATTGGCGGTCAGTCTGGGTGCGGGATTTGTACCTATTCGGAAGAAAGGGAAGCTTCCTGGAGAAGTGCTATCAGAGCAGTATTCCTTAGAATACGGAACAGATGTTATCGAAATACATCGAGATGCTATCAAACCCGGAGAACGAATACTGCTCCACGACGATTTGCTCGCAACGGGGGGGACGATGGTAGCAGCCGTCAAGCTTGTCGAAATACTTCAGGCGCAGATTGTCGGTTTATCCTTTCTCGTTGAATTGTTATTTCTTCAGGGAAAATCACATCTGAAGAATTATGATGTCTATTCCTTGATTCAATATGATGAAGAGTAATGTCGTTCGTATGTCCACGTAGAAGAAGTTATCATGCTGCCCATTGGATCAAAAGCGCCAGATTTTAAACTCAGACTCGATAGCGGTGATATATTCCGACTCAGTGATCTTGTCGGAAAAAGGAATGTTGTGCTCTCCTTTATTCCTAGTGATTTTGTAAAGAGAGACTCTACGGATACGTATATCTTTCTTCAGCAGCTCCAAAGAGCACAATCGCTTGGTGCAATCGTTGTTGTCATTAGTCCGCAAGATATGGCCAGTCTGCGCCAGCTTCTGACATTGTACAGCTTTTCTCTTCCGATTGCATCGGATCCTACTTTGGAAGTATGTCGTAACTATCGTGCCCAATGGCTCCGAGGGCTTGCTCTTCGGAGTATCGCCTATGTCGTTGATATGCGCGGGATCATTCGAGCTAGAGTTAGCCATCAGCTCTTTTCAGAAAAGCCGTGGGGACAAATTCTGCGATTGTTGAAAGACCTCAACGGAGCTGACAAGTCATAATTCAGGAATGCAGAATAAATATGAAAACGATTATTGAGCCCTTTAAAATCAAATCTATTGAGCCGATTAAGTTCACAACAGAACATGAACGTGAGGAAATCCTAAAAAAATCATTCTATAATCCTTTTATGATTCCTGCAGAAGACGTTCTTATAGATCTTCTTACCGACAGCGGAACTTCAGCAATGAGTTCTAAACAATGGGCTGGGATCATGGAAGGGGATGAGTCGTACGCTGGATCAAAAAGTTTTTATCGCTTTGAGCGAGCAGTCAGAGATCTGACAGGGTTTAAGCATATTATCCCGACACACCAAGGACGTGGAGCTGAAAAAATTCTCTTTTCGATCGTTGGAGGAAAAGGAAAATGGATCCCGAATAATACTCATTTTGATACCACACGTGCCAATGTTGAATATTCAGGTGCAGAAGGCGTTGATCTGCTGAATGAAACGGGGAAGCATCCTCATCTGATCGCAGATTTCAAAGGGAACATGGACGTTGCAGCATTAGAGCGGTTCATCCAGGAGAAGGGAGCCGAAAATATTCCGCTATGCATGCTGACGATAACAAATAATTCCGGCGGTGGACAGCCGGTATCCATGGACAACATCCGACGAACGAAACTCGTACTCAAGAAGTTTGGAATACCGTTTTTTCTTGATGCATGCCGTTTTGCCGAAAATGCTTACTTTATAAAAAAGCGTGAAAAAGAATATGCCCAAAGCTCTGTTCGTGAAATTGCGCAAGAAATGTTTTCCTACGCCGATGGCTGTACCATGAGCGCTAAGAAAGATGCTCTGGTCAATATTGGCGGGTTCCTTGCAATGAACGACAACGAACTAGCATGGAAATCGCGGAATCTTCTGATTATTACTGAAGGATTTCCCACATATGGCGGATTAGCCGGGAGAGATCTTGAAGCGATTGCACAGGGATTGGATGAAATTCTTGATGAGGATTATCTCCGGTATCGTATCCGTTCCATAGAGTATGTCGGAGAAAAATTTACGACAATCGGCATTCCCATCGTCCAGCCACCCGGAGGTCATGCTATCTATATCGATGCCAAACAATTCCTCTCACACATTCCTCCTCATGAATATCCTGGGCAGGCGGTTGTGTGCGAATTGTTCCGCGCTGGTGGAATACGAAGTGTCGAAATTGGAAGTGTGATGTTCGGAAAGTATGATAAAGCGACCGGTCAACTTGTCTCGCCCTCGATGGAATTGGTCAGACTTGCCATCCCAAGGCGAGTATATACGCAAAGCCATATGGACTATGTAGTCGAAGTTGCCGAAGCAGTGTATAAACATCGGGAAGGACTTAAAGGATTCCGAATTATTGAAGAAGCACCAATGTTGAGACATTTTACTGCAAAATTCGAACGAATCTTATAATAAATTAATAATTTTCCAGCTCGTCCTCAAAAAAGCGTTGCTTCAATCGTACAATCTTCCTAACTTCGTTGCAGATTATTACGCAATCGGCGATGAATTCTATGATCCTCTGTTCAATTTGTCAATCAGAAAATGACCAGTATTCCATTGTATGCGGAAAATGTGGAGCTTTTCTGCAAAATCGTGTCCCTAATTTGGATCTGTTTGCGACACTCTGGGGAACACTGGAAAATCCCAAGAATATGTTTCGACTAATCATACTTGCAGAACACAAGAACTATACCTTGTTTTTATATGTACTCTTCGGTATTTACGTCTCTTTTTCAGGATTTTGGTATTTCCGGCTTGGGGAAAGATTTGAGAACGTCCTACCGCTCATTTTTTGGGCCTTGGTATCTGGGATTCTCTTAGGTGTAATATTATGTCCGGGGATTACTTTTTTCCATTGGAGTATATCGAAAATGTTTGGGGGGAAAGCTACTTTTCGAAATTCTCTAGGAATTACGAGTTATGCTTTCACCCCTTTGATATTATCACTGGTGTTCGTATTGCCGATAGAGTTAATGACCTTTGGCTTGTATCTGTTTTCCTTCAATCCTCATCCTATAACAATCAAGCCGACATTGTACATTGTCCTGCTCAGCTTTGATGTTGTTTTGATTCTCTGGGGACTAATACTCTCCATTGTTGGCACGAAAGTAGGGAATCAGCTCTCTTTATGGAAGTCCATCAACACTGTTGTTCTCCTCTATGGAATCGTTGCCAGTGGTCTGCTCGCCGGGGGAGAATATGCAATCCGATATTTTTAGAAGTGTTAGGAATGATCTATCGTAATGACGAAAGAGAGGTTTGAACAGATTGCCCAGCAAGTGTTTGATGAATTACCAGATATATTTGGTGAGAAAGTAGATAATGTCCATATTGTTATTGAAGATTATCCTGGGGATGATATTGCCAGCGAATTGCATTCAGGGAAAACATCGCTCCTTGGTCTCTATCAAGGCATACCATTGACACATCGAGGAACATGGTATGGAACTTTTCCAACAATTCCGGATAAGATCTCTTTATATCAAAAAAATATTGAGGCATCAAACAAAAATGATGACGAGGTATACCATTGTATTAGAGAAGTCTTGCTTCATGAGTTGGGTCATTACTTTGGTATGGACGAGAAGCAAATCAGAAAAGCCATGAGAAATTATTAACCATTACCTTAACTTCATTGAGAAAGAGAACAATGTCGAAAGTCATTTTGCAAATTTCATATGAGATAAAACCTGAAAAGCGCGAGGAGTATCTGGCTCTGGCCGCAGAACTGAAACACCATTTTTCAGGAGAACAGAAGAAGAATTATTCCATCTTCGAACAAAAAGGGAAGAAGAACTTCTTTATTGAAGAATTTGTTTGTGATTCCGTGGAGGAATACGAAGCTCTCGAAGATGGGATGACGGAAAGCGGGGAAGAACTTGTCAATCGTCTAGAGACTCTTCTCAAAGACGGAAAAGCTCGTTATGCCACGCTTGTTGAGATTATCTGATGTGTTAGCCCGCCGATGTCTCCATCGGCGGGTTCTATCATCAATTTCTTCTTTCGAGCGTAACTTTTGTATTAATGATTTCCTTACCGCGCTTGACAACAACATCAACAATATCACCGACTTTATATTCTCCGAGTGCGTAAGTATAGTCATATAAATTCTTGATATCGACTTTCCCAAATTTGATGATAATATCTCCCCCCTGTAATCCGGCCTTAGCTGCTGGACTTCCTTGTCTCACACCGGATATTTTCATCCCTTCAGATTGTTCGCTAAAGTCTGGAATTGTCCCAACAAACACTCTCATGCTCCGACCTGTATTCCCTGCCATTTTGGGCATTTCGGTGGCAACAAACTTTGGGCGATTCGGTATCCGATCCAAGTCCAAAGCTAATGATGCCGCATAGGCAACAATCTTTTGCAACCCTTCATAATTTAACCTATCATAAGTATCAATGGGACGGTGATAATACTCGTTGATGTTTGTAAATAGATTAAGAACCGGAATTTGCTTGCTAAAAAATGAAGAATAATCACTTGGTCCGAAACCATCCTTATTCAATTTCAGGATAAATGCCGAATCGCGGTTATGAACGCGAGCCAGCGAATCAAATCCTGGAGAAGTTCCTACTCCGTCAACAATCAGCAAACGATTGTTAAGGTGTCCGATCATGTCTAAGTTGAGCATGGTCACCGTCGATTCAAGAGGAATAGTCGGATGCTTGACATAATGACCTGAACCCAATAGTCCTAATTCTTCTCCTGTGAATGCAATAAACAAGATACTCCGTTTGAGCCTATCCCGCTGATTTGAAAATACTTGAGCCAATTCTAATAATCCTGAAGTACCGGATGCATTATCGTCAGCACCAGGGTGAATGGCGATTGTATCAGGTCTGAGTGAGCCTGAACCTTCACCGCCATAGCCCAAGTGATCATAATGTGCGCCAATCACCAGGACTTCATTTTTCAAGGTGGAGTCATTACCGTCTAAGAATCCAATGACATTTTTCGCTTGTGCTCGAATTTCATTTATATCTACTGTCATATTCACAGATATCCCTTGAATGGCAAATGATTTTGGTTGTCTTTCCTGAAGGATTTGGTCCTGAAGCTGTTTGATCGTGGTTTTTGAATTCTTTAATATAGTATCGGCCAGAGCTCGTGTAATATTTAGGGATAGGATTCCAGAGTTACCTGTCGCTTGATCATATGCAAGTCTTATCAGTTCATCTTTATCGGAATCTGCAGGTCCAGTGACAACAATAATTGCTCGTGCTCCCAGTTCTTTTGCTTTTGCTGTTTTATAGCAGAGAGAAGAATATTGCTCGAAGTTTCCATGGATAGAATCACTCGGTGGTGCATAGCGTAAAACCATGACAATTTTATCTTTGACGCTCAGATCCGTATAATCATCATAGCTTTTGTCAGCTGAAGAAATTCCATACCCAGCAAATACAATTTCATCGGAATAACTCCCTGATAGAGAATATCCAAAAGGCCGATAATCTTGATTGAGTACAGCAGCCAACCTGTTTTTGATCTTTAGATTAGACTTTGTTTGTTCATTGGGATTATTGGGTAATACTTCGGTCTCTACAATCAATAATTGATTCTCTAGGCCTAATTTTACTCCCGCAATAAATTCAAATTTTTGATAAAAGGACCCACTATCACCATTTTGTTTTAATCCATACATCCTAAATTCATTGGCTATATATTCAGCTGCAAGGTCAGCTCCCTTAGAGCCAGTCAGGCGTCCTTCAAGTTTCTCCGAAGAAAGATACTTCACGTGCTCCCGAAGTTCATTGGCTGTAATTTCAGGGGATCGTTGAATCTGTGAAAGGAGAGGGATCGAAATTGATAGAAGGAAGAACAAAAGAGCTGTTAATTGCTTCATGGATTTATCCTTGAATTAATAATAAAGTTCGCCAGCAAGCGGGAAGAGTTAATGTCAATAGTTGTGTAAATATCTGTTAAGCGACATGCCGTAACCTAG
>CAZYYD010000084.1:0-8764 GCA_964651225.1 uncultured Ignavibacteriaceae bacterium
CAACCTAAGATACGGATGCGCTTTTTTAATTTACACAACTTTTAAAGGTAACTCTCTAAGATAACGGCAATAAATTGCGACAATGTGAATAAATTAATTTCTGTTGAAGAATCCTGATGGGTTACTTTGATTAGATCAGGTGTTTGACCGAAAGCGACAGATCCAACCAACAAAGAGACTGATAGCAGCCATCTTGTCATTTGCATCCCCAATAAGTGGCTTTGGTAATGATTCAATGTAGGTAACTACGGTATCATCTTCAACAATAAAGTACCCAACGTGTCTTGAAAAGACCTATTGACTATCTACAACAGATTCAATTGCTGCTTGAGTGGCTAACGGAACATTTGAGAAAAAATCATATCCAGTCAACACTTCAACAGAATCAACACTGACTTTATATGTTTTCCAATCATTAAAAGGCCCTTGGTTATTTTCCAAAATAACTGCAATGCAGCGCGTGCTTGATGTCACCCTGGATAGATCATCAGTCCCCATGGGCAAGACCATTGCTACCTTCCAGGTCTTTGACGGCACAGCAATTTTGCCACTGGCGATAGTTGTCGCATAGCCAAACTCTCCTACTCCGCCTTCTCCATAGACACCACAATAGATATAGACTTTATTACCCAGTAATGTTAAATCTCTGCAAGCTACTTCAAACGAGCCCCACGGTCCTCCATTTTGCGGCCCTGTCTGAGGAATAATATTTGACATAAGGAATACTGTATCATTATCGGCGACAGACCTTGTTCTATCTGCCGAAGGACACATGTGTCCCCGATTAAATCCTGATCCGGAATAATCGTTGGTCGAGACCCGAGGCCATCCTGCAGGCAATGTGTTATCAGTTAAGAAGTCCCCTCTTGCAGCTGTTCCATACCAGGTGGTATCCAATTCCCAGCTTATCCAATTACAAAGGTTGCGGTCACGGTTATATGACATGCAATATTGTCCCCGTTCAACCAGATAATTTGCCGAATAGTTTGTGTCGTGCACTGCACTGCTCGGATTACCCATCGTCAGATGAATATTCGTTGAAGGAAGCGGGCCTGTGTTAATAGTAAATACTCTTGAAGAAGAGGTCCCACCGGCTGGAGGAGGAGTATAAATACTGACATTTGCTGTTCCAACATTTGCCACAAGACCGGCAGTAACTTGCGCCTGAAGTTGTGTCCCTGAGAGATACGTTGTTGCCAGGGGAACATCATTCCATTTTACTATTGAATTGGGGGAAATATTGCTTCCGGTAACAGCGAGTGTAAAAGCAGCTCTGCCGTATGTGCAAATCTGAGGACTGATATATCTAATCGCAGGAACATAACCGTTTAAACCAGGTTTGATTGTGAAATCGACTGTGGATGAATATCCGCCGTTGGGAGTATAGACTCCCACTCTCACCGTTCCAGCGCCTATGAGATTCACAGCAGGAACTATCGCCTGAAGCTCTGTTGCTGAGACATAGGTGGTTGCAAGGTTCTTCGCGTTCCAGGTCACTGTGGAAGAGGCTATAAAATTACTTCCTGTTACTGTCAGGTTTAGATCACCTGCTCCGACAGTATCGGACGAAGGGGTTATCGAACCGATAATGGGAGTTGGATTGGTGTTTGATCCGCCATACGTTGTAATAGATATATCGTCAATGTTCACTCTGGCAGAGGCACCGTCAGTTTTTCTTATTTCAAAACGGATCAATCCGGTAATGTTCAGGGTGAACGAAGCAGTTTCAAATAGTTTTGCTGACGTAGTGACAGTTGAACCAGTTTGAAGCCAGTTGTTTCCATAATCGGTAGAATACCATAACTGCCAGGTTGTCGATGCATCCGTGCCATACTTAGCGTGTTGTATGGTAACTGTTTTGGCACCTGAAGTAATATCAAACAGCATGGTTATTTTACCTGAATTACGCACTCTTACGGCTGCGTTCCCATTCCTCACATCGGCTGTCGTGTTACCAATTAATGCATCGCTCAGATTCCATACACCCGTGCTTAATGTCACATTCGCTGCTGCGTATGCTCCTTTGGATCCGGTTTCAAAATCTTCTTTAATAATTGAACCGGCATAAATCGATGAATCGAGTGTCAGACTATCAATACTGCTCAACAGAACGGAATCTTTTGTCCCGATATTTGTATGAACAACTAAACTCTGGGTGAACGTAATGCTGTCTACTGTGCTGACAACTACCGTATCTTTTAATCCGCCTTGTTTATGGATGATTAATCCCTGGGCGGAAACAGCGCTCATATTTGCTAAAAGAAAAACAAGGAATAAACAACTCTTTTTCATTTGAAGAATCCTTTGCTACGTCTATTTCGTTAAAATCATTTTTTTAGATACACTCACAGCACCGACAGTTAATTTATAGAAATAGACCCCGCTTGCCATATTCCGTGCATCAAACGTTGCTGAGTATTGTCCAGCCGGCATTTCTTCGTTGACGAGAGTGGCAACGACTTTGCCAAGGACATTATACACCTTTAAGCTGACAAGCTGCTTCTCGGGAATATCAAACCTGATTGTAGTGGACGGGTTGTAGGGATTAGGGAAGTTTTGCGAAAGCTCAAACTTTGATGGGGATTGACGAAATACTGGTGAAGCAACAAATACACTTCCTGATCCGGAAGTATCGAAGAACATCTTTTGTATCGATGTAATAGAATCAGACAATATCGTGCCCGATGTAAGGTGTCTTTGAATCACATCACCGCTTGAACTGAACGTCAGTTTTCTGATCTGGCTTATAGGAGAATATTGTTTTGAACCGTCTGTTTTCACGATAACGAGATTATTCTCCGACGAGAGAACGACTGACAATCCGAAAATTATTAACAGGAGAAGTTGCATTATTTTCATGAAGTAGCCTTTTGCCTCAAGAATTTATACCATTGTTCCAGGATTGAACACTAAATAAAATAAGTAAATTACAACGCACTATCCGCTTTAATATCTCTTTTTACTCCAAGTATATACGCTCTTGTATAGATTGAATGAATACTTCTCTTTAGTTGCTTTGCAATTGTGCTAATATCTGCTGCGCTTCCATACGAATTCTTTATCATTTCATCGTCTTCTGCACTCCAGGCTTTCTCTTTCCTGCTCAACCCAAGTTTATTTGCCCTTTTTTGTATGCTGTATATTGTGCGTCCCAATCGGGTGGCAAGTGTTTCAGCGTTCCCTCGTTTGTAATGGCTCCTTAAAATATCATCCTCCCTTTTTGTCCACCTCTTTGATATGTCGGCAATACCCATTATACTTGCACGATGCTGTATTGATCTCACTGGAATCTTCAGCATGTCTGAGATTCTTTCCGTGTCTATCTTTCCATAGAGTTTCTTGATTGTTTTCTCCGCTTCACTCCAATTTATATTGGACCGTTTTCGTGCAATGCCTAATACCCTTGCTCGTGTGCGAACACTATGAGGGTTTCTTCCAATCCGCTTGGCAAGTTCGACGTTGCGTTCAGTGCGATAGTGTCTGCGTAGTAATTTATCATCTTCTTGTGTCCAGGGCTTGTTCCTTCTCGTTGCGCCAATCTTTGATGCAAACACTCTTACAGACATTTTCGGACGCTGTAATACCCCGGCAATCTCTTGGGAAGACTTTTTATGATACCACTTCTTGAGATACTGTAGTTCTTTTTTGGTCCAGACCCTGCCGCCCAAAGCTTGCTTCCTTTCACTATGACCCTGTAACGGTTGGTATGCGTAATCCTGCGAACTTGTCAACAGGCTTCATTGAAAGCCCTTCCGACAAATACACACCTACGGTAGTCGGTTCTGCATCTTCCATACAGTTAGTGCAGAAGATTTTAAGAGGATGGAAATCGTTCTGTATTCTCCGTAGACCTTCAGCGTCTTTTACCCTATTATCAGATTTCAAAAGAAGCCTGTTACACCTATTGTGAGTTGCCCCATAGATTACATAAATCATGAGTTGTTCCAATAATAAGGTAAAAAATACAGCCCCGGCGTACTACCAGCGCCAGGGCTTTATAGGGAGGCTAACGTGCCCCCATTTGGGGAGGGAGGCACTACGCAATGTTATGAATTGTCTGGGTAAATGTCAAGATGCCCAAGCGCACCGCACACCCCTCGTAGAATCAGTTTCTTGGCAAGAAGGAGTACGTTGAGTGGAAATGTTTTCACAATATAGTCTTAAGATATAGATTCACTCGCCTGTTTTATGATGCATGAAACATTACGCAGGGTGAAGCGTTTATTAGTCTTGAACATAATGGAACTTACCACCGTTGAAGCGATAGCTCGATCCAAAGCTTCTGCTTTACCCAACTCGTATCAAGCACATACATTTATGTTAACTGAATATTTGCTCTTCTAACATTCATGTTATTACAGAAAATCCTACTTTCGCGAGCGATTTTCTTGAATTAGCTTCAATGTTGTCTTAAGGTGTGAATGTCCTCGATGCCGAATATCCATTGGTACCTGCAGCATTTGTTGCACTCACACGCCAATAATATAATGTACCAACTGTAAGATTAGGCACATTGTAAGTCAGAACCGTGGATGTAAACGTCTGCAATCCTGTTGTGAATCCTCCATTTGTTGCAACTTGCAATGAGTAGGATCGGGCTCCGTTAGATGCTTTCCAGCTTACCAGAGGGAGCAAACCGATGCCCGTTGCACCATTATTAGGTGACTGCAGAACAGGTATGGGCGGTGCCGAAAAAGTAAAGAGAGCCGTGGCGGCATCTATTTGATTCCCGGCAAGGTCAACAATGCCATTGCCAACAATGAGTGAATATCCGGCAGGTTGAGGTAAGCTCGCTGAAATAAGAAGCTGTACATGAAATCTTGTTGTTCCCGCATTGTATCCAAGATAATCTGCACTGAGAATGGAGAATGCAACAGTATCAGGATCCTGAATAGTATAATTCGCCATTCCTTGAGCATTGGAGGTATTCAAAGGCTCAGAGAATTGCAGTGTATACAAATATGTATTTGCACCAGGACCTGCTGTTACGGTAACGGTTTGTAACGCCGGTTTCACATCATCGCCTATAACTACTGGGGAACTTGCCGTGCCCTCTACTAGATCTTTGCTTACACCCGTGACTTTAAAGCTGACCGTCTTAGCGGCATATGGATTGGAAGCCGATCCAGTATAATATAAAGGCCCCGTCGAGACCGTATCTTGTATTGCATAGACATCTTTACGATAGATTTCAAACGGACCGCCACCGATGCTTCGATAGATGTTATAACTTCTTATTGTATTGGGATTTGGATCAACAGCCCATAATAATGAAACGGTACCTCCTGTGTAATTTAATGCGCCATAGAGATTGGGAACATATCTCCTTGCCAGCGTCGGTGCTGCAGGACCTGTTGTACCACCTGCTGTTGTAAAATTGAGTACTTCAAAATCGCCTGTGATTGAGGTATTATTCACTAACGAGTTGCCGGCCCGGTCTTTCAGTTTCCCCATAGCAACCGCTGCATTGACACTATATTTTCCAGATCCAACGACTCCAACAGGTGTGATTGTTAATGTTGTGAAATTTGTATTCCAGGAAAATGTTGGGATTGGAAGTGACCCTTGTGTTTTCTTGAGTCCATTATATGTGAGTACAATATCATCGACGAGAGTATTATAGCCCAAGCCAAGATCAACACGGGTATATGATACTTGTTTAATTGGTTCAGAAAACGTATAAACTATTTGTATTCCAGAAACAGGTAGGTCTGAATTGTTTTCCGGCGCTAGAGAAATGACAAAAGGCGCTACATTATCAACTGGAGTTATTTTGATCTGTTCTATATTGACTTGTGAACGTAGCGAATCAGACTGCAAATTACAGGGCATGTTGAACACTAATACCGAACCCTGCAGACTGCCATCGGCACTTTGAGCATATATGTCGAATGTAGCACCACTTTCCAGTGAAGAGATTTTGAATGAACCATCTGAGCCTGTTATTGTTTGTGCAAGGAAGATCGAAGTAAAATGATCGTAAACCATTACTGTTGCATTGGGCACAGCTTGGATATTCTGATCAACAATCGTCCCTTTAATAGTGGCTGATAGTGTTGATAAAGAACAGGCAACGTCTCCAACAAGCCCTGAAACACCCAATGAATCACCAGGTACCAGCGAGGTGAAGGTAATTGTGACTTGATTATAATAATAATTTCTATATCGCTTGGTGGAATCGGTTTGTTTTTTATTGAAATCAACGAGTGACTCCGTCAGGAGGTATGTGCCGGTCGAAACAGAACGACCATCAATGACTTTATACGATCCTGCCGGGACATCCGCAAATGAAAAACTACCAGATGCGTCCGACACCGTTGATTGAACAGTATTATCTTCCTCTCCATATCCAACAGAAATTATCGCTCCCTCAATTGCCATTCCTGTACATTTATCGAATATCTTACCAGAAATGATGCCTTGTGGTTGAATTGTTTTATTTTCTATTGTAGGCTCTATAGGGGCTGTTGACTGCTCAACACATCCTATGAGAACAAGAACACTTCCTATGAGAATTGCACTGATTCCGATTGCAATAAACCTGAATATGTTTTTCATGAATTTCTCCTCAATATTGTAAATTGAACTTTTCTATTATCCAATAGATACACTCTAAGTATTTATAAAGAATAAAGAACTCCGATACCAAAAAGCAAAGATGACAACTTTACTTCACTTGAGAGATTTTTATAATTCATTGTTGGAACAAATAAATATCGAAGATCGAGATTAATGTTTAGTTGTTTTATTGTTGCGTAAGATAATGCAACGCCTCCGTCAAAATATGGTTTACTCCCGAAGGCAAAAATATTCCTATCTTGCCCATACGACCTGAAAAACTTTGATGTCAGCATTCCTCCGCCGAGTGATAAGGCAAGTTCTATCGGGTATTTTGCTGACGAAGGAGTAATAAACGCCAAGTAACGATATTCTCCCCCTATGAAAAAGAGATAGTAATAGCTTTTATTTTCATTCCAAAAGCGTGTAAAATAACTTGCTCCCGATTGTATGGAGACCTGAGATCTCTGATCTATTTCATATGTTATTCTCGGGATAACTAAGTAGGAAATATTAAAATCCTTCCACCCCGGAAGTCCAAGATTACTTTCCATATGCGAAAAACTCGAATTGAGTTCATCGATCTTTGGATGATAATAGTATAGATCAACTCCTATTGATACTTGATTTACAACAGGAGCAATTATGACTTTTTGACCGAAAACGATGCAGCTCAAAGCTGTCCACAAAAGAATTACATATATCAGTTTATTATACATTTGCGCCTCCTTCTTCTTGTGTTCTCCTGATCGCAGTAGAGACGCCGATTGCTCGACACCCCCTGCACGGATCCCGGCGTGCGGATTTTCCGCACCGGGCTCTTCAGCAACACTCGCTTCCGCACAAAAGCTCATGCAAACCTCAATGACAGTTGAACACGCGGTTTCTGGGTAATCCGAGGTGTCGGCATTTGATAACGCTCCAGTAGTTGAGCAAAGGTCTCCCACCTGTAGCTATGGCGTTGACTCCTTCGATTCAACCAAGAATAGAGCGTGCGTTGCACATGGCAGTAGAATTCGTTCAGACTTCTACAGTTTCCTATTACCCCATAGTAATTGTAATAGCCCGTCAGCTTAGCATTGAGCGTAGCGAACAACTTAGGCAGTCTTTGATGTCGATTCACTCGACACCACTGCGTGAAGTTCTTCTTTGAGTTCCTCAGTTTCTTCCGCGACGTACGCCGTTTCAGATTGGGTTTGCCTTTCCAGTCTGTACCCCAGCGAAACTCAAATCCAAGAAAATCAAAGCTGGTCTCTCCTGCGTTCTTCCCACGGTCAAATTGTATGACGCGTGTTTTCTCCGCCGATAACTCCAACTTGAATTTCTTTAGTCGCTCCTCTAACGCCTTGCGAAACCAGTTCGCATCTTCTTCCCGCTCAAAAACACAGACACTGTCATCTGCATAGCGGATGAGATTTGCCCTGCTTCCACATCGAGGCTTTACTACTTTTTCAAACCACAAGTCCAGCACATAGTGCAGATACACGTTCGCCAAGAGCGGAGAAATGATTCCGCCTTGTGGCGTTCCTGAGAGAGAATGCAAAACTCTCCCATCTGTGTTCAACACTCCTGCATTCAGCCACTTCTTGATAAGCCGTAAAAACGGTTTATCATCTACTCGCAACTCCAACATCCGCATCAGCCATTCATGATCGATGCTGTCAAAGTAGCTTTTGATGTCCATTTCTACTATATACCGATAGCTTCCAAACTGAAGCATTGCTGTTAAATCTATCACCGCTTGCTTTGCTCCTGTGTTTGGTCGATATCCGTAGCTGCAAGACAGGAAATCTTGCTCGAAAATTGCTTCCAGCGGTTTCTTTACCGCCAGTTGCAGCAGCTTATCCTCTGTTGCCGGTATTCCCAACGGACGCATCTTTCCGTCTCCCTTGGGAATATACTGTCTGCGCACCAATTTCGCCCGATACGCTTTTCTCTTCAGTCGCTCTACAAGGTTATGTACATTCTCCTCAAGGTGTTCTTCGTAGTCCTTTGCACTGACTTGGTCTACTCCGTAGGCGGCATCCTTGCGGATGTCCCTCCAGCATTCCTTAAGGTTTTCCTCGCTAAGCATCACTGTGAGATTGCGAAATCGATAGGCGCGCTCTTGCTTCGCCTTCTTTGCTATTCCCTGCAGTGAGGTTCGCATTAGTATCCGATTCTTCATGCTCGGCCAATGTTTCCTTTGCAGACTGCGTGTTGTTGT
>CAZYYD010000085.1:0-7039 GCA_964651225.1 uncultured Ignavibacteriaceae bacterium
CACCTCGGTTGTATCCTTATTCTCCTCCGAGGGTATTTTTGAGATGGCTTCTAGTCACAAGATGAAGAAACGACGTATCGGTATATTGACAGGTGGTGGCGATGTTCAACCGTTAAATGCCGTTCTTGCAGCAGCACAAGAAGCTGCTCAGCAAAATAGGATAGATCTTATTGGTTTCTATCGGGGCTGGCAGGGGATATTCGATAAGTCCTTTGTTTCACTCTCGAGAAAACATGTTCCGAAGGAAATCGGCGGAACGTTTCTCCGATCCTCAAGAGTCAATGCTGCCAGGGTTGAGAATGGTGCATTGCTTATCAGGCGTAATCTCCAAGAGATGAATGTCGATGGGTTGATCGTTATAGGCGGAGAAGATACGCTGTCGAATTCTTTTCTCTTGAAGGATTATCCTCAGGTGCTTATCTCGAAGACCATCGATAATGATGTAGGAATAGTGCATCGGAAGAACAGGAGGTTTGCTGTTTCTGATATTGTGAATCATTTTACATTAGGGCATCCTTCTGCTGCTCGTAAGATTTCTTCTTTTATCAGCGTACAAGAAGGTATAAGGACAACAGCATATTCGCATGAACGGATTATGGTTGTTGAATCGATGGGGATGCATGCGGGCTGGCTTGCCATGTCTTCATGCATGGGGAATCCTGATTTCATCATCCTTCCTGAATTTCCGCTCAAGTACGATACATTTCTTCAACGAGTCGCGGATCGTTATGCAAAGAATCGAAATATCATCATCGTTGTTGCAGAAGGCGCGCGCTGGGAAGGTGGAAGCTATATGAGTGCCGATGATACTGAAAAGGATAATTTTGGACATCCCCGATTTCGAGGGGCAGCATCGATTCTCTCAGCGAGGCTCAAAAAGGATTTGCAAAATCGCTTTGATACAAGAAATGTAAATGCTGTGAATCCTTCTTATTGGTACCGTTCAGGTCGTCCCTGCGCTCTTGATCTCCGATGTGGCTCTCTTCTGGGGAAAAAAGCTGTGCAATACTTGCTGAGTAACCCAGGCGAATCGATTTTTCTGGGATTGAAATATGTCAAAGGAAAGTTTCTTCCCCAAAAGAGAGCACTTGCTACAATAGCCAATATTGAAGAATTTCACCGTTTTATTGATGACAGAATGTATAACCCAGATCAACTTTGTGCAACTCGTGGGGCACGGAGCTACTGGAAGACAATTGTACCGGAATATGCAAACATATCGTATGGATTATAGAGAGGACCGTTATGCAGTTTACAAAACAATTCCTCCAAGAGACCGCTGAGATTATCTCGCTGATCAACACAGAGGATATAGAAGCAATGGCTGCCGTTCTTGCAAATGTCCGGGAATCTGGAGGGAGATTGTTTATTATCGGTTCTGGTGGCGGAGCCGGGCATGCATCGCATGCAGTATGCGATTTCCGGAAACTGTGCGGATTCGAAGCCTATGCTCCATACGACAATGTCTCTGAACTTACTGCGCGCGTCAATGATGAAGGATGGGAAACAACGATAATAAATTGGCTCAAAGTCAGCAGATTCAATACCAAGGACTGTGTATTTGTCTTCTCCGTAGGTGGCGGGAGTGAGCAAAAGAATATCAGCACAAATTTAGTGAAGGTGGTTCAGTACGCAAAGCAGTTAGGTGCAAAAGTTGTTGGCGTTGTCGGGAAAGATGGCGGGTATACAAAAAAAGCCGGTGATGCAGTTTTGGTCATTCCTCCGACGCACTCTGCGAGAATTACTCCCCATACAGAGGGCTTGCAGGCAGTTGTATGGCACCTGCTTGTGTCGCATCCTTCGCTACAGCTGCATCCGACAAAATGGGAATCCGTAAAATAATGCGTACACATTTTGAGAAAGGTGGAATTGACGATGAGTCAGGATGGAAGAAAATTTAGGATCAAACTTTTCGCTGATGGTGCTGAAAAAGCAGGAATGCTGGAGATGTATTCCAATCCGCTTATTTCAGGATTTACCACCAATCCAACACTGATGAAAAAGGCAGGAATAAAAGATTATGAGGCTTTTGCACGCGATATACTTATCACCATAAAGGATAGACCCATATCCTTCGAGGTATTCTCCGATGACTTCGAGGAGATGGAAAAGCAAGCCCGGATTATTGCCGGTTGGGGGAAAAATGTCTATGTTAAAATTCCGATCACCAATACAAAAGGGATTACCAGTGCACCGCTCATCTCCAAACTTTCTGCCGCAGGAGTGAAGGTGAATGTAACAGCGATGATGACCAAAAAACAAGTTGAAGAAGTTGTTCCACTGCTCGAAAAAGGACCGGGTTCCTATGTCTCTGTCTTTGCCGGAAGAGTTGCTGATGCGGGAATTGATCCCGTACCGCATATGGCCGGTATCGTGAAGTATTTGCAACCCTTTCCGATGGTTGAACTTATTTGGGCAAGTCCCCGAGAATTATTAAACTTGCTCCAGGCAGAACAAATTGGATGTCATGTGATTACGATGACGAATGATTTACTAAAGAAGATTCCTCTCCTGGGTAAGGATTTAACTGAATACTCCATCGAGACTGTTCGGATGTTTTATTCAGATGCGCAGGCAGCAGGATTCAATATCAAAGTATAATAATGAATAAAGGTTGAGGACGATAAACGATGAAAATAGGAATCATTGGTACCGGGTATGTGGGATTAGTACAGGGAGCATGTCTGGCAGATACGGGCAACTCCGTCGTCTGTATGGATATTGATGAGAAGAAGATAAAGGGTTTGAAGAGAGGGCACATTCCGATTTTCGAGCCGGGTTTGGCGGAAATCGTGGAGAGAAATATTTCTCAAAAGCGGATCGAATTCACAACAAGTCTTAAGTACACGGTTGAACAATCGAAAATAATATTTCTTTGCCTTCCCACTCCGCAGTCCGAAGACGGATCAGCAGATCTTACCCATGTCCTGGGCGTGATTTCTGAGATGCTTCCATGTATTAACGACAGTAAAATTGTTGTCAGTAAAAGCACTGTGCCGGTAGGGACCTGTGATAAGTTGCAGCAGGTATTTAAAAAAGGGACACGTCATCATGTAGAGGTGGTTTCCAATCCTGAGTTCCTCAAAGAAGGAGCTGCCATTCAAGATCTCCTCAAACCCGACAGGATCATTATTGGGACACACAGTAAGGATGCTGCAACGATGTTACGTGAGTTATACGCACCGTTTGTCCGGACAGGAAATCCGATTATTGTTATGGACATCCGAAGTGCTGAAATTACCAAGTACGCTGCAAATTCTTTTCTTGCAACGAAGATTACTTTCATGAACGATCTCGCCAACCTTTGCGAGAAAGTAGGCGCCGATATTGACTGTATTCGAAAGGGGATCGGGAGCGATCCGAGGATCGGCCATCAATTTCTCTTTGCAGGAGCTGGATTTGGCGGTTCCTGTTTTCCCAAAGACGTGAAAGCCTTGGTTAAAACAGCGAGTGATGCGGGTCATCGTCTTCGTGTTCTTGAGACCGTTGACCAAGTGAATGAAGACCAGAAAAAGGTCCTTGTGTCAAAAATTCAGCATCACTTTAAAGGCAAAATTAAAGGACTCCACTTTGCTATGTGGGGTATTGCATTTAAACCACAGACAGATGATATTAGAGAAGCACCATCCTTAGCGCTTATTGAAGAACTACTGAGTTTAGGAGTGACAATAAGTGTTCATGATCCTATCGCTATGGAAAATGCAAAGAAGAGGCTTGGGAAAAGAGTGACCTATGCAGATTCATCCTACCGTGCATTAGAGAAGGCAGATGCATTAATCATTATAACGGAATGGAATGAATTTCGTACACCCGATTTTAAAATCATGCGCAAAGCAATGAAACATCCTGTGATTTTTGACGGACGTAATATCTACGACCCGATTGAAATCAAAGAAGAAGGATTCCACTATTATTGCATTGGGCGGCCGCATTTACAATAATCGAAAAGGCAGGATTATGGGAAAGAAAGCACTCATTACAGGTATCACCGGCCAAGATGGTTCCTATTTATTAGAAATCCTTTTAGATAAAGGATACGAGGTCCATGGTATTATCCGCAGGAGCAGTTCCTTTAACACAGGACGCATAGATCATTTGTATAATAATGCCGATGTGTACGGGAAGCGAATGTTCCTCCATTACGGCGACGTGACAGATACGAGCAATTTGAATAGATTGCTTGAAAAAATTGCCCCGGAGGAAATTTACAACTTGGCCGCACAAAGTCATGTCAAAGTCTCTTTTGAAATTCCTGAGTACACGGCAGAAGTAGATGCTGTCGGTACATTGAGATTCTTAGATGCAATCCGGGAAACTGGCGTGCGGACTAAGTTTTATCAGGCCTCGACAAGTGAACTCTATGGAAAAGTGCAGGAAATTCCCCAAACGGAAAAAACACCTTTTTATCCGCGTAGTCCTTATGGCGTAGCAAAATTATACGGCTACTGGATTATTGTCAATTACCGTGAGGCATATGGGCTATATGCCTGTAATGGCATTCTTTTTAACCACGAATCGCCAAGACGGGGAGAAACATTTGTGACTCGGAAGATCACCCTGGCCGCTGCACGAATTAAACTTGGTTTGCAGAAGTATTTGAGCCTGGGGAATCTGCATGCAAAAAGAGATTGGGGTTATGCTCCTGAATTTTGTGAAGGAATGTGGCGAATCTTACAACAAGAACGGCCGGAGGATTATATCCTTGCAACTGGTGAAACTCACACGGTACAAGAATTTGTCGAAGAGGCTTTTTCTACTCTTGATATTCAGCTTGATTGGAAAGGGAAAGGTGAGAATGAACAGGGTATTGACAGGAAAACCGGAAATGTCTTGGTGACCGTTGATCCGAAATATTACAGGCCCACAGAAGTGGATCTCCTGATTGGCAGCCCAGAAAAAGCGAAGAGTCAATTAGGATGGATTCCCAAAGTGACGTTTAAAGAATTAGCCAGAATCATGGCGCTGGCTGATTTTGACAAAGTAAAAAAACGAGGGTATTGAGTTACCATCGAGGATGAAGATGGAAAAACAGGCAAAAATATATGTAGCAGGGCATACGGGATTAGTGGGCTCTGCCTTGGTGCGTACATTGCAAGCTCAAGGATATCATAACCTTGTCTACAGGACGATAGACGAGCTGGATCTCACTCGTCAGGTCGATGTTGAACGCTATTTCGCTGAAACGAGACCGGAGTATGTTTTTCTCGCAGCCGCGAAGGTTGGCGGGATTCATGCAAACAGCACATTTCCGGCAGATTTCATTTTTATCAATCTTCAGATTCAAAACAATATCATTCATTCCGCCTATCGTCAAAACATCAAAAAGCTTTGTTTTCTTGGAAGCTCATGCATCTATCCGAAGCATGCACCTCAACCGATGAAGGAGGAGTTCCTCCTTGATGGTAAGCTGGAACCTACGAATGAACCGTATGCCATTGCGAAGATTGCCGGTATCAAGATGTGCCAGGCCTATAACCGTCAATACGGGACAAAATATATTTCCGTCATGCCAACAAATCTCTTTGGCCCATTCGATAATTTTAACTTGCAGACTTCCCATGTCATGCCTGCACGGATCAGACATTTTATCGATGCAAAACATACATCGGCACCTTCGGTGACCGTATGGGGATCGGGTGAGCCGCGAAGAGAATTCCTGTATGTGGATGATATGGCTGATGCCTGTGTCTATTTGATGAATCATTATGATGATGGTGAGATTGTCAATATCGGAGTTGGAAAAGATATTTCCATCGCAGAGTTAGTTGAGCTCATACGAGAGGAAGTGGGATATACCGGAACTATAGAGTATGATCTGACGAAACCGGATGGTACTCCACGAAAGCTCTTGGATGTGAGCAAAATTCAGTCATTAGGATGGTCAGCAAAGACCTCCCTTCGAGACGGGATAAGAAAAACTATCGACTGGTATATGAGGACGAAGCAATGAGATCAATTGTGATGGGTGGTGCAGGTTTCCTTGGATCACATTTATGCGACAGAATGCTCGCAGAGGGCCATGAAGTCATATGCATCGATAATTTGATAACCGGTGATTCGAATAATATTGCCCACTTGATGGGTAATACAAAATTTAGATTTATTCATTATGATATAACGAATTACATCTTTATAGACGGAGCCGTGGATTTTATTTTTCATTTTGCCTCGCCTGCAAGTCCCATAGATTATCTCAAATTACCAATTCAAACATTAAAAGTAGGCTCGTTAGGAACGCATAAGGCATTGGGATTGGCGAAAGCAAAGAAGGCACGATTTCTGTTAGCCTCGACGTCCGAGACATATGGCGATCCATCCATTCATCCGCAACCCGAATCGTATTGGGGAAATGTCAATCCGGTGGGTCCGAGGGGGGTGTACGACGAAGCAAAGCGTTTTGCCGAGGCTCTCACCATGGCCTACCATCGGTACCATGGCGTTGACACAAGGATTGTGCGAATTTTTAATACGTACGGCGAACGCATGCGAATACAGGATGGAAGGGCGATCCCCGCCTTTCTTTCACAGGCGCTTCGCGACGAAGATGTAACGGTATTCGGAGATGGAAATCAAACACGAAGCGTTTGCTATGTATCAGATCTGATCGAGGGAATCTATCGGCTTATGGTTTCTCATTATGTCTTCCCCGTGAATATCGGGAATCCCGAAGAAATTACTATGTTAGACCTGGCAAAGGAGATTATTGAACTTACAAAGAGTAAAAGTAAAATCATTTTTAAGGATTTGCCTACGGATGACCCGAAGGTTCGACAACCCGATATAACGAAAGCAAAGGAATTATTGAAATGGGAACCGCGAGTAAATCGCAACGTAGGATTGCAGAGAACGGCTGAATATTTTAAGCTTAAACTGAAGAAACCATGACATCGCCCGATGAGACGTCTTTCTCCATTCGCCAGCCTCAACGTTCCTCAAATAGTGTAAATCAATAGCTTCTTCTTTGATGTTTTTGTAAATTCTAGAGTTACATTCAAAGTGTGTGTAAATAATATGAGCGTTTAGACAATAAAAAAGCGTA
>CAZYYD010000086.1:0-6908 GCA_964651225.1 uncultured Ignavibacteriaceae bacterium
TACTTAATCCTAAAACCAGGATTTTAGGTGGCTCACTTTCATTTGTCACATAACCGTTAGAATGTAGAAGATAGAATGTTGGATGTAGAATTTATGGACTCTATCAAAGAACAACGGCCGGCGAAAGATTTTCAAGATTTGATTATGTGGCAAAAGGCTCATCAATTCGTATTGAATGTTTATCGGCTTACCGAGAATTTTCCGACGAAAGAAGTCTATGGATTAACAACACAGTTTCGCAAAGCTGCAGTTTCTATTGCGGCAAATATTGCTGAAGGTTTTCGTAAACGTGGCAGAGCAGATAAAGCAAGATTTTTGAACATTTCCAAAGGGTCTCTTCAGGAATGTAAATACTATTTAATTTTAACCAAGGATTTAGGATACGCAGAGACATCGCACCTTTCCGGCGAGTTAGACGAAATCGGAAAGATGTTGAATGTGTATTCTCAGCGTCTTCTAACTCCTCGCTCCTAACTCCTAACTGATCACTGGCTACTGAATACTGATTTCAAAATAAAAGGATCATTCCATGCCCAATACAATCATTCAAGTACAAAATGTCTCAAAGTCGTACTGGCGGGACAGCTTTGAAGTTCCCGTTCTCAACGATATTTCATTTGATGTTCACGAAGGGGAGTTTCTCGGACTCATGGGTCCTTCTGGATCAGGCAAAACGACATTGCTGAATCTGATCGCCGGGATTGACCGTCCTTCGAAAGGATCCCTGACTGTCAACGGTACGGATATCGCCACGCTCAACGAATCTGCGCTGGCCAAATGGCGGGCAAAAAACATCGGTTTTGTATTCCAATTCTACAATCTCATTCCGGTACTCACCGCGTTTGAAAACGTCGAACTTCCGCTTCTTCTCACATCGCTTTCAAAGGCAGAGCGGAAGAACCATGTTGAACTTGCCTTGAACGTGGTCGGTCTAAGTGACCGGATGTATCATTATCCCAAACAACTTTCCGGAGGTCAGGAACAGCGTGTTGCTATAGCCCGAGCGATTGTGACAGACCCGACATTACTTGTGGCCGATGAGCCCACCGGCGATCTTGACAAACATTCCGCCGAAGAAATCCTTGTGCTGTTAGACCGGCTGAACAAGGAATATAAGAAAACGATTGTCATGGTGACTCACGATCCACGCGCAGCAGAACGTGCGAGCATCCAGCGTCATCTCGACAAAGGCGAATTGACATAGGTGATCCCATGCGAGTGCTCAAACTTGTTTTCAAAAATGCTTTACGCCACAAACTTCGCACCTCACTAACGATCCTTGGCCTTGCCATTGCAGTGATGGCATTTGGGGTTCTGCGGACGGTCGTCGATATGTGGTATGCAGGCGTCGAAGCAACAGCTCCCAACCGCCTGATCACCCGGCAAGCGGTGTCGTTTGTTTTCCCGTTGCCGTATTCCTATCGGGATAAAATTGCGAAAATCCCCGGTGTGGAAGCCGTCTCGTTTGCAAACTGGTTCCAGGGAACCTATGTCGATAAAAACCAGTTCTTTGCACGAATGGCTGTGGACGCTGAATCCTTTTTCCAGGTGTATCCTGAATTTCAAATCGACCCGAAAGAATATGAAACCTTTAAACGAGAGCGAAATTCATGTATTGTCGGAGCAAGTATCGCGAAGCAGTACAAATTTAACATTGGCGATGTTATTCCGATTGATGGAGATATTTATCCGGGGCGCTGGGAGTTTGTTGTCCGCGGAATCTACCGGCCCCGGGATAAAACCACCGATGCCACACAAATGCTGTTTCATTGGACCTACCTCGATGAGAGGATGAAACAGGATATGCCGGTGCGCGCGGGTTGGGTCGGATGGTTTATTATTAAGATCAAAGATCCGGCGCAGTCGGCAGTGATTTCGGAGCAGGTGGATGCGCTCTTTAAAAATTCTCCGAATGAAACCAAAACAGAAACTGAGCGTGCATTTACACAGGGGTTTATTTCAGGGTTGAGCTCACTTCTAGCAGCAATGAATTTTGTGTCCTTTGTCATCATTGGCATCATTATGCTCGTGCTGGGCAATACGATGATCATGTCGGCACGCGAACGTATCCGTGAATTTGCCGTGTTTAAAACACTTGGATTTTCCGCATTTCATCTGGTCGGTCTCATTCTTGGTGAATCATTGCTCATTTCTGCACTCGGTGCCGGTATAGGATTAGCTATCACCTATCCGATTGTTGCAGGGATAGCAGCAATTTTGCCGAGCGGATTTTTCCCCATCTTTTATATTACACCGGCGACCCTTCTTCTTGCAGCATCCGCGGCACTTCTTGTTGGCGTTGCGGCATCCATATTTCCGATCCACAGAGCGCTTCACATGCGCATTGTTGATGGACTCAGGTTTATTGGGTAAGAACATCAGAATGAAGAATACTGAATACAGAATGGAAGGTAAACCCGCAAAATCATTTGAAGATTTGATTATGTGGAAGAAAGCACACCAGTTTGTTCTTGCTGTTTATGAATACACCGAAAACTTTCCAAAGCAAGAGGTGTATGGACTCGTTTCTCAATGAAGGCATGCGGCTGTTTCAATTCCTGCTAACATTGCAGAAGGATTTAAAAAAGAAAAGTAAGTTGGATAAAGCACGGTTTTTTAATATTGCGCAGGGTTCGGCCGAGGAGTGTCGTTATTATCTCATCTTTGCAACAGACTTAAAAGACGGAGATTGACAACATTACGAACTCAGCTCGACGAAGTCAGCAAGTTGGTCTATGCTTATTCAAAGAGCATTCTGCCTTCTGTCTCCTGACCTCTGTATTTATACTTATGAAAAAGGATTGACATATGAAAATCCCCTTAAAATATACTCTCAGAAATTTCAAATCCCGCCGCTTGACCACGGCCATTACGATTGCCGGTATCGCCATGGTTGTGTTTGTCTTTGCAGCCGTGCTCATGATGGCATATGGCGTCCAGAAAACGCTCATCGGAACTGGCTCGCCGGATAACGTCCTTATTGCCCGCAAGTCGGCAAACGGGGAAATCTCCAGCATCGTTCTTCGCAACGATTACAATACCATCCTAACTCTTCCCCATATCGCCAAGTCATCCGATGGGAAACAATTGGTGTCCGGCGAAACAGTCTCTATTGTGAACCTGAACAAGCGGAGCGGCGGGATGAGCAATGTTGCCGTTCGCGGTGTTGCTCCGGAAGCCTTTACGATTCGTCCGCAAATACACATTACCGAAGGACGTATCTTTCAGGCCGGTGCAAGGGAAATTATTGTCGGTTCCTCTGTGAAGAAGAATCTCGTGGGGGCTGATCTCGGCAACATTATTCCGTTTGGAGGAGATAGGTGGACTGTCGTAGGATATTTTGAAGCAGGCGGCAGTGGCTTTGACTCTGAAATTTGGGGAGATAATGATCAACTGCAGGATGCATTCAATCGGAGGGGCGGATATTCCACGGTGACCTTCAAACTGGATGAGCCGGATGCGTTCAGCGCATTCAAGGCGGCATTCGACCGTGAACCGCGGCTGCAGCAGTTCGAACCGAAACCCGAGCAAAAATTCTTTGCCGAACAATCAGAGAACATGGCGTTATTCATCCGCATTCTTGGCATCTTTATTACCGTGGTCTTTTCGTTCGGCGCAACTATCGGTGCGATGATCACAATGTACGCCGCAGTTGCGAATCGCACTGTGGAGGTTGGAACCCTGCGCGCCCTCGGATTCCGAAGACGCAGTGTGCTCTCTGCATTTCTTATGGAGTCGCTTGTCATTGCGTTCCTGGGAGGTGTTATTGGATTGACTCTGGCCTCGGTCCTTCAATTCTTCTCCATTTCCATGCTGAATTTCGGTTCGTTCTCTGAATTAGAATTTTCTTTTGCACTTTCCTCTTCTATTGTCGGATGGTCGTTGTTCTTTTCACTCTTTATGGGATTTGCAGGGGGCTTTTTACCCGCGGCACGTGCAGCCCGGATGAAAATTGTCAATGCCCTGCGCTCCCTCTAATGTCTGATGCCTAACTGATCTGCAGCCTCACAGGTTGGTATGACCTGCGGGGCTTTTTTATTGCAGACCGGTGCGGTGCGCAGACACTCAGATCATTCGCCGCACCAGGAAATGTGAAAGGGGTTGAATAGCAGAAGAGGCAGTCGAGGGGGAGGAAAAGTATCTTTTCAGCTCAACGTATTCTCCATCACAGTTCTACTCGAGTAGAGTCGAATTTCGTTGACAATGGAAATGAAATGTTGTACATAAGACATAGTCACAGAATAAAACCTGTGTTCTTTCAAAGACACTGTTGTCTTGAAGTATCTTCTATCCACGCTTATCATTTCTCTATGGAGGGTTTTCTTATGAAATATTTCATACTCTTTTTTATAATTCTCTTTCCTCTCGTTGCATTTGCCCAGCTTACTGTTACTTCGGTATCGCCTGCAAATGGCGCAGTGAATGTTCCCCTGAGTACAACATTGAGTATCACCTTCAGCGAGGCGATTGATTCGACCAAGGGAATGGGTTATACAAATATCAGCCAGGCCTCCGACCCAATTATCAGCCCCGATCTCAGAACATTTTCGAGCAACATTACGCTGAGCCCAAACACAGCATATTTCTTTATCTTCATCAACAATGTCGCCGTGGGAGGCAGCAGGCTTCAGACTCCATTTCTCACCTATTTCACAACAGGCTCGGCGTTCCCGACACCAACTATCAGCGGCGTCGTGCAAAGCGGTCAAACTTCTGTATCCCCCGCCTACAGTATGGTTTTTATTTCTCTTATCAATCCCATGAAAACGGAAGACACACCGGATTTTGTGATGGCAACACTTGCCGATGCATCGGGTAATTTTACTATCCCGTATGTGAGAAATGGGAATTTCTATATTATAGCAGCGAAGGATGTTGACGGTGTGGAAGGGATTGATCCGGGTGAGGGGAATGCAATGGATGTAGTATCGAATGTAGACTCATTGTCAATAAACAATGCCAGTGTAACAGGAATCGTTTTAGGATTTATGGGAAAGAAAACATTCTCCGCTGCGCGGGATCTTGCTGCAACGTACAGCACCGGACTTCCTGCAGCCAACTACCTGAGGCAGGTGCAGGGAGAGAATGTCGATTCCACAGGGAAAGCAAGAAACTGGCAGTTTTCTTATGTCGCGACAATACCCACCGATGGTCATCAGATCAATGTGGACATGTTTGAGACAAAGATTCAGCCTCTGGATACATCGTTTGGACGGTGGCTCCTTCAGGCAGACACATTCAACCCGAGTCTTGCCGTAGATGCATCGGTTTTCATCGCGAATGTTGAAAATGCAGGAGGAAGGGTGTTCAGGCAAACGACACCGGCCGGCGGCTATTTTAACTGCACGGTTTCCCTCGGACAACTCATATGGTTCTTTTATGCTCCGGGTTCTCTCGATCCGTCAGGTCTCTATTGGGGCGCTTCGTATATCAAAGACTGGTGGGTGGGAGATCAGTTCCATACGGATGGAATGATGTTTATTGGCGACTTTACAACGGGTGCGATCCTGAATGTGACAAGCGTAAAGGATTCCAAGCAAAACCGGCCCGGTGGATTTACTCTTTACCAAAATTATCCTAATCCATTCAATCCGGCAACAACCATCCGATATGAACTGCAAACCAGTACAATTGTAACGCTAAAAGTTTTTGATGTTCTGGGGCGTGAAGTTGCCACACTCGTCAATCAGCACCAGCCTGCAGGCAGGTACACATCAGAATTCAAGGGAGCTCACCTACCGAGCGGAGTGTATATTTACCGCTTGCAGGCAGGGCAATATTCCGAATCGAAAAAGATGCTGTTGACAAAATAACATCTTTTTTATTTATGAGATCTTTCAGGGCGACTCTTTCGGGCCGCCCTTTTTTATGATATGCCGGTACAGTTGTTCTACGCAAGAGGAGCGTGAGGGAGATCCGCTAACAATGTTGTGATGAAGACAATCTCCGTATGTTTGGCGACCGCCCAAATTTTTTTTTTTTGCAATCATAGTGCTAACATTATTTTTTTCTTCAGTGTTCATTTTTTTCTTGACTACAAACAAAGGAATTCGTAAAATTCCAGTGCCCTCTTTGGGAGGGCTTTATGTCCCATTAGCCCTGGCGCTGGTAGTACGCCGGGGCTGTTTTGTTTTGATTTTTAAGAAATGTTTTGTAGAGTTGAAGTGGCCGTCTCCCCGATGGCCTAGTTAACCTCCCTAAACCCTGACGTCTGGTATGCGTCAGGGTTTTTTATTGACAATGGTTCTAAACAGAGCTACCTTATTCTCAGCGGTTGCCAATACGTGGAGGTACTAGACAACTGCTGCAGACTACTACAACCAAAGAAGACCTGAGATGAACAACTATGGGTCTATGTGGCATACGTCTCCATCTCAATACAATCTATTTCCTACCTCTTTTTAAGTTAGGCTAACATCTATCAAAAGGGAGAACACATCATGAAGATCAAGAATATAAATGGAACCAGCGATAATAAATGTAATTGCGATAGCTGGTTAGATCATTGGAAAAAATTCAGCGGCCAAACGATGCCATTTTGCCCGGTGGAAAATTGCATGGGTCACGATTTAGTCGGTGCTCACGTTCAAAAAGATTACACCAATGATAATAACTGGTACATCCTTCCTCTCTGCACAAAACATAATGGTGAGAAAGGAAAGAGTCTTAGTATCCGAGATAACTGCCATCTTGTTTCGGCTAATGTGAGCGAGACGTGTGGGAAGAAATAGGGTTGAGGTTATTCTCGATAGACAAGATCTATCTAATCATTAACGTTATACCGCAATATTTTTTGGAAACTCTTATGAAAAAATACTTCTTCTTATTTATGTTATTCTTTTATCTCTGTCCTACAAAAGAGTTACCTTTAAAAGTTGTGTAAATTAAAAAAGCGCATCCGTATCTTA
>CAZYYD010000087.1:0-5870 GCA_964651225.1 uncultured Ignavibacteriaceae bacterium
GCACGCCGGGATCTGTGCAGGGGGCATCGAGCAATCGATGTCCCTACTGCGATGCAATTGCCTTTCACAGTTTATGAAAGGAGTATCATGTTATGAAAAAAGCATTACTGGTTCTTTCTTTGATAGTTGTATTCACCGTAAATCTACACAGTGGAATTACAATACATGTGAAGTACGATGCCACTGGTTCCAACAATGGCACCAGTTGGACAGATGCGTACACTTCATTCCAATCAGCCCTAGCTGCCGCAGTATCCGGCGACCAAATTTGGGTTGCAAAAGGGACATATAAACCGAGTTATGATTATGAATTAGGTGGTGGTTCTCGTTTTTATCACTTCCGTATGATTGAGGGCGTTGCAATTTACGGCGGCTTTGCCGGAAGTGAAACTGCAGTAAGCGAAAGAACAAACTTCGGTGCCGGACAAGCAAACGAAACCATTTTGAGTGGCGATTTGAATGGCAATGATGATAAAGATAAAGGCGATTCTTACCACGTGTTCTATCATCCAGGGGGTTTGGGTTTAACCAGTTCTGCTGTATTGGATGGCTTTACCATTAAAGGCGGAAATGCAAATGGCAGCTACACACATAACCGAGGCGGTGGGATGGCAAATTATACTTCTTCTTCTCCTACCATCAACAATTGTACATTCACATCGAATTTGGCCTATTTAAATGGCGGCGGAATGTATAATGAATATTCTTCTCCAACTCTTACCAATTGTACCTTCACATCGAATCCGGCGTATGACGGCGGCGGGATGTGGAATGAATCTTCTTCTCCAACACTCACCAACTGCACATTCACATCGAACGTAGTTCCTGACATTGGTGGCGGTATGTATAATAATTATCATTCTTCTCCGACCCTCACCAACTGCACATTCACATCGAATTCGGCGGCGTATAACGGCGCCGGCGGCGGGATGTATAATTTCGATTCTTCTTCCCCAACTCTCACCAATTGTACCTTCACATCGAATTTTGCTCTTTCCGCCGGCGGTGGGATGTTTAATGAAAATTCTTCCCCCAATCTAACCAATTGTACTTTCACATCGAATTCGGTGTCGGTAGCGGGTCCGGGTAACGGCGGTGGGATGTGTAATTTTTCTTCTTCCCCAACCCTTACCAATTGTACATTCACATCGGATACGGCTGTTAATGGTGGCGGGATGCTTAATTATGATGCTTCTTCCCCAACCCTCAATAATTGTACCTTCACATCGAATTTTGCTTTTTCCTCCGGCGGTGGGATGTGGAATGAATTTTCTTCTCCAACCCTCAACAATTGTACATTCTCATCGAATTCGGTTCCTGGCAGTGGCGGTGGGATGGTTAATGGTGGTACTGTTAGTGGTGGGGGGTCTTCCCCAATCCTTACCAATTGTACCTTTACATCGAATTCAGCGGGTGACGGCGGTGGGATGGCAAATTATATTTCATCTTCTCCTACCCTCAATAACTGCATCATTTGGGGGAATGAAGCTTCTACCAATGGTGATGAATTTTGGATTAATTACGCAACAATTACACTGAATTACTCCTGCTATGCGAATGCGTCGGGGGATATTTATATAAGTGGCGGAACATTTGCTGACACGAATCATAATATTACTTCTGATCCTCAATTTGTTGGTTCTTCGATAAACCCAGCGCATCCGTATTCTATTCTGGGAACTTCACCATGTGCCGATGCAGGGAACGATTCGTACAATTCCCAAGCTTATGATATTCGCGGCGTCGGATATCCCAGAAAATTAAACAATACTACCGGTGGGGTTGGCACGATTGATATGGGAGCGTATGAATATAAGATAGGCGACGATCCACTGACGTCCGTCGAAACGGGAATTGCGAGCACACCAAAGAAATTCACGTTGAGTCAGAACTATCCTAATCCATTCAATCCATCAACAAAGATTTCTTTTAATCTATTATCCAAATCATTCGTGTCCCTTAAAGTGTATGACTTGATAGGTAGAGAGGTATCAACAATTGTTTCCGAGGAGTTATCAGCAGGGAATCATTCGTGTCAATGGAATGCCGCGAATGTACCAAGTGGTATTTATTTTTATCGTTTGCAAGCCGGCTCATTTTCAGAGACCAAGAAACTTGTTCTATTGCGATGAAGCAATTGCACCTAACCCGCGCATCAAGCTGACGCAATGAACAGAGAAAAGAAAATAATATCTCACCAATACGGCTTGCATCGCTTACTTCTTTTTTATAGTTACCGTAATATGAGGAGCCTGTCCTATGCAAATCGATGAAGATAAGATTGATGATGCAGTCCTGGCGCTTTTGCATCTTACAGCATTTGAAGATCACGGGGTTGTGCGGTCTTGGAAATCGCACGACTGGGGTGCACTTGAACGGCTTCATACAAAAGGATTCATCAGCAATCCTCAGTCAAAAGCGAAATCCGTAGTGCTGTCGGAAGACGGTGCACGGAGGTCTAAAGAGTTATTCGAACAGTTGTTCAAGAAGGCGGGATGAATATCATCTCCCGCACCGACACGGCGAGTTGGTGGGTCGATGGTTGGGTGATGGACTAACGGAAGAAGAGAAAATAGTAAATGGCAGACTCCCCGATAACAACGAAAGAAGTTGATAATTGGATAAGGAACGAATTCCTTCCCAAGAAGTATGGCCAGGCATTTGCTAAACGCAAATTAGGAGTCCAGTCCGGGGCGCAAATTGAATTCGATGCCGTCTCAGAGGATGGCAATATAGTCTGCATTATCTCAACAAGCCCGGGCAAGACAACGGACGGAAAACCTGACACAGATGTGCTTGCGAAGATACGGGAAAAAGCTCTCTGGACAATTTCGCTCAATGAGAAACCGGAGATTATCGTGTTTATATACACAGATAAATCAATGGGTGAGCTTCTCAAGGAAGAAAAGGAAAATGGGCGATTCCCAAAGCACATTAAAACGCTGCTCGTCAAGTTGCCGGCGGAGCTTGAAGTGAAGCGATAAAGGAAAAAACTATGTGGCTCGCAACAACAATAGGATTCTATTACTTCGTATGATAGATCAAATAAATATCTTCGATATAATTAAAGGTTGTCAAAGGCGAGACGAACCCTTTCATTCACGACTATTATATGAGATCCTAAAAGATGAAAATAATTTAGAATTCCTAAATGGATTTCTTAAGCTTATTTCGGGAAGAGATGATCTTATTCAAACCCAAACACCAAACATTGAACTAGAATACCGGTTGATGGATGGTCGTAGGATTGATATAGCGATTTAAATTCCAGAGAGGGCAATATTTATAGGAATTGAAATCAAAACGACTGATAAAAGCACAGAGCTTGAACAATTGGATTTGTATTATGATGATATCAAGTCAATGATGCGTAACAATAAGATCATAATGGTGTATTTGACTCCATTTAGCCAAAGCAACGTCCCTCAAATCTACCACTCGAGAATAATTGCATCGAAGGTTTATCATCCATTTAATGCTAAACTAAAAAAAGCTGGAGATCATTCTGCACATATTACCTGGAAAGATATCATCGATCTTTACGATCTCATTAAGGAGAACGAGTTAATTGCACAGCACCTGAGATATATAGAAAAATCCATGCTAAACCCATTATATTACGAGAAAAACACAAATCGTTTTCTCGATGACTTTTTAGGGAGAGAATACGTCGATGATTTCTATAAAGCTCTTGATGCAGCTCAATTGTCCAACAAATCAAAAATTATATTGATCCCCAATGATAAAGACGAGTGGAGGAAAATTCTGGATGCTTTTGATATACTACTGCAATCTGATGAAATAAATAAAAAGATATTCCCAAAAGATGAATTTCCAAAAGAAAAGAAAAAATGAGTTTATAAAATCAGAAAAAGGCTCTTTTTATGAACAATTGTTTAAATTTAAAGATACTTATCCATACTTATGGTTTAAAGGAAATAAAAATGTCGCTTTGAGGGTGAAAATAAAGAAGCACTCAAAAAGTGTAAGCATCCTAACAATATATGTTCAGGACCATAGTATCAAGTATGACCAAAGACGTTAGTAACTATCATCTATGAAGTATTTCAATCAAATAACTTAGGCATCAACCAATATATCACCGCCTTTGAAAAATTACAGACTATTCATCTCAAAATCCAAATACCTCTCTGGCCTTCAATGTCATAAACTTCTCTGGCATTATTATAACGCAAAGAATGAGATCCCTGAAGTCGATGCAGGAACACAAGCTATCTTCGATCAGGGGCACTTGGTTGGGGAATATGCGAAGCAACTGTTTTCTGATGGTGTTGAAATAAAAGCAGAATATTTCGAGACCGATAAATTGCTTAAAGACAGTCAGGAAGCATTAAAACTTCGTAAACCACTCTTTGAAGCAGGATTTAAATACAAGAACGCTTTTGCAAGGGTTGACATACTGAATCCAGTGGGAAGCGATGCATGGGAAATCATCGAAGTCAAAAGCTCTACAGAGGTCAAAGAGATCAATCTGCACGATCTTGCCATTCAATGGCATGTATATGAGGGAGCAGGACTTAATATCCGCTCGTGCAGTATCTGTCATATCAACAATCAATATGTCAGAAAAGGGGAGATAGAGCCCCAAAAACTCTTTACCATCGAGGATGTCACTACAGAAGTGAAGAAGCTTCTGCCAGATGTAAAGAAGAATCTGAAGCAGATGCAGGAGGCAATATCGCTTTCCCAGTACCCTGAGATCAAGATCGGTCCACACTGTGACGATCCCTACACTTGTTCGCTAAAAGAAAAGTGCTGGAGTTTTCTTCCCATTCACAACGTTTTCACTCTGACAAGAATTGGGAAAAAGGGATTCGAACTTCTTGCAGATGGTATTTTTGAAATTCAGAATATCCCCAGAAGTTATCAGCTGAGTGATAGGCAAGCGATTCAAGCAGAAGCGGTTCGTTCGAGAAAACCATATATCAATAAACAAGAGATCAGAGACTTTCTCAATACTCTTGAATATCCACTTTACTTCCTCGATTTCGAAACCTTCATGACCGCGATCCCGATGTATGAGAATGTGCGCCCTTATCAGTCGATCATATTCCAATATTCTTTGCATGTTCTGAATTCTGCTGGAGTAGAACCAAAGCATTATTCTTTCCTTGCAGATGGTAAGCAAGATCCTCGTCCTGAGATTTTAAAGCTGCTCAAGGAACTTCTCGGCAAGAAAGGCTCTATTATTGCCTACAATGCCGGTTTCGAGAAAGGAAAATTGGCCGATGCCTGTGCAACGTTCACTGTGTATGAGGGTTGGTTTGAAGGAATACAAAGTCGATTTGTTGACCTTCTCTCTCCTTTCCGATCATTCGATTATTATCATCCCGAACAAAATGGAAGCGCATCGATCAAGGCGGTCTTGCCGGTGCTAACAGGAAAGAGTTACGAAGGAATGGAAATCGCAGATGGTGGAACAGCAAGCAACGAATATCTAAGAGTGACATTTGGTGACGTCGATACACTCGATCGGCAGCATGTTCGTGATCAGTTAAAAAAAATACTGCGGGCTTGATACCATGGGGATGGTATGGATAGTGGAAAAACTTAAAGAGATTACATCGTTGAAATAAATCGGCTAATGGAAATATGGATGGGACTTCGGCAAGCAAAGTGGCTCTGGCAGAATTTTTCTGGAATTTTTAATTCTGGTCTATAAACGCTTTCCTGGTATTATTTTTTGGGTTTTGAAAAAGAGTCCATCTGCGTTTTGATAGATATTCATTACCTTACACATATGTTCTCCATCAATTACTCTGCCCGACATAAAGATTGTGGCGAACTTACGATCCTTTCTGATCATAGATTTAAGTCTCGCGATGATTTAAAGCTTTACCCCGCTATTA
>CAZYYD010000088.1:0-5809 GCA_964651225.1 uncultured Ignavibacteriaceae bacterium
TGCAGTACATTTCCCATGAAAGCGGGAGACACTACGACCTTCTCTGTTGCGCTTATGTTTGCAGATTCACTTCCTCACTTATTTACACTTGACGACCTGATTAGGAAAATGTATGCACACGGTTTAAAGAAAGCATCGCCTACCGATCCATCACAATTGACAGCAAAAGGGCTCGATAGAGCAATACTCCTAAAATGGACCGATGCAGCAGAACATTCTACAGATATTATCATCCCGGATTCACTTGGGAGAGCTTTTTATGGATATCAACTTTGGAGAGGAACACGAAGCGAGGGGCCCTATAAACTCTTAGGCCGTTGGACAGTTGACTCAGGATTGGTTCATGAGTACGTCGATCATGGAGCGGATATCGGAGGGCTTAAAAACAACGTCCGTTATTATTATCGTATTGAATCATTCGACGAAGGAGTTTTAGCATGGAATATGGATCCGATGTCTTCCCCTTTTGTTGATGGACTCAATCAGACATCAACCGTTCCGTCTACAGAAGCGGAGAACACGACCGTAAGTCCGGCAGGAGGATTGCTTCTTTCGGGCGATGCAGGCAGTGTATCTTCTTTAAAGATAGTGCCTACGAGTACAACAAACTATGCTAATCGCATTTGCGATCACACGTTATCTGTCTCCCTCGAGGCTTCAACAAATGGCATCTATTATACGATTCCCTTGACAATACAAGACACTCTTGCGGGATTGACGATGAATGCTGTTGTTGATCCGATAGTGCAAGTACACGGCTCAACGTTATCTGCAGGTATCAAAGAGGGAACCGCACGGGTAGCAGATATATTCGGTATAGGCGCCGCAGATCTTGAAGTGACGTACCGTTATGAACAATTAGCAGATTCATTCAAGGTCTCTGCTCAAATGCATGGTCAGGCCGACGTCCCAATCATCCTCTATGACGATGCCGCCTACACCGGTGTTGTAACGATAACTCCGTATACAACACAGGAACGGCATCTTTGCCTTGTCTTTTTGTCCGGAGGTGTTGACACTCTCAGTGCTCTGTTACGGCGCTATGTCTCGTACCTTTCCGTTACCCTAATCGATCTTACAACAGGGACCGCTTTGCCCGACTCAGAGTACATCTTCGTTACTAAGGGGATAAAAACATCCGGTTTAGCGACAACGCTGAACGGTAAACCAAGAAGATATTATTTCAGCGGAACACTCTCCAACAACGAAACATGGGATTTTGGCGCTCTCTTGGAAGTTTACAATTCCCGTGTTGCTTTCGATTTTCCCAATAGGGGTATTGGTTCCGGCAAAGCCGGTCCATCATTTTCGTGGTCTTCTCCGGGAAGAGGAGGCACGAAAGAATTTCAGGCAGGTGACTCAGTGATGCTTACATGGAAAGGTGGAATGAAAGGCACATTTCCAAAGAATGCACGGTTTACATTAGCACCTCCAACAGCAGGGCGCTCTGAAGTGACGACGCAGATGCTCGAGAAAATCCGTATCGTTCCCAATCCTTATATTGTTCATCATGAAGGACAGCGTGGACGTTCTGTTCTGTACTTCAACTATCTTCCGGAAGAATGTACGATTCGTATTTACACCGTTGCCTTAGGATTGGTGAAGACGATCCGTCATAGCGGGGGATCGCGTGAGGAGTGGAACCTTTTGACGGAAGGTGGGCAGACGGTCGCGTCCCAGTTATTGCTTGCTCATATTGAAGCACACAATGGAATCTCGGTGACGAAAAAGTTTGCTGTTGTTTTAGGAAAATGAAAATGCACCGTTCATCGTTTATATTGGTGGTCACAATCGCCCTTTGCGGAACCGATGCCGCAGCTCAAGCATTTAAGAATGCCGGTTCAGCGGGATCGCAATTTCTCAAAATTGGCGTTGGTGCACGTGCCTCTGCAATGGGGGGTGCGTACGCATCCATCGCTGAAGATCCTGCTGCGCTCGCCTGGAATCCTGCGGCTATCGGACCTATGCATGACATCAGCGTTGAAGCTGATTATACAAAATGGGCAGCAGATCTCGGTCTTAATTTTGTCGGTATTATAGTTCCCATCACTGACCGGGTGAATATTGGTTTTCATTCGATCTGGCTAACATCGGGGGACATTGAGATCACGACAATCGACAAACCGGAAGGAACAGGTGAAGTGTATGATGCGGGGAGCATTGCAGTCGGGATGACAGGTTCCGTTCGCCTGACACCGCAGTTATCGTTCGCTATGACCATGAAGTACATTGAAGAACGGATCTATGATGTCAGCGGTTCAACAGTAGCGGCAGACGCTGGTATGTGGTACAATACGGAGTACAGAAGTTTGGTTCTCGGCTTTACTGTTTTGAATCTTGGTTTCGATCACGGTTTCGCAGGAAAGTCTCTCGATGTCCGATATGCACCACTCTCTTTAGATGAACCGCCCGTAAAAGCAGGAGTGCAAACATCATTGAATCAGCTTCCGCTGACGTTCCGTGCAGCCGGATCTTTTGACTTGTTCTCCATGTTCTTTGAACCGCTGAAATCACAACGACTGACAACAGCGATCAATTTCATTCAGTATTCCGACACACAGGAACAAGTCGCTCTTGGAGCAGAGTATGCCTGGAATGATTTACTCTTTCTGCGCGGAGGATATATATTTAACGACGATGAGCTTGGATGGAACACTGGAGTTGGTCTCCATCTGAATCTCACCGATATCAACATCACGATCGATTATGCTGCACGAGACCTCGGACGTTTTGGTCTCGGTCATTGCGTTGGTCTATCATTCGTCTATCATTAATCGAATGGATTGAGATACTCCTGTGAAGAGAATTCTTTTCTTACTCATCGTCTCTTCTCTTGTGGTCTGTGAAGGTATTGCACAAAGCTCGACCACCGGAAGTATTGAAGGGACAGTAACTGATGAAGTAACAGGCGAGCCGCTGGCTGGCGCAAACGTCATACTGTTGAACACAACAAAAGGTTCTGCAACAAGTCTTATCGGAACGTACTTCCTGGGAAATTTATCTCCGGGCAAGTACGACATCCGATTCAGTATCCTTGGATACAGGACCGTTGTGGTGCAGGGTGTGAGGGTGATAGCCGGATTGAAAACAACGGTCAATGCTTCGCTCACCCAAACAGCCGTTGCATTAGATCCAATGATGGTCATGGCTGAACGGCCTCCGATCCAGAAGGATGTTACTGGCAGTGTGCACACCATCGGAGCGGAATCATTTGAAACACTTCCGGTTACCACTCTTGCCGATGTTATCGGGCTAACGCCAGGTGTCACGCTTGAGAATAATATTCGGGGAGGCAAAACGACCGAAGTAGTGTATCTTCTCGACGGTCTCCCGATTCAGAATTTTATTGAAGGCGGATTAGCTATTGATCTGCCGCAAAGCTCTATCGCCGACTTGACAGTACAGACCGGAGGATTTGATCCGGAATATGGCAATGCTCTTTCCGGAGTAATCAACATTGTAACAAAACGGGGCTCAGATCGGCATACTGTATCACTCCGCGCTGAGAAGGACGACCTCTTTGGTGGTAAGCAGGTTGATAAACGTAATGAAGTAGATCTGGAGGCAAACGGGCCTCTTGCACCGGACTTCTCCTATGTTGCCAGCTTAACCGCACTGCATACCGATACACGTTGGTGGCAGGACTTGAGCCAATTTTTCTCTTCGCCTATCGTGCGAGCGTACAGTGGATTTGCGAAGACAGAATATCAAGCGGGATCAGGTATAAGACTTGGAGTCCAGTTATTGGCATCGTACAAAGAATATCATGACTATGAATTTTCATGGCGATTTCATTTGAATGGATTGCCACCGCGGCAAGATGATGGATATCGAATAGCAGCCATGATCAATCATTCCATCTCTCCATCCTTCTTCTATATTGCAAGCGTAAGCAGGTTTACCGTAAACTCAGCGATCGGTAATGGGTCACGTGAACATACCGATACAACGATCTACCAGTGGGATTTTTTCCTTCGTTACATTATTGACGGCAATCGCTCATGGTGGGCACGTCGCAAGCAAGTGCATAATCTCACAAAAGTAGATTTCACATGGCGGCTGAATCAGAACCACCTTATTAAGTTTGGCGGTGACATGAATATGCAGGAAATTTATTCCGATATCCTGCGGTATGAACCACAGGTAAATCCCTACGGTAAACCGTTTGTGGACAAGCCCATGTTGAACTACAGTACCGACTTTGAATACTTTCCACGAATGGGGAGCGCATATTTGCAGGATAAGATTGAATTGAGCAGAGACGGGATGGAATTAAATCTTGGTGTGCGGTATGATTTCTTGGATCCCCGCGCAGAACGTCCCCTTGCAGAAAGGGTCCCGACAGGCGGAAATCAATATGAAACGTACATTACTGGATCGGTTCCTGCCAGCATCAAGCAACTGTGGAGCCCGCGCATCGGATTCGCCGCACCGTACGCGGAGAACGGATATCTCTTTATTAACTACGGCATATACTACCAGTTTCCCCTTTTTGATTATCTGTATTCAGGATTGAATAATGTAAGCCTCAGAAAGGGATCTGGAATATTAATAGGGAATCCAGACCTGCGCCCTGAACAAACACGCGCTTGGGAGATGAGTCTGAAATACGCCGTATCGAAGGAGTTGGTGCTCTCGGCAACGTATTTTCATAAAGAAACGTTGAATCAGATAGACGTAAAAACCTTTGTCCCAACGAACAGTAGTGTTGCAGGTGACTATGGTTTTGCTGAGTATGTCAACAATCCATACTCGCGTTCGAGCGGAATTGAATTGTCTGTATCAAGCGAACGTTCGTCACACGTGAGCGGTTCAATCTCCTATACCTATATGACCGCGGAAGGGTTAAGCGAGAGTCCCGTCGGCGGTTTGCAATACTACCAGTGGGGAATTGAAGTCCCATCACGGATGTACCCGCTGAGTTGGGACCAACGCCATACTGTCAAAGTGATCGCCATGGCAGATTTTCCACTGGGAGTAAAAATATCATTATCATGGCTGTTCCATAGCGGAAGACCTTATACCTATTATCCATCGAAGGATGGATTCACACCGGAGGATCCGACACAGGAATTTGAACCGAACAATGCACGGATGAAGGATTACAATCTCGTGAACATGAAATTGATGCGCTTATTCAAAATCAGTACAAAGCCTCTTTTCTACATGACGGTGTATGTCGACGTACGTAACCTTTTAAATACGAAAAACGTTCGATGGGTTGATTCAGCGGGAAGAATTGGCGGGGAACTGGAGGATCTGACTGCGTATGATCCTTCTCGGAGAACTCGCCTTGGAATCAGGGTTGAATTATAATGAAGCATTCTTTCTTAATCATAGTCTCACTTTCTCTGGCAGGAATATTTGGCTGTGATGAACCGTTCCCCAGCATGAAACAGCCGGAAAATGTTCTGAGTGTAGAAACTGAGATTAAGGTACCAGATACGCTCTCTTGTTATCGCAGTGAAACAGGCGAATGGTATTCCAACGAACCCCTGATCATTATTATTCGTGTTATAAATACGTATGACGATCTTTTACAAGGTGAGGCAAGCGTAGAGGGACATGCTGATCTGCAGGCATTCGGTACCGTACCCAGAATTGTCGTAGTCCCTTTCTCTCTTGGGGCATTGAGGAAGCCTCCGGTCTTTGCAAAAAACATTGCGCTCGCCCCGGATTCGTCAGCGGAGTTTCAGATGCTGTGGCTTCCGATTGCGACAGACGACCAACCCGTATGGGAAGGAAGTCCGTATGTCACCCAACCAAGCGGCGCAAAATTGTATGGCCCAATTGAATTTCTCTTACAAGG
>CAZYYD010000089.1:0-5141 GCA_964651225.1 uncultured Ignavibacteriaceae bacterium
CCATTGAAGTTACAAATCTCGCAGTATCGCCTGCAGGAAGTTTGAAAGTAGTGCTCAAAAGTATTGGTGTTTCAACTAAATCACGACGATTTGGAATTAAAAAAAGGTTTTTATTTTGGATAAGTCTCTTATAAAATATTTCCTCTGAACGAATGGTATCATCGAATATGGTTGTATCATAAAAGATTTGATTGATATCATAAGTACCGCGCTGAATTAGGAATCTATTGCTGTAACCTGCATCTTTAATCCCTCCTTTTTCACCATTATAACCGACCGGTGAAAAGAGAATCTTGTGTCCGAGTGTTGGGGGATACGGAGTAATCGTCCAACTGTATTGAAAAATTGATGATAGTGTATCAAAAGGAATTTGATAGATTATGGATTCAGACTGATTAAATGAAATCTTTATGGGATAAAAGTCTCGCCATCCAGTGGCTTGTGGAGGTATTCCATATTCAACGCCAGGATCCCATACAAAATAACAACTGTCCAATTGCGTATTGCTTTTATTGATATAATCGAAACGGAATATTATCGCATCCTTTAATCCTCTCGATCCCCATGTATATACATATTGATGCACTTCCAACTCTAACGGTCTGCCTTTTTGAAAATCCCGATACACCCGCGTGTCCGTATCTTTATATGTCGTGAATAAATCTTCATCAGATTTATAAACCGGTTTGAATTGTGATCGCTCGAGATAATCGGCAATGTACTTCTCTGCACCATTGACATTTCGAATGGGCCAATCATTGTAATTATTGCCGGAAATATCGACACCGTTAGAATCATAATCCAAGCTTGAATAAACAATATAATCCCTGTCGTCAACGTACTTCCAGCCTATGCCACCATATCGTTCATCATAACCTGCATTCGGATCACCAATCCTGCCGGGTACCATACCCCAAAAAGGTCCATGTACTATATCTAGTCTTCGTGGCCATAAATTTTCAGCAGTTGCTTCTCGATAATAATACCCGCCTTCCCTTTTTGCTAAAAATATTAGACCTTTCATTGGAAGCCAGATGCAAGAGTTTAAATAATCGCTACCACGAGGCCAATTTGCGCGAGCCGCTGCGTAACCTTCATAACCAGTAACTTGAGGAGGAGTTAAAAAATAATCACCATATAAGAGTCCGCTATTATACACAGCAAACTCATATCCGCTGTTCCGACTGACCCGCCCATGCAATATGCCATTGGGAATTTGAGCGGAGAGTTCAGAAAATGGGAAAATGAAAAGGAAGCCTAGAATATATTGAATGCTTCTTTTAAGCATATAAATGGTTGCGGAGGTTTTTCTCTTTTAGGTGAGAGCTCCTTTGTAAAATATCACTATTTATGACAATCTCAATGGGACTTGAAAAAGAGAAATATAGACGCGCGCATATATCCATTGCTCGTCCTTTGTAAAGGGATGTCCGTCCATGCTATTCTAGTAGCCCAAACGGACTTTTTTATCATCCCCATCGCTGTATTACTTCAGCACTTATTTCTTATTTATCCCAACACTCCCAGGGAGGTTCTCCACATTCACCATTATGCCAACCGCTCTTATACCGTTTGTGCTCTTTCCAAGGGAGTCCAATCTGTTCCAATTCGATATGTTTATTTTGCACTACGGGCAAGTTGTTGTAAATATGAAAACTGCTGTTTTGTTGGAAGTATCAGGAAATACTGCTCCATTGTAACCATGTAAACCGTAGAAAGAAAAACTATCTCCGGTTTTGATCTGAACCGTAACGCCTGCATATTCCTCGTTCAGATGCTTCACTTTCATACTTAATATAGATACTTCGATAGCTAATATGACAACGACTACATGCAGAAAAATACTGTAGTAATTTGTTTTTATGTACTTTAACAGATCCATTTAATAATCTCCTTGGTTTTAAAGTTTGTCGTGTGTCTGCATAGTTACCGATAGCATCATCATTAAAATAATGTTTCGCATAATTGAATATTCCAACCCAAGCCCGCTTCCAATGCTTCCAAAACAACCGCAGTCAACATCCGACGTAATCTCACTTTGCAACAGCAATGCTATGGTAAATATAAGAATCATGATTATTGAAATATGTGAACCAAATATTTGTGTTTTCGGAAGTATCAGCAACAATGAAAGACTAATCTCGCAGATTATCAAAACAGTAATAAATATTGGAGATAGAGATATCGGAAACCAAGAAAGAGAAGCAAGAAAATGATTTGTCGGTTCAGGATTTACTGTTTTCCCGTATGCGGAATACATAAATATTGTAGCAATAATGATACGGAAAGGTTTCTTGAGCATAATTAAGTAACGCTTGTTTTCTGTCAGATTGCTCATTGTCCCGCATAAATATTGTTTATCAAATTCATTTATTACCGAATACATGAAATACCCTACCCCCCCCCCTCCCTCAGGGAAGGGCATCGAGAAATTATCATCACATTCTTTTCATGCTTAAAATTGAAATATATTTTATTGGAACCATCATCATAATCCTTACTGAACATTACACTTAATGGTACTATTTACAATACCGGATTCACGGTATTTATTTATATCCTGCAATTTCATTCATATTCCTTTATATGAAAATGATTACAAGGATTTCTGAAGGAAGAATAAACCGTTCGAGTAGTGAAATAAAAGAGACCATTGCAATACCGCTATCTGGTATTATCATTGATCATTGTTTTAAACGAATTAGCTAACGAGATGATCGTTATATGCTTTCACAACAAGAGTATGTCTGTTATGAACATCCAGTTTGTGATAGATATTTTTGAGATGGGTATCGACGGTGTAATAACTGATGCAGAGTGTAGCGGCAATTCTTTTAGTACTAAAACCTTTCACAATATATTTTATGACCTCCCTTTCCCTCACAGTCAGGTTGTTTCGATGCTCTATTCCATTTGGGGTAGCGACAAGGACACTGAGGATCTTCTTAGTTATCATTGGGTCAATTGGGGAACCACCTTGTTTCGCATTTTCAATAGCGCGGACAATATCCTGGGGTGTGGATGTTTTCAATAGATAACCTGATGCTCCCCGATGCAGTGCGGTGGTAATTTCGTTTTCTCTGTCATAGGAGGTGAGCATAATAATAATGGAGTGAGGTGAATGTTCTTTAATCGGAATAATTGAGTCAATTCCTGATACTACCGGCATTTTAATATCAAGCAGAATTACTGTTGGAGGAAAACGCGTTTGCGCTAGTGCTCGTAAGGCAGCTCGTGAGGAATGAAAATAATGTTCACACCGTACTGTTTTACTTGAATTTAGACACTCAGAAAGAAGTACACAAAAACTTCTATTGTCATCAATAATCCAAACAGGGATATAGTCCTTTACTTTATGGTGTTTTGTTTTTATGATTCGCCTCATTATGTGTTCTCTGCAAGAGGTAATACGATCGTAAACGTTGTTCCCTTGTGTATTCGGCTTCGCACTGTAATAGCTCCGCCATGGTTTTTGATAATACTTTCGACGATTGACAACCCTAATCCTGTTCCTTGCAGATCGCCCTTCGTTGTAAAAAAAGGTTCAAATATTTTATCAATATTTGCCTTAGGGATACCTCTCCCGTTGTCAGATATTGAAATAGAAACAAATTTTTCCGGGTTATCTTCCATCCAAGATTCCTGACGAGTTCCTTCCGGCCTATAGTGATCTACTTCGATCATTATTTTTCCACCATGAGGCATTGCATCTCTTGCATTGAATAAAAGATTCAATAATGCCTGACGCAACTGAAGTTCATCGCCACGAACGAACAGAGATGATTCTTTTATCGATGAACTAATAGTATATAATCTACTCATATTCTGGTTGAACACCACGATACTACGATCAATTAAAAGTGAGAGGTCGATTCCCTTACGTTCTATCTTTACTCTTTTTCCAAACGAAAGAATTTTCTCAATAAGTTTCAACCCATCATTGGCGCTTGCCGCTGTTGCTTTCAGAATCCTTCTTCCATGCTTTGTTTTCACCTGCTTGTATAACAACCTCACTGAAAGAAGAATAGGGGCAAGGATATTTTGAAGATCGTGTGCAAGGCTATTCGTGAGAAGTGAGATCGCTTCCATTTTTTGAGCTCGGAGATATGCATCTTCTAACCTCTTCTTCTCTGTAATATCAATACAAATAGCATGGACCATCATATCACCATCATTCCGTCTGCCTGATAATAGAAATATTCTTGATCTGCCTTTGTGAGTTGTATAATGTATTTCTTGATCTTCAAAGTATCCTTTTTCCCGAAGAGAGGATTCTATTCCTTCTTTAATGCTTTTCGGAATTGACCTTAAATAATCTTGTACTTCAAGTGTCACTGTCACATCAAGCATTACAAATAAAGATTGGTTGGCATCAAGCACCTGCCATTCTATCGGATCAAATATTACCATCCCTACAATTGAATTTTCAAATAAAGCCTTATACCGCTGTTCATTTTTTCGGATATCGAGCAGTCTCGCTTGTTGAAGTTTGATAATACGCTTATTTGAAATAACAATTACTAACACATAGGCAATGGAAAGACCAGAGACAAGAATACATGTTAACACTAAGAATATCTGAAATTTATTCATTTATTTTTAAGAAATATTCCTACGCAAAACAAACCATTTCCAACGATATCGAGAATCCAGTTTATTGACCAAATTAAAATAAAATACGCTACCCCCAGTGTAACGATATAATCGAAAAACCCTAGCACAAACACGTTACCTGCGCAATACACAATAAATCCTGTCGTAAACCAGAATATTCTTAACGTCAGGATGTTATGATCTTCAGAAAATATTGTTGAGTTCAACGTTATGACAGAGAACAAAATGATTGCCAGTCTAGAGACAATTGCTATCGTTGAATTTAACATGAATAATGTCTGCGTGACAAATATATAGATAGAACCCAGAACAATCACTACAAGCGTACATAGAATTGAGTAACGCATTATTTTATTTGAATATAATTGATAATAAAATAGTAAGACTAAACAACATTCAATAACAAGATGAATATTTGTAATAAAGTGATTATTTATTTTATAAAACGAACAATAATATTCAACACCAACAGGAGTTACCTTTAAAAGTTGTGTAAATTAAAAAAGCGCATCCGTATCTTAGGTTGA
>CAZYYD010000090.1:0-3788 GCA_964651225.1 uncultured Ignavibacteriaceae bacterium
AGCGCTTCTTCACTTTTTGTGAGTGATTTTACCCACTCAAAAAGGAGAAGACCCATAATTGAAATATGGTTCCTTTTTATTTTTCGACAATCCTCTTTTATACATTAATGTTGCATCTGTTTCAGATCGGACTTTTCAATCTGCCAAGATCCGTCAGGAAATTGAGCTCCGGCAGCTGAATTGAAACCGAGCGGCAATTGTGCTCTACCTGAAGTGAAATCATTTTGTCCTCGGCATATTCATACGGGGCAACACCCTGATCGTCCCTCGCTGTTTGCGGATATGAACGAGGGAATATTTGCCCTACAGGAGATGCTATTTATCGTGTATAATTTTTCCCCTGCCCCATATGCATAATTGAGTAGAATAGTTACTGAGCAGTGAGAAACAATGAAGAAAGAAGATAAGTGATCGAGTGTCTCTTCGCTTCCCTGATCCGTAGGGCATTTACCAGCGCGCGTATGTGAGCCGGTGTTGTACCGCAGCATCCGCCGATAATATTTGCTCCGTTCAAGATCAATTCCTCCAGCAGAGCTGCCATCATTTCTGGTGTATCCGGATAGGTGATTACTCCATTCTTCACGAACGGTTTCCCGGCATTGGCTTGAACAAGGATAGGTGTTACAGCATCGACACTGCGGATCTCTCTTACGATTTTTGTCATCTGGTCGAATCCATTGCCGCAATTGGTTCCAATAATTGACGCGCCGGCTTTTTTTACCGCCTGTGCCATTTCCGCCGGCGATACACCCATCATCGTCCGATATTCTCCCGAAGGAGTCTTTTCGAATGAAAATGTGCACGCCACTTCCAATCCGGTTGCATCACGAGCAGCACGAATGGCTATATCGGCTTCATCAAGGGCCGACATCGTTTCCACGCATAGTGCGTCAACACCCCCCCGCTTCAGCGCTTGTGCCTGAAGAAAAAACCCTTCATACACTTCTTCTTGGGATGCTTCTCCCATCATAAGGATAACACCGCTGGGTCCTATAGAACCAAACACGAACTTGTCTGCACCTGCAGCTTCCCTGGAAATCAAAGCGGCCGCTTCGTTGAGTTCTGCGGTTCGTTCCCGGAAGCCATAACGCCCCAGCATGAAAGGACTCCCGCCAAAACTGTTTGTGAGAATAATATCGGCTCCAGCCTCACTGTAGCTCCTGGCAATCGCGAAGACGTCGGCTCGATGTGTGATATTCCACAATTCCGGACATTCGCCCGGCTGAAGACCCCGTGCCTGCAGCATTGTTCCCCATGCGCCATCAGAAATAAGCGGTTTTCCTTTTCGTACTTCAGCAAGAATTGATTTCATAATGACCTGCCCGGGTTGTGTGCCAATAATAAGTCTGTTATTTCTCATTATCAAGCACTATCACTCTGGATTTTAGAAATACTTTGCCATGCGTTCTTATTGGATTCTTTGAGGGTAGATCATTTCACGTTGGGCATCTCATTCCTCGTTCCCCGGGATATGCCGATTTCCTTCGATATAGAATCACATTCGAGTAATTCATACATATGTAGCAATTGCGGAGGTGCGTCTTCTCTGTATCGGGCTAAAGACCGAAGCTTTTCTGTGTCTACTCCCCGGGGATGCACTATTTCCATTTTTTCATCCGGGATCATGCCGACGACAAAGGCTCCCAATACAGCCCCCAGTAAGGATGTCATGAGCTCTACGCGTGGCGAGAGGTTTTTGCCAGCTTTTAAATCGTCTTCACCGGAACGTGAAAGAACACTAGAAACCATAATTTTTCCAAGTGTCACACCGGCAACAATTCCGATGATTGTGCCCTCACCGGTTTTTGATCCACGGTGCGCTGCCAGGCGTGCAAGAGTCTGTAGATGCAGTACCTGTATATCGATGAACTCGTTCTTCACTCCCTTCTGATCGATATATCTTCGAACGAGGATCATTAAACTGCTGTCACGCACCGAGAGCAGTTCGCCTGAACATCCGCCTCCCCGGATAAATTCCACGGTAACAAAAACACCCCGATGATCTGTATCGTGAGTGAGTATTTCGTACAATTCAGTTTTCTTTTGCAACACGGCTGCAAAGAAGTTAGTTCTTGTACTTTCATGAAGAGTATCGCATGGAAATTCATCCCCTGTATTTTCCCATGAACAAGGTAATTCTACGATACCATTATGATGGAGAATGGATGAAGCGATCGTGTACGAGATGGATTTATCCTGTGTCACACGCTGGGCAACAATAATGACGGGGAACAAACAATAAAATAAAAGAGCTTTCATGATAACCTCCTTTAATTCTCCACTTCAACGTACAATGGAAGAAGCGGAGATTTGTCATGAAGCTGTCATGGAAGTGAAAAAGAATTGTCCTAACGCCTGCAGAAGTTATGGATTTCTCTTAGATGGATGAGCGGGGGGAGTCCTCAATCTGCGTAACCAATTCTTCAATGATTCACAACAATGCCCAGAATGAACTTCGATTCATCCTAGGCATCGATAGGTATCTAAGAGATTAGATATTAATCCGTATTATGCTGAGGTGGGAAGTTGATACGGATAAACGTACACTTTGACAACATTCCACTTGCAATATAAATTACCGTACGAATCTTTTTTGTTATAATACCGCGGCCAGAACGATGTTGGTTCAGGGACCATCTTAATGACCGCAACTTGCTTCGCGACAACACTTCCAAATTTCGCAGTCATAGTGACACGCGCCTGATCAGAGGGAAGGCCGTTCTTTTCGATAACGTATGATACAGTATCACCACCTGCCAGCACATTGTTGACCTTCACAGTATCGTTGAGTTTATTGCTATCCCACCAGGAAGGAATTGCCATATTGGTGACAGCATGGTTGAGACCGGCGGTGGCGATCATTCGCGCTTCTGCGTAATAACTTTTCTGATCTCCTATCTGCATGATCCTGTTATTCATTCCCTGGATCATGAAGGCATAGAATCCAAACACAAGGCTGAATCCACATACTAAAACTACTTTTACTGTTCCGTTCATTTTGCTATCCGCTTAGAGTCTTATTTCAAATCATGTCAGTTAAATTTCTTGGGTATAAATTATCCTATTACCCCTTCACATACAATCTGTGTTATCCCTCATTCTTATAGGTGTTTCCACTTGTCGAAATAAGCGAAAAATCGACGAATTCTATTTAGAGGCCTAAGACCAAAATCGATGAAAGATAGGGTTGAAGGAGAGAGAAATAGGAGCTATGTGCAAACATTTTTTGGGATCATCTATAAGGCTGCCAAACCCATTTTCGATGAAATTTCAGAATAGCTTAAATAGAGATGATTTGCGGGGATTTTAGGGGATCAACAATTATGACTCAGGTCTGCTATTTTTCAGTAAAACCGCAGCATTGGAGATCTTAAAAGCTACCTTTTAATTCTGTTTTCTTCATTCATCTCAATTCGCGATCTATGATATGCATGGTTATCCCATTTCTTAGAACGCAAGGTCTGACTTATTGAGGAACGTGTTCGTTGGAGGAGTGAAATTGCTGACATTACTGTCTGCACCTGATGTTTCTTTTCGCCGCTATTTTAAAGACTGGTTTTATCACCCATGCTGTTGCTCCCTGGATTTTTTATAGCGTCGGATAAGGTTGTTGGTTGAGCTATCGTGTTTGAGCTGCTCATTGTTGCCGATCTCAAGTTCGGGGATAATGCGCGTGGCAAGTGCCTTCCCCAGTTCGACTCCCCACTGGTCGAAGGGGTCAATGTCCCAAATGGTGTTTTTTCCGCTTGAAAACTGCACACTTTTCCGCCTGAATATTGCACACCTCT
>CAZYYD010000091.1:0-3768 GCA_964651225.1 uncultured Ignavibacteriaceae bacterium
TCTTAGAATAAACCCTTCTTCTTTTCAATACCCCCACACTTCTACGGATGCAACGAAGATCCAGATATCTCTATTGAAGCTTTTAATACGACCTCCTATGAAATGGCTGAGCCCGAATTTCATAGCATCCTCCGCTAGATCAATCAACTCAGGTAATACTATTAAAAATCCAACAGCATCTTTAAGTAGTTAATATGCTTAGACCCGAACTTTGAGATAGGAATGTTACCGTTGCGATGATCTTTTGTAACTTGCCTAAAGTTCTGAACAAACTATAATACTTCGCTCTTGTGAGATGTATACGTGGAGATCTTTCAACGACGACCATCGTCGGAATAATACCAGAGGTAGTAGACACCGGAACGCTTGGAGAGGAACACGGATACCTCCCATACAATAGGAGTGTACCCACGGGTGTAGCCACTATTTGGAATTACACAGGGAGTTCAATGATAAGAAGGGTTTTATATTTTTTGGGGTGCCGACCTCAATCAAGAGCGCTAGCCGGGTTGCGCCACGTCCCGAAGAAATTTTCTGTCTAAATATAGCAATATGTATTGCGGTTTTCAATGTTGAACTTTGGCATTTCCCTTTTTGCCGCGATCCCTACAGACTTGTGACAATGTCAAACTGACTTTGACACTTTGCAGTGCAATCTTCGAAATACTCCAATCAGTATCTCCATGTACCGATGATGTAAGCCGATGAGGTGTGAAAATCAATTTTAAAACGGGAAATGGGATGAATTCCATCTATCATTCCCAAATCATTGGTTCAAAACCACTAGGCCGGTCGGGAGTCTGACAAAGCCATCGCTTCGCGACAACTTCCGACCAACGAAAGGGTAATAATCTTCTAAAGCATTCAATCTGGTTACAAAAGCGCTAAAAACAATCAACGACTCAAAGGCCTGACCGACGCAAAGCGAACATCACTCCTCTTTCGGGTGATTGTTCGAATCAAATCCACCAAGTTTCTTTGCTACAAACGTCGAAAGATTGACCATCGATTGCACTCCACTAAGGATCATGTCCACATCGTTCACCAAATCATTCAGCGCTGCTCCCGCATTTTCCTTCGTATGTTCTCCCGAAGTGGCTATGCTCATTCTGGTTGCTTCGATCTTTCGTTTGATATTCGAAAGACCCTCGATAAGGAATTTCCCAACAGAAGTGACATTATCCTGGTAATCCTTCAAGGCATCAATCTCCTCCTGCTGCTGGTGTTTGGCAAAATCCGCTTTTTCCCTGCGGATTAACTCCATGCGGTACAGATATCGTTCGTAGACGCTCTCGATATCCAGAATTAATGTTTCGAAATCCAGATTGTGTTTCTTGATAAACTGATAGGCACCAAATCGCATTGCATCGAGAGGCACTGAACTAGATTCGATACCACTGAGGACAATGACCGGTGTCGCGATCTTTTCACTGTGCATCCACTTAAGCACTTCCAAGCCGGAGATGCCAGGGAGCCGGTAGTCCAGGAGAACGATATCAAAGGTTCGCTGCTTTAAAAGTTCGATTGCATCTTCTCCGGTAGCGCAGGATACAACACCATAGCGATCATTGACTTTCAATTTAATTTCCATACTGAGTCGAAGAGTGTCTTCATCTTCTACAAGCAGGATAGTGTTCGGACCGGTTTTGAGCATAGCTACCTCGACGGGTTAATGATGCAAATTGTAACAAAAGAATATAGCTTGAAATTACAGAAGATTCCAAAGGGAATTTTGTCAATAATTCAAATCAGAGAAGCGGGGAGAATCGTTACTATTTGAAACAAGAGAAATGTCGCGATGACATTGTTGGAGACTTTGCAGTACATTCTTCGGAATGCCCCAATCAGTATCTCCACGTACTAATGATGTAAGCCTAGGAAGGGCGAAAATCAATTTTCTTGAGCAAATAATACGACTATGAAAGAAAAATCCACGGTGCACTACCAAACGCCGAGGATGAGGGAGGCTATCGCCCATCGGGGAGATGGGCGCTGGAAAATGTATAATTCCTCTGAGTCTTTGGCAACTCGTTTTTCACAGCTTCACGGTATATAAACGAGAATTCATAAAGCTAGGCATGAGCGGGAATATTTCACCCAGACGGGGTTTAAAGACCGGAGCTGATTTTGATAAGCCCGGTATGCACAGTCAGAAAAATGGGAATATCTCAGACCGCCTTTTTTCGGGGTGAAGAATTTGATCTTTTTGTTATGCGGAGTCTTTCGTCAATGGTAATCCATTGACTGGATGGAATAGATTCTCCTCAAAGCACGCGATGCGCAGAAACATGAGCCCGGCGCATTCTACGGCCCGACTCTTTCCTTGGAGATCAGCGAGTCGTCTGAATATTGACATCCCGTTCCAAGATTTACTCGAAGAGCAACCGCAAAATGTCCCAGATCGACCTGGACTTTCGCTTCCATGATGTGTAGCGGTCTTTCTTCACAAGCCCGATAGGTCCATCATAAATTCCACCATGCAGCCACACATCACATACCCGGACGGCCAGTGTATTCTCTTCGTCGAGGCGGAGAAGTGACGGGGGAATGACATAAGCGCGCGGTTGAAGCCATTCTGTGCTGAGGTCTTCCTTACCTATCCCGCTGTACATGCGGCCCGTTCTGCCGATGAGCTCTCCGTTCAGGTAGGTTTCATCCACATCATCGATCTTCCCAAGCAACAGCGTAAGAACATGGCCCCGCAGATTAACAGGAATTCTAAATCTCATCCTGTACCATGCGAATCCGTCGAAGTCTCTGTATCCCTGCATGTCCCATGAGGCTGGGACACGAAGATTTTGCCATTGCGAATCATCGAAATTATCCTCAGCCCATTTCCTGTCATCGCCTGTGGTGAATTTCCAGTTCCCCGAGAGATCATAATCGGGTTTGAGATAGTTCTCGAGCTCATAGAGACCGACATCTCCCCGCACGATGCCGCCTGCCTGATAATGATCATAAACTCTCACAGCAATGATATTCTCTGAGCCGTACCGGAGTAGTTCCTTGGGGACAAGGTATTGCTGAGCTACTCCCGCTCCCGTATAGAATTTTGGGGGGAATCGGCCAGAATAACCGATCAAAGTGCCATTCAGGTAGACTTCAGCCACATCGTCGATGTACCCCATACGGAGGTACAAGGGATTTTCCCGGAGACTGTTTTCGATCCTGAAGTGCTTTCTGTACCAAGCGTATCCATCGTACCCTGGATATCCCTCCTCTTCCCATCGCGACGGCACATAGATAATATCCCATTTTGAGTCGTTGCATGCAGGATCTGCCCATTCAGGATTGTCCCCAAGCTCGAACTTCCAGCGGCCTTTGAGGTCGAGGATTTGCCTCAATTCCTGTGCATAAACCAGATCCAGAGGGGAAGTGACCAGAAGTAGGATGACCATTAATTTATGAAAGCGTCTGCCCATGACGATTCTCCGCAGTGTATCGGGTGATAAGGTAATAGATTTCCATTCAAGAGCCTATCTCCCCGCTGTAAATAAATGTCAAAGATTGTCATGGGCACGTTTTCCAAGGATGCAGGGGAGCATCTATTGATCAAAGTGCGACGCAAGTTCCGCCAGAAATTCATCACCTGTGATATGCTTGGCTTTGATAACCTCTCGAAAGGCTTGAGGATCTGCAAACACTTGGATTGCCACATACGCCTTGTACCTGATGGCTGTTGTGTACCCGCGGGTAGCAAGGTCAAAGAGCCTCATTTTAATGACTTAGGGTAAATTCCCCGCCGCTTGCGGCGAAAAAAGCGTACGT
>CAZYYD010000092.1:0-3743 GCA_964651225.1 uncultured Ignavibacteriaceae bacterium
CACGAGAAACGAGACGCAGTGCATTCACCCGCAAGAGACTCATCGATGTCCACAGTTGAACTCTGTCCATGAGTCACCGCCCTGGGAACAACAATCATTGATTATCTCAAAGAACAAAAGGCATCGTCCTTATCAATATCAAATAATTTAATCGAGTGTCTTCACTTTTTCTCTTGACATGCAGTAAGCAGAAAGCAGCTATGGTGTATCAAGACAATTTATGTCTTACTCTTCAGCGAATTTCTTGATGGCGTCGAAATATTTTACAATCGCTTTCGCCTTATTCTTTCCAAACGACATCCAATGCCATGTTGTTTCTGGATTTGGACTATCAACAGTAGGGATGCGGATAATCGGCTTGCTTTGATATTCGCTCATCGTGGGCTGCACTTCTTTTTTTTCTTCTTCCATTTGATCCTCTCCGTAATGTTATTCATGGGCTTTTGACATATGCCGTATTCTTTCATTCCGGCATGGTTTATTCTTCCGCGAACTTTCTTATCGCATAGATATATTTTACAATCGCCTTCGCCTTGTTCCTTCCAAGGGACATTCAATGCGATGTATTTTCTGGATTTGCACTATCTGCCGTTGGTATCCGAATAATCAGGTTGCCTTTATATTCGCCTATCATCGGCTGCACTTCTTCCAATTGATCCGATGTTACTTGTTTTTCCTTTTCCAATGGCATCGACGTCGTTCTCGCCTCATATCAGCAAGCAGGTCATCGTGCTGTGGTGAATGACACTGGCAATTCCACTACCGATGAGTATTTTCTTCTTCATAGATTTATCTTTCAGAGAGAGAGTCCCTTTTTCAATAAATATCTTCTATCTCATGATAAGGATTTTTTTAGAATCTGGTTGGAAGTTAGAATAATAACCATAGCAGACGGAAGAATTCTGTAATTCCACGGATATAATGTATCCTTTCCACAACCGGAGGCCTATAAGGGACACAGCCAACGCCTGTAGCTTCATTCACCCGGATATGAATTTAACGGTGATAAAGATCGAGAATCCCCGTCTGCCCGCTTAGCGCGGGGAGCGATAGGCCGACTATAAAAATCCTACGTAAATGACAATACTGTGCAGAGAATGACCAACAAGTGCAATTGAGGGATCAAATGTTCGCCGGGATCGGCTAGAGCAAGTTGAAAGTAGTGGGAATGTTCATTGGGCAAAAGCAGTTGATCCCGGGTGACCATTTCCATAACAATTTCTTGACGCACATGCCGGAATTATTTTGTGCTTTTCACTATGCTCATCGCAGTCGCAATCAGCGATGATATGTCGCCGAAGTTTGCCGGGAGTATCAACGTTGTCCCCTGCTTCGCCAGGTTTCCAAATTGCTCTACTAATTTTTCAGCGACGCGCAACTGCACGGCTTCCATACCGCCGTCGGACTGAACAGCCGATGCAACCGCTTTCACACCGTCTGCAGTGGCATTTGCGACAGCACGGATTGCTTCGGCCTGGCCGCTTGCTTCATTAATTTGTTTCTGTCGGACCGCTTCAGATTCAAGAACAACCTTCTGTTTCTGCCCTTCGGCAACGTTTATCGCCGACTGCTTTTCTCCTTCGGACTGTAAAATGATAGCCCGTTTCTCGCGTTCCGCCTGCATCTGTTTTTCCATCGCAATGAGAACAGTTTTCGGGGGAACGATATTCTTAATTTCGTACCGAAGGATCTTGACCCCCCAGGTACGCGATGCCTCATTGATTGCATTGACGATCGCTGAATTGATTGTGGTTCGTTCTTCAAACGTTTTATCAAGGTCGATCTTTCCGACTTCACTGCGCATCGTCGTCTGTGACAGCTGCACGATGGAAAACATATAATTGGCAATGCCGTACGACGCCATTTGCGGATCAAACACCTGCACGAAAATTACACCATCGACCCCGACTTGCACGTTGTCTCTGGTAATGCAGACTTGCTCCGGTATATCGATCGTCTGTTCTTTCAACGTATGTTTATAGGCAATTTTATCAATGAAGGGAATAATGTAGCTAATTCCTGCATGGATGGCTATGTGAAATTTACCGAGCCGCTCGACTATATATGCGCTTTGCTGAGGAACAACACGGACACCGGTAAAAACGATAATGGCTGCAAGTGCTGCAAGGACAAGAAAAAATAAGTTCATAACTGTTCCCTTTATAATGTGGGATTTTCGATGAATATGACTTTCGCTCGAATTCCTTCGAATGAAACAATCTCGACTGTACTCCCCTCGCGGATCATATCAGTGGATTCGCTGAATGCGATCCATTCCGATCCACGGTAAGAAATGGCTCCTTCACCGCCGACAGGGATTGTTTTGACAACCTTGACCTTCTGACCCTTGTAGTCCGGTGGATTGTCGTGGCTGCCAAAAAATAACTTCTTTGCCGTTTTTCTGAACACGAGCATAAGAAACAAAGAAGAAATGGAGAAAACTGCGAGCTGGCCGTTCAAACCAGGAGTGATATCGGCCAAAGTGGTAATCGAGACAATAAGTGCGCCCACTCCGAAGAATGCAAAAACGAATGTGACGCTCATCAATTCGATGATGATGAGAACAACTCCGATGACCGCCCAGACAATCACCGGAGAAACAAGTGTATCAATCATAATCTTGGCCCCTTTCCATACTATAATTACTTTTCAAGATTAAGAAGGATCTGAAGAAATGACACCGATATAGGTATGTCCCTACTTCCCCTCTTTATAAATTCAACTCGACTCAATATAGTCCGGAATTGATGGAAAGGCAAATCGAGGCATTGTGAAGACGCATAATGATATCATTGTAGAATAAAGACTTCAAATGGAAGTATTTATGAATGGTTACGAGGTACGTTTTAGTCCCTTCGTGTAATTTTCTACCTTCATCATTCTCCCACAAGTAGGTAAATAACAGTTCCTGACGATGACCCAGAATTAAAACAGCAAAAGGAAATGCTTTGAAAGACATTCTCCTATCTTCCGACTCTACAAAGATTTGGTGTGGTCAGTTCGAAATTATCCATAGGCAATAAATAGTCGGTTCCTAAACAGTGGAGAATGCTTTTCATGCTCTGCGGAGACATTCATTTCGCAATCCCGACCACACCGCACCCAACCCTCGCTCCTGCATTTCCTGTCGGCTGCGTTTTGAGGTCATCTTCCTTTGCACGAACAATAATCGAACGACCGATAATCGAAAACGGACCATCGAGCTTCTTGACATGATCAATATATTCAAGATGTGTTGTACCGTTTGTATCTGCCGTAATATTACCCATATCACCCATATGACGCATACTGTTCAAGGGCGCACTATGTGGCATCCCCATAGGATTGAAGTGTTCCCCAGCTGAACTCCCATCGTCAGAGCTAATATTGCCAAATTCATGAACATGCAAGCCATGGTTCCCCGGTGGCAATCCTGCAAGATTCACGGTAACGAGGACTCCCTCGACATCCGCAAATGTTACAGTCCTGCGTACCGTATTCCCTTTGGTTGGCCCTATCATTGCGATAGCCTGCTTACTTTCCGGTTTTTGTGGCATCTGAACATGATCTTGAGCAACCATTCACTTTGTACAGAGGAACATCAATGCGATACAGAAATTCAAAAGATTGATTTTCATAGTTCCTTCCATATTATCATAATGCCAAGTTGAATGCAAACACTCCTCATTTTCTCCTTATCCCTATTTTCTTTTTAGGGTCTTCTCCTTTTTGAGTGGGTAAAATCACTCACAAAAAGTGAAGAA
>CAZYYD010000093.1:0-3464 GCA_964651225.1 uncultured Ignavibacteriaceae bacterium
TCACCTCGGTTGTATCCTTATTCTCCTCCGAGGGTATTTTTGAGATGGCTTCTAGAGCCTAGAGTAGAAATCATATTGTAATTACCAACAAAGAGGATTCTATGTCGAACCAGGCACCACAAGAAGATCAACGACCCAATGTCATTCAGCAAACAATAAGAGAAGTTACGCAGCCGTTCAAAGATTTATTCACGGCATCCCGTGCGTTGTGGGGAATTAATATTTCCTATCTGCTTGAAGGGCTTACCTATTTTGGCGTTGTCGGTCTCCTCGTGATTTACTTTAACGACTTCATTGGTCTGAACGATATTCAAGCCGGTCAAATGGTTGGAGTGTTGACCGCAGGCATCACGCTGAGTATGCTGTTTCTCGGTGCCACGGTGGATCTCATCGGACCGAGGAAAGCTCTTCTTATGTCGCTTACTTTCATGCTCGTAGGAAGGATTTTGCTGGCAATCAGTCCAAATCTTTTTCACACTACCGGGATGTGGTCCTCTGCACATTTACTGGCAATGGGAGGAATCCTCGGCGTTGTCCTAGGTTACGGCATTTATCAGCCTGCATGTTATGCGGCTGTAAAGTACTTTACGACGAAAAAAAATGCGGCTATGGGATATGCAATGCTTTATGCATTAATGAATTTGGGCGGATTTCTCCCCGGTTTGATTTCACCACCGGTTCGTCATGCCTATGGTATCCTCGGAGTATTTTGGGTGTACGTGGTACTGACTATTGTCGGCATTGGAGCCGTCGCAATTCTTCTCACAAAGAAAGCGATCAAACAGGCACAGGAAGCATCGGGATGGACGAATGCAGACGCGAAGGTCGAAGAGAAAAAGAGTGCCATTGAACAGTTAAAATATTATCTGAAGAACTTCCCCGTAAGAGATGGCCGGTTTATGTTCTTTATTTTTATCCTTATTCCGGTTCAGACGCTGTTTGCACATAACTGGTTAACGCTGCCTTTGTATTTCAGCCGGGCATTTTCCGGGATGGTCAGTGAGAATTTCGAATTCTTTGTAAACTTTAATCCTATTCTCATTTTTGTGTTGACACCCATGGTTGCAGCACTGACAATCAAGAGTGATACATACAAAATGATGATTATCGGAACATTTGTAATGGCGGCACCGACATTCATTCTTGCGCTCGGACCAAGTATCTATACGGTCTTTGCTTATCTGATTATTATGACGATTGGAGAAGCAATGTGGCAGCCGCGATTCCTTCAATGGGTAGCAGAGATTGCCCCGAAAGAAATGACCGGCATCTATATGGGTATCGGTCAATTCCCGTGGTTCCTGACAAAAGTGGTCACCAGCTTATATTCAGGTTGGTTCCTCATGCATTATTGCCCCGCCGGTGTCCCCCCAGAGCAGACACAGACGCAAACCATGTGGTTCATCTACGGTCTGATTGCCATTATGAGTCCTATCGGCTTACTGCTTGCCCGCTCTTGGATGAAAAAAGGATTTAAAACGAGACACGAAGGATAAAGCGATTGTGAGATTTGAAGATTGAGTGATGTGAGTTTGAGAGAAATAGTTACACGAAAAAGGGTAGCTCTCGGAGTCGGGATATGTATTGCTGCAGCAATATTCTTTTTTCTCGCTAAGCTGCAGAGAGTGTCGCTCGCATTGCCGAAAAGCATCCTGCAATTGCATTTGAATGAAGAAATTCGCGGGAATGAGGCAAGAGGAATTGTGGACAAGATGCATTTGAAATCTGTGTCACCTGATGAGAATGTAATCGGAATGTATAGAAGCTCGAATGGCGATGCCGCCCTTTACCTGTCGCACTATGAAACCTCTGAAGCTGCTGTTGATCAATTTGAAAAAATGGCCAGACTGATTCGGGATGAACAAGGAGGAGTCTTCACACTTGTTCGTGAAATGCAGACTCAAGGAAGAAAAGTATACCTCTGTCTCGGCCTCGGACAAGCTCATTATTTCTTCTTGACGGGAAAAGATCTGTATTGGCTGGTAGTAGATCTGCCGATTGCTCAGGCTTCGATGCAGGAACTTGTTCGATTAGTCACAAATACAAAATAACCATGGATTTTTTTTCGGACGTAGATGCAAACAGCGGTAGTACAAACAAATCCAGTTTTCGGCAAGCCAAAAGAGAATATTCAACATGCATTGGCTTTGATGGAGACCGTGGAAGCTGATCTTTATGTTTTGCCGGAATTATTCAATACCGGATACAACTTTATTGATGAGTCCGAAGTACGATCGCTGGCTGAACCACCGGAGGGATCGACTTACCTCTTAATGCAGGAATGGTCGAAGAAACGAAAGAGTCACATCGTCTATGGATTTGCAGAAAGGGGAGATAAGATTTACAACTCATCAGCGCTCCTTGGGCCGGAAGGACTGATCGGACTCTACCGCAAAGTACATTTATTTGACCGGGAAAATATACTCTTCGCTCCCGGAAATCTCGGATTTCCTATGTTCGATCTTCCGTTTGGGAAGGTTGGCATGATGATCTGTTTCGATTGGATCTATCCCGAAAGTGCACGGTCATTAGCATTACAGGGAGCACAATTAATAGCACATCCAGCGAATCTCGTGCTCCCGCATTGTCCGGATGCCATGATAACCCGCTGTTTGGAAAATAAGGTGTTTGCTGCAACCGCCAATCGTGTGGGAGAGGAAAACCGAGGAGGATTTCACTTACATTTCATTGGAACAAGCGAAATTGTTTCTACAAATGGGTCTATTCTTAGGCGGCTGGGAACCACAAAATCATCGATTTCTGCAGCGGAAATCGATCTTTCACTGGCAAACCAAAAGAATATTAATCAATTTAACAATGTATTAAAGGGGAGACGATTGGAGCAATACAGCCTTTCATAAGTGTGTAACCCTATATGAATCCCTTCTAGGGCAGATCGTTGTCTATAACGTAAATTTGGCCGACTTAAACACATTTGGCAAAGCATTTCAGCAGAGATAGTGGCATGGTTTTATAGGAACTGTCCAGTATAACTAAGCCATTATCCGCATTGTAGTTCTTTATTAGGTCAGGATTTCTTACCAAGTTTATCCAGTGGCTACAGATGTCTGAGTAATGACCTTACTTTTAAAACTAGCAGAACGCCCAAACTATAAGCAAAATCAGCAAATATGTTATGATGAATAAACTTGTTTCTTCTGATTATTCTGAAGTAACAAAGACATTCAAAATAGGCTTTTAAGAGAGAAATCTCGAACGAAGTTTTATTCAAAGCCTTTCTCGCATATTGCAAATGTCGAGATGGCAAAGATATTCGAAGTACCAAGACCATCCGAGATCGGGAGCATATATCCTCTCCTGCATAAATATCTACTCCTTTGATTGATACATTGCACCACTATCTCCTTGATTCATGGGCTTTTGCAATAGTATTTAATATGAAACTTATAAAAAGAGGCTCTTCTCCCAACCGAGTGGGTAAAAAGAGCGAGATTTAGCTTCTA
>CAZYYD010000094.1:0-3344 GCA_964651225.1 uncultured Ignavibacteriaceae bacterium
ATGCTCTAATTTTACTAATTCTTTTAGAGCGTTGCACTTCCTTGTAGAACTCATGCAATGATTCCCTGGAAATATTCCCACTTCTCGATGCAGCTTATACCTTTTTTGATTAACTTAGTAATATAGAAGGAATGTGAGTAACTATGAACAAGATACATCAACTTGAGGCTCTTATTCAAAGCTGGGGAAACGTGATCATCGGGTACTCTGGCGGTGTCGATTCGACCGTTGTCGCATATGCCGCAAATAAAGTACTTAGGAGCAATGCGGTGATCGTTCTCGGAATCACCGAAACGATTACGAGTGAAAATATTGAACTAGCCCGTTCGATTGCAGCGAAGAACCAATTCAATTTTCGGGAGGTGGAATATAAGGAACTCGATATTCAAAATTACGCCGCCAATCCGGTGAATCGATGTTACTTCTGTAAACAAGAACTCTATCGACAGCTTGTTGAAATTGCGAAACAGGAAAATATTCCTTTCCTCTTAGATGGCGCAAACCTTGACGATATGGGCGATTATCGTCCCGGACGAATCGCCGCAAAAGAGTTTGAAGTCAAGTCTCCTTTGATTGAAGCGCGCATGACCAAGCAGGAGGTCCGCGAAGCCGCTCTGATCTATGGCCTGCCCAATTACGATAAACCGGCAGCTCCTTGCCTTTCTTCCAGAATTCCTTATAGAACAATGATCGATTTGCGGTCGCTCACGATGATCGCGCAGGCCGAGAAATTCATCCGGCAGCTTGGATTCATCAATGTACGAGTGCGGCACTTCGGAACAACGGCAAAAATCGAAGTTGATTCCTGGGCAATACCGAAATTACGAAACTTCTTCGCTGAAGTTCAGCAGCATTTGAAAGCGGCTGGATATAGAGAGGTACTCATTGATGAGGAAGGCTTTATCTCCGGTAAGTTGAATAGAGAGATTGTCAAGAATGAAGCCTAAAACTCCTCACCGTACCACTTTAAAGAAATCTTTTTCCGGCAGACATTCCTTTGTGCATGTTGATGAGTTCGCGAAGCTTGATATGTCGCGCCGGGAACGGACGGCATTTCCGGAAGTAATCTATTGCGAGAATAAATCAGCGGAGCGCATCATTACTATTGCCAGAACGCTCTTCACACAAGAGAAGCTAGTTCTGGGGACACGCTGTCCACTGGAATATTTTCCAAAGCTCAAAAAAGCCTTTCCGAAAGGAACTTTCCTGAACGAAGCTCGATCGTTCCGCATCGGGAAACCTTTACCAGACATGAGAGGCAGCCGCGTCGGTATAGTCTCTGCGGGAACAACGGATACTACCGCGTGCGAAGAAGCAGCTTTGATTTTGGAGAGTTTGGGGATTGAGGTTCAGCGTGTGTACGATGTCGGTGTTGCAGGAATTCACAGGCTGTTCGCAAACGAAGATCGTATTCGTCCCAGTGATGTTCTCATCGTCGCAGCCGGCATGGAAGGCGCACTCCCCAGTGTTATTGCAGGTCTCTATCCGCAGCCTATTATCGCTCTTCCAACAAGCATTGGATATGGAACAGCTCTTTCCGGTTTTACAGCTCTGTTTGCTATGTTGACAAGCTGTGCGCCGGGTGTTACCGTAGTGAATATTGATAATGGAGTTGGGGCCGCTGCTGCAGCCTGTAAGATTCTCGCGCTGAAGAAGTTATAGTAAAAAAAGCTTCCTTCACGATATGAGAGCTTTCGACGAATGACTTCTTCCTTTAAGTCCTGTCTTGTTGGCGATGTTTCGCTCTTTGTCCGATAAACCTTATTCGCCTGTCTGGTTTGCCAAATAATTTTGAATTCCAATCTGACCGATCTGGTCACGCTGCTGGTCCAGCCAATCGCCATGCCCCTCCTCCATGAGAAGAATTTTTGTCAAGAGGTCTGCCGTGCCGTTGTCTGTAACTTCGCGCGCTTGCACAATCGCCTTATTGTACAGTTGGACTGCACTCTGTTCTCCGTTGCTGTCGTTTGTCAGCATTGCCGGAACATCGGCACCGATCTTCATGGGCTGTAACTTGGATACAACCGGTGTGCCTTCTAGGAATAGAATACGTCCTATCAACCACTCGGCATGTTTCATCTCATCAATAGCCTGCTTTTCTATAGCTTTGTGAAGTTTTTCGTATCCCCAGTTATCGCACATTTCCGAGTGTACCATATACTGGCTGATGGCTGTAAGCTCTTCGGCTAAAAGTTCATTGAGTGTAGCAAGAATTTTATCAGGTCCTTCCATAGTTTGATTCTCCTTTGTATGGTCTGTTATTGTTTGATAATCATCCGATGTTTTGCCTGCAGCATATGTTTCGGCACCACCGAGAGTATTTGCTTTTTCAATGCATCCACCAGTACTTGATTTGCAAAATCGCAATGAGAGAGAAGGCTTACCTCACGCACAGGAATAGGTCTTTGAAACCGCCGCACCATATGTTTATCCGTCTCGTTGAGATAGAGTAATGCAAGTTCCGGTAAAATTGTGATACCTTCGTTCCGTTCAACCATTTTCTTGAGTGTCTCAATACTACCGGCTTCATAGTAAAAATGCTTGTCCTGCTCCGAGGCTTTCCGCAGATGGCAAAGGTTCATGATTTGCGAGCGGTAACAATGCCCTTCCTCGAGAAGCCACAATTTACTCGCATCAATTTTAGCGGGATTGAGGTGCTTTCGTTTATATGATGCATCATGAATGGATACATATGCTATAAATTCTTCATAGAACAACGGATCTTCATGAATCGATTTGTCATGAACGGGTGTAACAAGTAATCCAATATCAAATTTTCCTTTTTTTAATCCATCAATAATTTCTTCTGTGAGCAATTCTTTGACCGTCACGCGCACCATTTTATAGATGCGTACGAATCTGTGTAAAAACAGTGGTAAAAGATATGGCGCAAGAGTCGGGAGAATGCCTATTTTCAACTCTCCCTTAATTTCTCCAATATGCGTATGTACAATATCGTGGATGTGTTTCATGTCCTGCAGAATTATCCGCGCCTGAGCAATAACCTGCCTGCCCACTTCTGTTGGCAGCACTGGTTTTTCTTTCCGCTGAAAAATGCGCACGCCAAGATCTTTTTCCAGTTTTTGAATCATGGAACTGAGCGTCGGTTGCGTCACGAAACACTTCTCCGCTGCTTTGCCAAAATGCCTATAGGTATCGACCGCAACAATGTATTCTAATTGCTGAAAGTTCATTATAGATGCACTCTATCCTGTGATTGAAAGTTTCAATTGGAATCTTTCTTCTAATATACATAATGTCTATCAAGAACGAAACCGCGTATTGACCAAGCGTTGTATCCGTAAAAGTGTGGGGGGTCTTGAAAAGAAGAAGGGTTTATTCTA
>CAZYYD010000095.1:0-2654 GCA_964651225.1 uncultured Ignavibacteriaceae bacterium
GCCGATCTCATTGTAGGAGTACCCCGCCGTTATTTATCCCAATATAGAAATCGTTATGTTGCAATGGCCCTTTCATTAGTTTGCGAAAGGTGAAACAGATGAAAAACTATCTACGATTACTATGTGTATTATGCTACCTGTTCAACATCACGAATCTGTTGAATGCCCAATGGGTTCAGACCAGTTGCCCAATCTCTCTTCTTCAGTTTAGCTCTTTCGCTGTTATGGATACGAATCTTTTCGCAGTAACTTGGACCGGTGTCTTTTGGTCATCCAATAATGGTGCAAGCTGGACTGCAGTTAATTCAGGATTACCAAATTATGGAATTAATTGTTTGGCCGTTAAGGGTGCAGATCTCTTCGCAGGGACTTACAGCGGTATTTATTTATCGACCAATAACGGCACAAACTGGACTGCGATTGATTCAGGTGTGACGAACACTGGTGTTACGGCTTTTGCTGTTTGTGGCAATAATATATTTGCCGGGACTACTGGCGGCGTCTTTCTATCAACAAACGACGGTACAAACTGGACAGCAGTCAGTTCGGGTCTACCGGACACTGCAGTCGTACCTACAGTCTCTTCATTTGCTATCTCCATTAACGGAACAGGCGATACAAGTATCTTCGCGGGAATGTTAGGGGGTTTTTATAGTGGCGTCTATTTATCAACCAATAACGGAACAAGCTGGAAAGAGGTTAATTCAGGCCTAACGAACATTAATGTCGAGGCATTAGCAGCTTGTGGCAACAATATTTTTGCAGGAACTCGTGGTGGTGTTTTCCATTCTACTAATAACGGGACTAGTTGGAGTGCAGTAGATTCGGGATTGACAAACAGTGGACCCATTCCTACTATCTATTCTTTGGCTATCCTACCTAGTGAGAAGGGGGATATGAATCTTTTTGCGGGAACTTGGGATGGTGTCTATCAGTCAACTAATAACGGCACAAGCTGGATTGCAATCAATTCAGGATTACCATACCATACTGCTGTTTATTCTTTGTATATCCTCCCCAATGGGAAAGGGGACACCAATCTCTTTGCTGGAACTTGGAATGGTGTTTGGCAGCATCCATTTTCTAAATGGACTCCAACTATTTCATTAAATCAATACAGCATGGTATTCAGTTCACCTCTGAGTACCTGGCATCAAACAAAAACAGCCACTCTCAAAATTACATGTGGTTCTTTAGCTCCGCTTAAAATTGATTCGGTCTATACTATGACAAAATGGTTTGTTGTCGCATCTGTTCATGACACGGTCAGCGAGGGTGATACTATGAGTTTGCTTATCTCATTTACACCAGACACGACAAGTGTTATATCATATTATGACACGCTTTGTATACTTAGTAATTCAATCTATCCGTTAACTAAAGTGCAATTGAGTGGGATAATTGCAATTCCAACATCGGTTTTGCAAAATGGCTCTGATATTCCAAAGAATTTTAGTGTATCACAAAATTATCCCAATCCCTTCAATCCGACGACAGTCATCAACTATCAATTACCTGTTAACAGTTTTGTAACGCTGAAGGTTTATGATATGCTTGGCAGAGAAGTTGCGAACTTAATCAATGCAAGAAAAAATGCAGGGCACTACAATGTCGTATTTAACGGTGATCGTTTACCGAGTGGTGTCTACTTTTATCGTTTGCAAGCTGGTTCATATATCCAGGCGAGGAAACTTGTTTTACTCAAATGAAACAATTGCAATATAACCACTTTAAAAAGGAAGAAGTCAAGAGAAAATAGTACTCCCGCGGCATTAAAAAGTACATGATGCAGACATAGTTTTAGAATTTCGTTTCACCGGATGCGCGTATTGCCATCTGTTAGCACGCACGGATAATAAATGCGCAATTTCAATAAAACAATGGAGAAACAATGGAATCTAATCTAAAACTTCTTTCTGGCGTTTTTGTTTTATTGCTTATTGCGGGTTGCGCACCGACAAAAATATATCTTTTACCAGAAGAAAAAGAGCAGATATTTTCACACGAAGTTCAACTCAAGAAAGAAGATATTCGTGTACAAGTAATCCAATTTATCAACGAGAAATATGCCTCTGGTAAGTCTGTTACTCAATCATCTGAAGAGGGTTTAATAATAGGAAATGGAATATTTGAAATTGGCCATTATAACGTACTTTCTGTTAGTATCAACCTCCAAATGGAGCTCACATTTTTCGTGAAGTATATAGACAACCAATACAAGACGAAGTACGTTGTAAAACGTCTTATCAAAAATGGTTTATCTGATTTGGGAGAAGAATGGTGGGGCTACTATAAAGAACAAATCAATAAAAATATTAAGGACATAGACAGTGAACTATTCAATTATCTTACAAAAAAAGATGATAAATTTAGATTTTAATTTCTCTTAGAATATATTGGTCTTTAATAATGAGGTGTTTAGATGGGCAAAAGTGCTAAACAAGAAAACAACGGAATCAAATTATATTCTCTTCTTATTGATGAACTTTTTAAGCACTAATCCGAAGTCCTCTTTCTGCATCTTGTAACTGCGATCGAACGGTTGCATCCTTTTTAGTGGGGGGAGGGGCTTGCTCTCAGATGCTGAGTTTGGGCATTAAGATATTGGGCTCGCAAGACAAGAAGATTATTGGCACCTTCACGGGACCATCTCA
>CAZYYD010000096.1:0-2256 GCA_964651225.1 uncultured Ignavibacteriaceae bacterium
AGACGGCCTCAGGATTAAGACGACGGGCGTTGATGTAAAGTGAATTCCCGCGTTTGTAGACCACCGCTACTGTTTTATTCTGATCCCCGGTCGATGAAATTTTGCCATAGGCAATGCACGGTTGAGCATCTTCGTTCGTGGAGCTTGTCCAGCTTGTAATCAATTCTGTAGCAACAGGATTATAGTTGTATTCCGTTCTGGCGAGATAAATTCTGTGCGTATAGGTTGAGCCGGACTGTTCCGTCTCCTGATAGGCTGTAAGAAATTGAGAAACTGGACCGCTCATAATATTTGTCACGCTCGTGAGAGAAGGACTTTTAGAGATCTTTGTTGCGGTCGGTTCAGGACTGAGAAGTTTTTCGGGTTCAAAGTCGACCTGGTCATACGACCGGGTACCCCATATCCGGTTGGCACTTTCATAGACAAAGGCGATTGGTGCAGTTGGTAAAGAGGCCAATTTATGCTGGTTTGCAGTAGCAGTGACCGTCGGCAGCGAAGAACCTAAGTACGCTTTATATATCGCAGTTGCTTTCGCATTTGCCTGCTTGAAAACAATTCCAGTCTCGGAGGCATTATCGTTTTGGTAGGCGATTGAATCTGCGTGACCTGACCAATTCCTGAAGTATCCGATAAAACCACAAATATTATTCTGAGTTTGAGAAACACGAACAGAATAATAAGGCGGTGCCCAATTGGGGAATCCTTGGTCTAAGAACACGCCACCAGTCTCTTGATTGTATGCTCCAGTTGGATAATACGGCGATGATACGGATGGCAAGAATTCATTATCAACAGGTTGAGTTCCATCGGATTTGAGATACCATGGATCACGGAATTGTATCGTGCCACCGACTCCACCATCGATGAGTTCAGCTTGAATCGTAGCTGCGTAAATTGGCAGAAAATATGCATTCTGATCGTTGTTTGATTGTCCAGTGAACGTATGTGTCAATTTATCTGCACTTGATATTACATTCCAATTATTGTGCTTCCAGATATTGGATTCCTCAATGAACCGCTCCTGCTTTGTCTCTGCTTCATAAGATTTTCCTATAGCAAGGTTTCGAGTATCACCAGACGCCACCTGTTCGTCCCCGGATATCCAACTCACTGTTTGACTTAACGTAAAATCTCCGCCTGCATTTTCTTCATCTATTCTATTTGTGAAGGATACCTGTGTGTTTGTACTCTGAGTTGCGTCTATATGGAGTGTTATCGTAGTTGGATTCTGGATTGGGTCAAAGTAATGAGAAACCGAAAGAAGATACACAGTATCTTTTCCAAGCCAAGAAATTTCACCTGTTATCGGAGATGTGCCACCAAGGTTGATTGGTACTATAGAGGTATTATTACCTCTGCCTGAAATAATATAATTCGAAATATCATTGAAACGAGGTGAAGAAAGTGTAAGGTTCAAAACGCCTAGTCCTGTAAATTCATGATATGTCGTACCACCATATGTTATGAACCCTGGGTTAGTTAGATAGTCTACTGGATACGATGAAAACTCTGCCTTAATACTTACGATTGGTAATCTTGCACCATTCTTAAAATGGTTTCCATCATCACGGTAGCCTGTGAAATATCTCCAAATTGCGTATTCGCGCAAGGCTGCTCCCAGATCAGTGGAAAACTCTTCCGATAATAATTTATCAATCACATCTGTCATTAAAGTCATGTCTGGATTTGAACCTGCTTCAGTCCAAATTCCCAAAACACATAGTGGACCATATTTTTGATTCAGAAACAACGGCCATAAGCCACCCCCGTATAAATAATAATTAGATGTACTTGTAATGTCATTGTCCGGCGTTATCAATGGACTTTTTTGCCAGGGAGGTTCATTATAATATTTCATAAGTTCCAGGTCCGGGCAATATGTTTCTTCGATACAAACGGAAGTATTTTCCATAAACCATAAATCTCCTTTGTGCCATCTGCATGCCATTTGGAAAGAATGATTCATCTCATGCGCGATTGCGGCCTTTAGTCTTTTAAACTTCGGGAATGGATATCGAAGAGAATCTCTATGTATCAATAAAAATGAATTATAACTATCCCGATATGGAGTTTCGGTTTGTAGCTCAGGAACCGCTGCTGCGCAATAGAGTTCATTATCGAGGTTAGTGATATAAATATCATATTTACCGTTATCTCCTCCCATCGTCCCGTCTGACGGGGGTAGAGGCCATCCGTCATTTGCGAATATATCCCAAAACTCAGAAGCATATATGGCAGTCGAATCTGCCCAGGTTT
>CAZYYD010000097.1:0-2100 GCA_964651225.1 uncultured Ignavibacteriaceae bacterium
ACTTAATCCTAAAACCAGGATTTTAGGTGGCTCACTTTCATTTGTCACATAACCCCTAGTAGTTTGAGAACCTCGCTCTGAGCTGCAGACTGGAGGACACATGAACAGGCCGCTTCCCGCTGAAAGATGACTGATTTCAGTCCCTTTTCCTATCTTCTTTTTATTTCTTCTTGGGAAGCACCGCTGCATAATTGTTCTACACATCACAAGATGCTTGCGCTTCATCAATCCTCTCTATAGATTATTTCTATGTTCTTCCAATCAGACCCTCATTCACACTTCACCAGGAGATCCTATGAAACCCCTTTCCCTTCTTCTCCCATTTCTCTTCGCATGTGTACTCATGGCTTGCTCTATGCGGGACGATGAGCAGGATTTGCGCTCCTTCATCGTCGCGCATGTAAAGAACGTTGAACCGAAGTTCAAGGAGATGAACCTTGCCGACTGGAATGCTAACGCCACCGGTGACAAAACATATTATAATAAAAAAGCGGCGGTGGAAGTGGAAATCAATACGATCTATTCCAGCAAAGCTGATTGCGAACAGTTAAAAAAGTGGAAGGAATCCGGCAAGATCAAAGATCCTCTTCTCCAACGCCAGCTCATTCTTCTGTATAACACATATGTGAAAAATCAAATGGACACTGCGCTGATGAGGAAGATTGTGGAAAAGGGGGCGGAAGTTGCCAACAAGTTCAATACGTTCCGTCCCACGCTCGATGGTAAGCAGGTCGATGACAACACGATCAATACCATTCTCAAGGAAGAAAAGAATTCTGCCAAACGACAGAAAGCATGGGAAGCAAGTAAAGAGATTGGTACGGCGATTGCGCCGCTGGTGATAGAACTGGTAAAATTACGGAATGAATCGGCACGGCAATTGGGATTCAAGAATTATTATGAGATGTCCCTGATTACCAACGAACAAACAGTCAGCGAAATCACAGCCCTCTTTGATGAATTGAAAACTCTCACTGATGAACCATACACGAAGCTCAAAGCAGAAATCGATGGCAAGCTGGCAAAGAAGTACGGAATCCGACCGGAACAAATGATGCCATGGCATTATCAGGATCGGTTTTTCCAGGAACCGCCGCAAATCGGCTCTGTAGATCTGGACAAGTATTACAAAGGCAAAAAAGTCGATGAATTAGGAAGGACATTCTATACCAATATCGGTTTGCCGGTAGATGATATTCTCCAGAAGAGCGATATCTACGGACGGAAAGGGAAGTACCAGCACGCATTTGCGACCGACATTGACAGACTCGGAGATGTCCGTACGATGCTCAGTATTGTCGACAATTATTACTGGATGGGTACGATGCTCCACGAATTGGGACATTGCGTCTATAGCAAGAACATCAAGCGGGATCTCCCCTTTCTCCTTCGTACCGAATCGCACACCTTCCTCACTGAAGCGATCGCCATGCTCATGGAACGTCAGGCGAGCAACGCCGACTGGCTCCAGGCAATGGTTGGTATTAACGACCGAGATAAGGAAATGATCCGCGCCGCTGGACAGGAAAATTTACGGATGAAAGCGCTCATCTTTTGCCGCTGGGAACAGGTGATGATGCGTTTTGAAAAAGCAATGTATGAGAATCCGGACCAGGACTTGAACACGTTGTGGTGGGATTTAGTGAAAGAATACCAAATGGTCACTCCGCCCAAAGGACGCACGATCCCCGATTGGGCGGCAAAGATCCATCTGTCCCTCTATCCTGCCTATTATCACAATTATCAGCTTGGCGAATTAGCGGCATCGCAGCTCCAGGAATATATCATCAAAAATGTTCTTCGAGAACAAACCAGTCCGCAGCCGACGTTCGCCAATCAGAAAGAAGTCGGACAATATTTACAATCAAAGGTTTTTGCTCCCGGTGCGTCTCTTCGCTGGGATGAATTAATGAAGGAAGCTACAGGAGAGCCATTCTCAGCCAAATCGTTCGCGAAAGAATATGTGAAGTAGATTGATTTCCGGCTCTCGAGAAGCATCGGCCGGAGATTCCTTTCCTTGAAGGAAGAAAGGATCTGATCACCGTAGCGGAACTTGCCAATACTTTTGAGACAAATATTTTCATGAGTTAACCACCAAAT
>CAZYYD010000098.1:0-2055 GCA_964651225.1 uncultured Ignavibacteriaceae bacterium
AGGTGATTCCCAACCGATGCATGGCATTGGTTGAAGATGAATATTCTTGATAGAGGTCAAAGTTCCCGTGGTGCGTATTGGAAGCAATCAGGAGAGCATCTTTGGGATCGGTGCGGGAGAAATCGTGATGCGCCATAGGACGGGAAAGATGCGTGGTCAGGGGACTCACCATAACCACGGCATAGCCTTCTCTTTTAAGATAGAATGCGAGGGTCATCCAGAGATTACAGGAGGTCTCGATGGCAAAGACGATATTCTCGGGATTGCAATTAGGAACGAGAAATGTTACTTTTTTCCAAAGGGTGTTAGTGTAACCCTCATAACTGACATCAAAGCAAAACGACTTCCCCAGCTGTAGGCCGTCTGGGGTGAGAATAACAGCCTGATGTTTTTTCTTTGCGGGATCTATGCCAACAATATATTTACCAGCAATGAGTTGTTGTTTAAGCGGATCCATTGGTATTCTCCTTTTATTATGTGAGTGATAAAGAGAATATCTTCATTTTTTCATGTGTAAAATGTTATGGCGGGGTATCATCGCTACGGGTCCAAATACCGAGTAAGAGATGCTCGTCTCGGGGCGCTCGCCTCGCTCCGCTCGTCGGAGCGGGTCAGGACTTAAGCCTTCGTGCTTATTCATCCCGGTTTCGGGAGCGCCGATCTCATTGTAGGAGTACCCCGCCGTTATTTATCCCAATATAGAAATCGTTTGTCGATATTCATGTATATTCACCTCCTTTCTATAGCTGGTTGTGTTCTGCCATGGAGTGATAGGAATTGTTTGTTATGATGACGTGATCATGAAGCGGAATACCGAGTATCTTACTGCTCTCCACAAGCTGCTTGGTGATCGCAATATCTTCCTGTGAAGGGACAGCATTGCCTGAAGGATGGTTGTGAGCGATGATGATACTGGCAGCGGTAGCGACGATAGCTCCTCTGAAGACTTCACGCGGATGTACGAGACTACTGTTGAGGAGACCTTCTGTAACGATTTCGAAACCGCTGACCTTATTGCAGCTGTTCAGCCATACGACGACGAATCGTTCTTTGACCTGGTTCTGAAAGAGGAAAAGGAAGTGCTTGAAGAAGTCTTCTGGTGAGCTGATGATGAGTGTTTGATTCGTGAGATGAGGATAAATGGAGGCGCTGTCGTGGAAGCGCCAGGTAACGGTACGTATTATGTTGGGTTTCATGGTGGCATTAGATCCTCCGATTGTTGAAAAAGATATCTGGTATTATTGTTTATTAGTCCTAAAAGACAGGAGCGGTATCCCAGATGTGTTATCCGAGATACCGCCTGAGTGTGATGGGTTGACTGAGGGTTTACAACGTGATTCCGCCGAAGCGATACTCTATCCAGACCTTGCCAGGATATTTGCTGGAAGGAAAGGGAGACTTCTCGGATAGGTTGATATTATTCTTTACGGCCCATTGTGCGACACGTTCTTTGACGATTGTGGAATGCTGGGTATCGATGAGGGTTTTCATTCCATCGGCATGTGATGCGTCACGAACTGGAACAGTGGTTACTGCTCCAGCTGCACGTTCAAAACGATAGAAGTTGAAGTTGAATTTGGGTTGGATGGTTTCCATGATGATTCTCCTTGATGGTTGTTATTTTATGACAACTCCCATCCGATTGGCAGCCCCGTCTAACCTATTGATTGGTTCAACCGAAAAACTCTCAACGAAAAAACCGAAACTATCCCAATCAAGAGGGGGGATGGTATCTCGGTCAGAAGTGCACGCGCATTGTTATGTAAAATTCTGATTCTCTATATGAATTGTATAGAGGTGAGGTGTGAAGAAAGGAAGTGGGTAATTACGCTGTACTGAAGTCGAGATACATTTTTGTTCGGTATTTTCAGAATCTGCTGATAGATTATCTCATCGTAGATGTTGCGGGAGGGATGAATGTTTAGTAACTTTCGATTGTCAATAATTCACTAAACCCAAAAAATCTAATAGGCGGAAGTGGTTGCCAAACTGGTTGCCATGTGAAGGGAATATTTTTAGAAAATAATAATTTCTAAAAAATAATTTCTTATTATG
>CAZYYD010000099.1:0-1916 GCA_964651225.1 uncultured Ignavibacteriaceae bacterium
AAAGTACATGACATTTTTACAAAGTACAAGTCATTTTTTCATTTTTGAGATAGCTACTAACCATTTTTTGGTTCACCTTTTTCCACATCTTCGCTGAAATTGCACTCCAGAAGTGATGCGTGCAATTCGGAAGATGGCTTACGTTCAAGGAAAAAGATTATTTTGAAGGATCAGGGGACCAGCCGTTTTGAAATCGAAGCAATTCGCTGATCATCTGAATATCGTGTTTTCGCTGAAGAAAGGATAAAAATTTTATCAGCACCAGCGCTGTCGCATAGGCGTCGCCGGAGGCACGGTGACGCTCGGGGATGGTGATATTTAAAGCGGATGTTACAGGACCCAGAGATTTGCTGGTTAGGTGTGGGAGGATCCTGCGGCTTAATTTTACCGTACACAATTGTTTATTGTTAAGTTCAATCCCGCGTTCGCGAATCGCAGTCTCCGACACAAATCCCCAGTCGAAGGGCGCATTGTGAGCAACGAATACCGCATCGCCCAGAAAATCCGCCATGGTCGGTACGACTTCGCGGGCAGTCGGTGCATCTGCAACCATAAGATTGTCGATACCGGTAAGAGAAGTGATGGAAGCAGGGATTGTAACAAGCGGATTGATCAGCGTTGAAAACTCATCGAGCAAAACACCGTTCTTCACTTTCATCATCGCGATTTCCGTGATCCGGTCTTCAGTCGGACTCAGGCCGGTCGTCTCGACATCCACGACAACAAATATTTTCTCTGTGATATACTGATCTTTCATGAATTCCCGCTACCGCTTCCCTTGCAGAAATTCTTCACAGATGGGAACATCTTCTTCGCTGCCAGCGTAGAACGGTGTCTTCTGATGCAGCGATTCCGGCTGAAGGTCGAGGATGCGTTCACGTCCATTGCTCGCGCGTCCTCCCGCTTGCTCAACGATGAAGGCGAGCGGATTGCACTCGTACATAATCCTCAACTTTCCATCCGGCTGTCTCGTGTCTTGCGGATACATAAAGATCCCGCCATAGAGGAGGGTCCGATGGATGTCGGCTACCATCGATCCAATGTACCGTGCTGAATACGGACGGGAAGTGGAAGGATCTTCTTCCTGCAGGTACTTGAGATACTTTTTCATGCCATCCGACCAATAGCGGTAGTTTCCTTCATTGATGCTGTACGTTTTGCCCAGCTTAGGGATCCTGATATTTTCGTGCGAAAGGAGAAATTCACCCAGCGACGGGTCGAGCGTGAATCCGTGAACTCCATCTCTCGCGGTATAGACCATCATGGTGGACGAGCCGTAGACAACATATCCGGCCGCGACCTGTTTATATCCCGGCTGGAGGCAATCTGACAAATTCCCCTGCCCGGACGGTGTGAAACGCCGATAGACGGAGAAGATCGTTCCGATGCTGACGCAGACATCAATATTAGAGGATCCGTCGAGCGGATCAAAGATGAGGACATATTTCCCTGTCGAATAATTTTCAGGAATGGGAATAATCTCGTCATGCTCTTCCGATGCCATCACACACAGCTTCCCGATATGATCCATCGACTGATAGATTTTTTCATCAGCAAAGAGGTCGAGTTTTTTCACTTTCTCGCCATGAATATTCTCCCTGCCGACGAGGCCGATGATATTGGCAAGGCCGGCTTTGCTGACCTCTCGATAGATCAACTTGAATGCCAGCGTCAACTCACGGAGAATTGTGGACAGTTCACCCGTTGCCTGCGGATGCGCTTTTTCCCCTTCGATAATATGGCGTTCCAATGTTACAATTTTATCGGTAAAAGACATCGGTGTTCCCCTCGATTGGTGAAGGTGAATTCTTGCTGGATGAATGTAGAAAAGTCTGTCGCTATATGCAAGATTCCGCTCAGGTGTTGATTCCGGTCGAAAAGTGCACAAGATTCCGCGGAAAATTGCACACCCATGT
>CAZYYD010000100.1:0-1788 GCA_964651225.1 uncultured Ignavibacteriaceae bacterium
TAAAGCGGTACGTGAGCTGGGTTCAGAACGTCGTGAGACAGTTCGGTCCCTATCCTGTGCGGGCGTAGGAAACTTGATGGGTGTCGCTCCTAGTACGAGAGGACCAGAGTGAACGGACCGACGGTGAATGAGTTGTCACGCCAGTGGCATTGCTCAGTAGCCATGTCCGGATGGGATAAGCACTGAAAGCATCTAAGTGCGAAACCCGCCCAAAGATGAGGTTTCCCTTCTGCTTCGGCAGAATAAGACCCCAAGGAGATGACTTGGTTGATAGGCCGTAGATAGAAGCATAGTAATATGTTTAGTCGAGCGGTACTAATAGGTCGACAACTTAATCTCTATTTTTGTTGATCCATCGATACGATCATCTCAAAGATGAAGGTCATCTTTAGAATTGCGTTACAGGTTTAGAATTATGCAAACTTCCCAATGTTATTTTTTTCTGGTGTCAATGTCGAGGGTGTTACACCTCTTCCCATTCCGAACAGAGAAGTTAAGCCCCTCTGAGCCGATGGTACTATGTGGGTAACTGCATGGGAGAGTAGGTCGATGCCAGATTTTAATTTAGAACCCTGAGTTACGAAAGTAGCTTAGGGTTCTTCGTTTTTAGAAGGGACTGTCCCGCAAAACAACGGTCGTCAGACTGCGACATACTCGTAAAGCGGGATGTCGCACACAACGTTCGATTCCGCCAAACAACAGCCGGATGTTGGACAAAACGCGATACATGGGAAGGTCCTGATAGAAAACGTGGGATAAACCCAGTGAAAGGGACAGCAGAACGATGCCAGATTTTTTTATTAGCGGAGATCTCGACCGGATCTATTCTCGCAAGCTTCAAATGATCAATTGATTGATCTCAGCTCCTTGTATACATCCATTCTTGAACAATACAAAACAGGATTCTTCAATTTTATGTGAATATTTATCATCGAATCATTTTCAACAACCAGGACAATAACCTTAGGGGCTCAAAACTGATCGATACTGACATTTGTATAAGAGTCGGTCGAAAAGGATTGTATAGAACTCCATATCGATGAATATTCTGTCTCAGTTCATTTTCAAGATAAGTCGATGGGATGAAATTATAATTGAGTGATTCATTCATTGTTGTGACTGGATAAACATAGCGTCTCTGAGTACGCATATATTCTTTGAGGATCACATTTCGTAAATCTGGATATAATAAGAGCAGCTCTGTGGATGGAACAATTTTTTCCTGAGAGGTAAAATTATTGAGGCTACCCAGAAAGGTGTCGGTGAATGGAATCAATGGTGAAGACCGGGAAGGATTTTGTTTCTGCATGCGATTCTCTATCATCTCGTTCTTCGATGAATCCTGAAGATCCTTCAATGTTAAGGAAAGGTTTTGTGCGAGTCCTTCATGGGAATCAATTGATAAAACAAGAGAACATACAATAAGTATGTCGATGACATGAGAAAGGTACCAATGCGCAGTTGGTAAAGTCATCAATCCGATGCTTAAGGAAAGCTAGGGAATGTTTCATTATTTTGACGTATACAGCATATTGCAAGTTCCATCCTATGGTGCGCACATTCACAGATATCAATGATTCTCGTATTTTATTCTCTATGGAACAATTTACTTTCAGCTTTCGTTTTTTTGGTGATTTCCGCTCTTAGTTGTTCCGCCGGGCATTAGTTGGGATCTGATGTTATTCGTTGGAATTAATATGATCTCATTGATGTTCTATAGGGATATAAATTCCGGGTCTTCTCCTTTTTGAGTGGGTAAAATCACTCACAAAAAGTGAAGAAGCGCTT
>CAZYYD010000101.1:0-1750 GCA_964651225.1 uncultured Ignavibacteriaceae bacterium
AGGAGTTTTCGGGACTCGGGATAAGCTGGAGAATGTTTGGATCTTCGGGGATTAAAGAGCAGACCCCGGAAGGTCAGCGAACCAAGTTCACGCAGCACACAAAGGATGATTTTAAAGATAATTGCCATATTAAGAGTATCGTCAATCCATTTTTGGCCGAGATAGCAAGAGACCCGCATTCCTTCAAATACTCAAAAGGGAATTGCGTTAATGTCAACAAAGAGGTCGTCGAGGCTGCCTTCATGACCCCTATTTATAAGAAGATTTGGCTCGATCACTACTTCACCAGAAGTCTTGATGAATGGAATGAGAAGATGGTGCGAGGTCGGTCGGATGTTAATGTTACCAGAACCCTTTCGGAATTTTACGATATTGACTTCAACTGTTCAGAGAGAAAGCTGAATAAGATTCACTTGGTGATGCCGTTCTACCGGGTAGAGAATTTAGATAAACTGATTGATGCCTATCGTCCAATGAATGTGATTCTGCACACAATCGTATTTGAGGATGAATACTTTAATTTTTCTAATAATGAGTTATGGATTCATGGTAATATTATTTTCGGGATGAAATCAACCGATTGCAACGTAAGACCGGAATGTTTCAAGCGTAACTGGTTCATTCAGAATTGCGAAATCAATGACGACGATTATTACGTCTGCGTTGACGACGACGATATGTACGAACCGGGAGTATTTGATGCTGTCAAGCAGATGGATGACGATATTGTAATAATCTCTATGAGGCGAGGTTATCAGATCCCAAAGGATGTTTCGCCTGACCGTCAATATCACACGAATACGCTTATCGCACATCCGGATAATGTTGAGATAACAAAAATCTCAGGTCAGCAGTCTTTCGTTAAAGGGAAGATATTCAAACAACACCGTTTCGATGAAGAATTTCAGGCGTGGGATGGATTGATGGCGATGCACCACAAGGATACCGGCGAGCAGATTGCTTATCGTCCAGACCTATTTGCGCTATTTAACTTTTATGAGTCGGGTAGATGGAAGAAATCCAAAGTATCATTCGGCGTCATGGTAAACGACCCTGTGCGACTTGATATGGTCTTTGGACAATCCCAGCTTGAGGGATCAGCACACATCGTCAAAGAACCGGATTCGGCCACCAAGGGACTTAATGGCCTCTTAGATATCATGGAAGCGGAAGGGGCGGAGATAGGCGTTTTGTGTCATCAGGATACGTACTTCCGTAGCGGGTGGGTAAACCAACTCCAATCCCAGATCAAATTGCTTCCTGAAGACTGGATTTGCGCGGGTGTGATCGGTAAGGACATGATGGGCAGCATCTGCGGCAAATTCCACGACATGCGGATGCCTCTGCAATTCAACACATCCGATATGCACAGATTCCCGCATGAGGCGTGTTGCTTCGACGAGTGCGTTATTATTGTGAACATGAAAAAGAAATTCAGGTTTGATGAGAGTTTGGATGGGTTTCACCTCTATGGCACATTGGCGGTGTTGCAGGCTTGGGAAATGGGTGGAACCGCGTGGATTGTTGACTGCTGGATGGAACATTTCAGCCTTCGACCGTTCACTTGGTTCCCTGAACCTGAATTCCAGCAACTATACAAAACCCTTTACGACAAGTACCACCATTTAGGCCGAGTTGATACAACCGTAATCGGGTTCATGAAAGAGGATTCACCATCATGAGCGAAGACTGCAAGAAAATCTGTCAAGTTATCATCCGATGCGCAAAAATGTTGATAAAATTGCTTGAA
>CAZYYD010000102.1:0-1604 GCA_964651225.1 uncultured Ignavibacteriaceae bacterium
GCGTATCTAGTATCGTTGTATCTCGTGTTAGCGTTATTATCGGGTTGGTTGCATTTGCAACGGAAAGTCTCAGCCACACTTCTGTGCAGCTTGCATCCTCGGCAGTTAAGGAGACGATGGGATCGGGGAGCGGAGGAGGCGGCTTTGTTGGCTCGTCTTTGCACTTAAGATTTAGAAGCGATGCAAACACAGACATAGCAATGAGAAGGATTTTAGAATATTTTTTCAAGTTGAAGCCTCAAGAGAAAATGAAATTATGTAAACACGGCAAATATAGGAATTCATCTACTTTGAAATTGTTATGTACTTACGAGAAGCAACCATCCTTATTTTGCCTTCATATCATCTCATTTATTTCTAATCTATGATGAGAGAAAATTTGAAACGTCATACTATCAATTCCCCAAAACATCCTCAATATGAAATTAAGTAAACTCTGTGAGGGTATCAAGGTTGTTTTTACCCTCTTCCTTTGTCGTATATTTTCGGCAAGCATGTCACACTTCGTATGACATAGTAATAGAAATAGGATTCATATGCTAAATATTTTGCATTTGTTTACTTGCGACACTGGTAATTACTTTTCAGGTGGAGTATTTGATATATGAATTTCATCCTATCCTTCCATCTTTTCTAAACTCTTCGTGATTAGGAGAATATATTTTCTTGATATAGTGTCGGATCAGTGATGGAGGAGAGGGGTGTTTAATGTCGGAAATACTTGGTTATAAAGTGTTAGACTTGAATATCAACTATGTCTATCATTCCCAAAACTGTATACCCCTTTTAAAAATGTTCCATTGGGGACATATAAGTCAAACTTGTGTTTCTGGCGCTTGGTGATGGGGATAGCATCGACAACTATGTCAGCGACAAGGCATTCTGTCTACACGTCGTCAATACCATATCTTACACAAATCGCTGTCATATCAAGCTTGACATCTATGTGCTTAAGCTCGAATTTCTTCCACCGTTAATTCATCCATTACCCATCTTCCTTTGGATACGGCATTATACTCTATGTTCGATATACTGAACATTAATCACAAATCAATTAAATAATTAAAGTCTCCCATCTGTTCTCTTCGAGCAGCTATGTCTCTTTTTGGGAGTTGTCCCGAGCCATAATGACAGATGCTGTGAATTCCCTTGCAATGTTCTGGCAGGATGCATGGCCGGATTTTGTAAAACCGAAAAAGGGTAAGGAATAGAAGAGTGACAATACGAAGAATTAAGTAATACAATAGGTAATGGCAGGAAAATAACAAAAGAGCTGATTGTTAGTCAGCTCTTTGATTTTCCTTCTATTTCTAGTCTATTACTTTGACAGCAGCATCTTCATCGTCTGGCTGAAGGGCAATGAGCCATCCTGTGGAGTTGCTGTAAAGCGTGCAAAATAGATACCGCTTGCTAACCTGGACGCATTGAAGGTTGCATTGTAATACCCTGTTTCTTTTACTCCGTCAGCGAGAATTGCTACTTCACGGCCAATCACATCGTACACTTTCAAAGATACGATACTGTTCACTGGAAGCTGATACTTGATTGACGTTGATGGATTGAACGGATTAGGGTATGCATCAAGAAGAGCCATCGTTGTGGGA